>NZ_CP045429.1:950033-1557566 GCF_005886805.2 Pseudoalteromonas rubra
AGCTCGAAAGATTAAATTATCCTGCAACGGGATATCCGCAACATCACCGTGGATCTCGATGGTATCTTGTTCCAGCGGGACGAAGGTTAATTGGTCGCCGTACTCTAGCAAGGTAAACAGGGTTTCCAGCTCGTGGTAGCCATCAGCACGGCGGCCATTGATGTGTAAAAACAGGTTGAGTTTTGCCGGAGCGGTTAATTTTAGTGGTTTCATAAGGTCTCAAAGTGCCAGTTACTGATACGGATTTTGATGGTGATGTCATTGTGCGTCAGTGTGAGTCGGGTTGGCAGTTCGAGCCCGTTGACGCGTTGATATGTCTGGTAGGCGACCTGCCAGCGCAAGCCCTGCTTATCTTGCCAGGTTGCCTGGGTAAGTTGTTGCTTTTGATTATATTGGTTATCGGGCGCGTCTATTTGACCTGTCAACCATTGCGGTGCCTGCGATACCGGCAGTTGCCAGCCACTCAGACGATATACCAGTTCACTGCTGTCGTCGCTGGTGTAAGTTTTATCTTCGAGCGTGAGTGTGCTGTACTGATCAAGCTCTTCGAGTTTTAATACCTGGGTACCAATAAATGTATTTAGTGTCAGAGTTTGTTTTTGTTCGCGGTATTGCCAGTTAAAATTGGCGGACTGGCGCTCTTCGGGAGAGATAAATGCGAGCTTACCCGTTGCCCGCCAATTGTTATAACTTTCGGGACGATTTTGCTGTGTATGCTCATCAGACGGCGTAATACGCTGTGCACACCCACTCAGAAACAATAAAAACATGAGCAAAATCAAATGAAACTGTTTCAAACTAAGTTCCTTACTTTCCATATTCGATTGATTTTTGGTAAAATTAGCGGCTTTAAAGCAGGGCTTGAGCAATACTGGCAGTTATGACCATCATCGCACTTGGGATCAATCACAAAACCGCGTCCGTCGAATTGAGGGAAAAAGTCGCTTTTTCTCCGCAACAACTATCGGATGCGCTACAGCAGCTGTCTGAGTTACCGCAGTTTAATGAGTCCGTGATTGTTTCTACCTGCAATCGGACCGAAATCTATTGTAGCCTTGGGGACCCGAATTCCCAAGCGCTTCTGGGTTGGCTTGCGCAATTTCACCAGATAGAAGAGCACGAATTGGCTGAGAACGTCTATGTGCACCACAATCAGGACGCCGTTAACCACCTGATGCGCGTTGCTTGTGGATTGGATTCGCTGGTATTAGGTGAGCCACAGATCCTGGGGCAGATTAAGCAAGCTTATAATAGTGCAAAGGCACACAATGGCATTCAGCCTGTGTTTGAACGCTTATTTCAGAAAACCTTCTCAGTAGCAAAGCAAGTTCGTACCGAAACCGAAATTGGCGCTAGTGCGGTATCTGTTGCGTATGCCGCCGTTAATTTGGCAAAGCATATCTATGGCCAGCTGGAAAAGACCAATGTGTTGCTAATTGGTGCGGGTGAAACCATTGAGTTGGTTGCCAAGCACTTATCTCAACATAACCCAAAAGCTATCACCGTGGCCAACCGTACCATTGAACGGGCGCAACTGCTGGCAAATGAAATCAGTGCCAATGTCATTTCTTTGGCTCAGTTGCCGGAGCAATTGCATCAGGCTGATATTGTGATCAGCTCCACGGCCAGTACCTTGCCCATCATAGGTAAAGGCGTGGTAGAGCAAGCACTGAAAAAGCGTAAACACAAGCCGATGTTGTTCGTTGATATTGCGGTACCGCGTGATATTGAAAGTCAGGTGAATGACTTAGATGCTGCGTATTTGTATACCGTGGATGATCTACAGGCGATTGTGAACGAAAACATGGCTTCGCGGGAACAAGCTGCACGTGACGCACAACAAATCATTGACGATAAAACGCATGAATTTGCGCAGTGGCAGCGTTCACTGACCTCTGTGGATGTGATCCGGGAATATCGTGAATCCGCACAGACGATTAAATTAGAGCTCGTGGAAAAGGCGTTAAATCAGCTACAATCGGGTAAGAATTCAGAAAAGGTCTTGTTAGAGCTGGCAAACAAGCTCACCAATCGGCTCACTCATGCACCGACCCGTGCCATTCAGGCGGCGGCAAAAGAGGGCGATATAGAGCGTATTGCAGTATTAAAACAAGCATTAGGTATTGAGCAGGAATAAAAGTTAAATGAAAGAGTCCGTCTATCGTAAATTGGAAACGCTGGTAGAGCGCCACGAAGAAGTGGAAGCCATGCTGGGGGATCCGGAAGTTATTGGCGATCAAAACCGTTTTCGCGCGTTATCAAAAGAATATTCAGAGCTGGAAGATGTCGTTAAGGCGTTCACTGCCTACCAGCAGGCCCAGGAAAACGTTGCTGCGGCTGAAGAAATGCTAAAAGACTCAGATCCTGACATGCGTGAAATGGCTCAGGAAGAATACAAAGAAGCAAAAGAACAAATTTCAGAGCTGGAGGAGCAACTCCAGATCCTGATGCTGCCAAAAGACCCGAAAGATGACAATAACGTATTCCTTGAAGTTCGTGCCGGTACCGGTGGTGATGAAGCTGCGATTTTCGCAGGTGATTTATTCCGTATGTACAGTCGCTATGCAGAAGCACAAAAGTGGCAGGTCGAAGTGGTCAGTGCCAATGAAGGTGAGCACGGTGGCTATAAAGAGGTGATAGCCAACATCAAAGGGGATGGCGTTTACGGTAAGCTGAAGTTTGAGTCGGGCGCACACCGTGTACAACGTGTACCAGAAACAGAATCTCAGGGCCGTGTTCATACCTCAGCGTGTACAGTTGCTGTGATGGCAGAAATTCCAGAAGCAGAAGCCATTGAAATTAACCCATCGGACCTCAAGGTCGATACCTTCCGTGCATCTGGTGCCGGTGGTCAGCACGTTAACAAAACCGATTCTGCAATTCGTATTACTCACATTCCGACCGGGGTTGTGGTTGAGTGTCAGGATGAGCGTTCGCAGCATAAAAACCGTGCGAAAGCGTTGTCAGTACTGGGCGCCCGACTGCAGCAGGCTGAAGATGAAAAGCGTCAGGCAGAAGAAGCCAGCGAACGTCGAAACCTGGTTGGCAGTGGTGACCGCTCTGAACGTATCCGTACGTATAACTATCCGCAAGGACGTATCACGGACCACCGCATTAACCTTACGCTGTATCGTCTTAATGAAGTGGTAGCCGGCGACCTGGGTGCCGTTATCGATCCGTTAGTGTTGGAGTATCAGGCTGATCTGTTAGCAGCCATGGGCGACGACTAATGGCGCAGAATCCCAATCTTGCTCAGGCGATTGCCTGGGCGAGTTCGCAACTTCAAAGTAGCTCAGAGTCAGCGAAACTCGATGCCGAAGTGCTGCTTTTACACATTCTTCAGAAGAACCGCAGTTACTTATTCGCGTGGCCAGAAGCCGAGCTGAATGCAGAGCAATATCAATTATTTGAATCACTCATTGCACGTCGAAAAGCGGGTGAGCCAGTCGCCCATCTGACGGGGGAACGCGAGTTCTGGAGTTTGCCTCTGTATGTCAATAATAGCACCCTCATTCCCCGGCCAGATACGGAAACCCTGGTTGAGCATGCATTGACCTTACCCCTGCCGACAGGTGCTCGAGTCGTTGACCTGGGGACTGGTACGGGCGCTATTGTGCTGGCGCTGGCGTCGGAGCAGCCTGACTGGCAGCTTATTGGTGTAGACTACTCTCATGACGCGGTGGCTCTGGCAGAGAAAAACCGCCAACGGCTGGGTTTTGAGCATGTACAGATCCGCCAGAGCGACTGGTTTTCAGCCTTGTCAGATCAGCGCTTTGATTTGATTGTCAGCAACCCCCCGTATATATGTGAAACGGATGAGCACCTGAATCAGGGCGATGTCCGTTTCGAACCTTTATCAGCCCTGGTGGCGCCGGATGAAGGTTATGCCGATATCCGTCATATTACTGAGCAGGCACTGCAATATCTGGCACCGGATGGTTATCTGATGTTTGAACACGGGTATCAGCAAGCTGCTGGTGTTCAGCAGATTTTTGCACAAATGAACTATCGCAATATACTTACAATAAAAGATATGGCAGGCTGTGATAGGGTAACGATGGCGCAAAAGCCACAATAATCGTTGCTGATTATCTAAATTGCCTTGTGCAGGCATTATGCATAGTGCAGTGATACTGTATTGTGGTGGACAGCTCGGTTATCGCCAACCTGCTTCATGACCGTCAGCGTGCGCAATACTGGCGAGATACGAGTACAAAAAGAGTGTTAAGGACTCTCCAATGGATGATTTTTTGTTTTCAGACGAGCCAAGTGATTCGGAAGTACAGGAAAAAAGTGGCACCTGGAAGGTGATCATTGTTGATGATGAACCTGAAGTGCATGCGGTGACCAAGCTCGCGCTCAGCGATTTTGAGTTTCAGAAAAAGCGCCTGGAGTTCCTCAGTGCCTATTCCGGCGAGGAAGCAAAAAAGGTGGTTATGGACCATCCCGACGCCGCGATTGTATTGCTTGATGTGGTGATGGAAACGGATGATGCAGGCCTGAGGGTAGCACAGTACATCCGCGAAACTGCCAAGAACAATAATATCCGCATTATTTTGCGTACGGGTCAGCCAGGCCAGGCACCGGAGCGTCAGGTCATTGTTAATTATGATATCAATGACTACAAATCTAAAACCGAGCTGACGGCGCAAAAGCTGTTTACCGTGGTGATGTCGAGTTTGCGTTCTTATCGGGATATTTTGTCAATTGATCAGTCTCGTCAGGGGCTGGAAAAAATCATCACAGCATCTCGTAATATTTTTGCTTCCCATTCTATTGACCAGTTTATTGAAGGCGTTATACAGCAGCTGACGTCTTTGCTTGGAACCGTGGATGAAGCGATTTACGCCACCTCTTTGGTGGCCAGTAATGATCCCAGCAATAGCAGTGACAAACTGGTGGTATTTACCGGCCGTGGCGAATTTGCCCGAAGTGAAGGCAAGCCCATAGAAGATGTACTGGATACTGAGCAAATGGAAGCATGCCGACAGGCTTTGCAGGACAGAGGGATCGTATACAAGGACAACTATTTGTTTGCCTATTGTTCAAGCGAATATAATCATGCCTCCATGCTATTTGTTTCGGGGATCCCGGAGTTTCTGACCGACACGCAAAAACACCTGATCAAAATTTTCTCGCAAAACGTACAACTGGCGTATGAAAACGTCCAGTTGCAGGCTGAGATTGAAGACACCCAACAGGAACTGGTTTACCGCCTGAGTGAAGCGCTTGAACAGCGTTCTACTGAGTCGGGAAATCATGTAAAGCGCGTTGCCAACATATGCTATGTAATGGCCAAGCACTATGGCCTGAGCTACCGTGAAGCTGAGCTGATCAGACTGGCTTCGCCCTTGCACGATGTAGGGAATGTGGGTATTCCCGATGCCATTTTAAACAAGCCCAACAAGCTTGCGCCAGAAGAATGGGACGTGATGAAATCTCATACCCAAAAAGGGTATCAGATACTGCGCGACTCGCGCCGTGAAATCGTTAATGCCGGAGCGATGATTGCCCGAGATCATCATGAAAAGTGGGATGGCAGCGGCTATCCGAGCGGCAAAAAAGGCGAGGAAATTCATATTTTTGGTCGTATTGCAGCGATTGCCGATGTATACGACTCTATGCGTCATGAGCGCTGTTATCGCCCAGCATTCAGTCTGGAAGAGGTGATCGCAGAAATTAACAGCCAGAAAGGCAAACACTTTGACCCAAAACTGGTAGACGTATTTAATGAGGTTACAGACGAGCTGGAACAGATCCTGACTCGCTTACAAGATTGATTTTAAAATTTAATAAGGGGCAATTTTGGATTACATGGCACTTAAACACACGCATGTGATGTTTGCAGTTTTAAGTATTATTTTGTTTTATACCCGTGCTATTTCGCGTTTGGCCAGTGGTAAACTGGCAGCCAACAAAGGGGTCTTCATCGCTAGCCACAGTGTGGATACTGTACTGTTGATTTCGGCGGTATCGCTGGCAGTAATGGCGAGTCTGAACCCGGCACAGCAACCCTGGTTGATGGAAAAAATTGTTTTAGTCATTGCATATATAGCGCTAGGTTTCGTGATTGCGAAATCTACAACAAAAGCTAAGCAGGTTGGTGCACTGGTCATGGCAACTGTCACACTGCTGGCCGTTGGTTACCTTGCCAGTGCTAAAAATGCGCTGATACTCTGATAGACATGCGGGCAGCAGCGTTGCCCGCTTTCCCTGCCCACATCGTCAATTTTCCTCAAAATAAAAATCCCCTTGGGAATGTGTTGAAAAATGTTACACTAGCCCATTATGACTATAGACAGTAGAAAACAGTTCGTTATTTATGACTGATATCTGGTTCGATGAACACGACACAAGTACGGATCATTTTTCGACGCCTGCCTTGTTACGTTGTATCTGGGCTGAGCCGCACTGGGATGCTCAAGCGGATACTTCACACACGCTATGTTTGCTCGCTGAACTGGAGCAGGCCGTTGACGCTATTTGTTATCAAAATGATGACAAGCACAAGTGTGTAGATGCATTGCTTGATGCGTTTTATACCCAGTGGTTGTTCAGCGGCACAGACCAAAAAGTGCCTGAACACTTGCTCAATAATGTGTGCTATGTGCTTAAAATGCACAGCGGTACCAGTATGGCGTTAGCCCTTATTCTGGTGCATTTGCTGGAGCGAGCACGTCTGAACGCAAGCCTGGCCATTAATCAGGGTGATGTGCTGGTTCACATCGCGTTGAGTGACGAAGAAGGGTACATTATCGACCCAAGCTCCGGCCATCAGTCTTGGTATGTGATCCCGGAAAACGGCGACGACAAAGAGCAGGAACCCATGGAGTTGGTATTTGGCGAGGAAGCTTTTAAGCTTTACCTGGCTCAACAAAAATGGTCCTTTATTGCTGCGGAGAAGTTTGGTCATGCACTGAGCTGTGTGGAGATGTTGATGGAGCTTCTGGGCGATGACCCCTATGAGCGCCGTGACCGAGGCTACCTGCTGAACCAACTTAATTGCCCTAAAATGGCCAAAGATGACCTGCAGTTTTTTGTTGATGAGTGCCCGGATGATCCAACCATTGAACTCATTCAAAATCAAATCGCAGAACTGGCCGATCACAATAATATCCTCCATTAAGTGAGATCAGCGCACTCTGTATGATGGGACCTCTGGGTCAGTCAGTGATCTGGCACGGTCCCCAGGCGGTTTTTGTATAATCAAGGAAACAGAGAGATCCTATGCAAGAGAGTAGTGTACTCATTACCAATAATGCTGTAGTGCTTGGCCTGTTGGCCGTCATTCTGGGGTTCGTATTTTATACCTCCAATCTGAAAACCGGGTTTTGGGCTAAGTTTTACCGCTATGTGCCTGCCTTATTGATGTGCTACTTTCTGCCATCTTTATTGAATACCTTCGGAATTGTCGATGGTAGTGGCAACGACGTGTATACGGTCGCTAAGTATTTTTTACTGCCAGCTTGTTTGGTACTCCTGACCTTAAGTATCGACCTGAAGTCGATTATGGGTTTGGGTAAACGCGCGATTATTATGTTTCTGACCGGCACGGTTGGCGTCGTACTGGGCGGGCCGATTGCACTGCTCATCACTGCTACATTTATGCCTGAGTTGCTTGGCGTGGCGGGGCCAGAAGCCGTATGGCGTGGCATGGCAGCATTGGCCGGTAGCTGGATTGGGGGCGGTGCCAACATGGTAGCAATGAAAGAAATTTACGGTGCCGGGGGAGAAATCTTTACCATCATGGTGACCGTGGATATTGTTGTTGCCAACTTATGGATGGCTGGGCTGTTATTTTTGGCCGCCAGACACAAAGAAATAGATGCGCGCACCGGGGCTGATACGGCATCGATTGAGCGTTTGATTAACAAAGTACAGGCCTTCGAGGCGGAACACGCAAGACGTCCGGAACTGCAAGATTTAATGTTGCTGATTGCCTTTGCCTTTGGTGCAACCGGTCTGGCGCATTTTGCTGCCGATCTCCTGGTCCCTTATTTCGCCAGCAACTTCCCGGAACTGAAAAAGTTTTCTCTGCATTCAAAGTTGTTCTGGATTATCGTGTTGGTGACAACCATCGGCCTGGCATTGTCGTTCACTAAGGCCCGTAACTTCGAGGCTGTGGGGGCCTCCAAGGTCGGGAGCAGCTTTTTGTACATTCTGGTCGCAACCATAGGTTTGCACATGGACATCACCAAAATTGTTGAAGCGCCTAAATATGTGGTGATCGGTCTGATCTGGATGGCGGTGCATGTGGGACTATTATTTCTGGTGGCTAAACTGATCAAAGCGCCCGTGTTTTACGTGGCCGTTGGCAGCAAAGCCAACATAGGTGGTGCGGCCTCGGCCCCCGTTGTTGCGTCAGCATTCCACCCGGCACTGGCCCCGGTAGGCGTGCTGTTGGCGGTATTGGGCTATGCATTGGGCACCTACGCTGCCTGGCTGTGCGGACAAATTTTACGTGTGATTGGCAGCTAGCGCTGCCAGTTAGCGACTATTTTAGGAAAGACAATGAATACACAGATTATTAAAGTAGCAGACATCGAAGTTGCTAACGACAAACCTTTTGTGCTGTTTGGTGGCATGAATGTGCTGGAATCACGTGATTTGGCAATGCGCATTGCTGAGCACTATGTTGAGGTGACCAGCAAGCTGGGCATTCCTTATGTGTTTAAAGCCTCGTTTGACAAAGCTAATCGTTCTTCTATTAACTCCTACCGTGGTCCAGGTATGGAAGAAGGGCTTAAAATTTTCGAAGAAATCAAAAGCACTTTTAATGTGCCGTTGATCACTGATGTGCATGAGCCGCATCAGGCGGCTCCGGTTGCTGAAGTCGTTGATGTGATCCAGTTGCCAGCCTTTTTGGCACGTCAAACCGATTTGGTTGTGGCAATGGCCAAAACAGGCAATGTTATTAACGTAAAGAAACCACAATTTCTGGCGCCGCACGAGATGCGTCATATCATCAAGAAGATGAGTGAAGCGGGTAACGAGCAAGTGATCCTGTGTGAGCGTGGCACCAGCTTTGGTTACAACAACCTGGTGGTTGATATGCTGGGGATGGATGACATGAAGCATATGGCACCGGTGATTTTTGATGCCACACATGCGTTGCAGCGCCCGGGGGGGCGCAGTGACTCCGCGGATGGGCGTCGTGCTCAGGCGGCGGAACTGGCACGCAGTGGTATGGCGTTGGGCCTGGCGGGCCTGTTTATTGAAGCGCACCCGAATCCAAATGAAGCCAAATGTGACGGCCCTTGTGCTTTACCTCTGGCTAAGCTGGAAGGCTACCTGCAACAGATGAAAGCCGTGGACGATCTGGTCAAAGGGTTTGCTCCGTTAGATACCAGCGCTGCTGATCTGTAACCCGATAATTGTAGGCGGAGCGTGTTCCGCCATTTCTATCAGCCTGGTTCGGAATTTGTGCCATGTCACGACGATTACCCCCATTAAATGCACTGAAAGCTTTTGAAGCCGCAGCCCGGCATCTGAGTTTTACCAAAGCTGCCGAAGAGTTGTTTGTGACTCAGGCAGCCATTAGTCACCAGATCAAGATTCTGGAAGAGCACCTTGGGGTTAAACTCTTCTTACGTAAAAACAGGTCCTTGCTGTTAACGGAAGAAGGGCAGGGTTACTTCCTGGATATAAAAGAGCTGTTTTCTCAGCTGATCGATGCCACAGAAAAATTACTGGCACGGGGAGCGAAAGGCTCGTTGACGGTTAGTCTGACGCCGAGTTTTGCGATTCAGTGGCTGGTGCCCAGACTGAGCTTGTTTAATGAACTACATCCAGACATTGATGTGCGGATAAAAGCGCAGGACATGGATGAGAACTCATTAACGGATGATGTGGACGTGGCCATCTATTATGGCCGGGGTAGCTGGAGTGGGGTGCAAACGCATAAGCTGCACACTGAGTATCTGGTGCCCATGTGTAGCCCGTTATTGCTCAATGGTCCTAAGCCGCTTAATCAACCAAGCGACCTGGCGAATCATACCCTGTTGCACGATACCACCCGACGTGCCTGGAAAGCCTGGCTCAAAACCGCAGGAGTACGGAATGTCCCTGCCAATACCGGACCTATTTTTAGCCATTCTTCGATGGTGACTCAGGCGGCTGTGCATGGTCAGGGGATCGCGCTGGGCAATAGCGTACTGGCAAAACCCGATCTGGATGCAGGGCGTTTGATCATTCCATTTAGTCACCATCTGGAAAGTAAAAATGCCTACTATCTGGTATGTCGTGAATCGCAGGCTGAATTAGGTAAAATTGTGTCCTTCAAAAACTGGATGCTGGAAATGGTAGAGCAGGAACAACAATGACGCAGAGCGAAGTAAAAATTGATATAGAGTGGCACCACGCTGAGCAACCTCAGGCGCAGTTGGTCCTGGCTCATGGCGCGGGCGCTGGCCGGGACAGTGGTTTTATGCAGGATATGGCCACCCGACTGAGTACTCTGGGGGTCACCGTTGGGCTGTTTGACTTTGGTTATATGCAGATAGGGAAGGCACAAGATAAGCGTCGTCCGCCTGAGCGTGCTCCTAAGCTGTTGTCACATTACCGGGATGTCCTGAGTGCTCAGCTGGATACCTTACCTGTGTTTATTGGTGGTAAGTCGATGGGCGGACGAATGGCTTCGATGCTGGTGTGTGAAGAGGGTATTGAGGTACGGGGTGTGTTTGCGTTGGGCTATCCGTTTCACCCACCGGGCAAACCAGAGAAACTACGTACCGAGCACTTTGCTGACATCCCTTGCCCTTTTGTGGTGTTGCAAGGAGAGCGTGATACCTTTGGTAATCATGCTGAGGTCAGTGCTTTGGCAGCGCAAGCTGAAGATCAGAGCTGGCCTGAGCTGGTATGGCTTAAAGATGGCGACCATTCCTTGAAGCCGCGCAAAGCCAGTGGCCTGACAGAAGCGCAAAACCGCCAACTGGCAGCTGAGGCCATTGCGGCTAAAATTGCGGAGATACTCAATGGCTAAGCTATTCTTATTGCTGGGTGGAACATTTTGTATGCTATCCGTCATGCTGGGGGCTTTTGCTGCCCACGGTCTGAAAAGCCGTTTGAGTGACTACGCCATTGGCATTTTTAAAACCGGCGCTGAATATCAGATGACGCATGGTCTGGCTCTGCTGGCCGTGGCCCTGCTGTTGAAGTGGGGCGTGAAAGTTCAGCTGTCGGGGTATTTATTTGCGACCGGGATTGTCCTTTTCAGCGGCAGTTTGTATTTGCTGGCGCTGACCGGCGCTAAGTGGCTGGGACCGATTACGCCACTGGGCGGACTGTGTTTTATTCTTGGCTGGGCCTGGCTGCTGTTTCAGGTTGCCCGTCAGCCCTTTTAATTGATTAGAGACTTTTTATCACTATGTCTAGTGTGGTTATTTATTGCCGAAGCGGCTTTGAAAGCGATGCAGCGGCCGAAATTACGCATCATGCTGCGTTACATAATGTTGCCGGTTACGTGAAAGCGAAGCCTAATACAGGCTATGTGACCTTTGAGTGTTTTGACCCGGCTCAGAGTGAGCTGCTACTCAAGCAGGTTGATTTTTCTAGCCTGGTATTTGCCCGTCAGTGGTTTGCTGGTGTGCTGTTAAGCAAAATGCCTGTTGAAGACAGGGTGTCTGAGATCAAACAGGTGGTTGGTGATTTTCCTTTGTGTGGCGATCTGCGGGTAGAAACTCCGGATACCAATGAAGGCAAGGAGTTGTCGAAGTTCTGTAAGAAGTTTTCGACGCCACTTGCCAAAGCGCTGGAGAAGCAAAATAAGCTGACCCGCGACCACAAAGCCCATAAGCCAGTCCTACATGTGCTGTTTCTGGCTAACGATACTGCCTATGTTGGTTACTCATTTAGTAACAACAACTCGCCTTTCTTTATGGGGATCCCCAGGCTTAAAATGCCGGCCGATGCCCCCAGTCGCTCAACGCTCAAGCTGGATGAAGCGTTCAACGTTTTTGTCGGTAAAGAAAACGAGCCAGACCGAGTCCGCTCTGGTATGCGTGGCGTAGATTTGGGCGCTTGCCCGGGTGGCTGGACCTATCAATTGGTGCGCCGTGGGTTATTTGTGGCGGCAATCGACAATGGACCGATGAACGATGATTTGATGGAAACCGGGCAGGTAAAACACTTCCGCGAAGACGGCTTTAAATATCGTCCAGAAAAGCGCAACATCGACTGGCTGGTGTGTGATATGGTTGAAAAACCAACCCGCGTCAGCGAGTTGATGGTCGACTGGATAGTGAATGGTTTTGTTCGCGAGCTTATCTTCAACCTTAAGCTGCCAATGAAAAAGCGCTTTGATACCGTCTACGAATGTTTGACGCTGATCCGTGATGAGCTGAAAAAGTACGGCGTAGGCTATGAGCTACAGGCCAAACACCTCTATCACGACCGCGAAGAAGTGACCGTGCACATTCAGGTACTGAAAGTACCGCAAAACCTCTACAGCTAAGTTCTGTTCGGCGGCAGTCTTGTTGATTGTCGCCTGTTCCACTCTTAGCAAATTGCCACTCATAAAACGAAAAACGGCCTCTGATATTAAGCCTTTTGATCGAGCAGCGTGATTAAATGGTGCAGCCGAGGTTGTAAATTACCGTAGATATCGGGGTCGGTATTAAATTCATCCAGTCTGTTCGAGATAAAAAGTAACGCATCTTTACTTTTGTGTAAGAGTTCTATGGTGTTGATTGTATCGTCACTTAGCTTGCCCTCCAGTAAGGAGAAAAAACAATTTGCTATTGCTGATTTATCAAATTCGTCGTGTCTGCATGTGACGATAAAGCGAACAAAATAGGGTAAATAGGCCATCATTAAATTGGCTGGCATAAACCTGAGCTCATCTGTACGCTCAATAAAATTGATTTGAAACCGCGTTATTATCTTTCGCTCAGGCTGGTTAAAAAACACAGATTTCGCATAGATTAAATCAGGGCCCGCTTCACTGTTTTGAATTGCGTCATTCCATTGTTTTTCAGATATATTGACTGGCATTTCGTATTAGTCCTGATTGTATACGCAGGCCCATGGCCGATCCCTGCAAAAGAGTACTTATAATATTCCATATGAAGTCGTATCCAAGATCTTTTACTTAATTTAGTCTTACAAATCTACAGGTACTTTGTCGTTTGGTAATCCAAAGGCCATGACTTATCGACTCCTGTTGAGGGTGAGACATTGACTGGGCAAGCAAAAGCGCTGACACTCAGGCTTTCGATTTTATATTATTTAAGGAAGAATCTATGATATCACGTGGCACACTCTATTATTTATGCGGCAAGATGGGGGCTGGTAAATCCACCCTGTCGCGCCAGCTGGCTCAGGAGCATCAGGCAGTGGTGCTGTCTGAGGATGACTGGCTGGCGGCGCATTACCCGGGCCAAATCAATACCTTTGATGATTACATCGAGAAATCTCAGTTAATCAAACCTTTTATCAAAGCCCATGTACAAAGCCTGTTGCAACTAGGTCTGAACGTGGTAATGGATTTTCCGGCTAATACCCGGCGACAACGCGCCTGGTTTGTTGAGCTGAGTGAAGCGGTACAGGCCGAACATCAGCTTTACTACCTGGATGTCAGTGATACACAGTGCCTGGCACAATTGGCCAAGCGCCGTATTGAACAGCCAGCGCGAGCACAGTTTGATAACGAAGCGGTGTTTTATCAGGTCAGCCAGTATTTTGAAGCACCTGAAGTAAGTGAAAACCTGACTTTAGTGCAGGTAAAGAACGTCATCGGCTCAGGCGTCCAGTGAGGATGCTAGCTGCGACAAAGTCTCACCTGCACCATCAAAATCAAAATCCTCAATCTGGGTAAACAGTTGTTCTGCCAACGCTTGCCGAGGGGTCCCGCTGAGCGCCTCAAGCAGCGTTTCAGCCCGGTCGCTGGCATCCATATCAGAATCACTGATCATGCCTTTGAGCTCTGCGAGTAAGGCCGCGATATCAATATCCTGATGTGCGTTTGCTGGGAGGCTTGTTTCGCTGCTGTGTTCACGGGCTTGCTGCTCATTCAATGACAGCTTAAGTGCATCAATAAGCGCCGTCAGGCTGATCAATAGCTCATCCAATGCGGATTGTATAGGAGCATTGTTAGCACAGGCGGTTTCTAATTCAGCGGCCAGCTGCGCCACCTGAACCGCCCCAATATTTCCAGCGCTGCCTTTGAGCGTATGGGCACACCGCATCGGCCCCTTTGGATCGACATCTGTCTGCGCTTGCGCCTCGGCGAAGGCGTGTGCAAATTGAGTCTGTTTGTCACAAAAGCGCATCAGCAGCTTTTTGTACAGGGCTATGTCGCCTTCACTGATGGCGAGTCCTGCCTGGGTATCCAGCCCGGTAATCGTCGATAAGTTCCCTGGTTCATCTGGTTTTACTGAAGGCAGACGTTCGCTGCTGGTGGATATATTCGTTGGCTGTGCTGGGGTTATCCAGCGAGCGAGTGTGGCGAACATTTTGCGTGGATTCAGGGGTTTTTCAATGATGTCATTCATGCCACATTCCAGCGCCTTTTGACGATTATCGAGCATCACACTGGCGGTCATAGCAATGACTGGCAGGTTCTGCCATCTTGGCTGTTGACGGATAGCTTCGGTCGCGCTGTAGCCATCCATCACTGGCATCTGGCAGTCCATGAGCACGCCGTCGTAATCACGCTGTTGCAGCATTTCTAGTGCCAGCTGACCATGTTCGGCGACATCAACCCGAATGCCATTTTTTTCCAGTAAGGCAATGGCCAGCTCCTGATTTAGGTCATTGTCCTCTACCAGCAGTAAGTGAGCGCCAGCGACAGAATCGGGCTGTTCATCAGTGGTTGTATCGTGTTGCTCGTAGGTACTTGGGTCGCCGAACAGACTGAGCAGGCAGGCGGCAAGCGGCTTGGGGAAAACTGGTTTTGATAGGGTATAGCTGACATCGGCTTCTGTGCTATCTCCGTTATGATTCAACAGCACAATGGGCAGTTTTGCGCGCAGCGGGTCGGGTAAGGCATCCACACAGCGGCTGTCTGCCAGAATGAATTGGGCGTTCACCAAAGCTTCTGCATCCTCGTTGAGGCAGTCTTTGCTGACAGGCTCTGCGCTGATCTCAAAGGCGTGCAGGTAGCGTTTCAGGGTCGCCGCAGCATACTGATTGTCATCGACAATGATGGCATGCTGCACGGACAGTGCCGGCAAAGTTGCGTTGTTGCAGTCACACAGTTGCACCACAATCTCAAACGCAAAAGTACTGCCTTCACCGGCAATACTCTGGCAGCTGATCTGACCGCCCATCAGCTCCACCAGCTTTTTACAGATGGCGAGCCCCAGACCGGTTCCACCATATTTACGGGTTGTTGAAGTATCCGCCTGGCTGAAGGATTTAAACAGTTTTTGCTGTTGCTCCTCGGTCATACCAATGCCGGTGTCTATGACCGCAAATGCCAGTGTGAGGGTTTCTTTGTCGCCTGCCTGTGGCGATACATCAATGATCACATCACCGCCTTCATCGGTGAACTTGATGGCATTGCTACCTAAATTTAACAATATTTGTGAGATCCGCAGTGGGTCGCCTATCAGGCGTGCCGGGATCCCGGGATCCAGCATGACACACAGCTCAATGTCTTTTTCCCGGGCTTTGATGGCTAACAGGTCAATGCTCTGAGTGAGGGTTTCTTCGAGGTCAAACTCGATGGCTTCAATATCCAGCCGGCCAGCCTCAATTTTAGAAAAATCGAGAATATCATTGATGATCCCAAGGAGTGACTCGGCACTGCGATTGATCTTCTCCACATAGTTGCGTTGCTGACGATTCAAAGCCGTTTGCAGTGCCAGGTAACTCATACCAATGATGGCGTTCATGGGGGTGCGGATCTCATGCGACATATTTGATAAAAAGTCAGATTTAGCCTGAGTGGCACTTTCCGCTTTATCTTTGGCTTTTTGCAGAGCTACCTGTAGCGCTTTGGCGTCGCTGATATCCATGTGGATCCCAAATACTTCCTTGCCACCTGGACCATGTTTGGCCACCACACTGCGGCCAATACTGAGGATCCATTTCCAACTGCCATCGGCACATTTCATCCGCATTTCATGGCGAAAGGTATCGCTTTCGCCCCGCGCATGGACCAGTAACGCGTCTTCGGTGGCACTCAAGTCGTCGGGGTGAATGAGTTGGTGCCAGCGGGCAATACTGGGGCCATAGCGTTGCTCAAGCTCATCACACTGGTAGCCCAGCATTTCTGACCAGACCTCATTGGTGATCAGCTGGCCACTGCTGATATCCCACTCCCAGGTTCCGGCGTTGGCGCCAGACATTGCCAGTTCCAGCCGTTGTTCTGCTTCTTTGAGTTCGCCATAGGACAAGGAATTGGCCAGGGCGACGGCAAGGTGGTTGGCCACCACCCGTAATATCGCCCGTTGCGCGCGGGTGAGCGCATGCTCATGGTTAAATTGCAGGGTAAATACGCCCAGCACCTCACCGTCGACCACCAACGGGGCACAAAAAACACTTTGTGTGGCGTCACCGTGGAGATTGTCTGCGGCATCCAGCGCCAGTTTCTGCCAGTCCTGAGGGCAGGCCGCATACACTTGGGTAGCTTCTTTGACACAATACACGTCGGCACCGCGGCTGGTGGTGAGCTTGCTGATCAAGGCTGAAAACGGTTCATCATCCTGCACGGCATAGATGTAATCAATATACTGCTGGTCGCGGTGGTAAATACCTACTGCGCAAAACTCACAGGGTAAGGTTTGCTTTAAGTGTTGATAGATGGTTTCGCAAATGACCTTCATGTCATAGGTTGCGGCGACTTCTTTACCTACTTCACCCAGTACCACCAGGTCCTGAGTGCGCTGAGCAACTTTTTGTTCCAGTTTTAAGCTGGCCAGACGCAGTCTGCGCTCTCGGATGTGCACTATAGTGACGATCGAGATAATGAGCACTGCAGGCAATAGTACTTTAAACCACAAGGTTTCATACCAGGCTGGCAGCGAAATGATCTGTAGCCCAATCGGCGTGTCATTCCACACACCATGATTATTACTGCCTAACACTTGTAACACGTACTCTCCGGGTGGCAGCGACCGATAATTGGCGCGTGGCGTATCTGTGATTGCACTCCAGTCGGCATCGTGTCCCAATAACTTATAGCGGTAGCGGTTATCTTCAGTCGCATGGTAATCCAGTGCGGCGAAATACACGGCCAGATTTCTGTTTCTATGGGTAAATTCAATGCCGGTATCAAGTTTGTCCAGCCGTTCGCCATCCAAATCGGCATGCGTGAAGACCAGCGGTGGCGGTGAGATATTGACATAGACAGTAAGCGGATTAAATCCGGTAATGCCATCTATGCTGCCAAACAGGATCTGTTCATCAAAGGTCACAAATGAGCGTGCCAGGAAGTGGTTGTTACCCAGTCCGTCATGGGTGGTAAACTGATGAAAGATCCCACTGAGCGGGTCAAGTTGAAACACACCGCCAGAGGTTGCCAGCCACAACAGTCCCAGTTCATCAGCAACAATGGATTTCACCGCAAAATTGGCTTGTGAGGTGGTATTACTAAAGCGCCGAAACTGGCCCTGATCGAGTGCGAAACGGGTAATGCCGTTATTGCTGGCAAACCACAGGTTACGGCCGCTCTGAATACCCTGATTGATATGGCGACCATCCAGACTGGTGGGGGTGTTATCGGGCAGGTAGTGCTGTATTTGTGTTAAGTCCGGGCTCAGGCGAAACAGACCATCCCCGTCACTGCCTACCCAGACCTGGTCATCGCTGTCAATCAACACAAAAGTAGGGTCTGTATTGGGTAAGAAGTGCTGTACTTCACCGCTTGGTGGATGCCAGCGTGTGACTCTGCGTTCACCGGCAATGATTAGCCAAAGCCATCCCTGAGTATCAAAATTAATGTAGTCGACGGGGGAGTTTTCTCGCACGCCTGGTGGCAGAAAGGGCGTCAAAGTGCGCGTTAGCTCATCGACTTTAAACAGCCCAAAACTGGTACCTGCATAAAGCTGGCCATCAATGTCCCGGTTGAGGTGGTGTACTCTGAGCCGATAATCACCCGTCAGCTCCTCAGACGAAGCAAACGGGATAAATTGTCCATGGCCATCAAAATGGACCAGACCGCGACCGGTGCCAAGCCAAACGCCGCCTTCAATGGCCTGAGCCATACTCAGTACCTGATTAAATAGTCCGGAAAGCTGCTGATCTGCCAGAAAGTGATGCCAGGCCTTAAAGGCGGGCGGGTGAGGGAATACTTTAATGACGCCAGAATAGCGCGTTGCGGCCCACATCAGCCCGGTCTGATCAATTAACACCTGCCGCACGTCACGGTTTTGCAATAAGGCCAGTTTGCCATCCTGTGCAGTAGGGATGAACTTTTCCTGTATGGGTGAGAAGCGATAGATACCCGCAAAAGTCGATAACAGAATGTCACCTTGATGGTGCAACAGACTGGATACGCTCGGCAGGCTGTGTTCATTGAGCTGATAGGTATGAAAGCGCTGCGTGTCCGGATCAAAGTGGCCAAAGCTTGTGCGCGTGGCTACCCACAGTCGGCCATCTGTGGCAACGGAGACCTGCCTGACCTCCGGATGGTCGAGTGACTGTGGTGCCACTTTAAACGCACTAAACTGGCCACTTTGGCGGTCAAGCCGGTAAAGTCCATCTGAGGTACCACACCAGATATTGCCCGCATTGTCTTCGGTTATGCTCCAAACCCGGTTGTTACCCAGGCTGCTTGGGTTGCCCGGTTCATGGGTAAAACGCTCAAACCCGCTGCCATTTGCTTTGAGACGGTTAAGACCGCCGCCATTGGTGCCAATCCACAAGTTGCCATCCGCACTTTCAAACAGGGCTTGTACTTTGTCTGCACCCAGAGACTGCGGATTATCCGGATCATAACGAAAGTGCTGAAACCCTTGCTGAGCGCCTAAAAACAGATTCAGGCCGCCGCCCCAGGTGCCAGCCCATAAACGGCCACGGGTATCAAATAGTAAGACACTGACACTGTCAGCAGACAGTGAATGAGGATCGTTCGGGTCGTGTTTAAAGTTACTAAATTGATAGCCATCATAGCGTTTAATGCCGTCGGCGCTGCCAAACCACATAAACCCCTGCTGATCTTTACTGACAGCGTAGATCTGCGGGGTATTCAAGCCGTTATAAGTGGCGATATTCTCAATTTTCAGTGTCGTGGCCAGTACTTTTTGAGCGAAGAGCACACACAAGAGCAATTTCACCGCTAAACTAACAGTGAGTGCAAAACCGTAGCGCAGTGTTTGGGTCGGGCATAAAACTGAGGTGACGGACATAGCGTTGGCCTGCTGGCTGGTCAGTTAATTCGTTGTACAAATGTTAGACAGATAATAATAACATGTGCACAATAACAGCAAATAAATTTTCTGACCTTGCAACACCTTAACTGTGCCGGCCTCATTGGGAGGCAGTTGGCTTTAGGAGAGAAGAATGGACAATGGCAGTGCAGTAACCACTATGACTATCCTGGTTGTTGAAGCGCACGAGACCATTCGCTCTATGGTGGCTAATATTGTGACCGGTCTTGGGCGGGTCAATGTGTTACAGAGCCCCAATGGTGCCGATGCCCTCGATAAGTTGCAATATCAGGATATTCACCTCATTATCGCCGACTGGATGCTGCCCAAGCTGGCGGGGATCGACTTATTAAAAGAAGTGCGGAAAAACCCGCGTACGGCAGCCATCCCGTTTGTCATGACTGCCACCTCTATACAGCAATCTCAGGTGCTACAGGCCATTAAATGTGGTGTGTCTGAATATGTGGTAAAGCCTTTTTCCAGTAAAATCATGTTAGAACGGCTGCGCAGGGCGCTGAATAAACCTGTTCGGCCCTACCATGGAGAAATGGGCGAAGAAGAAGCAGTTGTGGAGCAGCCCATTCAGGTGCTGGTGGTTGATGATGTCGCAGACAATATCAAAATTATTGGTGATGTGCTGCGTAAAGAGTACAAGGTCAAAGCAGCGCTGAGTGGTGCAAAAGCCTTGCAGATCTGCGCTGCAGAACCGCAACCCGACTTGGTCTTACTGGATATTATGATGCCGGGTATGGATGGGCTGGAAGTATGCCGTCGCCTCAAAGACGACCCACATACTCAGCATATTACCGTGATTTTTTTAACCGCGCTGGAACAAACCGAGCACGTTGTGCGGGGGCTTGAGCTTGGCGCGGTCGATTACATTACTAAACCGGCCAACCCATCAGTGGTGAAGTCTCGGGTACGAGCCCATTGCCGTAATATTGAATCGAATCGCCTGATGCGTGCACAGATAGATGCGATGCTGGATAATGCCAGGCTGCGGGACGAGTTTGACAGCCTGACCCAAACAAACCTTGCAAAACCGGTGTCGGATATTCGTAGCTCAACGGCACTGCTTGCACGGCACATTAAAGATCCGGAGCGAGCAAAGCGGTATCTGAGCTATATTCAACATAGTTGTTTGCGTCTCCAACATGCCATGGACAGTATGTCAGCGCTGGCAAAAATCGAAGCGAATGAGTATCGGCTCAACCCGCTCAATCACCCCCTGCACAAAGTGATTGAATCCGTGCTGGAAGATTTAGCCCCGTTGGTAGAAGAACACAAAGTTCAGTTACGTACCGTGGTGTCTAAAGATCTCATGTTTTTTGGTGAGCCAGCGCTGTGTTATACCTTATTTCATAACCTCATCACTAACGCGTTGGAGGCTGTGAATGCTAAGCCCCTGGTGACCATCAGTGCGCAGCCAGCGGAGCAGCAACTCACGGTGATCATTCAAAATCCAGACCCCATACCGGACGGCGTCAGAACGCGTTTCTTCGACAAGTTTGTGACCTTTGGTAAGCCTGACAGAGCAGGGGTAGGCACTTACACCGCCAAATTACTTGCCGAAGCGCAGCATGGACAGATAGCGTTTAATACCGATGAGCAACGCGGCACTGAGGTGACGGTGAGTTTGCCGTTAGGAGAAAAAGTAAGTTAGTCTCCCGAGCAGCTGATGTTGCCCGGGAAGAAAGTGCAGAGAGTTAATTGCGATATTTAGGGCGATAATTCTCGACCCACAATTTCGTGGCCCCGCACACCGCGGCCGGCATCACAATCAGATTCACTATTGGAATGCTGGTCAGCACCATGACAGCAAAGCCAAAGCCATATGACAGGCCCTGATGCGCTTTTAAGGTATCCTTCATCTCTTTGAAAGAGATTTTATGATTATCAAACGGGTAGTCGTTATACTGCACATTGTACATCCAGCACGAAAATAACACCCAAAGTATCTGGCCAATCAGCGGCAGCATCCACAACAGGATGAAAAAGCCAATGGCACGCGGCAGGTAGTAAACCAGCTTGCTCCATTCGCGCCCCAGCATACGTGGCACATCTTTTACCAAATCGGCAAAGCCATCATCGTTAATTTTTTGCCCGGTCAGAAACAGCTCGACCTTCTCAGAAAGCAAGCCATTGAATGGCGCAGCGATAAAGTTAGTGATCACAGAAAATACCAAACTGTAGCTGAATAAAATCACTAGTACGGCAATGGGCCACATTAACCATTCCAGCCAGCTGAGCCAGTCAGGTAACAAATCATTGAGATAAGCAAAGCCTTGTGTCAGCCAGTCATATAGGAAAAACAATGAGCCGCCAAACAACATCACATTGATAAGTAGTGGAATAAACACAAAACGTTTAAGCCCTTTTTGGCTCAACAATGAAAAGCCCGCGACAAAATATTCCATCCCCTTGGTAAGTTGCATTGAGATACCTCTGTACTGAAAGTTCTGCCTTCATTATAAATCCGGGCAACATAAAAATGGCAGTCTAATCAGTAACAAATTGTGCATGCTTTGCCATCTTATTGTGTTTTAGTCAGTTTTTTGAGTAGATGGTGGTTTTGCCAAGGGCTTTGGCAGGCCCGGGGTACAATTAATTTGCAGATTATTGCACTTTGCTGGTTGAAACAGCATCTGCTTGCCTATACATTGAAAATATCGTCCTGAGGGAGTTTGCCCATGCAATCGCGTTTTTGGTTATTAGCATTGTGTCTGATGGTGTCACTGACAGTGAACGCCGCTGGCAGCAGTGTGTCAGTCAAAACCACGCAGCTGGCAGAGCTTTTAACCGATCCGGACGAAGGTAAGCTAGACAGTGACCTTGATATTCCTTTACCTAGTGCAGCCAAACAGGAATCCATTCAGCCTGTCCGTGATTTTCTCGATATCGTTAGCTTATACCATCCGTTTACTCACTATCACCAGGGGATCCGAGCCCCACCTGTCGCCGTTTAAGCCACTCATTTTTAATTTGAATGTACACGCCTGACTGACAGGCCGTGTCGTGATGTGCTTAAAGTCAGCGCTACTGTTTTAACAACTAAGCGACTGACAACGACCAATGTGAATATACTTAGCCAAAGGCAAGCATCAATCGATTTGTTTATTTGAGATTGATTCGCTGTCTGCTATCAGTGGCAGAGCACCTTGGTCGATTCCCGAAACAGAGGTGAATAATGAATACGTTTAACAGACTCAATACGCTTGATGTGACCACCGACATGCCTGTACAGGCTAATCCATTGATAAATGACGTTGATAACAATGGGCTTGATCGCTTGTCTGTATCGGCACAAAAATACATGCATAATCTGGATGGTCAGAATTCGGTGTGTCTGGACCCGGATACCAGTGTGGATGAAGCCACGCTGGTGCTCAACAAAACCCATGTGGCCTCAATGTTTGTCGCGCAGGATGGCGCATTACTGGGGATTATTTCGCAAGCCCGGCTGGGGAGTCGACATATTTTAAAAGAAGCCCAGTTGCGAGGTTGTCAACGCAATGAGCTGGTTGCCACCGATGTCATGTTGCCATTGAAAACACTCAAGCAGGTGAGCCTGACCGAACTTCGTACCGCGCGTGCTGGTGATGTATTGGTGACCATGGAAGCGCATGGCCTGGATTACTTATTGGTGACAGCACCTGAAACCGGTCAGATTTGCGGTTACTTTGATTTGGTCGAATTGATCAAGGCTGGTGGTCGCTCTGTTAATCAGTTGCGGCCAGCCGAACACTTTAACGACATTGTGGTGTCTGTGTTGCACCACAGTGAGTTGTAACCCCAATCAACATAGTCCAACCGATTTATTTCCTAAAGTTAATGTAAATTAACGCCAAGGCACCTGCGGGTGCCTTTTTTATTACTCTGGAAATTTAACACCATGACGTTTGGCGTACCAGTAGCACAAAGGTAGTTCAATCAGGGTAAAGGAAATAACGGTAAACCAGGCCCAGTTGACCTCGAACAAGACCAGAGAAAACGATAACCCGGAGTCGTAGTAGACCGAGCCGACAATAGCCAGTGAGACGGCGGTTGCGATTAAATCCTGAACAGAGACCTTTTTCAGATCATTACCAGCGTAGCGGGGGTAAATGACAAAGTAGGCCAAACATAAAATGATGACGTTGAGCAGGATGACCTGAAGTTCAATGGACATAAATACAGCTTATAGGTATGAAGAAGTCCCTATTTTAAGGTGCGCAACGGGACTTTGGCAAGCAAGCTGATGGATGACTCTGCCTTTTCTGTGTCATTGCGGTTATACTTCGCGGGTAAACCAATGAGGTAGGTATGCTGTCGAAAAATCAACAAAAGCTGCTCCGCGCTCTGGCGCAAAAAAAATATCGCAAACAACATGGTCTGTACCTGGTGCAGGGGGCGAAAAATGTCCAGGAGTTGCTCATTGCAGGTAAGCCGGTTAAACACCTCTTTGCCAGCGCCGATTTTATTGCCGATAACCAGGCTTTGTTGGAAGGTTATGACGTGGTGCTGTGCGATGAGGCTGAGCTGAGTAAGGTCAGCACGTTAGTCAGCAACAATGCGGCTATTGCCATTGCCCAGACTGAGCCACAGGCAGAGCTGAACACGCAAGGGTTGATCCTGGCGCTGGATGATGTATCAGATCCGGGCAACCTAGGTACCATTATTCGAGTTGCGGACTGGTATGGTTTGAGCCAAATTGTACTCAGTGAGCACTGTGCGGACCATCTGAATCCGAAAGTGATCAGCGCGACCATGGGTTCTTTCGCGCGTGTTGCGGTGATCAGAACGGATCTGTGTGCTTTACTGCAAGATTATGATGGCCCGGTTTATGGGGCTTTTTTAGAAGGTGAGAGCGTGCATACGACGCCTTTTGCTGCGCGTGGCATACTCGTGATGGGCAGCGAATCTCATGGTATCAGCGATGCAGTGGCACAGCATATTAATCAGCCCATAACCATCCCGGCATTTGGTGGTGCAGAGTCACTAAACGTGGCGATGGCGACGGGGATCATTCTTGATAACATTAAACGCCACAGCTAAGGTGGTGTGACCTTGAACTCTTGTGTTTGCACTTAAGCTATTGTTTATATGCGTCTGAGCAGCATCAAACTGGCCGGCTTCAAATCCTTTGTTGAGCCGACCAAAATTCCCTTTCCAGAGCCGATGACTTGTGTTGTTGGCCCTAATGGGTGTGGCAAGTCTAATGTCATTGACGCCGTACGCTGGGTGCTGGGTGAAAGCTCCGCAAAAAACCTCCGCGGCGATGCCATGACGGACGTTATCTTTAATGGCTCAACTCATCGCAAGCCTGTGTCTCAGGCTTCGGTAGAGCTGCTTTTCGACAATACTCAAGGGCGTCTGCCAGGTTCTATGGCCGATAGGACACAGGTGGCGATCAAGCGTCTGGTAACCCGAGATGGCCAGTCACTGTATTTCCTCAATGGCAGTAAATGCCGTAAACGCGACATCACTGACATCTTTCTTGGCACCGGCCTTGGCCCGCGCAGTTATGCAATTATCGAGCAGGGGATGATTTCGCGACTTATCGAGAGTAAGCCGCAAGAGCTGCGTATCTTTTTGGAGGAGGCCGCCGGTGTCTCCAAATACAAAGAGCGTCGTCGGGAAACGCAGACTCGGATCAAAAGTACTCGAGAGAATCTGGAACGTTTGCTGGATATGCGTCAGGAGCTGCAAAATCAGCTTGACCGGCTGTCTAAACAGGCCGATGCGGCTCGTCAGTATCGAGACCTAAAGGCACAGGAGCGGACTCTGAAAGGCCAGCTGGCGGTGTTAAAGTGGCAGGAGTTACATGCCAGACAGCAGGAAAAAACCATTCAGATCACTAAACTGAATGAGCAATTGACCTTTTTGGAGCAAGCCCATGGTGGTCATGATGATGTGCTGGCCACGTGTGAGCAACAAGTTACCCACTTCAGCGAGGCGCAATCGGAATTACAACAGCAGCTTCATACCACCCAAACTCAGTTAACCCGCCTGGAGCAGCAGAAAATCTATCTGAGCGAAAAACGCCGTGACTTAGAGGATAAACAAGCACAGTTGAACGAAGAGATTGCCCAGGCTCAGGCGTTATATGAACAGCAACAACAACATTGTGCAGAATTAGCCGAGCAAGCTGAGATACATCAGGAGGCTGCGCAGATAAGTGCTGAGAAGCTGGCTGAAGCAGAAATATTAAACGAAGAAAAAATCCAGCAGCTGCAAGCATCAGAAGCGGCTAATCAGCAGAATCAGCAGGTACTTGAGCAGGCACGACAGCATGCTCAGCAATGTCAGTTAGCGTTGCAACGTTTAACTCAGCAACAACAGCACTTGACGCAGCAACAAGCGCAATTGGCACAGCAGTTGGCGCAGCATGGTACACAAAACCCGGCTGAGGCATTAGCACTGCAACAAAAAGCGCATCAGGAGTTGGTGCATGCTATGGCCATCTCACAGCAGGAAAACCAGCGTCTGAGTGCCGAGCTACACCGTTTGAACGAGGCAAAAGCGGCGCTACGGCAACAGGTTCAGACGCAGCAGGTCAAACTTGGGCAGGTTCAGGCTCAGGTGCAGGCGCTGGAAAAACTCACCCATGCTCAGCAAAGTGACAGTGAAGATGCCCCCGGTGTGCCTTTGCTCAGTGCTTTAAGGGCCGAATCAGGCCGCGAACAGGTTGTGGAACGTGCGATGCTGGGGCTGGGCTCGCTGCGGATCACAGAACAAGACTATGTCAACCGGATCTGGGCCAGTACAAAAAGAGAGAAAACCCCGAACAGTGTGGCGATGTTAGTCCATTCAGACGTTTACCCCGAGTTTCTCAATCAAATTGAGTGGCTCGGTGAGGCGCGTCACTTTAGCGCACACACAGCGTTTTTTGCCGCCATTGATGATGAAGGCAACTTGTATGGGCATAACTGGCGGGCGCAAGAGACAGATACGCAGTCGGAGAATTTGCTGGCTCATTATAGCGAGCTGCGTGCCCATCAGGCGGCATTGCCGGAGATTGAAGCGCGGCTTAGCGAACTGGAAGCTGCGCTTGGGCCACTGGAAGCGTCAGCGGTGCAATGTGCCGAGCAGCTTGAAACCAATAAACAGGCTGTTCATGAAGCGGCCAAACAGGTCGCCAGCAGCCAGACTCGAGTGGACATGCTGGTGGCTCAGCAAGCCAACTGGGAACAACAAAGCCATCAGCTAGAAAGCAATCAACATGAATTGGCTGAGCAGAGCGAACTGCTGGTGGCACAGCTCGAAGAAAGCGAGCAAATTTTGTGGCAGGCAGAAGAAGCGCAGGAATTACAGCAGCAACAGATGGATCAGGCGAGCGAATCACTGGATACACTCAAGCGGGCACAGCTTCATCAACAGCAACAACAACGTGACATTCAACAGCAGTATCATCAGGCGAAACTGAAACTCCAGCAGGTTGAAAGTGATGTGCAGCTTGGCCAGACTAAACTCAGCCACCTTGCCCAGGCCCTGACGCAGGGCACAGAATCACTTGCGCAAGTGCAGCAACAATTACACAGCTGTGAAGAGCCCGGTGTCGAGCTGGAGCAACAGCAAACCGAATTGTTGATCCGCCATACCGAGCTGGAGCAAGCATTACAGGATGGCGCGGCAAAACTGGATGAAGCAAAGCAGCAACTGAGTGATAAACAGCTGGCGCTGAAAGATGCTCAGGCACAGAGCACTAAACTCAAAGAGCAACGTCAGCAGTTAGCTTTACAGGAACAAAGTTTAATGGTGAAGGCACAGGCCGTGCTTGAGCCATTGACAGAGCTGCGTCAGACACTCAAAGACGTTTTGGCTCAGTTACCTGAAGAGGCACAGGCCAGCAGTCATCAGGGTAAACTGACTCGCATTGCCCAGCAGCTGAGTCTGTTGGGGGCGGTGAACCTCGCCGCGATTGAAGAATTTGATGAAGCCCAGCAACGCAAACGGTATCTTGACGAGCAGCTGGACGATCTCAGTGCCGCGCTGGAAACGCTTGAAGGGGCTATTCGTAAGATTGACCGTGAGACGCGTAGCCGTTTTAAAACGACCTTTGATCAGGTTAATCAGGACCTGGCGGAACTGTTTCCCAAGGTGTTTGGCGGTGGTAGCGCCTATCTGGAACTGACCAGTGATGACTTGTTAGAAAGTGGTGTCACCATAATGGCAAGACCGCCGGGTAAGAAAAACTCGACAATTCATCTGTTAAGTGGTGGAGAAAAAGCCCTGACCGCATTATCATTGGTATTTTCAATATTTAGACTAAATCCGGCCCCATTTTGTATGCTGGATGAAGTAGATGCACCGCTGGACGATGCGAACGTAGGACGCTTCTGCCGACTGGTCGAAGAAATGTCGCAAACGGTGCAGTTTATATACATCAGCCACAATAAGGTCGCAATGGAAATGGCAGGCCGGCTGACGGGGGTGACCATGGCGGAACCCGGAGTTTCACGTATGGTTGCCGTAGATATAGAACAAGCAGTGCAAATGGCGCATGCATAATAAGTAAAGGTGAGCAATGGCCACAGAATTAAGATGGGCATTAATCGTGATCAGTGCACTGATCATTGGTGGATTATTGATACATGGCTTATGGTCGGTGAGAAAAAAAGAGAACCAGGACACCGATAGCCCCGCACCCGCAAAAAAACCGGAAACGGTCCCTCAGCCACAACGCGAAGAAGAGCCTCAGCTGGGCGAAATGAGCTTTTCTGCGGTTGATGAGGATAAGCAACCGGCCTCTGCTGAAGCCGATACCGAAGCGACCGAGCAAGCGGAGACTGAGCAGCAGGAATCACCGCAGGAAATGGCGCCGCAGGAGTTTATTATTCTGCATATTGATATGCCTGAAGGGCTAACCATGGCCGGCTCTAAGTTGCTACCTTGCGTATTGAGCCTGGGCTTTAAGTACTCTGATGAAGGTTTTTTTAATCGTCATGTTGAATCATCAGGTAATGGTCCGGTCTTGTTCCGTTTGGTCAATATGTACAATCCAGGCACCTTCGATATCGACAATATGGAACAGTTCAGCACAGGTGGCGTGAGTCTGTTTATGACCTTGCCTTGTGAGGGGGACAGCATGGCTGCGTTCAATATGCTACACAGTGCCGCGAAGAAACTCGCCGATGAATTTGGTGCCAGTGTGCTGGACAGCAATCGAGAGCCACTCACTGTGAATACCACCCGTGCCTATGTAGAAAAGGTACGAGAATATACCGTATAAGCGTTAAAGCTGCCTTCGGGCTCAGACGCGACAGAGCCACGGACCCGGGTCCGTGGCTTTTTGTGTTATTAAGAGGTTGTAATGTCAGAAACTATCAGCAAACAAATCAAAGAATTAAGACAGCAATTGGAAGTCTATAATTACCAATACTATGTCTTGGATCAACCAACGGTACCCGATGCAGAATATGACCGTGTAATGCGTGCCCTGATTGAGCTGGAAACTCAGCACCCTGACTATGTAACCCCGGACTCACCGTCTCAGAAAGTAGGCGGTGCGGCGCTGAGTAAATTTGAGCAGGTCACCCATCAGGTCCCTATGCTGTCGCTCGATAACGCGTTTGATGAAGCTGAATTCACTGCTTTTAATCGCCGTATCAAAGAACGCCTGCTGCACAACGAAGAATTGGATTTCTGTTGTGAACCTAAGCTGGACGGTCTGGCTGTCTCTATTCTTTATCGGGATGGTGTGCTGGTTCAGGCAGCAACACGTGGTGATGGCCAGGTGGGTGAAAATATCACCGAGAACGTCAAGAC
This sequence comes from Pseudoalteromonas rubra, assembly GCF_005886805.2. Lineage (NCBI taxonomy): Bacteria > Pseudomonadati > Pseudomonadota > Gammaproteobacteria > Alteromonadales > Pseudoalteromonadaceae > Pseudoalteromonas > Pseudoalteromonas rubra. The sequence goes on from NZ_CP045429.1 coordinate 979,091, forward strand.
CATCCGCAATATTCCATTGCGCCTGCGTGGCGATGATATTCCCGCGGAGCTGGAAGTACGTGGCGAAGTCTTTATGGACAAAGCGGGGTTTGCTCGCCTGAATGAAACCGCAGCGAAACGGGACGAAAAAACCTTTGCTAATCCACGTAATGCCGCAGCGGGAAGCCTGCGCCAGCTGGATCCTAAAATTACTGCTAAACGGCCACTGATGTTTTACGCCTATTCAATGGGTGTTGTGCAGGGGGCCGAGCTGGCTGATACTCACTATGCTCAGCTACAACAGTTAAAAGAGTGGGGTTTGCCAATGTGCCCGCAAACAAAGCGGGTGACGGGCGCCAGTGCGGCTTATCAGTATTACGAGGCCATCATGGCTGAGCGTGATGCGCTGCCTTACGAAATAGATGGTGTGGTGATCAAGGTCGACCATAAGCCATTTCAGGAGCAGCTCGGTTTTGTCGCACGTGCGCCGCGCTGGGCCATTGCGTTTAAATTCCCTGCACAAGAGGAATTAACTCAATTACTGGATGTCGAGTTTCAGGTCGGTCGTACCGGAGCCATTACACCCGTAGCTCGGCTTGAGCCCGTATTTGTCGGTGGTGTCACAGTGTCTAATGCGACGTTACATAATCGGGATGAAATCGAACGTTTGGGCGTAAAAGTCGGTGATACTGTCATCATTCGACGTGCCGGGGACGTGATCCCGCAGATCACCCAGGTGGTGCTGGAAAAAAGGCCTGCGGATGCCCGTGAGATTACTTTCCCGGCTACCTGCCCGGTGTGTGATTCCCATGTAGAGCGGGTAGAAGGTGAAGCGGTTGCGCGTTGTACTGGTGGCTTAGTGTGCCGTGCACAACGCAAAGAAGCGATTAAACACTTTTCTTCGCGTAAGGCGCTGGACATCGATGGACTGGGTGACAAGATTGTTGAGCAGCTGGTTGAGCGCGAGTTGATCACGACGCCAGCTGAATTATTCATATTACGTCAGGGGCACTTCGAGTCGCTGGAGCGTATGGGCCCGAAATCAGCCAAAAATTTGGTTGCGGCATTGCAGGCAGCTAAACAAACGACTCTGGCCAAGTTTATGTACGCACTTGGGATCCGTGAAGTGGGCGAGGCCACAGCACAAAACCTGGCGAATCATTATCTGACGCTTGAAAACGTGATGAATGCCTCCATTGAGAGTCTACAGGAAGTCAGCGATGTTGGCGTTGTGGTTGCCCAGCATATTCATGCGTTCTTCTCTGAGCCTCACAATCAGAAGGTGGTGAGCGACCTGCTTGAACAGGGGCTGCATTGGCCTGAAATTGCGGCGAAGGAAGAAAGTGAGCAACCGCTTGCTGGTTTAACATACGTTCTGACAGGTACTTTGAGTCAGTTAAACCGCAATGATGCTAAGGCACGATTGCAGGCGCTGGGTGCCAAAGTATCAGGCAGCGTGTCAAAGAATACCCATGCGCTCGTTGCAGGCGAAAAAGCGGGTTCTAAGCTGACTAAGGCGCAGGACCTCGGGATTGATATCCTCGATGAAGCGGCGCTGATTGCACTGCTTGATTCACATCAGGGGTAATTAACAGGCAGGCTGCTAGCCTGCCACAGAATGAGAGAAGTGGTATGAGCAAGTTACAGGCGGGGTATGGGCCCGAGTATTGGGATAAATATGGGGTATATCGCACGCCTGTAGGGTTTAATCTGACTTTGTTGGTGTTGCTCAGGCCCTTTTTTCTGTGGCTGGTTTCAGCCCTCACATGGCGTCCTGATCTTGATCTCATGTCATTGTTTTTTCATTCAAAGCAGCACTTCTTTGTGGCAGTGATGATAGCGAGTCTGGCACTGATCCCGACTGTGCTGTTTTCATTGCGCAGGCCAACAAGTTCTCCCAAACTCGCCAGCTTTTGGCGTCATATGCGCTGGCCACTGCTGCTGGCAGCCTGTCTCGACCTGGCCTGGCTGGGGATGCAAATTGTTCAGGCGCAGTATCAGTTTTCTTTCTATCTGGCCATTCAAGCAGTGTTGGTGTCTTGGGTAATTTTATATTTGCTCAAAAGCCGATACTTAACGTGTTTTTTTGGGGATTGGCCTGAACCTGAAAATAATTGACTTGACGCTGACGGGCTAACAACTAAACATTAGGGCGATCGTGGCTTTCATATTGGCGTAAAAATAACACGCTAGTCTGATCCGGACTGGCTGTGTGACTCTATAACAATAAGACAAATCTCATGTGTTTGCCAATATGGAGTAACCCTACATCAAGCGGAGAAAGAGACATGTTAACTTGGCGAGATATTCTGCAGTTCGCAGACAACGGCAATCCACAACCACCCAGGCGCGTCGAAAAAAATCTGATGCAATGGCAGGCATTGCTGGAACCTTCAGTTTTTCATATCACCCGCAACCGCGGTACAGAGCGTCCGTTTAGCTCGCAAAGTTGCACTGTATTTTCACCGGGTAAATATCATTGCGCCTGTTGTGATCAGCTGCTATTTGATGCAGAAGAAAAGTTTGATAGCGGCTCAGGCTGGCCCTCATTTACGCAGCCATATTGTGCTGATTCAGTCGCTTATCAGCTGGATCGCTCCCATGGTACGGACAGAGTGGAGATTGTTTGTAATGTCTGCGATGCGCACCTTGGACATGTTTTTCCGGATGGGCCTAAGCCCAGTGGTTTACGCTATTGTGTCAATGCACTGGCGTTGAAAAAACACGAAGAAGGCACCCACTAACCTAACAGGGCGGGGCGTTTGTCGTTAGGCATTAAAGTCCAGTTTCATCTCTGCCAGCTGGGCTTGTAGCTTGTCGAAACGCTCCTGCTGCTCTGTCTCAAGTTGTGCTGCACTCAGTGTTTTGTAGCATTTTTCTGCCAGATTTGAATTAAACGTGGTGGCTTGCTTTCCGGTTGCATCAGCCAGACACTGCAGTAAATTGAGTGCGATACTGGCATTTTTAGGCATCACTCTGAATGCTTGTGTGAACGCTTCTAACGCCACGTCTAACTGCCCCTTCTGGAACTGCTTTACAGCATGGTTATTGAGCTCTTTTGGCCCCATTGTGATGTTTTTGCGTTCATCCTGTTGTTGTTGAAGCAGATGCATTAAGGTTGGGTCTTTCTGCTGCTGATGGCGTTCGCAGTGCGTAATTATTTGACCAAACAACGCTTCTGCTTTGTGCTGAAACCCCAATTCGTGGAAGGCTTTGGCTTTATCTAATGCAGCATCAACCGAGCGTATTTGAGGCTCATCTTCCAACTGTTCCATGAGTTGCCGCGCTTTGGTATGTTCATCTTTCAGATAATGAAGCCGCGCATTTAATACGTCAATTTGAGTCTGGTTGTTGGCATTGGGAAACTGCTTTTTGAGATCACTCAGATATTGCTGAGTTTGTCGGGTGAGACGGGTGATCTGGTCATGCTGATCTGTGCTGAGCGCAAAGTCAATGCCAGCTCGGGCTGCATTCAAATAGACTTCCGGGCTGTCATGCATTGAAAAGCGGGCAAAGTTAGCGATTTCTTTTTGTGCATTGTAGCTGCATTCATAATCATGGTTAATACGTGCAACGGTACTGAGAGACTTCTGACGCTCAATATTGCGCGGTGCAATCTGAGAGGCTTTTACCAACGACTCCTGTGCTTCTTCAAATTGGTTGAGTTTGAGTTCCAGGCGAGACAATAGATCTAATGCGGCAAGTCGGGTTTCGCTTTTCTCTATCAGTGACTTGAGCATTTTTTGCGCCATGATGTCTTCATTATTTGCTATCAGAGTTTCGACTAAACCGAGTTTGGCCCAGGTAAACTTTTGCAGCTCAAGTACGGAGCGATAGAATTGCTTGGTTTCGTCAAACTGCTTAAGTTTTAACAGGGTCTCGCCTTTAAGCTTTAGTAATATCGGGCTGTAAGCGTGCTCACCGCTCTCAAGTTCAGAGTTAATGAGTTTGAGCGCTTTAGAGTAATTCTCGTCGTCAATCAAGTTATAGAGCGCCTTAAGGCTACGTTTACGCTTTAACACTCGCTCAATACGCGCTTTAAGCTCCTTTATGCTAAAAGGCTTCACCAGGAAGTCATCTGGTTGCAACTCAACGATACTGTGAACTAATTCTGGACTGGTTTCTGCGGAGGTGAAAATAAACCCGGTGCTTTGGCGGATCAGGCGTTTTTTAAGCAGCTCCTCGTATAGCTGATACCCATTCTGACGTTTACTCAGATCAAACGAGCAAATAATTAAATCGAATTTATGATGGATACAACTTTCCTTTGCCAGCTGGGCGTTTTCGGCAAACTGGACGTTTTTGTAGGCCAGCTGGTCTAGCGACTGCTTAATGTAGCTCAGCGCTAGCTGCTGTTCTTCCACGATCAAAATTTTTGCATTTACAAAGGGTTGAACAGGCATAGAGTAAAGGATAAAGGAATAAATTCTGCATGCTTTTAGTCTAGACGTTTATTTTTTCTTTTGAAACATAAGGATTAAAAAGCTTGCTAAGAATGCATAGAAAGTAGGGGGGGACATTGTTAGAACGAGTCCAGTGCTGAATTGACTGAAGTATACGAGAAAAATAATAAGAATTTAGATAATGGTGGGTTGTAATGAACTTGATTGGGTAATGCTCGCCTTGGTTAGGAATGAGTGCGATGTGGCATCGACCAATGTACACGAGGTAAATAACAGGGATTTAGATGATGGTGGGTTGTAATGAACTTGAATTGGTAATGCTCGCCTTGATTAGGAATGAGTGCGATGTGGCATCGACCAATGTAAACGCGGTAAATAGCAGGAATTTAGATGATGGTGGGTTGTAATGAACTTGAATTGGTAATGCTCGCCTTGGTTAGTAATGAGTGCGATGTGGCATCGACTAATGAACACGAGGTAAATAACAGGAATTTAGATGATGGTGGGTTGTAATGAACTTGAATTGGTAATGCTCGCCTTGATTAGGAATGAGCGCGATGTGGCATCGACCAATGTAAACGCGGTAAATAACAGGAATTTAGATGATGGTGGGTTGTACTGGACTTGAACCAGTGACCCTCGCCTTGTAAGGGCGATGCTCTCCCAACTGAGCTAACAACCCATGCATAGATGCAGGTATATACTCTGTATTTCCGAAGAAATGGTGGGTTGTACTGGACTTGAACCAGTGACCCTCGCCTTGTAAGGGCGATGCTCTCCCAACTGAGCTAACAACCCAGAGTATTATTTTTTATTAAGATGGTGGGTTGTACTGGACTTGAACCAGTGACCCTCGCCTTGTAAGGGCGATGCTCTCCCAACTGAGCTAACAACCCATCTTAAATTTACAGCAGCATTCAAAGTTATGGTGGGTTGTACTGACTTTAAATCAGCCCCTTGCCTTGGTAAGAATGAGCGCGATGCTGCATCGACCAAAGTTCACCAATTAATGGTGGGTTGTACTGGACTTGAACCAGTGACCCTCGCCTTGTAAGGGCGATGCTCTCCCAACTGAGCTAACAACCCAGAACTTGTTTATTCTGCTTTGTGCGTATTGAGCCATAATTTTTAATCTAAATAGACCACTTAAATTATGGTGGGTTGTACTGGACTTGAACCAGTGACCCTCGCCTTGTAAGGGCGATGCTCTCCCAACTGAGCTAACAACCCAATACGCTGTTTCAAATGTGAATGACTATGCTGTCTTTTCACCGAATTAATGATGAGTTGTACTGACCTTAAGTCAGAAAACTTGCCTTGGTAAGAATGAGCGCGATGCTGCATCGACCAAGTTCACCAAAATTATGGTGGGTTGTACTGGACTTGAACCAGTGACCCTCGCCTTGTAAGGGCGATGCTCTCCCAACTGAGCTAACAACCCACATTCGAAACCAACAACACCTTGCCGTGTCGTTGTGGGGCGCTATTATATGTTTCCTTTCAAAGGAGTCAACACAAAATCTTGATTTTTTATCTGCATGCTTCTTTTATGTTCACCTGTTCATTTTTTTGGGTATTTCCCTTCATTATATGTCCAGGCGATAAATGAAGCATAGATATCTTATGAAAGTGATAGAAATAGAATCGGGAGTTGTGGGGGATTAGGCTACAGGTTGAATTAAAGAGGGGGTGAGTTGTCGGGCAATATTAAAAGGCTTATTTTTGTGCTGAGTATCTTTGAGCCTCAGCTCAAAACACTTGTTGCATGTGGCAGGGCATTAATCTGCGCTTTTTAATTTAACTACAGCTTGGAGAGAATGATAGAAGATGTGGGTAACAGTGGCCTCAAAATACTGATGGGGAAGTGCCATGACCCGTGTTTGATAGGGTGAACTGGTTTTAAATTGAGCAAAAACATAGACTTCTATTGATTGCACCCTGAGTTTCGCTTATATTCTGTTCTTTCGGGGTGTTTTTCCAGCAGTTAAGAAAAACTTGCAGAAAAGGTGTTGACTTTGTTTTCTGTGATGCATAGAATGCGCCCCGCACTCAGCGATGCGACGGTGACGTTTCATTGCGAATAGGTGAGGGGCTATAGCTCAGCTGGGAGAGCGCTTGCATGGCATGCAAGAGGTCGGCGGTTCGATCCCGCCTAGCTCCACCAAACCTAGTGTAAATATGTCCTAGTGATATAATGTTCGGATGTGGCTTCGAATGCCATACTTCGAAATGTTGTGTCCCCTTCGTCTAGAGGCCTAGGACACCGCCCTTTCACGGCGGTAACAGGGGTTCGAATCCCCTAGGGGACGCCACTTACTTAGGTAAGTATTTAACTCATATGGTAAGAGTCTAAATAACCAGTCCTAGTGACAAAAGATTTTGTTAAAGGAGGTTCAGTCTCGCTGGCTCGACTTTCACGCTAACAAAAAATTATTGAAGCGGTGCTTCAATAAGCAAATTTTTTGTCCCCTTCGTCTAGAGGCCTAGGACACCGCCCTTTCACGGCGGTAACAGGGGTTCGAATCCCCTAGGGGACGCCACTTACTTAGGTAAGTACTAAACTCATATGGTAAGAGTCTAAATAACCAGTCCTAGTGACACATTCTGTGTCCCCTTCGTCTAGAGGCCTAGGACACCGCCCTTTCACGGCGGTAACAGGGGTTCGAATCCCCTAGGGGACGCCACTTACTTAGGTAAGTACTAAACTCATATGGTAAGAGTCTAAATAACCAGTCCTAGTGACACATTCTGTGTCCCCTTCGTCTAGAGGCCTAGGACACCGCCCTTTCACGGCGGTAACAGGGGTTCGAATCCCCTAGGGGACGCCACTTACTTAGGTAAGTACTAAACTCATATGGTAAGAGTCTAAATAACCAGTCCTAGTGACACATTCTGTGTCCCCTTCGTCTAGAGGCCTAGGACACCGCCCTTTCACGGCGGTAACAGGGGTTCGAATCCCCTAGGGGACGCCACTTACTTAGGTAAGTACTAAACTCATATGGTAAGAGTCTAAATAACCAGTCCTAGTGACACATTCTGTGTCCCCTTCGTCTAGAGGCCTAGGACACCGCCCTTTCACGGCGGTAACAGGGGTTCGAATCCCCTAGGGGACGCCACTTACTTCGGTAAGTAAAATACTCGTATGGTAAGAGTCTAAATAACCAGTCCTAGTGACACAGGAAAAACACCTGCGTCCCCTTCGTCTAGAGGCCTAGGACACCGCCCTTTCACGGCGGTAACAGGGGTTCGAATCCCCTAGGGGACGCCACTCTTCTTAGAAATGTCATTCTTTTTTAATTCATACTCATAATTTCCCCACTAGATTTATCCTCCTCTGTTTCGTTATTTTCAATATTCTAATGAATTTTTTCATATATTTCATTTACTTGAATTATTTGATTTAAAACAAAGTTAAGGCTTTATTAACAAGCTCACCTAAGAAAAATGGGTTAGTATCGCGTTTTTTAGGTGAGTATCATGGCCAAAAGATCTACCGATTATACGGATAAAGAAAATGATTATCCGGTCTCTTATAACCTCTTATCTACCACAGATACAAAAGGGCGGATCACATACGCGAACCAGAGCTTTTGTGATGTTGCTGGCTTCGCATTAGATGAGCTGGAAGGGCAGCCACATAACCTGGTACGTCACCCAACTATGCCCAAAGCCGCATTTAAAGATCTCTGGCAATTCATCGGGTCAGGCAAGCCCTGGATGGGCATAGTAAAAAATCGCTGTAAAAATGGAGACCATTACTGGGTCAATGCTTATGTGACGCCAATCAATGATGAGCTTGGTCAAACTGCTGAGTATCAATCCGTGCGAACCAAGCCCGAACGGAAAGTGGTGAAACGAGCTGAAAACATCTACCAGCAACTTGATAAGGGGGTTGATGCGGCAAAATTGACGCGTTCATCTATGTCTTTGTCAGCTCAAATGATGTTGATCCTATTGGTGTCTTATATATTGAGCATGATTTTTACCAGCTTACCTGCACCATGGAACTACATCCTGGAGACCTTACTGCTTGTTGGCGTACTTACGCTGACTTATCAAAGGCTGTCACCGGTGCGTCGTTTGAGTCAAAAAGCCAAACAAGTTTACGACAATCCCCTGATGCAAAAAATCTACCTCAATAAAGTGAATGATGTCGCGGCCATTGAGCTAGCGTTGCTGGCACGCGGCTCTGAGCTACGCGCCGTGCTGGGCAGAGTACAAGATGCCAGTCAGCTTGTTGACCAGCATGCACAAGCAACCGTGTCAGAATGCCACAGTAATACCGAGCTATTGCAGGAGCAACAAAGTCAGACTGGTTCTTTGGCGACAGCGATGAACGAAATGACCGCTGCGATTTCTGATATTGCAGGCAATACCAGTGATGCTGCGAACCGCTCTGAAGGGGCGTTGCGCTCAGTATTGGATTCGAACTCTGTGGTGCAGGCCAGCATGCAAACAAACCATGCTTTATGTGAAGAGTTGAGCCGCACTCAGCGTGATATTGCTGAGCTAAATGAACAAACCGTGCATATTGGGGGAGTGGTTGATGTGATACGCGATATTTCGGAGCAGACTAATTTGCTAGCTCTGAATGCGGCAATAGAAGCAGCCAGGGCTGGTGAGCAGGGCCGAGGTTTTGCCGTGGTGGCTGATGAAGTAAGGGCATTGGCACAACGAACTCAGGATTCGACCAGAGAGATTGATGATATAGTCGCCGGGCTCAAACAACGGGCTGAGCGCGCGGTAGCGGCGATTCAAAATGGGGTTGAGAAGTCGACTGAATGTGTGGCTCAAGCTGAGCAAACAAGAGAAAACTTGGCCTCGATAGAGCATATGGTAAAAGATATTTCTGCACTGAATTACGAAATAGCCACTGCGACTGACCAAATGTCGGGTGCTAGTAATGAGATCAACGACAAAGCCGTGAATATCTCCGGGCTTGCGAATGCCTCAATGCAAAGTGCAGACACCACCACTGCAGCGATGAAAAATACAGAGCAAGCGCTGGCAGATCAAGCTGCATTGGTTGATCAGTTTCTGTTGAGACTCAGCAATTAAAAAAAATTAAGAAAATGTGAATAAGCAATCTCTTGCTGGTATTATTTAGAATAGTAACTTTATATGTCCAAATCACAGATTTTGACATTGATATGCGTATATAAATCACACATAGGGATAACAAATGAGCAAGTTACAGAAAGCCTCAAAAATGGGTGTTGCAGCACTGATCATGGCACTGGCGAACACGCAGGTGAGCGTAGCAGGAGTCGATGGAGGTTACTTCTCAGGTAAAAAGCAAGATTGCGAGATCTGGCGAGACGTTGCGCCTTATAACTGGGCAAATACGACCCGTGGTAATCAATCCATGATTTTTTACTGCAATCGTGGCGGCTACACAGTGACCACGGTTGAGCTAAAGATCAAGCGTATTAGTGATAATACAGTTGTGTTTCGTGAAAAAAGAAAGCAAAACCTGACATCGGGTTATGGTCACGGCTTTTATCCAGATCTGAGTGCGAACATCAACGAAGAGTATAAAATGGAACTGGACTATACCTTCGTTAAACTCAAGCATGGCAAGCCTGTTTGGGACAACAAAAAAACTAAAACGTGCAAACGTACATTCACACCAACCAATGCGAATTCAACGCGCGGAGAGATCTTCTGGTCTATTAAGAGTGCGGGAACGGCCTATCACAACAATGGCTGTCAGGGCGTACGCTTCGATATCCACTAATATAATCAGGCAGGCTGACCGTTTCAGGTCAGTCTGCTAACTGGTATTGGGATGTAGCATGAAAGCTAAATACCTACTGATCAACATCTTGTGCTTTATGCTCGGTTTTCTGATAGCGGCGATGTCACTGTATGAACCCTCCCCGGGGAGCGGCGCGTATGCAGGTAGCGCTGAGCGCCCGGCTGCACAATCAGCACCTCATTTTGAGACAGGTACCCCGCTTTTGAGCGAGGTAAAGGAGAGACCGAAAGAACAGGTAAACACCACAACAGCATCTACACCTAATAGCGGGCGCATGCCGAAGCAGGCGAGCACTGACAAGGCTGCTTTACTAGCGATAGCACAGGACATAGGCTTAGACAGTCATGTGTACCCAGACTTAGCGGATTATGCAAGTCAGGATATTGCCAGGCTCATTGAACAGCATTTGCTGACAGACTTTCGCGTTTCAAGCGCGGATATATACACACAGTTTGATGAGATAGAACACTATCTCGAAGAAATGCCACAGCTAGTATCTCAGTACTTTTTCGCGGACTTAATGACACAAAGCCAGTACAAAGGTGAATTATTTCAGAGTTTTGCGATTCACTTAATGGCACAAAATGTAGAACAATTTGAGGCAAGCACTGAGCGTCTCAGCCAGATACAGGCTCTGATCGCAACAGCCAGCGACAATGAGAGTGAGTTAGTGCGTTTAAGCGTGCTAGAGGCGCTGGCAACAATGAGTTCAGACAAAGCCCAGCTGCAGCAAATGTTGAGCCAGTTCACAGAGGAAGAAAGCGCGGTGATACAGGCAAAAATAACTTTGCTAAATTATCATATGTCTTTAGTAAATAAGCTAAATATTGATTGATCTTGTCCTGGCTTGTAATGCAAAGCTCTACTAACTTACCCAGGCAATATGGCATCGCAAATAAATAAATTTTATCGGGTGATCCTTTTAAATGTGGTTTTGTTATAATATAACGTTGTCAAGTTCAATGTTCTGACAAGGCGCCTGATATGCAAGCACTTAATTCCACTCCTTCAACGCTCACAACTGAGCAAATTCTGGCTGCACCTGAATCCGATTATATGAATGCCGATCAATTGGCATTTTTCAGACAATACCTGGTTGAGTTACATGACTCTACCAGAGCGCGTATTCGCGATACTAAAGCACAAATTATGGATCCGCCTGAATTGGTTGATTTGAGTGACAGAGCATCATGGGAAGAGCAATGTATGATCCTGATGCGCATTGTTGACCGTGAGCAGAAGCTGTTACCTAAAATCCAGCAGGCACTGGAGCGGATCCGGCTCAATGAGTACGGCTATTGTCAGGAAACGGGTGAGCCGATCGGCATTGCCCGCTTGCTGGCAAGACCCACTGCTGAATTATGCGCTGACGTAAAACTGTGCTCTGAACTGAAGGAGCACATGTACGTTAAAGACAGAGATGTCTGACAGAACTTGAACCCACACAATCTACCGTCAAAAACTGTGTAAGGTAATCAAGCAATGGCAAAGTTAAATACATCAAGTTTATTGCCCGTAACCGTGTTGTCAGGTTTTCTAGGGGCAGGAAAAACCACGGTGCTGAACCATATTCTAAGTAACCGTGAGGGGCTAAAAGTAGCCGTTATTGTCAATGATATGAGCGAAATCAACATTGATGCTGCGACGGTTCAAAATGAAGTGAGTCTCAATCGGGCTGAAGAAAAATTGGTTGAGATGAGTAATGGGTGCATTTGTTGCACACTCAGAGAAGATCTGCTTGAAGAGGTCGACCGGCTGGCGAAGTCGGGTAAATATGATTACCTGGTGATTGAATCAACCGGTATTTCTGAACCATTGCCCGTAGCTGAAACCTTTACTTTTGCAGATGAGCAGGGGGTAAGTCTATCTGACATCGCCACTTTGGATACCATGGTCACAGTAGTGGATGCGGTGAACTTTCTGAAAGACTACGATCGGGCTGAGGCGTTGCAGGATGTCGGTGAGAGCTTAGGTGAGGAAGATGAGCGTAGTGTGGCCGATTTACTTGTTGAACAGGTTGAATTTGCCGATGTATTGCTGATCAGCAAAACAGATTTGATCTCAGATACTGAGCTTAAACGTTTGCAGAGCATTCTGCGTACACTTAATACCGATGCTGAGCAAATACCAATGGCACATGGCAAGGTCCCTCTGGCGCAGGTGTTAAATACCAAAAAATTCAGTTTTGAAAAAGCCCAGCAGGCACCCGGCTGGCTCAAAGAGCTCAGGGGCGAGCACATTCCGGAAACGGAAGAGTTTGGCATCAGCAGTTTTACTTTTTGTGCCAGAAAACCCTTCCATCCGGAAAAGTTCTATGACTTCTTACACAGTGACGAGCTGGCCGGCAAGCTTATTCGCTCAAAGGGATTTTTCTGGCTGGCAACCCGGCCTCACTTTGCCGGTAGCTGGAGTCAGGCTGGAGGGATCGCCAGACATGGCGCGGCAGGGTTATTTTGGAAAGCCGTGCCACGAGATCAGTGGCCAGAAGACCCGGAATATATTGCTGCCATTGAAGAGCACTGGGTTGAGCCTTTTGGTGACATGCGACAGGAATTAGTGTTTATTGGCCAGGGGCTGGATAAAGAAGACATTATCCGCCGCCTGAACGCGTGTTTGCTAAGTGAAGAAGACGTGCTAAAAGGCCAGCAAGCGTGGAAAACGCTGCCGGATCCTTTCCCTTCCTGGGAGCACTAAATAAAAATCAGCCAGGCAACCAGGCTGGCCGTCAGACAGTAATAGAGCATGGGAACCAGGGTGTAACGAATAATATCACCCTCTTTACCATGCAGGCCGACGACACTGGCGGCTGCCACCACATTCACCACCGCAATCATATTGCCGCCATTCGCGCCGAGCATTTGTAGGGCCAGCACCAGCTGCATATTCAGCCCGGCTTCTGCTGCTAATGCTTGCTGAAAACTGGCAAACATCAGATTAGAAAAGGTTGCAGAACCAGCGATAAAAGCCCCTAACGCACCCACCAGAGGCGCAATCAATAACCAAAAGTCACTCAAGTGTATTGCGACAGACTCTGCCAGTGCCATAGGCATAGCGGGCAGGGCTGCATCGTTTACGTCGGAGTGCAGAAATATGCGTACCATAGGCACGGCAGCGCTCAATGCAATGACAGAGGGTAATAACATGCTGGCACTGTTTTTCAGGGCAAGGCGAAAGTGTGACATTGTGCCACCTTGCAGCCACAATGCAAAAAGTGCAGTTACGACAAACACACTGCCAGGCAGGTAAAGAGGCATGACATTAACCGAAATGGCTGATCCCAGGATATGGGCCCATTCAAACTGAACACTTTGTAGTGTTGCCTTGAATGGCAGTGAAGGGATCCGGGTTAGCACGAGCAATGCGGCAACTAATAAATAGGGCAACCAGGCTTTGATCAGGCTCAATGAAGGAGTGTCAGTATTCGACGTCGTCGATATTGTTGTGTTTTCGGGTTTAGGCAATAAAAACCCTTTTCGTGCTAAGGGGCAGACAATAGCTAATCCCGCCATAGCGCCCAGCACAGAGGGAAATTCTGGCCCCAATAACCAGGCAACGCTATAAGCGGGGAGGGTAAAAGCCAGTGCACTAAATAGAGCAAAAGGCGCCATCGCAAATCCGGATCGCCAGCTGGGGGCGTCACTGAAAAAGCGACAATAAAGCACAACTAAAATCAACGGTAGCAGGGCTGCAACAACAATATCAATACCAATGGCGGTTAAAGCAATGTGCTTAACTTGTGTGTAATCGATATTCGCTGCACCCTGACCAATACCGACAATCGCCGGTGTACCAACGGCACCAAATGAGACCGCACTGGAGTCTGCCACCAGTGCCAGTACAACCGCGCTCAGCGGCGTAAACCCCAGGGCAACCAGCAATGGCGCTGCGATGGCCGCGGGTGTACCAAATCCGGCGGCCCCCTCCAGAAAGCTGCCAAATAACCAGGCAATGATAATCAGTTGTACCCGTTTATCAGGGCTGATCCGGGCGAATCCGTATTTAATGGTGAGAATAGCTCCGGTCTGTTGTAGCACCTTAAGTAAAAAAATTGCCCCGAAAACAATCCATATTATGGTCAGTGCGATGATCAAGCCCTCCAGTGCGGCGGCTGAGATTTGTTGCCAGGGGACTTGCCAGACCAAATAAGCGGATAAAGCGCTAAGCAGCAAACTAAACGGCATAGCTTGCCTCGCAGGTAACCTAAATAACACCAGCAAGAGAAACACGCTAAGGATGGGCACCAGGGCCGTGAGTAGTTGCGGTAGCGTCATCAGAGAATAACCAATCCGTTGCTTAATAATGTGAGCTTAGCATGTGAATAAGACACTGAATATATGGAGTTTGTAACACTTGTTCTAAAGGTAACGCAGGCATGCTGCTCAAACAAATTGGTCAGCCACGACACAAATGTAATGGTTTGTAACACTTCATTTGGATTTATCGTTCAATTGATGTACTAAATTAACACGCGTCTTGTTAGTGTTAATTTCAGTCAGGGAAGGCTTGGATAACTCCTGACTTTGGCGAGCAACGGTGCACAAAAGCAATGCTCACAGATATCAGATATAACAAGGAGGCGACATGCTGACGTTGCATATTATTGCTGGGTCATTTTTATTGTTGTTTGGCATAGGCGCGTTGAGTTTTGCCAAAGGAACGACCAGACACAGATGGTCCGGAAATCTATTTTTCTTTTCTATGTTAATTATGGCGGGCAGTGCCGCACTGTTTAATGGCGGCCTGACGATGGCGTTACTGACCTTGTACTATGGCTCAACAGCCTGGGCGGTTGTGTTGAGAAAAGAGCGTTCAGTGGGCGCTTTTGAGTTCATTGCAATGCTGGTGATCATCTACATCAGCTTTGACTTGTTTTACTTCGTTTATACCGCAACCGAGCTTTCGGCAACATTCAAAACCATATTTACCCTTCATGCGGTGATTGCCGCGATGGCTGCGTGTCTAGATGCCAAAATGATATTGAGTGGTGGACTCAGCGGCAAGCATCGCATGGTCAGGCATACGTGGAGAGCGTGTTTTGCGTTATTAGGTGCGGTGATGTCTTTCTCAGCCAATACATCAGACAGTTGGCCGGATTTCATAGACAGTAATGCGCTGATATATCTGATGATAGGTGTACTTTTCTACTGGGTGATCCGGGTCTTGTTCACCAACTGGTACAATCAAATCACAGATGTGCTGGGCAGCAGTGTGTTGCTTAAAAGACTAATGATGATCAGGCGACCAGCAAACAGCGAATAATGTGGGTGGCAGTGATGCGTGGTGGGCTTTGAGTTGCGCCCACTGTGCACCAAGGTGTTTACTCTGTTTTCTCTTTAAACTCGCACAAGTCTTCGATGATACAGCTGCCACATTTAGGCTTGCGTGCGGTACACACGTAGCGACCGAGTAAAATCAGCCAGTGGTGAACGTCGACTTTAAACTCTTTGGGCACCACCTTTTCTAGTTTTTTTTCAACTGCGACCACATCTTTACCCATGGCAAATTTAGTGCGGTTTGAAACGCGAAATATGTGTGTATCAACAGCAATGGTGGGCCAGCCGAAAGCACAATTAAGCACCACGTTAGCGGTTTTACGACCGACGCCAGGCAGGGCTTCAAGAGCCTCTCGGTTCTCCGGGACTTCACCGCCATGCTGTTCCATCAGAATATGACACATCTTGTAGACGTTATTGGCTTTAGAGTTAAATAAGCCGATGGTTTTGATGTAGTCCCTCAGGCCATCGACACCCAGGTCGATAATCGCCTGTGGTGTGTTAGCCACGGGGAACAGCTTACGAGTGGCTTTGTTGACACTCACATCAGTGGCCTGAGCCGACAAAGTGACGGCGACCAGCAGCTCGAATGGTGAGGTGTATTCCAGTTCAGTCTCCGGGTTAGGATTGTCATCCCGCAGACGGGTGAGAATTTCGAGTCGTTTTGCTTTATTCATAGTACTGACTTACTTGCTGTATGGTTGTGCTGTTGATTTTATCGGTGTTGAGCGGGAAAGTGACGGCTTTCCCGCAACGAATTAATCTAAGCTGGTGACCCTGGCTCGTGGCGCCTTTTCAGGGTTGCCGACAGGTTCAGCCTGGGCTTCTTTGCGTGCATCGACATAATTTTTGGCTGCAATGATTAAACCGAGTCCTAAAAATGCGCCGGGCGGTAAAATGGCCACCAGAAATTGACTGTCGAACTCGATGACTTCGATCCGCAGTACCGTAGCCCAGTCGCCCAGTAACAGGTTTGCACCATCAAACAGGGTGCCCTGGCCAAATAACTCGCGCATGGCGCCAAGTAACACCAGCACAGCACCAAAGCCCAATCCCATCATAATGCCATCCCATGCCGAAAGTAGGGGGGTATTTTTAGAGGCATATGCTTCGGCACGGCCAATGATGGCACAGTTGGTGACGATAAGCGGAATAAAAATCCCCAATGACTGATACAGACCGAACGTGTATGCGTTCATGAGTAGTTGTACGATAGTCACGAAGGCGGCAATGATCATCACAAAGACCGGGATCCGGATGTCTTTGGGGACCCAGTTTCGCACAATTGAGACTGTGACATTGGAGCCAACCAGTACCAGTAAAGTGGCCAGCCCCAGGCCCAAAGCATTGGTGATGGTGCTGGTGACGGCCAGCAACGGACACAGGCCCAGCAGCTGCACGAGTGCGGGGTTGTTTTTCCACATCCCCTCGTGGGCGAGTTGTTTAAATTCACTCATCGATGGCCTCCTCACAGTGGTTTGGCGCTGCAAAGAGTGTGTCAAAATTGCTGCGGGCATACCAGGCTGCGGCATTAACACTCTGAACGACGGCGCGTGGTGTGATAGTCGCACCGGTGAATTGATCAAACTGCCCGCCATCTTTTTGGACATTAAAAGCCGGGTCTTTTTCCTGAGTTACGGCCGTTCCACTGAAACGGGTTATCCAGTCAGACTTTGCCAGCTCGACTTTATCGCCAAGACCGGGGGTTTCTTCATGGCGCGTGACGCGTACGCCGGCTATCTCACCATTGTTGTAGACTGCGCTCAGAATGTCGATATTGCCGCTGTAGCCACGCGGTGTAATATGTTGTACCAGCAAGGCGACAGGGGTATCTTGCAGACGCGCTCGGTAGATAACATGTGGTCCGTTAGGACCCAGCTCCGGCGCACTGCTTACCGTGCAGTCCAGGTAGAGCTCGTTATCGTATTGCGCCTGTGGAATGACCTGAGTGAGGACGCGCATCAGGTGACGTTGTTCCTGTTTGGCAATTTCTGGCGCCGTAAAGGTTTGTACCAGTGCGACGCTACCTGTGGTCGCCAGTGCAAAGGCGGTCAGAATAAGGCCATTTTTCTTCATTGATGACAGGATCATGAGCTTGCTCCATGCCCGTAAGTACGAGGCTGCGTATAGTAATCAATCAAAGGCACCGCCATGTTCATGATCAAAACGGCAAAGGCAACGGCGTCTGGATAGCCACCAAAATGACGAATAAGATAAACCAGTAGCCCAATCAGTGCGCCATAGATCAGACGGCCGCGGTTGGTGGTACTGGCTGACACCGGATCGGTGGCAATAAAAAAGGCGCCCAGCATAGTTGCGCCGCTCAGCAGGTGGAACAGGGTACCTGCTTGCGTTGCCGGAGACAGTGCAAACCCCAGGCCGCTGCATATTGCCAGGGTCACAATAAACGCCACCGGGATATGCCAGTTAATGATTTTGGCTTTTAGCAGGTACAAACCGCCTAACAAGTAAGCCAGGTTAACCCACTGCCAGCCTTGTCCTGCATATTCCCCGAACGCGGCACTATCAGTGGCTTCTGAGACAGTCAAATTTTGCGATACGGCCGTTTTGACATGATCAAGTGGGGTTGCTGAGGTCGTACCATCAATGACCTGGCGTGCTTCCGCAAGCGGCACTCCTGCAAGGGTTTGTTCAGTAAAAATGAGTGCCAATTGGTCAAGTACAGACAGCGGTGTTGCTTGTATGTCTATGATTGGTGTCCAGCTGGTCATCTGTACCGGAAATGAGATTAGCAGTAAAACGTATGCAGCCATCGCGGGGTTGAACAGGTTAAAGCCCAGACCCCCATAGAGCTGCTTGACTATGGCAATGGCAAATACACAGCCAATTACAGTGACCCACCAGGGGGCCAAAGGTGGAATACTCACCGCGAGCAGCACTGCGGTCAGCCAGGCACTGCCATCACTGAGTGTTGGCCAAACAGGGCGACCACGTAGTTTCACCATAGCGGCTTCGGTCGCGCTGACAGTCAGCAACGCCAGTAGTAGCTGGAGTAGGGTACCAGGACCGAAAAAGTAACTTTGCACTAAAATGCCTGGGACACACGCAGCGAGCACTGTCAGCATCAGACGGCTAAGTGTTTTATGGCTGTGATTGTGGGGCGATGAAGCCATGGTTAATTTCATGACAGATCATTTCCTTCTTGGTCTTTGGCGGCGGCCTGCTTTTTCGCTTTTGCGCGTGCCACGGCGGCTTTAATTGCCGCTTGACGTTTTTCTTCCGCGCTCAGGGGCGCTTCATTTTCGGGCGCTGAATCGGCCGGTTCTGCGTCTGCTTGTTGCTCGGCCTCTTTTGCGGCTTTCTTTGCCTTGGCACGGGCAATGGCAGCGGCGACGGCGGCCTTACGAGGATCTTCCGGTTCAGCGTCAATCTCAGCAGGCTCTGAGTCTGCTTGTTGCTCGGCCTCTTTTGCGGCTTTCTTTGCCTTGGCACGGGCAATGGCAGCGGCAACGGCGGCCTTGCGAGGGTCTTCCGGTTCAGCGTCAATCTCAGCAGGCTCTGCGTCTGCTTGCTGCTCGACTTCTTTGGCGGCTTTCTTTGCCTTAGCGCGGGCAATGGCAGCGGCAACGGCGGCCTTACGAGGATCTTCCGGTTCAGCGTCAGTCTCTGCAGGCTCTGCGTCTGTTTGTTGCTCGGCCTCTTTGGCGGCTTTCTTAGCCTTGGCACGGGCAATGGCAGCAGCAACGGCGGCCTTGCGAGGATCTTCCGGTTCAGCGTCAATCTCAGCAGGCTCAGAGTCTGCTTGTTGCTCGGCCTCTTTTGCGGCTTTCTTAGCCTTGGCACGGGCAATGGCAGCGGCAACCTTGCGAGGATCTTCCGGTTCAGCGTCAGTCTCTGCAGGCTCTGCGTCTGTTTGTTGCTCGGCCTCTTTGGCGGCTTTCTTAGCCTTGGCGCGGGCAATGGCAGCGGCAACAGCGGCCTTGCGAGGATCTTCCGGTGCAGCGTCAGTCTCTGCAGGCTCTGCGTCTGTTTGTTGCTCGGCCTCTTTGGCGGCTTTCTTAGCCTTAGCACGGGCAATGGCAGCTGCAACAGCGGCTTTGCGCGGATCGCTGTCTGCCTCGTCGCTTTGTTGTTGCGCTGGTTGATCATCCTGTTGCGCCGCTTTTTTGGCTTTAGCACGAGCTATTGCGGCAGCGACAGCTGCTTTACGCGGGTCGTCGGTTGCTGTTTTCGGTTCAGCTGTATCACTTTGTTGGGCCGCTTTTTTGGCCTTGGCGCGAGCTATTGCGGCAGCAACGGCATCTTTGCGTGATCCTTCTCCACCCGCATGCATTTCAGGTGAAGCCTGGGCGTCTTTTTCTGCTTTATACTGACGCGCTTTTTCTTTTCGCTTAGCGCGCTCCAGCGCGACCTCTGAATTATCTGGTTCCAATGTGCCATCGGCGGCTTTTTTGGCCTTAGCTCGTTCGATGGCGGCCTGCACTGCCGACTGACCGTCTTTTTTCTGTTTAACGCGTTCCATTGCTGCACTGACTTTGTCTTGTTGCTCGGTATTTCGAGGGGTGCTGCGCGCTGGCCGTTTGTGACGATTTTGGCGTTCTTCCTGATCGCGTTCCAGTCGTTCTTTACGTGCTTCAAAACGTTCTTTAGCCCGTTCAGCTTTTACTTTTTCGAGCTTCTGTTCACGGATCTCGGCTTTGGCAACCCGATAATATTGTACCAGTGGAATTTCACTTGGACAGACATAGGCACAGGCGCCACATTCAATGCAGTCAAACAGGTTGTGCTCTTCGAGTTTGTCGTACTCTTTACCTTTGGCAAACCACTGCAGCTGTTGTGGCAGCAGCGTTTGTGGACAAGCGTCAGCACAAGCACTACAGCGAATACAAGCTTGCTCGGGGCCTGCAACGGCAAGCTCCTGATTATCCGGGGCCAGAATACAGTTGGTGGTTTTTACCACTGGGATCCGTACCGTTGGTAAAGTAAAGCCCATCATAGGCCCACCCATGATGACGCGTTGCTCAGTTACGGGTTCAAAGCCTTGACAAGTAAGTAAGTGCTTAATCTCAGTGCCCAGCAAGGCCCAGACATTTTGCGGAGTCTGGATGGTGTTGCCAGTCACGGTCACAACACGCTCAATCAGAGGTTTTCCTTTAGACACGGCTTCGCTGACAGCAAACAAAGTGCCGACATTCTGCACCAGAACACCGACATCAGCAGGGATCCCGCCACTGGGGACCTCCTTCGAGGTAAGTACTTGTATTAACTGCTTTTCACCACCTGAAGGATATTTAACAGGCAGACTACGGATGAGAATCTTACTGTTGTGTGCTGCGGCAGCTGTCATTGCCTCGATGGCTTCGGGTTTATTAGTTTCGATACCGACCAAGACATATTCTGGATTAAGCAGATGCTGCATAATCTCGATACCCTGCACAATTTGCTCGGCATGTTCGCGCATCAACAGATCATCGGCGGTGATATACGGCTCACATTCCACGCCATTGACCACTAAAAACTCGATGGGTTTATGCTTGGCGCTGTCGGCTTTTACATAGGTTGGAAAACCTGCACCACCCATTCCGGCAATACCGGCATGGTGAATAATGTCGATTAAGGTCTGATTGTCTATCTGCGTATAGTCTGCCACCGGGTTAAGCTCACACCAGCAGTCCTCGCCATCTGGGGTGAGGACGATACTTAGCTCTGGTAGCGCAGAAGGGTGCGCTGAAGGCATTGGTTTAATATCACTGATCACACCGGACGTCGGGGCATGCACCGGTAATGACCAGTTTGCACCCGGGCGGGTTAATGCCTGGCCTTTAAGTACGGTATCTCCTTTATTGACCAGTAGCTGGCCATTGGCACCTATGTGTTGTTTCAGAGGTAGCACCAGATAGTCGGGCAGGGGAATACGACCAATACTCGCCTGATTTGACACAGATTTTTGCTCCGGCGGATGAATGCCACCGGGAAATTGCCACAATTTACCGTGTTCAATTTGTTCAAGTAAAGTTTCCACTTAAACCTCTTAGTCGATTTGCTTTACAGGAATAGCATCAATTTGCCATTTCCAGGTTTGTACGGTTTGTGCCACCGGGATCATATCAATACAATCGACAGGGCAGGGGTCAACACACAGGTCGCAGCCAGTACACTCATCGGCAATGACGGTGTGCATCTGGCGGGTTGCGCCAACAATGGCATCAACTGGGCAGGCCTGGATACACTTAGTGCAGCCAATGCATTCATCTTCGCGAATATAGGCGACCTTTTTAATGGGTTCGGCTTCTTCACCACCTGCAAGCGGTTTAGCTTCAACGCCCATTAAATCAGCGAGCTTTTTAACCGTTGCTTCACCGCCTGGCGGGCACTTATTGACATCATCGCCATTCGCAATAGCTTCTGCATAAGGGCGACAACCCGGATAGCCACATTGACCACATTGTGTTTGTGGCAAGATGGCATCCACCTGATCAACAATGGGGTTGCTTTCAACTCGATATTTTACGGCTGCGTAGCCGAGGATAAGGCCAAATACCAGCGCCAGAGCACCGATGGCGATAATTGCGTAAAAAAACAGTGTCATCTCAGAACTTCACCAATCCAGAAAAACCCATAAAGGCTAGTGACATCAGTCCGGCTGTGATCATCGCGATGGATGCGCCCTTAAACGGCGTAGGCACATCTGCTACAGCGAGACGTTCTCGCAATGCGGCAAATAAAACCAGCACCAATGAAAAGCCTACAGCAGCACCAAAGCCATACACCGCCGAACCGATAAAAGTGTGGTCATTTTTGATGTTAAGTAGTGCGACCCCTAACACCGCACAGTTGGTGGTGATCAGAGGTAAAAATATACCGAGTAGCCGATATAAGGTTGGGCTGGTCTTGCGTACGACCATCTCTGTGAATTGCACAACCACAGCAATCACCAAAATAAAGCTCATCGTGCGCAGAAAAGTGAGATCCAGGGGAAGCAAAATGTACTGATTAACTAAATAACTGGTGACGGATGCCAATGTCAGTACAAAGGTGGTCGCAAGTGACATGCCGATGGCTGTTTCAAGTTTGCCCGACACACCCATAAATGGGCACAAACCGAGGAATTGCACCAATACAAAGTTATTTACCAACACTGTGCCAATAAGCAACAGAATATACTCTGTCATGCTTGCCCCTTAGTGTGAATGAATTTACAGAGAACCAGAATAGACTGAGAATTCTAACAATTTCGGGCCGGAGATCACAGTATTTAGCCAGGTGTTAAGGGGGAAAGTTTGTTAAAAATGGCTATTAAAGTTGACAATAGGGCAATAGGCTTGCCCTATTGTCATCAGAGTATTAAATTTCTTTTGGCTTTTCGATGTAGTAACCCTGAACGCCATCCAGGCATAAGGTCTCAACGATGTGCTTTTCTTCCTGACTTTCGACCCCTTCTGCAAACACACTGACACCAATTCGGTGGGCAAGGTCGACCATTAGACGCATAAAGTACTGGTTGTTTTTATCTTCTTCAAGGCCACGAGTGTAGCTTGCATCCATCTTGATAAAGTCTGGTTTCAGATCGCGGAAGAACTTAAAGGAGGTGAGTCCAACACCGAAACGCTCAACTGTAATACGGGCACCAACCCGGTGTACCATATCAATAAAGCGCTTACTGGCTTTTATATTTTGTTGCAAACCGAATTCACTGACTTCAAAGATGAGCTTGGACGCCAGATTAGCCTCTTTTAGCAGACGGCGTTCAAGCCAGATAACAAACTGATCACTGTGGGCGCTGGACGCTGTGACATTAATACCAAAGAACTTTTCATTGAAATTACGTGATTTAATCATCTCGATTGAGGTATCAATGATAAGCTGATCAATCTCTACTGCCATTTCCAATTTTTCGGCCATTGCCAGGAAAGAAGCCGTTGGCAGCATTTGTCCGTCTTCGGTTTTAAATCGGGCCTGAATTTCGGCATACGCTTTAACATTTTTACCGATCGGCATGATGTTTTGCATCATCAGCATAACCCGACGGCTTTCAATGACTTCACGGATAACACGTCGCCAGTTCTGGTTACCAAATCCGGCGCCGACATTATTAACCAGGTCTGTTTCTCGCTGCAGGTGCCAGGCATTGGCTTGCTTGCTCTGTGCCATACTCATGGCGTTATCCACAACAGATAGCAATTCGCCTAATGGCTTACCTGATTCGTAAGGCACAATACCTGTGTTGGCAACCGAACTTAGCTCTTGGTTTTGCTGATATTGAGTGAATCTGGCTTGCAGGGTTTCACCAAATCGCTCTGCTTCTTTTGACGGAATATTCGGTAAGATAACGGCAAAGTCGGAGCTGTTGAGACGGAACACCTGACTGCCCGTATAGGTACCACTAACGTGCTTAACGATGTCAGCAATCCCTTTGATATATAGATCGCCTTTTTGATACCCCCGGGTCTGGTTAATCATTTGCAATTCGCTACAACGAACCATGGCAAGTGAACCAAAGCTTTTATCAGTGGCAGACTCAATCTGGTGTTCGTAATATTCAACAAACATATTACGGTTGCCAAGACCGGTCACGACATCTTTATAAGCTTCTTGCTTTATTGACTGAGCAGCCGACTTAATG
This sequence comes from Pseudoalteromonas rubra, assembly GCF_005886805.2. Lineage (NCBI taxonomy): Bacteria > Pseudomonadati > Pseudomonadota > Gammaproteobacteria > Alteromonadales > Pseudoalteromonadaceae > Pseudoalteromonas > Pseudoalteromonas rubra. Next base: position 1,003,088 of record NZ_CP045429.1, read on the forward strand.
TCTTCCTGTTTGCTTTTAAGAAAGTGGGCAAGTCGGTTGAATGAAGGGGCCAGCTCAGCGCCCAGATCAGCCACTTTATTGGTATTGAAATCCTGATCTATGCTTTCAGACACTTGGTTTTGTGTGATGTAGATATCCACTGCATCGGCAACCGTCATGCTAACATTGCGATTTAGCTTGCGATAAATGGTCTTCATATAAAAGATAGGGAAAAAGGCCATCAGTGCTGAGATGATGATCATAAAAATCAATGCTTGCTGTAGCAGTTCTGCTTGACTCTCTACATTGATCAGAAACTCTATTTTTATGTCTTTACTCTTATTGACTGCAAATTGCGGCCGGATGGAGTTCATCGTATCTGCGATGATACCCGCCAGTACAGGCATTTCACCTTGAGTATTGATGTTCAAAACGGTTTGTCCGGCAAAGTCGCGGACAATAAAAGAAGAAAATACGTTGCCACTGCCCAAAGATAAGCGTATGTGCTCAGGCGTGACATCCGCCATGGTTTTTTCCTGGATGTAATTACTCACCATGCTCTGTGCATTTTGCTGGGCTCTGCTGACGGCATTATCAAAGCTGCTTGCGATCAAGAAGCTACCAAGCGCAGAAAAAACAATCCAGGAAATGAGCTGGAGAAATATGAGTTTTTTAAAACCTGCCATTGTTATTCATCTACCTGAAATAGGGATTAAATTCCATTCGTCGACTGACTTGCATCAGCAGCTTTTTGAGGAGTGAAATAGCCGCCTAGAATGCCTGTAGGGTAGAGCATTCATTGGAAAAAGTCTAATATATTCGAACAATTGCCAAAAGATATACAATGAAATAAAAGGTGATAAAAGAAAATATAGGAGTGAAGTAGGTTGGCTCCCCCTCCCCGACTCGAACGGGGGACCTGCGGATTAACAGTCCGTCGCTCTAACCAACTGAGCTAAGGGGGAACAATATGAATTTACTCTAAATGGCTCCCCCTCCCCGACTCGAACGGGGGACCTGCGGATTAACAGTCCGTCGCTCTAACCAACTGAGCTAAGGGGGAACTTCTTAGAGTAGAAACGATAAGCCTATAAAAATTGGCTCCCCCTCCCCGACTCGAACGGGGGACCTGCGGATTAACAGTCCGTCGCTCTAACCAACTGAGCTAAGGGGGAATCGTTTCCATTGAAAGATTGGCTCCCCCTCCCCGACTCGAACGGGGGACCTGCGGATTAACAGTCCGTCGCTCTAACCAACTGAGCTAAGGGGGAAGCATGTCTCTCAACGGGGCGAAATATTAATGACCGCTAGGCAAGGTGTCAACAATAAAAATCATTGAATTGTAAAAAAGCAGTCCGTTCGTTGAATTAATGCGCGATTTGCCCCTTTTTTAGCTGCCTGATAGGCCTCTTGATGCTATTAAGAGCGACCAGGAATCCTGAGCAGGGAATTCGGCTCGATCACAAAATGTCTAATTTTTGGTGTTTATGTCTTATTTTTGTTCGAAGAGAGTTTTTTTTACACTTTAGTTGGGATCAATAATTGTGACACTGTGAGATCCGGAGAAGATCTCAGAAATGATCGAATAACAATCCAGTATAATTGGAATTTATTGCACAAAAATTACTCAATATATGCAGAATTATTGCATATAAATGTTGTGAAAAATACAAACCCTTTAATAGTCAATGGTTTAAGTGTTTTTTGCTCGTGTCGCCTCAAATTTGCAATATTCTAATATTGGTCTAATGGAGTGCGATCTTGCTTTGAATTGTTACTTGATCCCAGCCCGTTAGTGGCAGGATCATCGTATATGTTGCGATCCTTTGTCTGGATCGTAGGCTAGGCCTTTATTTTTAAAGGCTGTGATAAGTTATCCACGGAATCTGTGGATAACATTGTTTATTAAACTTTAAAAAGTCTTACAAAGCCAGTTATTCCGGGGTATAGCGACGATGCAAGGGTTTTGGTGAAAAATATTTTGTTATTATTATTCAGTAATTTATATAAATCGAGTCAATCTGGAATGAGAAATGCAAAATATGACGGATTTATTTCGTATCAGCACCAACAATGTGCAAAAAGTGACCCGAATCAAGTCCTGGTGCGATAAAAAACCGACTTTTTCCTAAAGTAAGTTTGAGTTGATGTGAAATACCCCAATAAAACAATTTTATTGCCCTATCCGGGCGTGGTCAGCATCGAGGCATAGCTTACTTTCTTTGTTATGGGTCCGTGTATGGCCAATTTAGTACAAGCACATTGAGATAGAAGCAAAATGCAACAAGGTATGACATCTATATAGGCAGGTTGTACGTATCGTATCTACATATAAATGGCTGTTTAATTGAGTGCATCACAGAGGGTGATCCATTAGAATACCCGCTTCTACATGAGGTAAAGCAAACTATGTCCGAAGTTCGTCAATCAAGTCCAGGTAGTGATATTCTCAATGGGTCAATCGCCCTAACGCTAAGACGTATGACCGTCCCTATGATTTTTGGCATGATCACTCTGATGAGTTTTAACTTAATTGATACCTTTTTCATTAGTTTGCTAGGTACTGAGCCGCTTGCAGCAGTCAGCTTTACTTTCCCTGTTACCTTTACCGTCATCAGTCTTGCAATCGGACTTGGTATTGGTACGTCGGCGGTCATTGCTAAAGCTCTGGGCGCTAATAATATGGATGAAGCTAAGTTTGATGGGTTTGTCGCTTTATTAGTCTCCGCGGTGATGGTTGCTGTTTTGTCGGCCATTGGTTATGTGTTAATTGAGCCTATATTCACTGTACTGGGCGCAAGTCCGCAAACCATGCCTTATATCTATGACTATATTTCGATTTGGTTTGCAGGGGCTGTATTCTTGATTATGCCGATGATAGGCAACTCTATTCTCAGGGCCAGTGGTGATACAAAGACGCCAAGCCTGATTATGGGATTGGGTGGACTTATTAATGCGATCCTGGACCCTTTGCTTATTTTCGGCTACGGTCCATTTCCAGAATTAGGCGTGAAAGGTGCAGCGATAGCCAGTGTGATAGCCTGGAGCGTTGGCGTTGTATTTATTTTATACTTACTGACTGTTAAGAAGCGCTTACTACAATTCTCCAGCCCACAGCAGAGCATCTTCCAGGCGACTAGTAAAATACTCAAGATTGGCTTGCCAGCCGCCGGAGCAAATATGCTCACGCCAATCGCCATGGCAGTCATGACTGCAATTATCGCCACTTATGGTGCTGAAGCTGTGGCGGCATTTGGTGTGGGCAGCCGTATAGAGTCTATTGCCAGTCTCGTAGTATTGGCGCTGTCTATGACCTTACCGCCGTTCGTCAGTCAGAATTTTGGTGCTCAGAAATATCAGCGTGTTGAAGAAGCTTATCAGACTACTTTGAAATTTGTGATGGCATGGCAATTTGCTATCTACATCTTGCTTATTGCATCTTCACACTGGATTAGTCAGGCATTTGGTGATGAGCCTCAGGTAATCGACATTATTAAACTATTTATCTATACCTTGCCACTGAGTTATGGTTTGCAAGGGGTGATCATTCTCACTAACTCGTCATTTAATGCATTACATAAGCCAATGCGGGCATTAGTATTGAGCATAGTCCGTCTGTTTGTCTTTTATGTGCCTTGTGCCTACCTGGGGTCACATTTTGCGGGTATTCAGGGGCTGTTTATCGGTGCTGCAGTTGGTAACCTTTTCACTGCAATACTGGCGTATAAATGGTTTACAAGCACCCTTAATGCGATGCGAGTGAGTCAACCTTTGGAGAAAACAGTATGAGTGATGTATTTGACCTGGTTTCCGAGTTTTCACCCAATGGTGATCAGCCTACAGCCATTGCACAGTTGTGTGATGGCTTAGAAGCAGGTCTGGCACATCAGACCTTGCTGGGTGCAACTGGTACAGGTAAAACCTTTACCATGGCCAATATTATTCATAACTTGAACCGGCCAACCATTATTATGGCGCACAACAAAACCCTCGCGGCGCAGTTGTATGGTGAGATGAAAGAGTTTTTCCCCAACAATGCGGTGGAGTATTTTGTCTCTTATTATGATTATTATCAGCCTGAAGCCTATGTTGTTGCCAGTGATACGTTTATAGAAAAAGACGCTTCAATCAATGAACATATCGAGCAGATGCGTTTGTCTGCAACAAAAGCCTTGTTGGAGCGTCGGGATACGATCATTGTTGCTTCGGTTTCTGCGATTTATGGTTTGGGCGACCCTGACTCTTACATGAAAATGATGCTGTTGCTTAAAGTGGGTGAAACTATGGAGCAACGAGCTATGCTGAGACGTTTGGCGGAGCTTCAATATACCCGTAACGACATGGATTTTAGCCGTGGTACGTATCGGGTCAGGGGAGAAGTCATTGACATCTTCCCTGCAGAATCAGATGCCTATGCGATCCGGGTGGAAATGTTCGATGAAGAAATTGAACGGATCAGCATGTTTGACCCACTCACCGGAGCGGTTGAAAAGCACTTAGTGCGTGCCACGATTTACCCAAAAACTCACTACGTCACGCCGCGCGAGAAAATCTTAGATGCGATTGAGAAAATCAAACTGGAACTTAAAGAGCGTCGCAATAAATTGCTGACCGATAACCGGCTAGTAGAGGAGCAGCGGGTTGCTCAGCGCACGCAATATGATATTGAAATGATGACCGAGCTTGGCTATTGCTCAGGCATTGAAAACTATAGTCGTTATTTATCTGGGCGAGCACCCGGCGAGCCACCGCCAACCTTACTGGATTATTTGCCAGACGATGCACTAATGATCATTGATGAGTCTCATGTCACTGTGTCACAGATAGGTGCCATGTATAAGGGAGATCGCAGCCGTAAAGAAAACCTGGTTGAATATGGGTTCAGATTGCCTTCTGCCATGGATAACCGGCCTCTCAAATTCGAAGAGTTTGAGGCAATCGCACCGCAAACGATTTATGTGTCTGCGACGCCGGGTGATTATGAAATCGAGCGCTCGTGTGGGGAGGTAGCTGAGCAGGTGATCCGTCCGACAGGATTACTCGACCCTATATTGGAAGTGCGCCCTGTTGCGACTCAGGTTGACGATTTGCTCTCGGAAATCTATCGGCGGGTTGAATTGCAGGAACGAGTCCTGGTTACAACCTTGACCAAGCGTATGGCGGAAGATTTGACTGACTACCTCAATGATCATGATGTCCGGGTACGTTATTTACACTCGGACATAGATACCGTGGAGCGTATGGAGATTATTCGTGATTTACGTAAAGGTGTCTTTGATGTGTTGGTCGGTATTAACTTGCTGAGAGAGGGGCTGGATATGCCCGAAGTGTCTTTGGTGGCGATCCTGGATGCAGATAAAGAGGGCTTTTTACGCTCGACCCGCTCTCTGATCCAGACGATTGGTCGGGCTGCGCGACACATTAACGGTAAAGCGATTTTGTATGGTGACGTGGTAACCAAGTCTATGCGTCAGGCAATCGATGAAACTGAGCGACGTCGTGCTATTCAACATGCTTATAATGAAAAGCATGGCCTGAAGCCACAAGCTTTGGTTAAAAAGATCACTGATGTAATGGACTTAGGTGAAGAAGTGTCGCCGGAACAAGCTGCGAAGATTTCCAAAGCTGCGAAACAGCCGGCGGTTGTCAAGCAGGGTCAGAGTGTGACAGAGCTCACAGAGCAGATTAAGCAACTGGAGGCTCAGATGATGCAGTATGCGCGCGAGTTGGAGTTCGAGAAAGCCGCGAGTATACGTGATGAAGTCCAGCTATTGCAGCAGCAATTGTTGCAGAGCTAATACTAAACGCGCAGCCTATAGCTGCGCGTTTTGCTGCTTCATTTAGAAGCGATAACTGATACCTACACCCAGACTTGAGGTATCTAGGTCGCCCATATCCATATATTGAATAGCAGCATTAACTGACAAACCATTGTCCCAGTCGTATTGCCAGCCTGCCTCAGCTAAAAAGCTGACCCCATCTTCCTCAACCATGTTTTTACCTTTGTAGCCAATTTCGTAATCGTAATAATGTGCACCGACCTTGCCATACAAGTAGTTATTCTCGGTGAGCTGATACTGGCCTTTTACCGCAAGTACAAAGTTGTCATAATCTAATTCGTTTGCGCCGATTTCAAATAGCGCCTTGTCATTGCGTGTACACGTAAATTTATCGTCGTTGTCATCTGTACACTTCCACTCATCGGCTTCCATACCTGTGTTGATACCCGCTTCCAGCGCCCAGGTAGAATCATATTGATAGTTATAATATGCATAAACATGCGTAACGCCATCCCCATCCTGATCAGAGCTTTTATACGAAGCGCTGCCGCCGAATAGTTGTGCACCTACGCGGTGTTTTTCATCATGTTGTGCAGCCTGTGTTGCGAAAGAGGCTGAAACTGCAAAAACGAGTGTGAGGAGAGATAAAGATTTCATTGCTGTCATTCCGTTTGATTAACTTGCTGACAAGTTTAAGCTGAGTCCTTGTGAGAGTCTGTTTGTGGCCTGTCATAAAATGTAAGCGCATGTAGAGTGAATGTGAGCAAAGATTAATAGACTAATCAAAACGTTGGATTGCATCACAGAGAGTGCGTAAATCATCTTCTTTCACCGGGTTAGCCGTTGTATTGCTTCTGATCAGCACCACTTCAATAGCCGGCAATGCAGGAAGACCTGAATGTGTAATGATATTAAGATCCTGTGCGCTACTTCTTGCCAATGCGCCCACTGCCAGTCCCGCCTTAACCAGTGCGCGTAAAGCGGATGCACTGCCACAGTTTGCAATGATCTTGAATGGTCGCTCTTGTTTCATCAACCCCTCAGTGGCTGCCTGATGAAAGCGGCAGTCTCGTTGAAATATGGCCAACGGTAAAGGTGCTTTCGAATGAGGTTTTCCAACCCAGACGCCCTGATCATGGTATAGAAGTAACCCTTCTTCAGAATCCGGACTGCGAGTAATGATGCCCAAGTCTAATTCGCTCTGGTCCAGTGCATCCTTTATTCGGTTGCTTGACATACAGTGAATGTCCAGTTCCAGGTTTGGCCAGTGTTGATGTAATTGGTTGACAAGTCTAGGTAAAATAGTCTCAGCATAATCGTCAGGACATCCGAGTCTAAGCTGAGTGATTCGCTCGCTGCTGCGCATGTAAGTCAGGGTATCGTCGTGTAAGCGTACTAACCGTCTGGCATAACGCATCAAAGTATGGCCATCCTGAGTCAAGTGTAGCTTGCGACCTGACTTTTCAAATAAGGGTTTACCTACGTCCTGCTGGAGTTTTTTCATCTGCATACTGATTGCTGATTGAGTTCGGTGCAGTTGGCTGGCTGCCCGGGTAAAGCTGCCGTTTTCGACACAGGCGATAAAGCTACGTAGAGATTCTATGTCCATACTCATAAGAGATATTGATGTTTGATATCAGAATTATCCGCTGGTTTAAGATCAATTTGCAACCTAAAGTAGAGCAACTAACAAAGACATGCAATGACTTGAGGGCGACAATGAAACTCTATATCGGAAATAAAAACTACTCCACCTGGTCACTAAGAGCTTGGTTAATGATTGAAAGATATGAATTAAATTTCGAGGAGGTGGCACTTAAATTGGAGACTGAGGGATTCTACAAGGCGCTGTCCGGACTTAGCCCGACACAAAAAGTCCCATTATTGGTTGATGGTGAACTGGTTGTGTGGGAGTCACTGGCAATTTGTGAATATATCAATGAAGCTTATTTATCAGGGGAGGCCTGGCCTGCTTGCCCTAAGTTGCGTGCCAGAGCACGGGCGCTGAGTTCAGAAATGCACAGTGGCTTTTTGGCACTCAGAGCAGAGATGCCAATGAATATCAGGGCACAGAGGCATGTACAGTTATCGGCGGCGGCGCAAAAAGACATTGCGCGGATTGGCCAAATTTGGCAAGCGCAGCTGAGTGAATTTGAAGGACACGGTGGTTGGCTATTTGGCCGCTGGAGCATTGTTGATGCCATGTTTGCACCTGTAGTGATGCGCTTCATCACCTATGGCATTGACCTCGGGCCACTAGCCAAAGCTTATATGGACAAAGTGGCGACATGTCCTGCGATGCAAAAGTGGTGTGCCGAAGCGCTGCTTGAACAGGATGTTGTCCCTGGTGATGAAGCAGGTTTGCCACGTTAATAACTCAACCAGCATCCCATGTGCCGGAGTGTGCTGCACATTACATCCTTAATTTCGTAATATACTCACCGTTGTATATTAGTAAATAATGGAGGTGCCGCATGCTTATTCCGGTCGACACTCATAACCTGCCTGTTTACCTGAACTTAGCCCAGGCTTATGAGGCTGAGTTTTCAGCAATCACAAATAAAAACCCCGGCGCGGATGGCTTGTTCGCGCTAGATACTGTGCTGGAGGGGAATGTCACAGGCTATTTATGGTATGACAATGAAACGCCGGTAGGTTTGGCGGCAATCGCGCAGCATCAGATAGATGAATTTGAGGTGTGTGAGTTTTATATTGTGCCGCGATACCGTAAAGCAGGGCAAGGTGCCCAATTTGCTCATACTCTTTGGGCCAATCAGCCGGGTTTATGGACTATTAAACAAATCGCTGGTGCTGAGTACGCAACGCAATTTTGGCACCGCGCAATTGCGTCTGCCGGGATAGAGGGCGTGCAAGAGGACACTTATCAGGATCCATATTGGGGCAAAGTGGCTCGCCAGCGGTTTCGCAATGATACTAGTGTGGTGAGCTAGTTTGTCGCAGGTCAGGCCCGGATCTGTGCCAATATATGCTGGCAATCCGGAAGTGCCATAAAGTGCGGTACCGGGTAATCCGGGTGCGCTTCGTCAAGTGCCATTCTTGCCAATGATTGAATGTCGTCTTTGAGCACCTCATTAAGTTGAGTCTGAATATTCAGCTGCGCAAGTAAGCGAGTGATATGAGTGATGAGATCCTCAGCCTGTTGCGCTTCGGGGTAGTCCAAAGAAGTCAGACTACAGTGGCGAGCAATCTTTGCCAGCTGAGGATGTATTCTGCTGCCATACCAGTGCAGCACAGGTAATAACAGCACCGCATTTGCAAGGCCATGCGGCGTGCCATATCTGGCTGTAAGTTGATGTGAAATGGCATGAATATAGCCAACCGAAGTTCGAGTAAATGCCTGTCCGGCCAGAAATGATGCATACAACAGCTTTTCTCTTGCATTCAAATCCTGGCCGTGTTGATAGGCGGTTGGTAAATGGGTAAATATGAGTGAACATGCCTCAAGTGCTTTGTCATCGGTGCGCTTAGTGGCATTGATACTCAACAAAGCCTCAATGGCGTGTGTCAGTGCGTCTATCGCCGTGGTAGCTGTGATCCCTGCGGGTAAGCTTGTGGTGAGTTGACTGATCAAAACTGCCCGCTGAGGTACCAGGCAAAAGTCTGCTGCGGCGAGCTTTTTATTATGTTTATTATCGTTAAATACTGCTGCAACTGTGGTTTCTGAACCTGTGCCTGCCGTTGTGGGGATGGCGATGTTCGGGGGCAGTGTTTTAAGCACCTTAAATAACCCTGAAAAAGCATCGACTGAACGAGTTGGTCTGACAACACGGGCACCGATTAACTTTGCGGCATCCAGTACTGATCCGCCTCCTACACTAATGATGGCCTCACAGCGATGTTGCTTATAAGTCTGATATCCTTGTTCAATGTTCTCTATTGTGGGATTGGCTTGAACCTGATCGTATATAACCGGACACAAGTTGCGAGTGTGTAGGGCATTAAGCACAGGTTTAATGATCTCTAACTTGTGTATCACTGTGTCTGTGACAACCATGACCTGAGCCTTATCGGGTAAAGATAAGTCGGCAATAGCATTGTCCAGCCCTTGTGTACCCTGGTATAGCTGAGGTGCGGGAATACCAAAAAATCTGACAATCGATTTCAGTAAAAAATGATAGCAGCGGTAGAGAAGGTACATTGCTTACTTTGCTCAAGTGATGTTTTATTGCACAAAAGCATAGCCGAATGTGTCAGGAAATAGCAAAGTTTTAGTGACAGGTGACTGAATAGTCGAAACTTTAGAAGAGAATGAGCCAGCATGTGCTGGCCCACACAAAAGGTGATTACACAACGCCACGTGGCAGGCGGCAATCATGATCCTTTTCAGCCAGCTCAATGATCCAAGCTTCTTCTGCGGTATAGCCATCATCATTGGCTTTAACAACCGTAAACGGCGCTGCTTTTTTAACAGCAGGCGTAGTGGCCTTCGTTGTTGCTTTTTTCTTTGGCGCAGCTTGTTCTGTTGCGGCTGTTCCTGAAGTTAGCTCTTCGGTTAAAGCTGCTACATCTGCCAGACGCATATTTTTGCCACCGTCAATGCTGTACCAGCCAGGCTTAGTGGTGATCTCAGGCTTTTTGCCGTTGGCGGCTTCATATGCGGCTTCAAATGCACTTAAAACTTCAGTTTTATCTAGTTTACTCATCGTAAATCCCAGTCGTGTTATACGCGGATACGCAGGTTAAGATTAAACGATATTTATACCTATTTTTGAGGAATTTTTCAATTTTTTGCGCTTTTAAGCTCTGATTCATCGCTAATCAGTGTGTAATTAGGTGCAATGTGTCCGACTTTTGGACTAGTTTATAACGCCTGAGGGTCAATCATACGACGCAACGCAATCCACTGCAGTCCCAACACTTCGTGTGCATAGGTGGTGACGGCCTGCAGCACGGATGCACTGGCAATAAAACGTTTATAGTCAGGTGTATTTGTGAAGCTATAAAATTGTACCGGTGCTGCAATGGTATCAACGCCCTGGGCGGCAAACAAATTCTGTGCACGTGTCATATGGCTGGCAGATGTGACCAACGCCACTTTACTGTCAACCAGTTTGCTTGCAAGTAACAAAGCTTCGTCCGCCGTGTCTCTGGCCTTTGGGTTTTGGATTATTTTGCTAGCAGGCGTACCTAATGCGATTGCTGTGTTAGCCATTAATCGACTGCTGGTAGCTTTGCTGTGACCTGCGCCTGATACAATCAGGTAGGCATTAGGATACTGATGACTGAGTCTCAGACCTTCTGTGAGGCGAGATAAGGCACAACCGGATAGCTGTAAATTGGCCGTTAGTCTGTCATTCGGGCTAAGGCTACACCCAAGCACAAGGATATAGTCGACATCCTGATGCTTATCAATCGAAAAAGGGCGCAATTTTGCTTCAATGGGGCTTATCAGTTTGGCTGCAACAAAAGGGGTGCTGATAGCCCAGAGACTTAGCACGGCCAGCCAACTAAACAAATAAGATTTGCGATTTGTTTTTGCAACAAACAGTAAAGCAAGCGCAATCAATAGTAGCGTTAGTGGTAAGGGCATCAATAGTGAGCCAATGACCTTTTTCGCTTCAAACATAAAAGTATCCGTTTATGTAGTTTGCGCTTAGTTTACTCCTATTGCCTGGCAATTGCGTAGTGTAAATCCACTCGATTGCGGATTAACGACTCACAGATTGCTTGCAGGTGTTCAGGAAGTGTCGGTACACCGGGTTATCCTTCATGTTCTTTTTCATTGCTAAGTACATAGGACGGTTTAGTCCAAGTGCGCCTAATGGAATTGACTTGATCAGACCCTGGCTTTCGTAGGGCGTAACCAGCCAATCTGGCAGGGCCGCAACACCCATACCGGCGCTGACTAGCTGAAATATCAGTAACCCTTGGTCGACGGTTTTTAGTGTGCCGTCAAAGCGAGCGTTTTGAATAAAGTGTTTGAATATGTCCTGGCGCTCTTTTGGAATAGGATAAGAAATAATGGTTTCGTCTTTGAGATCAAGTGCCGTGACATAGGCTTTTTTAGCCAGCTCGTGATCAGGGGCGACAATAAGCTTGAGCTTAAAGTCGAAAATATGTGCATATTCAACTTGATCTGGTTCGCGAATATCTGAAGTCAAAACCAGATCAAGTTCGTCGCTGAGTAGCTCCGGAATTGCGTCATAGCTAAAACCGCGCTCATAATCGACTTTTATGTCAGGCCAGAAATTATTAAATTCTTTAATCGTTGGCAGCAACCAGTGAAAACAAGCATGGCATTCAACACTGAGTCGTAGTTGTGAAATAGGTTGATTGAGGCTTTCCTTGAGGCGACATTTGGTCGCTTCTACTTTGGGGAGTACGTCATTTGCCAGTTCCAACAATAGCATCCCCTGAGGGGTAAATCGCACGGGTTGAGTCTTGCGTTCAAATAACTGACAATCCAGTTTGTTTTCCAGATCTTTGATCTGATGAGAAAGTGCTGACTGAGTAAGGAATAACTCACGCGCTGTATTGACCAGTGATCCGGTTTCTTTCAGGGTCGCTATGGTTTTTAAGTGCTTTATATCTATCATCATCAACAAATCTCATTCTAAACGTGAGTAAAACTCAGATTACACCCATATTACGCTGTGAACCCTAGCTATTCAACGTCTAGACGTCTATAAATCCAGCAGCGATTGACTAAATATTTACAAAATTACTATAGCATCATTTTTGACAGCGTTGTCATTCTTTATTTGACTTTTTTTAAAAAAAATACAATTTAATTTTACTCATGTTGATGTCCTCAGGCTTCAGATGAGAAAATAAACACTCAATGGGGATTTCTTGTGTCATCTGATGAAGTAGCAGGCGGGAGCGTCAAGGCATGGTGAATATCTAATGTGGTGCGTCATTATGCCTGCGGAAGTCAGACGTTCATTGTGTCATCAGTTGAAATGTGGTTTGGCATTAATACGTCAGAGATAAAGCGTATCTTGGATTTACCTGAGTGATGATGTTAATAACCTGCAAAGAGTGAAATAATGTCCAGGCACTGGGTAATTTGGCATACACTACCCAGCGTCGCTCTTGTCAGTCTACTGTTGCCAGTTCCGCTGTGCTCCTCAGGGAACATTCTTTGTTGCGAATTTGACCTGTTCCGACTGTAAAAAGGCCAGAGCTTGATCTGCCTGAAGCGGGTGAGAGATTAAAAAGCCTTGTCCGTACTGACAGGCTTTACCACTGAGTATCTGCAATTGCTTGTGCGTTTCTATCCCTTCGGCTACGACTTCCAGGTCCAGTGATTTTGCCAGTGATAAAATGGCATCGACCAGAGGGTTGTTATGATCTGTGAGTTGTTGAATAAAGCTTTTATCAATTTTAAGCACATGAATCGGCAGCTGATGCAAGTAACCCAGCGCAGAGTATCCGGTACCAAAGTCATCAAGGTAGAGCTTCACCCCAAATGGAGACAAGCCATGAATGACTTTTGTTGCCAGGTTGAGGTTTTCAATCAAGCCTGATTCGGTAATTTCGAGGCTGAGTGCCCCCTGGTGCAGGCCGTAGGCGCGATATAAGTTGGCAATCTGCTCCACAAATTCCAGGCTGGCGAAATGGCGTGATGAGACATTCACCGTCAGGCTGATGTCCTTGATCCCGATACTCTGCCACTGCGCCACCTGTTTTGCTGCCAAATCGAGTAAATGCAAATCGAGCTCAATGATCTGGCCGGTTTGCTCTGCAATAGGAATAAAGTCATCAGGCGTGACCAAGCCGTTTTTTGGGTGATGCCAGCGCACCAGGGATTCAAAACTGACAACCCTGGGCTGGGCCAGTGTGAATATGGGCTGGTAATAGAGCTCAAATTCTCCATTTTTAATGCCATTTTGCAGATCGTTTTCTATGTCAGCCTGCTGCTTCAGTTTCTTACGCATTTCATTATTGAAATATCGGATCTGACTGCGCCCTGCCGATTTTGCTTCATACATGGCTGCATCGGCTTGTTGTAACAGCGCGATGGCATTGTCCGAATCACTGGAAGTGAATGCCACACCAATACTGCTGGAGGCTTGCAGCAGGTGACCATCGATTTGGATGGGTTTAGCAATGGCGTTTGTGATCCGCTCCAGCGCTAATTCAACCTGTTGTTTATCGCCTATATTCTCCATGAAAATGGCGAACTCATCACCGCCCAGACGTGCAAAGGTGTCCGTTTTTCGAATACAGGTCTGGATAAGATTAACGATAGCGACGAGAAAGTGGTCGCCAACATCATGCCCCAGTGCATCGTTAATGCTTTTGAATCTGTCTAAATCAAGATACAGAAGGCAGTGCTGACGTGACGGTTTACTGCGTCCCAGAGATAAAATGGCATGTTTTATCCGTTCCAACATCAAATAGCGGTTTGCCAGGCCGGTCAGGTCATCATGCAATGCTCGATGTTCTAATGCTTGACGGGCAAGGCGCCTGTCTATGGCCATACTGAGCTGACGACTAATATAGGTCAAAATGGCTTTATGGTGGCGGCTGAATGCCCGATCGTTGTCGTAACTTTGCAGCACAACGACACCCTGATATTGGTCATTTACCACGAAGGGGACCCCAAGCCAGGAGCGTGGCGAGCGGCCAACCATTTTAAAGTTCTGTTTTTCAATGTGGGTCAGAAACTGCTGGTGGTCGCACAGCAAAGACTGCTGCTGTTTGATGATGTAGTAAGAGGCAGTATGTTTTATCTGCTCTTTAGACACTCGCTGATGTGCGCTGCATTTGACACCAGCTTCTATCAGGTAATCAATCTCGAGCACATCCTGCTGGGTATCGTAGAGTCCAATAAAACAGTTCTCAGCAGGAAGTTGTGAACAGATGATGCTGTACAGCTCATCGTAAAAAGCTTCCAGGTTACGGGATTGATAAGTGATGTTGGCGATTTTCAGCAGGCACTTTTCCAGCTGTTGTGCTTCATGCAATTGCGTCACAGTGGCGGTCAGATGGTCCAGTGTTCTGACCTGATGAATTTTAGCACTGAGTAAATGTGCCACGGTTGACAGGATCTGCAAATGCGCCTGGGTAAAGTAGTCCGCTTCCGGGTGCTCACAGTCGATAACACCCAGTAAGGAGTTTTCATACACTAAAGGAACACATAACTCTGATAGGGCTGGTCGAGTGTCGGCAATATACATGGGTTCCAGGGCAACGTTACCAGAAAGGAAGGGTTGCTTAGTTCGTGCAACATGGCCTGTGATCCCGGCGGCAACGGGGATCCGTTGCTGGCTGACCTGGTGACTGATGTCTTTATGTGCAACGCCCATACTGGCGACGACATCGAGATATTCGCCAGCCGGATCCGTGAGGTAAATCACACAATCCACAAACCCCAGGCGACTGACCACTTGGCTGGTAACATAATCAAAGAGTTCATCGAGGTGAGTTATCTGAAGCAAAGACGATGAAAACTGGTTAATGATGCTTAACTGTTCGGTTTTTGATTCTAGTTTTGTCTCTGACAGTATTGGCATGACACGGGCCTGATTACTTAATCTCCGACTATGTTAACGCTCTTAAATCATGCGTTACAGTCAATGTTGCAATTTAATTGCTATTTACTGTAAACCTGATGACACTTTTACGACGCGGGCTATTAGGCGTAAAAACTTTACTAACCTGCTGGCTCAGCCTATGATCGGGCAAATTCAGTAGTGGGAAAGAGCAATGACAAGTAAACAGACCTTAACAATCACTCGTCCGGACGACTGGCATGTGCATCTTCGTGATGGCGCTGTACTCGTTGACACTGTGCGCGATATCAGCCGTTATATGGGTCGGGCAATCATCATGCCTAATTTGGTACCACCTGCAACTTGTACACAGAGTGCATTGGCTTACCGGGAGCGCATTTTGGCTGCGCAGCCAAGCGGGCAGTTCGAACCTCTGATGGTATTATATTTGACTGATAACACCAGTGCTGAAGAGATCCGAGCGGCGAAAGCCAGTGGTCATATTGTCGCTGCAAAATTGTACCCGGCAGGCGCAACAACCAATTCAGATTCGGGTGTTACCGACATTGAGAATATCTATCATATTCTGGAAGTTATGCAGGAAGTCGGTATGTTGTTGTTGGTGCACGGCGAAGTGACAGATTCCTCGATTGATATTTTTGACCGCGAAAAAGTATTTATTGAAACCAAGCTCAAAAAAGTGGTTGATGCATTTCCTAAGCTCAAAATTGTACTGGAGCATATTACCACACAAGATGCGGTGGAGTTTGTAGAGTCGGCACCGGAGAATATTGCTGCGACGATTACAGCGCATCACCTGTTATACAACCGCAACCATATGTTGGCGGGTGGTATTCGCCCACATTATTACTGTTTGCCTATTCTCAAGCGTAATACCCATCAACAGGCGCTACTGCGCGCAGCAACCAGTGGCAGTAAAAAGTTCTTCCTGGGTACTGACTCAGCGCCTCATGCGAAAGATAAGAAAGAAGCAGCTTGTGGATGTGCTGGGGCTTACACGGCTCATGCCGCAATTGAGCTTTATGCAGAGGCATTTGAAGAAGCCGGTGCATTGGATAAACTTGAGGGCTTTGCCAGCCACTTTGGTCCAGACTTTTACGGATTACCTCGTAATACTGACACCATTACTTTAGAAAAAAATAGCTGGCAGGTGCCGGATTCTTACCCATTGGGTGATACTCAGGTTGTGCCAATTAAAGCTGGCGCCAGTATCGACTGGCAGGTAGTTTAAGACACATTTATAAGGGCAGCTTGGCTGCCTTTTTTACGTCTTCTCTTTTCCCTGAGCACACAAACAGACACATCACTATTTGCAGCAATAGGCTGATATCCATTTTGATACTGCGATGACTCTATCAACAAGGGGCTTGCGCAGTTCATGACTGAAACCAAAAAAGCTGCGATCGCGCAGTTATGGCGATGGACTTTTTTGTAATACGGTACTCAGGGCCTTATCCATTTTCTCGATGAAGTCATATTTAAACGGATATTGACCTTCATATCCTTTGAGGTATCCGATATGGGCACTGCGACTGAGGACTACGCGGTCTTCAACAAATGATTGCGCGGTTATGCCCGTAAGCTGTTCTTGCAGCTCACTGATACCGATTAAAGTTGAGAGCCTGTCATTGATGTAGCAGTCAACCCTCTTTTTATACAGTTTGATGATGTTGGCTCGGGTATTTTTGTTTTCCCAGACTACAATTCGCCCGGTTTTTCGCGCTTCTTTGAGTGCATCGTCAAGGATGAGAAAGCCTGCGTTCAATCCAATATTAACGGGTGCTTGCTGGGCATTACGTTGAGTGATGTTTTGTAACGTGATACCTGGATTGCAAAACGCCACGACTTCTTCTTGTTTCAGGGCAATGGAGTAAGGCCAGATAAAGGGCCGGGTGTCACGATGGATATAAGGGGGCATCAGTGCGAATGCTTCCCCATTCTCGAGTGCTGAGACGCCTCTTTTCCAGGGAATAGGGCGAAGCTCCACCAGGTAATCTTCTTTGATTAGTTTCGCTGCTTCTCGGATCAGTGTGGGGTAAATGCCAACTAATTTACCATCCTGGACATAAGAGTAAGGCGGGTAGCTGTCGTCAGCTAATATTGTGACGCTTATCGGGCTGGCGGCACGGACTATAAAACACGCAAATAAGCCCAAAACACATGCCAGCTGCTTCACCCGGTGGTACCCAAAACCGCCGTTATCTTGGTTTCTGCACTGTCTTGCACTAACTACTCCTGACACTGCTGTAGTTCCTGTAGGAAGCCCTAGTCTAACTGTAGATAAGATCTATTCAGATGTCAGCATTAGATCTGACGGCATACTCATTTTGCTGAGAAAACCAGCAGTGTAAGGTCGCGTAATGTCATCATTATGACCCAACGATTACAATCTTGTACTCACAAGTAGGGTATTTTTTCCTCCTGTAAGACGCACTGTAGCAAGATTCGACGTCAGGACACTCAGATAGGCACAGGCATGGCACATCTTTTATTAGCGCAAACCAATGATCACATCCTTCTTAATTCATATCACCGTTTTGGTCGTGCAGAGGGGGAGGTTGATACTCAGTTATTAGGGGTAGAAATCTCACGCCATCATGCCATTATCGTCTGGACAGGGGAGCAATGGACACTTCGGGATACCAGCAAAAACGGTGTGTTTGTGAACCAAAATAGAATAGTGTCGAAAACAGATTGGGTGTTGAGTATTGGTGACGTAATCTCTTTTTCAGAGCTTCACCCTTACAGCTTTATTGTGAGCTCACTGACCCCGCCGGAGTGAACTTATTTGCTGTTGCTATTCTAAAAAGAGGGATGAAGCAGGTGTGGTGCACACCTGCTATGCGAAGCGTTAGCTATGATAATTTTCGCACGCTTCGAGTGTATTCTCGATGAGACTTGCGACGGTCATTGGCCCTACACCACCTGGTACTGGCGTAATGAAGCTCGCTCGTTGTGCGGCAACGTCATATTGTACATCACCTACCAGTTTGCCTGACTCCAGTCGGTTAATGCCTACATCAATAACCATTGCACCTTCTTTGATCCAGTCGCCAGGAATGAATTCTGGCTTGCCCACCGCTACGACCAGTAGATCGGCCCGGCGCACGTGCGCTTCAAGGTCTTGGGTGAATTTATGGCAAACAGTCGTTGTACAACCTGCCAGCAACAGCTCCAGAGACATTGGGCGACCTACAATGTTAGAAGCACCTACAACGACAGCATGCATACCTTTGTATCTGACACCTGTTGAATCGAGTAAAGTAATGATCCCTTTTGGCGTACAAGGGCGTAACGCAGGCATTCGTTGTGCCAGTCGTCCGACGTTATAAGGATGGAAACCATCAACATCTTTATGTGGGTGGATACGTTCCAGTACTTTCTCGGCATCTAGTCCGTCAGGCAGTGGTAACTGGACCAGGATACCGTCAACGTTTGGATCTTGATTAAGTGTGTCCACCAACTCCAGTAATTGCGCTTCACTTGTGTCTGCGGGTAGATCATATGACTTAGATACGAAGCCTACTTCTTCACATGCTTTGCGTTTTGAGCCTACGTATACCTGGCTGGCAGGGTCCTGGCCAACAAGTACAACTGCTAGTCCTGGTGCTCTGAGCCCTTGATTGATCCGCTCTGCAACGCGGTTGGCTACGGTACTGCGAACTTGTTTCGCAATGACTTTACCGTCGATGATGTTTGCCGTCATGACTGACCTTTAAATTTAAGGGTTAATTACTTGAACGATTATAGAGTGTATTTAAGGGGGTACTCTATTTTATAGGAGTTCACTGAGTCATCTGTATCAGCGTGAGGGCGTGCTCAGGACTGAGTACTGAAAAACTTAGGAAGCCGCTACTATTTTCGCAAAAATCCCCCAAATAGCCAAGCTGGATCCGACACCGGGCAACTTTATTCTCTTTGAGTAAGGCAAAATTGCTGAAAAACCAGTCGTCTTGTTATATAAATTAAACGTTTTGGAGTAAAAATAGTCAGTTGGCATGTTTTTAAAAAAAAATGTTTGACCTCATCGGGGCAAATCACTATTATGCACCCCGTTGTCAACGAGGGGCTCGCAAGAGAAACTCTGAAAATAACACAATCGGCGATTAGCGCAGCTTGGTAGCGCACTTGGTTTGGGTCCAAGGGGTCGCAGGTTCAAATCCTGCATCGCCGACCACTCTTTTTTACTTTAAAGAGAGTAAATCAACGAAAGTTGGTGGTATGCACGAAGAAGCATTCTTTGCGCCGCGCCCGTAGCTCAGTTGGATAGAGCAACGGCCTTCTAAGCCGTCGGTCGAAGGTTCGAATCCTTCCGGGTGCGCCATTTTTAAAATCCACATTGTAGTGGCGGCTGTAGCTCAGTTGGTAGAGCCCCGGATTGTGATTCCGGTTGTCGCGAGTTCAAGCCTCGTCAGTCGCCCCATCTACAAAACCTATATGTTCGGCGATTAGCGCAGCTTGGTAGCGCACTTGGTTTGGGTCCAAGGGGTCGCAGGTTCAAATCCTGCATCGCCGACCACTTTCAAAATATATATATTCGGCGATTAGCGCAGCTTGGTAGCGCACTTGGTTTGGGTCCAAGGGGTCGCAGGTTCAAATCCTGCATCGCCGACCATCTCTTTTCTTCTTTATTTTTCAAAACTTATTTTATCTGTCTAATTTTGTCCTTAGCAACATCAATTATTTGCTGCGATTGCTCGACTCTCCCGTTTTATAGGTTATAATGCCGCGTCTATTATTTAACATAGCGCCCTGTCTGGGCAGGCAGCAAGTCTGACAGAGATCAGCACTGATTCTTAAACATCAAATGTTGGGAAGTTTTAACGGTGATTTGCTTAATCGAAATTGAGCAAATATGATGGTCTGCTGTCATCTGATCTGATAAAAAGTCGACTTGTTTGTAAGGAAGGCGCGTAGTCGCCAAAAATGAAAATTGAGGTTATATCATGCAAGTTTCTGTTGAGACGACTCAAGGTCTTGAGCGCCGTCTGACTATCACAGTTCCAGCTGAGAACGTTGAGACTGAAGTAAAAAAACGCTTACAACAACTGGCTAAAACACAGCGTATTGACGGTTTCCGTCCGGGTAAAGTACCAGTTTCTGTTATCAAAAAGCGCTACGGTGCTGCTGTGATGCAAGAAGTTGCTGGTGAGTTGATGCAACGCAACTACATCGAGGCAATTGTTTCTGAAAAGATCAATCCTGCTGGCGCACCTACTTTTGCTCCTAAGTCACTGGAAGTGGGTAAGGACCTTGAGTTTGATGCAACTTTTGAAGTTTATCCAGAAGTTGAACTGAAAGATCTTGAAAAGATTTCAGTAGAGAAGCCTGTGGTTGACGTAACAGAAGATGATCTGGCAAACATGCTGGAAACTCTGCGTAAACAACACGCAAGCTGGACTGAGAGCGATGCTGTAGTAGGCGAGAAAGATCGTGTAACGATTGACTTCTTGGGTACGGTAGAAGGTGAAGAGTTCGAAGGCGGTAAAGCTGAAGACTTCCCACTTGAACTTGGCCAAGGTCGCATGATCCCTGGTTTCGAAGATGGCATCATCGGTAAGAAAGCAGGCGAAGAAGTTGTTGCTGACGTAACTTTCCCTGAAGAGTATCACGCTGAAAACCTGAAAGGTAAAGCGGCGCAGTTCAAGATCACTGTGAAGAAAGTTGAAGTTCAGGAACTACCAGAACTAACTGATGAGTTCGCAACTAAATTCGGTGTTGCTGAAGGCGGCGTTGACGCACTGAAAGAAGAAGTGAAGAAAAACATGACGCGTGAACTTGGTCAGGCTGTGAAAGCTCAGATCAAAGATCAAGCGATCAAAGGTCTTTTAGAGACTAACGAAGTTGACGTACCTAAAGCGCTTATCGACCAAGAAATCGATGCACTACGTCAGCAAGCCGCACAACGCTTTGGCGGCGATGCGAAGAACATGCCTGAGCTACCAGCTGAGCTGTTCCATGAGCAAGCTGTAACTCGAGTTAAAACTGGCCTTCTGTTAGGTGAAGTGATCAAAGCAAACGAGATCACAGTAGATGATGCAAAAGTTGAAGAGCTAATCGAAACTGTTGCTTCTGCTTACGAAGATCCAAGCGAAGTAGTTGCATACTACAAAGGCAATGATCAGTTGATGCAGCAAATGCGCAACGTTGCGATGGAAGAGCAAGCTGTAGATGCGATTCTGGCAGCTGCTGAGGTTGCTGATGTTGAGAAGTCTTTTGACGACATCATGAACCCACAACAGGCTGCTCAGTAAGCACTTTTGATCTCGTCAAAGACGAAATTATTGACTTACTGTTAAGCTAACGTTTAAATGGCTCGTATTGCTCTGTGTTTTGCAGTGCTGCGAGCCATTTTTGTTTTATTTGCTCAAAGCAACACGGTTGTGTGTATACTTTTGTTTATCAGCATCTTTTGCATAAACTTCTGTCTATAAACTTCTTGTCAATTGAGTAAACAAATTGTGCTTGTCCTTTGTATGAGACAGGCGGCCAGGTTTTGCAGTGCACTTCCCTGTTTATAAGGAATCTATAAAATGAATGACGGTATGTTTGATCCTCTAAACGCATTAGTCCCTATGGTTGTTGAGCAAACAGCGAAAGGTGAGCGTTCTTATGACATTTATTCTCGTTTGCTAAAAGAGCGGATTATCTTCCTGACAGGTCAGGTTGAGGACCATATGGCAAACCTGATCGTTGCTCAGCTGCTGTTCTTGGAATCAGAAAGCCCTGAAAAAGACATTTATTTATACATCAACTCACCAGGTGGCTCGGTGACTGCGGGTATGTCTATTTACGACACGATGAATTTTATCAAACCAGACGTTAGCACTGTGTGTGTTGGTCAGGCAGCCAGTATGGGCGCCTTTTTACTCTCTGGTGGTGCCAAAGGCAAACGTTATTGCCTGCCAAATTCTCGCGTCATGATCCATCAACCTCTTGGCGGTTTCCAGGGCCAGGCGTCGGACTTTGAGATCCATGCAAAAGAAATTCTGACGATCAAAGAAAAGCTGAATCGTCTGATGGCTGAACATACTGGCCAACCTTATGATGTGATCGCGAATGACACTGATCGTGACAACTTTATGAATGCTGAGCAAGCCGTGGATTACGGTTTGGTTGACGCTGTTCATAGCAGCAGAAATATTAAGTAATCTATATTGGGCTGGCGTGTTTCTGATCGCTGTTAGATAAATGCATCTGGCCCGGCTATACCAAAGGCAAAATTCTTTGGTATAGTTAAAACATGTATTGTGTTATCGAAGTAGATAACTGACCAAATTTAAGAGGTAGCTGAATGTCAGACACTCCTACAGACGGCGACAAGAATAGTAAGCTCTTATACTGCTCATTTTGTGGTAAGAGCCAACATGAAGTACGCAAGTTGATCGCTGGTCCGTCAGTGTACATTTGTGATGAATGCGTCGAACTGTGTAACGACATCATTAGAGAAGAAATCAAGGATATAGCGCCGCAACATGATTCGTCTGATAAATTGCCGGTACCAAGAGAGATCCGCAATCACCTTGATGACTATGTGATTGGCCAGGAGCACGCTAAAAAAGTGCTCTCAGTTGCCGTTTATAACCATTACAAGCGACTGAAAAACCAAGGTTTAAAAGGCGATGTTGAGCTAGGCAAGAGTAACATCCTGCTTATCGGTCCAACAGGTAGTGGTAAAACACTGCTTGCAGAAACACTGGCACGCTTACTGGATGTGCCCTTTACTATGGCGGATGCAACCACATTAACCGAAGCGGGTTATGTGGGTGAGGATGTCGAGAATATTATCCAGAAGCTTTTACAGAAGTGTGACTACGACGTAGAAAAAGCACAGCGCGGTATCGTTTATATCGACGAAATCGACAAAATTTCGCGTAAATCGGATAACCCATCTATCACGCGCGACGTGTCTGGTGAAGGCGTTCAACAGGCGCTACTCAAACTCATCGAAGGCACGGTAGCTTCGGTGCCGCCACAAGGCGGACGCAAGCATCCTCAGCAAGAGTTCTTACAAGTAGACACATCGAAAATCCTGTTTATTTGTGGCGGTGCCTTTGCTGGTCTGGACAAAGTGATTGAGCAGCGTAGCCATACCAACACTGGTATTGGTTTTGGCGCTCAGGTTAAATCGTCGGATAGCGAGCGTTCTTTAAGCGAAACCTTCAAAGATGTTGAACCCGAAGATTTGGTCAAATACGGTCTAATTCCTGAGTTTATCGGCCGATTGCCCGTGGTTGCGACCTTGGCTGAGCTAGATGAAGATGCCCTCATTCAAATCCTTAATGAGCCTAAAAACGCACTAACGAAACAATATGGTGCGTTGTTCAAAATGGAAGGGGTTGAACTTGAGTTCCGAGAGGATGCACTTAAGGCCATCGCGCACAAGGCAATGGAGAGAAAAACAGGTGCCCGTGGATTGCGCTCTATTGTTGAAGGCGTGTTGCTGGATACCATGTATGACCTGCCTTCAATAGAAGACGTAAGTAAAGTTGTGGTAGACGAAACCGTCATTAAAGGTGAGTCTGACCCAATTTTAATTTACGAAAATAACAGTCAGGATAAAGCTGCGTCGGAGTGACGATTTGGTTTTATCGCAAAAAGGAGCCTCAGGCTCCTTTTTTTGTCTACAGTTTAGTTGTTCCAGCAATCAACAAACTCAAACTAGAAATTGATATGGATTGGTATATAGGTTGAACTTTTTGAAGGCAATCCCCATATACCTCCCTAATCCTTGAAACTAATGAAGTGCGAAGAGAATATAATGACGCTTGAGAGAATGGATCGAGTCGAGATACCCGTATTGGCACTGCGTGATGTGGTCGTATACCCTCATATGGTGATCCCGCTGTTTGTAGGCAGAGAAAAATCAATAAAATGCCTTGAAGCAGCGATGGAAAATGACAAGCAAATTTTTTTGGTGGCGCAAAAAGAAGCGTCAATTGATGACCCCGACACGGATGATATTTATCAAGTCGGTACCGTCGCTACTGTATTGCAGTTATTAAAGTTGCCTGATGGCACCGTCAAAGTGCTGGTTGAAGGTACTCAGCGTGCCAAAATCGAACGATTTTTGGTGACTGATGATTATTTCCTGGCCGAGGCGCAGTTTATTGCCTCTGAGAACATTGAAGGTCCTGAGCAGGATATCTTTATCCGCAGTGCCATCAGCCAGTTTGAAGGGTATGTAAAGCTTAACAAAAAGATCCCGCCCGAAGTACTGACGTCCGTCTCCGGTATTGACGAAACGGCACGTCTTGCTGACACAATGGCTGCGCACATGCCGATTAAAGTACCAGAAAAACAAAAGGTACTTGAGTTGTACAACGTTACTGACCGGTTAGAGTACCTGATGGCCTTAATGGAAGGCGAGATTGATCTGCTTCAGGTAGAGAAAAAGATCCGTTCTCGGGTCAAAAAACAGATGGAAAAGTCTCAGCGCGAGTACTATCTCAATGAGCAGATGAAAGCCATTCAGAAAGAATTGGGTGAGCTGGATGATGTGCCAGATGAATTTGAAGCATTGAAAAAGCGCATCTCAGAGGCACAGATGCCCAAAGAGGCTGAAGAAAAGGCGACCTCTGAGCTAAATAAGCTAAAGATGATGTCACCGATGTCGGCTGAGGCAACAGTGGTGCGCTCTTATATTGATACGCTGATTGGTGTGCCTTGGAAAAAACGCTCAAAAGTTAAAAAAGACCTGGCCAATGCCCAAAAGATCCTGGATGCAGATCACTATGGCCTGGAGAAAGTCAAAGAGCGTATCATCGAGTATTTGGCAGTACAGCAACGAACAAATAAGCTCAAAGGGCCTATTTTGTGTCTTGTAGGGCCTCCAGGGGTAGGTAAAACCAGTTTGGGGCAATCTATCGCACGGTCAACAGGACGTAAATATGTGCGCATGGCGCTGGGCGGCGTGCGCGATGAAGCGGAGATACGAGGCCACAGACGTACTTACATTGGCTCAATGCCAGGCAAGCTGGTACAGAGCATGACCAAAGTGGGCGTGAAAAACCCGCTGTTCCTGTTAGACGAAATCGACAAAATGTCTTCGGATATGCGTGGTGATCCGGCTTCAGCCTTACTAGAGGTACTCGACCCGGAGCAAAACAGCAGTTTTGCCGATCACTACTTGGAAGTTGAGTATGATTTATCGGATGTGATGTTTGTTGCTACGTCTAATAGCTTCAACATTCCGGGCCCTTTGCTTGACCGAATGGAAGTGATCCGCTTGTCAGGCTATACCGAAGACGAGAAGCTCAATATCTCTAAGCAGCATTTGATCCCGAAACAAATTAAGCGGAACGGATTGAAGGAGCAAGAGATTGAGATTGAGGACAGTGCCATCATTGATACTATCCGCTACTACACACGAGAAGCTGGCGTTCGTAACCTTGAGCGAGAGCTGTCAAAATTGTGTCGCAAAGCCGTCAAGAGCATTTTGCTGAGCAAGTCAAAAGATAAGGTTGTGATCAGTGCTGAAAACCTGGAGAGCTATCTGGGCGTACAGCGTTTTGATTACGGTAAGGCCGAAGATGGCGATCGCGTTGGTTTGGTTACTGGATTGGCCTGGACTGAAGTGGGTGGCGATTTACTGACCATCGAATGTGCGGCAGTGCCCGGCAAGGGTAAGCTGGCGTATACAGGCTCTTTGGGTGATGTAATGCAGGAGTCGATCCAGGCTGCTATGACTGTGGTACGCAACCGGGCTGAAAAGCTAAGGATCAATGGCGACTTCTATGAAAAGCGCGATATTCATGTACATGTTCCTGAAGGTGCGACGCCGAAAGATGGTCCAAGTGCTGGTATTGCCATGGTCACAGCACTGGTTTCAAGCTTAACGGGTAACCCGGTACGCAGTGATGTTGCAATGACCGGTGAAATCACATTACGTGGTGAAGTTCTGCCGATTGGTGGACTCAAAGAGAAGTTGCTGGCAGCTCACCGTGGTGGCATCAAAACCGTCGTCATTCCTAAGAAGAATGAGCGGGACCTGAAAGAGATCCCGCAAAACGTACTGGAAGGTCTTGAAATCCATCCTGTGAGCTGGATTGACGATGTTTTATCTCTGGCACTCGCTCACCCGGTAGACAGTTTTACGGTTGAGTCACAAAAGTCGCTTGGGTAAAGCAGAAAAAGTACATAAAAGTGCGTAAAAAGGGTTTTCAAATCTACATGGTATGCTAACTTAAGCACTGTATTAGCCTGGTAGCTCACAACCCCCGTGGTTACTAGGCTTTGAGACATTAGATGAAATAGAGAATCGTCAGATTTCTCTGAGTTAACTACAAAAGTGATGTTAGTGGTAAGCCCTCATCGCTCTTGATAATAACAATGTAAGAGGATGATATTGTGAATAAATCTCAATTAATCGATCAAATCGCAGCTGATGCTGATATTTCTAAAGCGGCTGCTGGTCGTGCTCTGGATTCATTCATTGAGTCAGTAACTGGTGCGCTAAAAGACGGTGACTCAGTTGCCCTAGTCGGTTTTGGTACTTTCTCAGTGCGTGAGCGTGCAGCGCGTACCGGTCGTAACCCACAAACTGGTGCGGCAATCGAAATCGCTGCAGCTAACATCCCATCTTTCAAAGCCGGTAAAGCTCTGAAAGACGCGGTAAACTAAGCAGATTTCGCTCAGTCTGCCCAACAACCTATGTTAAAATAGTGTGATTGGGCCAGATAAGCTTCAAGATAAAAAGCGTATCTGCTAAGATACGCTTTTTTTATATCAGTTGGATAGTGTCGCACATTGGCGAGGCTAATGGAGATGAAGCTAAGCGCGATATCACATATGCGCTTCGAAAAGTCTGCACATAAATACTTGCAATCGCCGCGCATATCCATATTAATAGGTACAGAAACAGGGCGCTGGTGTGTCATACTCAGCGGAACTGGGTACGCAGATAAACCCAAAGTACTGAGCGTGCTTTGACTTAGATAAGAGATAGAATAAATGCTAGAAAAGATTAGAGAAGGCTCACAAGGCCTGGCAGCCAAAATTATTCTTGGTGTAGTGATCTTGTCTTTTGCGTTGGCAGGGATCGGTGGTTACCTAGGTCAAACCACAGAGCAAGCCGTAGCAGAAGTAAACGGAGTCAAGATAACGCAAATGGAATTTTCCCGCGCCTATGAAAATGAGCGTGCACGCCTTGAGCGTCAGTTTGGCGAATATTTCACACAAATCTCAGCAGATCCGGCATATATGGCTCAGATCCGCAGTGGTGTTATTGACCGTCTGGTACAACAAGAACTACAAAACCAGTTAGCCATTGAATTAGGGCTGAGAGTCAGTGATGAGCAAGTTAAGGAAGCTATTTTTGAACTGCCTTACTTTCAGCTAGGTGGCGAATTCAGTAACGACAGATATTTACAGTTGATCCGCCAGATGAACTTCAAGCCTGATACGTTCCGTGAATACATGCGCGAAGAAATGACTCGTAATCAATTGGTTTCAGCGGTTGCAGGATCAGATTTTGTTTTAGATAACGAATTAAAGCAAACGTTGGCATTGCAGCAGCAAACACGTGATATTGACTACATGCTATTGAGCAAAGAGACCGTCAAAAGTGAAGTGGCTGTAACAGAAGCGGAAATTGCTGATTACTATGAGCTAAATCAGGAGCAGTTCCAGGCACCGGAGCAAATTGCTTTGCAGTACCTTGAGCTAACATCTGGCGATGTGACGCTGGATGAGCCTGTGACGGATGAACAAGTCCGCGCTTACTATGAAGAGAATCAGGCTCAGTACCTGGAAGAAGAGCGTCGTCGTGTAGCGCATATCCTGATTGAGAGTGCTGAAGATGCACAAGCGGCACAGCAAAAAGCGGAAGCTTTGTACCAGCAATTACAAGAAGGTAAAGATTTTGCTGAGCTTGCTGCAACTGAATCAGATGATGTCGCGTCTGCGGAAGTCGGTGGTGATCTGGATTGGATCGAGCGTGACATGATGGAGCCTGAGTTTGAAGAGGCTGCATTTGCTCTCGCTAACGTCGGTGACTTCTCTCCTGTGGTTGAAACTGAGTTTGGTTTCCATATTATCCAGTTGACCGATTTACAGGCACAGCAGTCAAAAGCGTTTGAAGAAGTTGCCGTTGAGTTGCGCGCTGAGCTAGAGAACACAGCTAAAGCCAATGCATTTTATGAAAAACAATCGCAAATCGCAGAGCTGGCGTTTGAAGTGGCAGATTCATTAGAAGATGCAGCGGCTGTTGCAGATATTGAGTTGAAGAGCACTGAGTTGGTATCACGTGCGGCGCTACCTGCTCCGTTAAATGATCCAAACATCGCTAATGCCATTTTCACACCTGAGCTAATCGAAGACCGAGTGAATTCAGAAGTGCTGGAAGCGGGGAGTGAGCATATTGTTGTTGTACGTGTTTTGGACCATAAACCAGCCACTGTGAAGCCTTTGGAAGAGGTCACTGCGCAGATCAAAACGCGCCTTGAGAACGAAAAAGCGTCAGAGCTTATCAAAGAGAAAGCGAACACCTTGTATGCACAGCTGGAAGATGGTAAAGCACTGAGTGACATCGCAGCGGCAGAATCTACGGAAGTGAAAACGGAAGCAGCCCTGAAACGTCAGAGCTTTACTGTTGCTCCAGAAATTGTCCAACAGGCATTTAAATTGGCACACCCGGATAGCGAACAGACGCAGTCAGCTTTGGTTGAACTAAATAGCGGTGATGCCGCGCTGTTGGTGCTGAAAGCCGTTACAGTTGCTGAGGTGACCGGTGAAGTTGAACCACAGCAGAAGCAGAATATCACTATGTCAGTGGTTAATAAGAACTTCTTAGCACTGCTTGGTGCATTGGAATCTGATGCTGAAGTAGTGCGTCCAACGCTGCAATTTAGCGACGAGATGCAGTAATCACAGTATCCGCTTACTGGTTGTGAGTGCCAGAGCTTAGCGTTAGTACTTACAATTAAGCAGCGACTGCTAAATGAATAATCCGATATCAGTGTCCTGATATCGGATTTTTTTATATCTTTTGTCTTGCAAACCAAACCCCATGGTGACATTGCTAAAGTGGTCATTTATATCAATTTCACTTAATACCTGGCCAATTTGAAGGAGTCGGTATGACGCTAACGGCGTTAAAAATTTCTCATTTAGAATCTTTGCCTAAGGTATGAACTCGCAAATTTTCGCCTCACCGACATATATGTAGGCGGTGCTATTGACCCTATTTTCTCGCCTCAAAATAGCGCACTCAATTAAGAAAATTGGTATCACTTGCTTAGAGGGCAGCTCCAGCCGTTTTTGAGGTGATTCGAGTGCGCTGACATTGCGTTGAGCAGATTCGTTTTCTTTCGCTTTCTGTGCACCATTTTAAAGCAATATACATCCACGTAGTCATTCAGGTGAGCCTACAGTGTCGTTGTATTAGCACTAACAGGTGCCTTACCTGTAATCACTAAGCAGTGTTTTGACGTAAAAAACGTACTGGATTTAGCCTTAATTACTCTGCAAACCTATGCTGAGTGCTGTGAAACAGCGGCTTTCTTAAATGTTATGTTTTTTCAAACTGGTATCGTTAGTTTTATTGCTATTTAAATCAGGTGTTTATGTCTAATTATTATGAAAAACGATAAGTTTTGATAATTAGTGTATTTCTGGGGTATTCGCTAAGGTTAAACATGTCACCAGGCAGGTGAACACGATACAACTAATTTGCTATAACAACAGGAAATCTGGTCATGTTTAAGTTGAAAGCCAAAAAGTTAAAAAACCTTACTACAAAAGTGCTTCTTGCTCCTGGTAAAACACAGCTTGTCGCTGGCGGGGCTGCTCAACAGATAGATACACATAGCATCACACAAATAGACACGACTACAAACCCCTGAGTGTGGCACCTAGTGGTGCATGTTACGGGTTTAGCAATGCCGGTCATCGTCTTGCCTTAACCTCTCTAACGGTGCACCTGATACATTGGTACGCAGTTTAAAGAAGCTAAAATAATGCATAAACTTCGTTTTCCCTTATGTTCGATCGTCTGGGCCTGTCACCTGAGGGAATACCTTATACGTATCGTCCGAACTACCCAGGCTGTCAAACAAGCCGATAAGCCACGACTCGATAGTTGATTGAACACAAGTGTATTCAGGTTCAATAGCATTCCTTTTGGTACTGATAAGGACAACCAAATACACATAGTCCTTCACTGATATCTGGACTCATCCGGCACATCTGAACGCACTCTAATAGCCGACCTCAATCCAATAGTCGGCTTCAATCTTACAGCTGACCTCAATCTAACAGCTGACCTCAATCTAACAGCTGACCTCAATCTAACAGCTGACCTCAATCTAACAGCTGACCTCAATCTAACAGCTGACCTCAATCCAATAGTCGGCTTCAATCTAACAGCCAACCCCAATCTAACAGCCAACCCCAATCTAACAGCCAACTTCAATCTAATAGCCAACCTCAATCTAATAGCCAACCTCAATCTAATAGCCAACCTCAATCTAACAGCCAACCTCAATCTAACAGCCAACCTCAATCTAACAGCCAACCTCAATCTAACAGCCAACCTCAATCCAATAGCCAACCTCAATCTAACAGCCAACCTCAATCCGGTAGTCGATCTCAATCCGGTAGTCGATCTCAATCCGACATCTGGACCCGGTCCACCATTTGGGCGCCGAATTTGGGTTTGCGTTGTAGGAAAACTTGAATGAGCCTGCTGTGCAAAAGGAAGTGCAGCACTGACCGGGTGAGCAGAGAAGTACTTTGTTAGTCAAGTCAGGCGGGACATTGCGCTCCAAATCTTGTGTGCCTCTTTGATTTCATTAACTGCCTGGATCTTTGAGACGAAGTGGTGTCTGGTCTTTGTTGGGCTTGGGCTTGGGTTTGTGAAGCAGGATAAACCGGCTGATGGAATAAGTGATGTGTTTTGCAATATATTTCAGTATTAGGCCAATATGATAAATTAAAGCCTGTTTAACTCTTTTTTTTAATGTCGGCAAATGTTTTCTTTTGGTTCTTGCTCTGAGTTTTTTCAAGATGTTTTTCACTTCCATTTCGCCAGGTTGTAGCAAATTTCATTTTTAACGTGTCTGTTTTCTTTGTTTTTCTTGCGTGATTTGGCTCACTTTTCTTGTTCTTTTTTGTATGTCGGTCAATACAAAGCTTATCATGTGAAAAGGTCTGGGTAATGTGTTTTTATATTCATAAAAAACAATGGTTTAGTGTGTAATGTTATCTTCAAGAATAACGTTTCATAACTAGGTTTTTTAGCATCTCTGGTCAATGATAGTTGCATCACCACAACGGTGTTTAACATTTAAAAATTAATTGAATAAACATTAAATAGAGATTGTCACGATGCTTAAACTTAAAACAAAAAAACTAAAAGAACTTACTAATAAAGAAATTAAAGATAATCGCCAGACTAAGTTTATTGCAGGTGGTACAGATACGCATAGTATTACTCAGGTAGGATTTATTAACCCTAAAAACATCACTGGTTAATTAGAATATAAATAGTAATAGGAGTTGATAAATTGATGGGATCCTATCTTGTGTTGGCAATGGGGGCCGGATTGCAGTCTGTTTCAGGTAATCTTGTGTTGCAAGAGCCCGCCAGTGAGTATCATTACTCCAGGGAAACTGGCCGAGTTGTAGAATTGGCTATTAAGGTTGGTAGTGAAGTAGCCAAGAAAAAAGTGATGCTTGAGTATGTCTCTGAGGACAGCAAAAAAACGAAAACACTTATTTCTAACGAAAACGGGTATGTTGACTATGTAAACCCGAATGCCGTGCCCGGCAAGGTGTTCGCGCCTGGCGAGTTGTTGTTGAGAGTACAAAGCAACCGGGTTTTTGGCGCCCATTACTTCGAGCAAAAAGAAATTGAAAGTATGGAGTTTGCTCTGGAGATACAAGCAAAAGGGCGTCTGTGGTTGTGCTCAGATGCAAGACCTATTGAGGTTAGGGTGGATGATATTGCAAAAAACAGCCTGTTGGTCTCGATGAAGCTAAAAAAAGAAGAGTATAGTCAGCTACAGCATACTATCACGGAGGGCAGTATTGCACTTCATCAGTCAATGCAGGCTTGTTTATAACCCCCATTTTTACCTCCAGCATTCTGTGAGGCGGTCAGTGCTTGCTAGCATGCCATGTTCAAAGTCATTGTGTCATGTACATTCGTACTTCTCATTTGGGTCCACTTTCAAGTAGTGGATCTTTTTCCTTTTTGAAAAACTTCACACAAATTTGAATGGACTGAATCGGCGGTGTGACCCGTTAGTGTCCAAACTCCGAACGTTTTTGCCTGTTAAAAGATTACAGCAGGTAACCTGGTACCGATGTTTGTCAGGTGCTATTCTCTGTTATCCAGTTGCGCCACCTAGTTAACTGAACTAAACATCTAACTAAGTCACAGTCATTGAATCCTTTCGGTTTGTGTTTTTGTCTTTTGAAACGCGGATTGTTAGGTATGTCGTTGGCCTGTTATCCATAGGGTGCCATTAGTCTTTTGATGTGTGTTTGCGTGGCTGACTTATGTTTGCACTGTACAACTTTTCCTGGTGCTGTTTACACTACCTCGCCCTGGCCAGATTGAATTGCCACTATTCAGTGTCAATCTAGCTATCACATCTGCCGCCAGCGTGATTCTCTTTCTTGCCGCAATCAAAATTCGGTCTGTTTATTTGACCATGCACGACAGCACATTTTCGATAGCTGTACGTACTCAAAAGGTTATACCAATTTCACTTAATACCTGTTCTATTTGAAAGAGCAAATATGACGCTAACGGCGTTAAAAATTTCTCATTTAGGATCTTTACCTAAGGTATAAGTTCGCAAATTTTTGCCTCGCCTATATGGACGATGGTGCCTCAACGATAGCAGGGCGCGGGTGCTGTGTTATCGACCTTATTTTCTCGCTTCAAAATAGAGCACTTAATTAAGTAAATTGGTATTAGAGTTTATTGCACAATTTGGATGCATATGAAATGGGATAAATTAGTAGTAAATAAGCTCTCACATCGAGTCGTTACGGGATCCTCTGCGGGGTGATATCAATCAATATATAGCCAGTATTTCACCATAATAATTGGTATTAAAGTGTTGATTTTATTGGTTATGTTTTTATTTTTCGAGATTTGATTGCACGCGTTTGCTGGGGCACTATGAGTTCCATCAAAACAATAAACACGCTTTGCTTACTTGGCGCAAATTGAGGAGCTAACAATGCAACAAAATACGACCCTTGGCCTGTTTGACACGCAGCACGAAATTAAACAGATGATTACTAAATTTGAGGAAGTAAACATCGCTGAAGAGCTAACAAGTACATTGAAGTCTATCTCAAAAGAGTCAGGCTACAATTGTCTGGGCTTTATCGATTTTTGCCCGGTATCTGCGTCCTCATACGAAGAAAAAGTTTATGGTGAGATTTCTGCCGAGTTGGCAGAGGAAATGTCAGACACTGCGATCTTTGAACATTGTAAGTCAGGTATTCGATTGTTGCCGTTGCACAGTATACTCAATCACAGCAATCAGAAAGGCCAGGTGTATGTGATGCCTATGCGGGGTGTGACAGGCATTTATGGAGGCTTGGTATTCGATATCCCAGAGAGCTTTTGCCAGCAGAAGAGTATTGAGTTTGTTGACTGGTGCTGGACGATTATCTCTCCCTATTTGCTGCAGGCTGCGTTGCGCTGCAGGGATAAAAAGTTACATATTACAAAACGCGAAAAAGACTGCTTAATGTGGGCTTGTGAAGGTAAAACGTCTTGGGAAATCAGCCAGATACTTGGTATCTCTGAGCGCACGGTTAATTTTCATCTGTCTAACTGTATTGTGAAAACAGATAGTACAAACAGGCAGCAGGCGATCGTAAAGTGTATTATCAACAATTTGATCTAATCACGATGACTGACGTGCTTTTCGGTGTTGTATATCAGCGTTCATGGTTGGGGAGGTGTCCTCCCCAGTACGCCAGATCATTCAGACTGGGTGATTTCTGCTTTGACCAGCTGGTTTTCAACGACTTCAATAATGTCGAGGTAAAGCGCATTGGTTTGTTGAGAAAAGCTGATCCTGTCTATGACATAGCTGGAACTGTCAATTTTGTATAATTCCTGCCTGGGCTCGGTATGGCTGAAATTAATCTTAAAGACGGTCTCACCGTCGGAGTGATACAAGGACCCATTGCCCGCAGCAATCGAGTGTTTATATTTGGCTTTTGACAGCTCAATTCTGTCAGTCTTTTCACCCGTATTGATATTGTATAAAGACACTTCATCATGTGATGATAAACTGGCATAAAACTCACTATCAAGCTGCCCAAACCACAGTGGGCGTTCAATGGGTAATGGAATGCTCTTATCCGAATCGAGAGAGTGCATAAAGGCTTTTCCTCTCAATGTTCTTGCATCCACAACGGTATAACCGATGCTATTTTCTTCAAGGTACTCAGCCGACACTATGGTGCCATCAACCTTGATAGAGCCAGTAAGCGTCAGGGTCTTACTATCATAGGTTTCGAGCCTATCATTGTAGTGGAGCAATAGTTCTTGTCTTTGCGCGCTATAATGAATTGATTCATAAGTCGACGCCTCAAGTGCAAGCGGTTCATGCTGACCATCAGGTAAAGCACGATAAATGGAACGCAGTCCACCTTCCTGACGCAAAAAAATCACACTGTCTTCAAAGTCAGTAGCTTGTACGTCATCATACTCACTTTTAACTAAAGGCTGCAGTTCGCCGCCCTCGGGGCTTAAGGTATATATGTCCTGTAAAAAGGGATAAGTCACTGCCAGTAAGGCGTCGTGGGACAGTGGCTGATTACTGGCATATTTAACATTATTTGGCAATTTCGCCGCTGAGGTAATGGCTTTCTTATCCAGCGAATAGGTAAACAAAATATTCTCAACATTATCTAGCCAAATCAAAGAATTAATTTTCTTCTCGTAGGATAAAGTCCAGATCCGGTTGTTGGTGTCATGTAGTTTAACCTGGTTTCCACCATCCAGGTCTGTCATGTAGAGTTCACTGCCCTGATAGTGATGCCTTTCAAAAATAATAACTTCCATATCAGGGATATAAGTCAAAAACCTATCTCCATATGAATTCAAATTTGGTGATGTAATTTGAAATTCCTGGCCTGTTTCTATATCACGGCTGGCAAGTGCTGCGAGTTCATCCCTGTCGCGATAACCGCTCTTTGAATAAATGAGTCTGCCATCGCTGACACCTGCACCTGTGAAACCTTGCAAGCTACAGTCAAACAGGTATTTATTGGTACCGTCAAAACTGGTGTTTATCAGCCATACTTCGCATTGTTCATTGTTAATGGCCCGATAGAAGACCTTATTGGAATCTGCTG
The DNA here is from genome assembly GCF_005886805.2 of Pseudoalteromonas rubra. Taxonomy (NCBI): domain Bacteria; kingdom Pseudomonadati; phylum Pseudomonadota; class Gammaproteobacteria; order Alteromonadales; family Pseudoalteromonadaceae; genus Pseudoalteromonas; species Pseudoalteromonas rubra. The sequence continues at coordinate 1,038,663 of NZ_CP045429.1, forward strand.
ACCAGCCGATAGGGAAGTAGTTAGTTCCTTCTTCTGCAAGGCGTTTTTCATGGCCTGTTTGTAGCGTTTTGACCACCAAAGAATAATTCTGACTATTCTTTTGAATAATAGAGAAGGCAACGAAGTTCTTATTGGGCGAGATATTTGGTCTGGTATACCTGCCATTGACCCAGGACAGTACTGTTTCCTGCACTTGCTTTTCTATGGGGCTAACAGAGGCGTCACTCAGCGCTGTGTCCTGGTTAATAAATGCCAGACTAATGCTGGCTGCTAGAGTACTGATGACCGCAGCAAAAATCCACGGGGCCTTTTTCCGCTTTACTGATCGTTCGGCTGGTGTCACTTTTGTGTTTAATTCGGTTGTAACCGCAGGGCTGGGTTTAGATTGGTCAACTGATTCCGTTTTGTGGTATTCAACAAACGGTTCAATGGCTAAGCTGTAACCCTTTCTATAGTGAGTTTTAACTATGATGCCCTTTTGGTTCTCTGATTTCAGTGTTTTCCTGAGTTCAGAGATTGCCCGGTTTATTGCATTGTCATCAACATATTTCTGACACCAGACATCGTCCACTAAATTTTGTCGAGTGATGATAGTATCCGAATTTAAGATCAAATAACTAATGATGCGAAACAGAAGCGGTTCGAGTTCTTTTTCGATGTCGCCGTCAGTGAGCACCTGACGCTTTGGGTCAAGTTTCCAGGATCCAAGTGTGATCGATTTAACTGTTCTAGAGAAGCTGACTTCGTTCATTGTCCTGAATTTGTTGTTATTAGGAATATGTCAAGCGTTCAGACTATATCTATAGTCTTTTAAAAACTCAACAGAAAGATGGATAGGCGGTTTTATTTTACAAGTGTTATTTTCATTGTTGCCCAATGTTAAGAAAGTGAGGGTGAGAAACGATTTCTATTAAGTGTTTGATTGGTATGTGATTGTTCTGTTTTTTTGAATGGCTTGGTGGACCAGTGGTCGAAATGGTGAATATATAATTTCTTACAATATCGGGTCGGAGCGGACTCTAAGGCCGCTAAGCGACCATTAGCATTTAACAAAGCCTGGAGGAACTATTGCAAAACACGAACCATTTTTTGCCTGATATGTTTTCCTGCAACAGCGTCACGTCCATTGTTGAGTGAGTTATTCCATGCGCCATTGGCTACTAACTGTCAGTTTCCTTAGTCTTACTATCCAATACCTCAATGACTTTTGCCAGGGTGTCCGTTACGGCTTTTCGATTGTCCCAGTCCACAGCTTGCCAATCTACCTCATCCACTAATTCTGTAATGTTGTGGGTCAGGAGCATTTTAATTGTTTCCACATGCTGAATGGGTTTTACCCTGAAAGCTTTTGTCTTAGGTTTGGTTGTCAATTTTTGCCCAGTGAGTTTGGCATGTATCCGTTTATTGATCTCGGCTTTGTCTGTCACGGTTAGCAGGGTTTTATCAAACTCGCTGTAATAGTCATTCTCAACCTGTTTAACGATTTTTTTAACGTTGATAAAAGGCAGCGTGACCAGCCCCTGTTCATACGCCTGAATAACGCATTTATACCGGGTAAGCACATTGTAGTTATCAAAACTCCCCATGGAGATACCTAAGTTGGCCGCCATTTCTTTAACGGTTAGCTTTTTCTCACCGACTTTTAATCTTGCCTGACTAAGGCTTTCCAGTTCCTGCATTGCACTGAGAAAAGCTTGCAGCTTGCCATATTGAGGCAGGTCGTCTCTGCTGGCATTCTCCTGAAATTGTTTAACTTTCGATAGCAATGGTTTGGCATCATACACTTTAAACTGGGCGCTTGAGTCATAACCATTGCTGTAAACCATGGCAAAAAATCGGCGATGTCCGGTCAGTATTTGATACTGTCCGTCCTCTAAAGGGTAGACGGTCGGCACTTGAATAACCTCGGCTACAGAGATGTTTTCGGCCAGTTCAAGCACGGACTCTAGGGTTTGGTTCGCTTTTTTCCACTGGGCGGTGCCGTAGGCAAAGCAGTTTACAATGCAGTTCTTTCCTATTAGTACGTGGTCTTTTGCATCATACATTTCAACTAGCTGGTTTTTGGTTAGCCAGCGTGAAGTGAATTGTCGTGCATGATCATCTTCCATGAACTTGGCTGGCAGAAATCGTGCATTGTGTGGATCAGGCGTCACAGAAGATAAGAATAAAGAGGTGTACTCAAAAGTTTCAGAATTCAGCCCTTTTCGACTGTTCACGTTAGCCAGCATCAGCTGGTCTAATTTTAGCTTATTCATAGGGTTAGGAACCTTTTACTGCACTTAAGGTTAGTGGTGAACACCTTAGTTGGTAGATCTAACAGGTATACACTCAAGGGTTATCGATGCACCATGTGAACCATACTAACTAATCGCTCTGGTGTGAAGTCTTAAATCGACGCACAGCACAGCAGAATAAATTTAAAGCGCAGTTTACAAGCGGTGGAGTGAAGGTATGAATATTGATTTAAGCATCATTGAATGGGCGTTTGAGAAGGGATACAACCTGGGCTCTGCAGATATGAGAGAGGGCGTTTATATCTCAGAGGAGGGCAGACGCTCCCTGTTAATGGCTGACATCAAAGCATTTGTGGAAAGCCATCAGGTGATTGCCTCCGAACAGGAAGCCCTTGCCGCAAGCCTGAATTGACGATGACAGCACGCTGACGCATATCCGGTCGATGTCAGCGGAGACTCATTCCGACCTTAAACCTTGTTTTAATCAGTAGCAATGATCTCATGCATGAGATCTCAAACTTCTGTTGGTAGTGAATACATGCAAATAAGAAATTGGTTTACACGACATCCTCTGTTGTGCCGGTTTGGCACCTTTATTTTGGCACCGTCAGTACTGTGTGCTTATGTGGCATATCAGCAACAGGTCATTTCAGCTTTACCGCAAGCGGGGGCAAGTGCGGTCTCGGTTGCTGTCCAGGAGCAGGTTACGGTAACGCGCGACGCACATGGTGTGCCATATATTGATGCGGATTCAATGGCAGATGCTTATTTTGCGATGGGCTATCTGCATGCACAAGACAGGCTGTGGCAGTTAGAGTTACAACGCAGGCTCAGTGCCGGTAAGTTGAGTGAGGTGTTTGGCAAAGAGAGCCTGAACTATGACGTTTGGGTTCGCACGTTGGGGCTCTATGAGGTGGCTGAACAAAGTAAGGCTTATTTGTCTGAGCAGGCTTTGGCGTCATTGCAGTCTTATACGGCCGGGATCAATGAATTCCTGAACCAGCAACCTACACTGCCAATTGAGTTTACTATGCTCGGGATTACGCCAGCGCCATGGCGTGTTGAAGATTCACTGGCATGGATGAAAATGTTTTCTCTCAGTATGTCGGGCAACCTGGAAGAAGAGATCCAGCGTAGTGTGGCATTAAAAACATTACCCAAAACCTTGTTCGCCGAGTTTTTCGGATCTGAACTGGTGCCGTCAGAGTCACTGGGCGAAGGGCAGGTTGCCAGCCTGTCGGGGTTACATCACACCATTAAGCAATTGGAAACCGACTATAAGATTGGCGGTAAACATATAGGCAGTAACGCTTGGGTGGTTTCTGCTGAAAAAAGTGCATCTGGCAGTGCTATCTTGGCCAATGACCCGCACCTGGGTCTGCAAATTCCCTCTTTGTGGTATGCCGTATCGCAGCAATTGCCAGACTCTCAGTTACAGGGTATGAGTTTGGTCGGGTTACCTGTCATTGTATTTGGTCAGAATAATTACATTGCCTGGGGTGGCACCAATATGGAGGCTGACCTGCAAGATCTGATTGTGGAACAAATCCATCCGGAAGACCCCACGCTGTATCGCTACCAGCAACAGTGGCTACCTTTTACAGAGCGCACTGAATATATCAAAGTGAAAAGTGATTTTCCGAGTCTACTTAAGCCCACCTATCGGGATGTTGAACTGAAGATCAAAGAAACGCTGACCGGTCCCGTGATCAGTAAAGCCGGTTTGCCTCAGGCAGTGTCTCTGCGCTGGACGGCATTGCAGGCACAGGACACCACTTATGAAGGCTTTTTTCACATTAATCATGCCCAGAACTGGCAGCAGTTTAAGCAGGCTGCGGATAAAATTGCATCACCCAGTCTGAATCTGTTTTATGCAGATAAGCAAGATAACATTGGTTTTACTGGCGCGGGTAATATTCCGGTTCGCGAGCGTGGCACAGGTATATTACCGACTAAACGGGGTGCTGAGGGAGATGTATGGCAAGGGTTCATTCCAAAAGATGAGATGCCGAGCGAATTCAATCCACCACGAGGTTACATCATTAATGCCAATAACCGTAATGTGGCATCGAGTTACCCTTATCATATTTCTTCCAGCTTTGCGGACCCTGCCCGTGCAGAGCGCATTGAACAGCTACTCAATACACAGCCACTGGATGTGAATTACATCAAACAGATGCAGATGGATGTAAAAGACCTGACGGTTATCAAGTTAAAGAGTGTGATGGAAACGGTCGTCGCGGAAGACCTGTGGCAGCAAGAAGCGCTTGACCATCTGAAAACCTGGCAAGGAGATGCTCCGACCGACAGTATTGCCGCAACGATTTTTTATACCTGGGCGAGACAAATATACCGAGTCTTACTCAATGATGAGCTCATTCCTGCATGGAATGAGAAAGCGGCAACGCGCCAGCTACTGGGTCTGCGTGGCAGAGTGAGTTACGACCAGCTGGCTGAGCTGCTGGCGCAAAACACCCCGCTATGTGACGACACCAACACGCTAGAAACAGAATCTTGTGAAGAAGTATTACTCTCAGCGCTAGACAGAACTTTAATCCTGAACAGTAAGTTACAGGGGGATGAAATTGACAACTGGCAATGGGGTAAGTTTCAGACGACTCGATACGACCATATGCCGTTTGGCAAGGTGAAGCATCTCAATAAGGTGTTCTCACGAGAGGTAGCGACCGGTGGTTCCACCAATACCGTTAATGTAGCGGCAGGTTTCTACGAAAAAGACAATGGCTTTATTCAGAACTATGGTGCCGGGTTCAGACAGATTATTGATTTGGGCGGACGCTATGAGTTTATGAACTCTACGGGGCAGTCTGGTCAGGTCGCCAGCGCGCATTATGACGACATGATCACTCTGTTCGCTAAGGGACAGTATGTGTCATTTGAATCACCCACAGAGGCATCTCGCAAGCTAACGCTAACCCCGAATCAAGGGCAGGAGTAAACCGTGAATTTATTAAAACTATTTAGTGAGAGCTATCCCAACCGTGTGTTTATCTCGGTGTTGTTGGGAGCCATTTCAGGGATTTTATATTCGGGGCTTATTCCCTTTGTACTGATGAGTATTGAGAGTCCGACACCCGGATTGCAGTTGGCTGAAGTTCCGCATGCACGATATGGGCTACTGGAAGTCGCAAACTATAAACTGGCTGCGTTGTTTTTTCTGGCCTGTACATTCATTCTGATCATGAGAAGCCTGTCAGAGATTTTACTGCAGCGCGTTGCAACGGATGTTGCCAGAAAACTTAGAGTGAGTTTTTACGATAAAATTTCCAGAACGCCTTTGTATGCCATTGAGAAAATGGGCTCGTCTAAACTGGTTGCTTCTGTGAATCTGGATGTACCAAGGATCGTTAATGGCGCACGTGCATTACCCCTGTTGCTGATCAATCTGGTGACTTTAGTCGGTATGCTGGGTTTTCTGGTCTACCTCAATGATGAAGTCTTTAAGATGGTGATGATCGCTATTGCGTTTGGCATCCTGGCGTATCAAGTCCCCATGTATTTTGGCAACAAGCTGCTGACGCGTTCTCGAGAGTACCGGGATGCAATTCAGGAAGGTGTGAATGGTTTGCTCTCTGGCGCAAAGGAGCTCAAGCTCGATGCGCAAAAGCGTGCTTATTTTCATCAGGACGCTTTGCTGAGCAATGAAAAAAACATTCTTAAAAATGAGAAAGCCGCGCAATCTGTGCTGATATCAACCATCAACTTTGGTGATTTAATTTGTTTCTTTGTCATCGGTGCGCTGTGTTTTATTTTCGTGAATTACCACTCCATCAGTAATAGCGAGTTGGTCGCGGTAATCATGGCTTTATTGTACGTGACCGGCCCCATCGCTGTCTTGCTGAATGCTTTGCCTCAGATGATGATGGCGACGATTTCATACAAGAAGTTTAATACGCTGCTCAATGAATTACCTGAAGAGGAAATCGAGTATCAGATTTCAGATGTGCCTAGCTGGCAGACACTGCGCTTCGATAAAGTTGAGTTTGCTTATCCCAGTGATCAGGATGAGGCTGGCTTCGCTGTTGGTCCAATCGACCTGACACTGAATCGTGGCGAAATCGTCTTTATAGTTGGCTCGAATGGCTCCGGCAAATCAACTCTCAGTAAATTGTTGACGCTGCATTATCAGGCGGTTGGCGGGCACATTTATTTCGATGATGCGGCACTGAACAACACCAATATCGAAAGCTACAGACAAGGGATCAGTGCTATCTACTCTAACTACTACTTGTTTGCAAAAATTCTCAAAGAGTTGGATGACGCCACGATGGAGCTGATCCAGCATTATCTGAAACTGTTACACCTGGATCACAAGGTCACGATAGAAGACGGTTATTTCTCTACCGTGTCGTTATCTGATGGTCAGCGTAAACGTCTCGCTTTGCTGGTGGCCTTTTTAGAAGACAAGCAGGTGTATTTGTTCGATGAATGGGCCGCTGATCAGGACCCAATTTTCAAAGAAGTCTTTTATAAACGCATCTTACCCAGCCTCAAAGCAAAGCAGAAATTGGTCATTGCCATCACGCACGATGATAAGTATTTCGACCTGGCAGACAGGGTCATTGTGATGGAAGGCGGCAAGGTCGTAGAGCAGACCTCATACACACAATACTTCGACAAATTACAGTTAAACCAGTCCGCCAAAAACGATTTTCTGGCAGAGGTAGGAGCTTAAGATGACACACTCTCAATGGCAATTAACCGCTTCGCAGCGCGACATACTATTAGATCAGCTCTATTTCCCGGATAGCCCTATTTACAACATTGGTGGCTATATCGTCTGCGACAACATTGACTGCACCCAACTGGCACAGGCACATAAAGCACTGATTCACAGTCATGAAGCATTTCAGATGCGTATTAGTCAGCAAGGCGAAGAATTCACCGCTTATCTGAGCCAGGATCTGGATGACAGCCTGCCAGTGATTGATTTTAGCGCCGAAGCAGAGGCTGAGCGCAGTGCTAAGGCCTGGCTCGAAACGCAGTTCGCTCGCACTCAGGCAGTGTTTGATACGCAACTGGCCAAAGGCTTCCTGCTTAAAATATCTCAGCAACAGCACTGGTATGTTGGCTTAAGTCATCATCTTGCAATGGATGGTTTCGGTTTTGCGATCTGGGTTCAGCAGTTGGCTCATTTGTATAACGGTGAGCAGACACAGGACGATGCCAGATTGTCGCTCGATGGGATAGCACAGTTAGATAATACTTATCGTGAGAGTGCTAAATATCAAAAAGACGCGGCATTTTGGCAGGAGTATCTCGACGATTATTTGGGGGAACGCCTGCCTGAACGCTACTTTAGTGATACGGATCAGCAACACAGCACCCGGGCCATTTATCCGCTTTCCAGAACGGTTTTTGATAGTTTGCATGCGCATGCAGGTCGTCATAAGTTAGGGGCCGCTCAGGTGTTGCTGGCAACACTGGCTTACTACTTTTCTTTGCATACCAATCAGGCAACCCTGTTGTTTGGCAATCCGAGCCACAACCGTAAAACGGCGCTGCAAAAACAAAAGCTGTCAGTCTTTACCAGCATTAGTCCATTGCTGATTTCCACACAGGGGGTGGACGTCATGAGCGAGCTGGTAAAACAGGTTGCGCAGACGCAAAAAGCAACCTACAGGCATCAGAAGTACCCACTGGGCCAGCTCCTCAAAGACCAGCAACACAGTGGTGAGCAGGGTAGCTTCTTTGATTTTAGTTTTAACTATCTGACGCTGAATTTTGCCGATATTCACTTTTCAAATCAGGCTGCACGTTTTCATTACCTCAATGCCAATGCTGAAAAGATCCCCTTCACTCTAACGGTATGGGATAACAATGACACGGACCTGGAACTACAAATTGATTTTAACCATCGTTACTTTGAGCAGGCTGATATTGATGCCATAGAGCAAAGATATCAACGCGCACTGGCCTATCTGGGTGAGCATGGCCTCGATTGTGCACTGACCGACTTGCCATTTTCGAGCCCGGCGGAGCAGCAATGGTTGCTGGGACGTTCGGCCAGCCCACTTAGTTATGACACAGAACTCAGCCTGCACGAACAAATCAGCCGTCAGGCCCAGCTAACACCGGATGCCATCGCCATTGATATGCCTGGCGGTCGCACACTGAGCTATGCCCAGCTGGACGCCGGTGCCAATCGCATTGCCGCGTACTTGCAGCAGCACTATTCACTCAGCGCCGACAGCATGGTGGGCGTCAGTACTGTGCGACATGCCGAGATGGTGATGGCCATACTGGCCATCCTGAAAACCGGTGCCGCCTATTTGCCGCTCGATCCGGGCTATCCCAGTGCCCGACTGGCACAGATCATTGATGACGCTAAACCAGTCGTGACCCTCACCGATAACCCGGCCATCCTGCAAGGCCTGGCCACCGACACGCTGAGTCTGGCGACGCTGAATGATGCCGCTGTCTCCACTCCTTACCAACCGGTGGCACATCAGGGCGGTAATCTGGCCTACGCCATTTATACCTCAGGGTCGACCGGTAAACCTAAGGGCGTGGCGATCAGCCACCGTAACATCAATGCACTGCTGAGCTGGGCTGACACAGTCTACAGCCGCGAGGATTATGCCCGGGTGCTGTGCAGCACCTCCATCAACTTTGACCTGTCGGCGTTTGAATTGTTTTTCACCCTCACTCGCGGCGGCACCTGTGTACTGGTCGACAATGCCCTGAGCCTGCTGACGCAGCCGGTTGAGGTCTCCCTGATCAATACGGTGCCGTCGGCCATTAAAGCCCTGCTGGAGCAGGGGGGGATTCCGGCTGGCGTGCGGGTCGTGAACCTGGCCGGTGAGCCGCTGGGTCGCGACGTGGTCAATCAGTTACTGCGCGACGGACACTGCGAGCGGGTCTATAACCTTTATGGCCCCTCGGAAGACACCACCTATTCAACCAGTGCCTGCTTCACCGAGGAAATCGACCATGCGCCGGGGATCGGCCAGGTGATCAGCAACACCCAGGCGTTTATTCTGAATGACCAGCTGGCGCTGCTGCCGTATGGCGCAACCGGTGAGTTGTACCTGGGCGGTGACGGCCTGGCACGGGGCTACCTGAACCAGTCTGAGCTGAGTGCCGAGCGCTTTATTGATAACCCTTTTTATGACCCTGAGGTGGCAGGCAGTTCAACACGCTTGTACCGCACCGGCGACTTAGTGCGCTATCAGAGCGATGGTACGCTGGCGTTTGTGGGCCGGGCAGACGATCAGGTTAAAATTCGCGGCTTCCGGGTGGAGCTGGGTGAGATAAGCGAGCAGCTGAGCCGTCAGGCGGCCATCGACAGTGCCGTGGTACTGGCGAAAAGCGGTGCCAACGGCACCTACCTGGTGGCCTATATTCAGCCAGCAGAGGCGCTGGATGAGGCGGCGCATTCTGACTTTATCAGTGCGGCACTGAGCGAGCTGGCAGGGTGTTTACCCGATTACATGGTGCCGAAACTGGGCCGGGTGATCCCACACTGGCCACTGACCGCCAACGGTAAAATTAATAAAAAGGCGCTGCCAGAGGTGGACCCGGGGGCGCAGCAGGACCACTACGTTGCCCCGCAAACTGACCTCGAGCAGGCGGTGTGTGAGATCTGGGCTGAATTACTGCACCTTGATGCCACGCAGATCAGCACCACAGCGAGCTTCTTTGCATTGGGCGGACATTCCCTGTTATCGGTTAAGCTGGCCGCCACATTGCGCGCACAGCTGGCAGTGGAGCTGCCACTGAGTACGTTATTCAATGCCACCACCGTGGCTGAGCAGGCCAAAGCCGTTGCCGCAGCACAGGGGCAGGCATTGCGCGAGGACATTAAAGCCCTGCCCAGAGTGATGCAGGATGACCCTCGGCTGGGTCAGCATCGTGTTGCCCCGTTGTCTTATGCTCAGCAGCGGTTATGGTTTATCGACCAGCTGGAGCAGGGTACACCACAATACAATATGCCGGCGGCCTTTGCGGTTGACGGCGAGCTGGACCTGACGGTGGTTGAGGCCGTCCTGCAAACCATCATTGCCCGTCATGAGGTGCTCAGAACCGTATATCGCGATGACGTGCAGGTGATCCGCCAGGACGCCGGCTTCACCCTGAGCTATGAGGATGTGCGGGCTCTGAGCGAGACGGCGCAGCAACAGGCGATTGCCGGGGCGATGGCGCAACAGCTGAGCCAGCCGTTTGACCTGACCCGCGAGGTGATGGTGCGTGCAGGCTATATTCAGACCACTGAGCGCAGCGGCGTGCTGCTGTTCAATATGCACCACATTGCCTCCGACGGCTGGTCGATGCAGGTGCTGATCAACGAATTTACAACACTCTATCAGGCATACAGCCAGGGCGAGGACAACCCGCTGGCCCCGCTGAGCATTCAGTATGCAGACTACGCACAGTGGCAGCACACCCACTTAAATCACGAGGTGCTGGATACGCAGCTGGGTTACTGGCAGCAGCAACTGGCTGACTTGCCTTCTGTGCACAGTCTGCCGTTAGACTACCCGCGTCCGGCACTCAAGCAGCACCAGGGGGGGCAGGTGAAAAGTACCCTCAGTGCACAAGTGGCGCAGGGGCTGAGTAAACTGGCCAGTGCACAGGGGCTGACGCCTTTCATGTTACTGCACGGGGCCTTGTCGCTGTTGCTGTCGAGACACAGTAATGCCCGGGACATCGTCATCGGGACACCGGTGGCCAACCGCATGCAGGCCGAGTTGGCACCGCTGATAGGCTTTTTTGTTAACACCCTGGTGCTGAACGTCAACACCGACCAGCCGAGCCTGGCAGACTACCTGGCCCATGTGAAAGCCGTCCATTTAGGTGCTCAGTCACATCAGGATGTGCCGTTCGAGCAGCTGGTTGAACAGCTGAATGTGCCCCGCAGCAGTGCCTACACGCCACTGTTTCAGGTGATGCTGACAACCCGCACCGACTATGCGGTAACGGAGCAGGCTACCAGTCAGGGCTGGTCTTTAGGCGAGGCGCAGCTGAGCCCGCTGGCAGAGGATGCGGTGATTGCCAAGTTTGACCTGGACATCGACCTGACACTGAGCGACGCCGGGGTAGAGATGTGCTGGACCTACGACAAGGCGTTGTTCAGCGCAGCCCGGATTGAGACGCTGAGCCGTCATCTGGGTACCTTACTGACAACCCTGGCACAGCAGGCACCAGCCACCTTGCTGGCGCACGCTCCGGATACCCTTGCGATGTTGTCGGCAGCCGAGCAACACACGCTGCTGTCAACACTGAACGACAACACACTGAGCTATGACACCACGCAGAGCATTCATGGCTTATTTGAACAACAGGTGCAGCGTACGCCACAGGCAACGGCACTGATTTTTAACGGGCAGCACATCAGCTATGAGGTGCTGAACCAGCGTGCCAATCAGCTGGCGCATTATCTGCTGAGCGAACATCAGGTGACACCGGAAACGCCGCTGGGCGTGTGCAGCAGCCGCTCGGTTGAGATGGTGGTGAGTATCCTGGCGATACTAAAAGCCGGTGGGGCGTATGTGCCGCTGGACCCGAGTTATCCGGCCAGCCGGTTAGGCTATATAGCCAAAGATGCGGGGCTGACACACATTCTGGCGTATGACGCAGGTCTGCCGGTTGCACAGGCGCTGATGGCAGAGCAGGGCGGCAGTGCCGTGGATATTGCGACGCTGACACTGAGCGCTTATGCGCAACACAACCCGGCGTTGACGGCCCTTGGTGGGGATAAGCTGGCCTATGCCATTTACACCTCAGGGTCGACCGGTCAGCCTAAGGGCGTGGCCATCAGCCACCGCAATGTCAACGCACTGCTGAGCTGGGCCGACACCGAATACAACCGTGAAGATTATGCGCGGATGTTATGCAGCACTTCAATCAACTTTGACCTGTCGGCCTTTGAACTGTTTTTACCTCTGACCCGTGGTGGCAGCTGTGTGCTGGTTGACAGTGCCCTGAGTTTGCTGACGACGCCGGTGGAGGTCACGTTAATCAATACGGTGCCCTCGGCGATTAAAGCGCTGCTGGAGCAGGGAGGCATTCCGGCGGGTGTACGGGTGGTGAACCTGGCAGGCGAGCCGCTGGGCCGCGACGTGGTGAATCAGTTACTCGCCGGTGAGCACTGTGAGCGGGTGTATAACCTCTACGGTCCGTCAGAAGACACCACTTATTCAACCTGTGCGCGCTTTACTCAGCCCCTGGACGAGGCGCCGAGTATCGGACGGGTGATTAACAACAGTCAGGCGTTCATCCTCAATGATAAGCTGGCGCTGCTGCCGTATGGCACCACCGGGGAGCTATACCTGGGCGGTGACGGGCTGGCGCGGGGTTATCTGAATCAGCCACAGCTGAGTGCCGAACGCTTCATCGACAATCCATTTTATGATGCCAATGTGGCAGGCAGCTCAAAGCGCCTGTACCGCACCGGCGACTTAGTGCGCTATCAGGCGGATGGCAACTTAGCCTTCGTGGGACGCGCAGACGATCAAGTGAAGATCCGGGGTTTCCGGGTGGAGCTGGGCGAGATAAGCGAACAGCTGAGTCGTCAGGCGGCCATCGACAGCGCGGTGGTGCTGGCGAAAAGCGGAGCCAACGGCCTGTATCTGGTGGCTTATGTTCATCCTGCTCAGACACTGGATGAGGCTGAGCACGCCGACTTCATCACGGCTGCACTGACGAGCCTGGCAGCGTGTTTACCGGAATACATGGTGCCGAGGCTGGGCAAGGTGGTCCCTGAGTGGCCGCTGACAGCCAGTGGCAAGATCAACAAAAAGGCGCTGCCGGAGGTGGATGCCACCGCACTGCAGGGCCGTTACGTAGCGCCGCAAACAGACACAGAGCAGGCGGTATGTGAGATTTGGGCGCAGCTGCTCAATGTAGAGGCCAGCCAGATAAGTACACAGACAGACTTTTTCGAGCTGGGCGGACATTCACTGCTTGTGATGCGCCTGGTAACCCGACTTAACGACACTTTTGCGATCAACCTGGCTATTCAGGATTTATATCAGCAAATGACCGTCGCCAACATCAGTCGCCATATCGACGACATCTTCACTTTGCATGCCAGTGACACGACGCACAGTCCCGCTGCATCCGACTTCGAGGAATTTACCCTATGATGATCCAAGAATTATACCGCGCTTTGCTGGAGCAAGGCGCCAGTGCACAGCACCACCAAGGCGAAGTGAAGCTACACCTTCCAAAAGCCCTGGATGCAGCGCTGAAACAACAGCTAATAGCAAGAAAAGACGAACTAAAACAGTATCTGTTGGGGTTATATGCCAGCGCTTCTCAGGCCCCTGTGATCACGCCAGTTGAGCGGACGCAGGCGCACTTTCCATTGTCATCAGCGCAGCAACGCTTGTGGTTTCTTGATCAGCTTCAGGGCAATACCATTGAATATAATATGTCAGCGGCATTCACTGTATCGGGTGAGTTTGACCTGGCGGTACTAGAGCAAACCATGCAGTCCATAGTGGCGCGTCATGAAGTACTGCGCACCCGGTTTATTGAAGTGGGAGGGGAAGGCAAACAGCAGCTGGTGAGCGCACCGGCACAGCTTGTGTCCTCGCACGACCTGAGTGACCTGACAGCGTCGGCGCAGCAAACACAGCTGGACGCTTTGCTGGCACAAGAGGCCGCTTACGCTTTTGACTTAAGTACAGACAGCTTGATCCGGGTTCATTACGTCACCCTTTCCCCGCAGCAGGGCGTGTTGATGTTCAACCTGCATCATATTGTGTCGGATGGTTATTCTGTGGCACTGCTGGTGAAGGAGTTTTCTCACACCTACAGCGCACTGGTTGCAGGCCAGGAGCCTGAACTGGCGCCACTGCCATTACATTACATTGATTACGCGCACTGGCAACAAAATGAAGCCCGGACACATTATCAAACTCAGCTGGACTATTGGGTGAAGCAGCTTGCTGATGCGCCAGAAGTACACACTTTGCCTGTGACGGGACAGCGAGACACTCATCAACATCCAGCACAAAAACTCACGCAGCAATTACCTGAAAACCAGGCCAAAGCCATTGCTGACAGTGCTGAAGCATTGCAGCTAAGTCCATTTGCATTTTTACATGCTTTATTGTCCTTGGTGGTCGCCAGACACAGTCATAGCCAGGATATCGTCATCGGCACCCCAGTTGAGAACCGGCTGCAAAGCGGACTGCAGTCGTTGCAGGGCTTTTTTGTCAATACCGTGCCACTGCGAGTGTCGACGGAATTTGACACTCTGACGGAGTATTTTGAGCACGTTAAAGGTATCAATCAGCAGGCGCTGGCGAATCAGGAGTTACCACTGGAACAGCTGATTGAAGGGCTTCAGATCTCACGTAGTCAGGTTCATGCACCATTATTTCAGATCCTGCTGACGGTAGAGGGCACGCCTGCTCAGCCAGTGAGTACGCAGTTTAATGTTGCTGATGTGCAGTTAACGCAGCAAGCCTTACCTGTGACCAGTAGCAAATTCGACCTCGACATCAACCTGGTTTTTAACGAGCAGGGACTGGCGCTGAACTGGGTGTATGACAGTCACCTGTTTACTGCCGACTATATTACTAAGCTCAGTACGCATCTGAGTCAGCTTATTGCCGCTTTTGTGCCACAAAACCTGGCTTCGCTCAGTCAACAGTCGCCGCAGCAGATCGATATGTTGAGTGAGCAGGAGCGCCAACACCTGGTGTATGATGTACAAAGCGAGACACTGGCTTACAACGCTGAACTCAGTCTGCACGAACAAATCAGCCGTCAGGCCCAGCTAACACCGGATGCCATCGCCATTGATATGCCAGGTGGTCGCACGCTGAGCTACGCCCAGCTGGACGCCGGTGCCAATCGCATCGCCGCGTACTTGCAGCAGCACTATACACTCAGCGCCGACAGCATGGTGGGCGTGAGCACTGAGCGACATGCCGAGATGGTGATGGCCATACTGGCCATCCTGAAAACCGGTGCCGCCTATTTGCCGCTCGACCCGGGCTATCCCCGTGCCCGACTGGCACAGATCATTGATGACGCTAAACCGGTCGTGACCCTCACCGATAACCCGGCCATCCTGCAAGGCCTGGCCACCGACACGCTGAGTCTGGCGACGCTGAATGATGCCGCTGTCTCCACTCCTTACCAACCGGTGGCACATCAGGGCGGTAATCTGGCCTACGCCATTTATACCTCAGGGTCGACCGGTAAACCTAAGGGCGTGGCGATCAGCCACCGTAACATCAATGCACTGCTGAGCTGGGCTGACACAGTCTACAGCCGCGAGGATTATGCCCGGGTGCTGTGCAGCACCTCCATCAACTTTGACCTGTCGGCGTTTGAATTGTTTTTCACCCTCACTCGCGGCGGCACCTGTGTACTGGTCGACAATGCCCTGAGCCTGCTGACGCAGCCGGTTGAGGTCTCCCTGATCAATACGGTGCCGTCGGCCATTAAAGCCCTGCTGGAGCAGGGGGGGATTCCGGCTGGCGTGCGGGTCGTGAACCTGGCCGGTGAGCCGCTGGGTCGCGACGTGGTCAATCAGTTACTGCGCGACGGACACTGCGAGCGGGTCTATAACCTTTATGGCCCGTCGGAAGACACCACCTATTCAACCTGTGCCTGCTTCACTCAGGAAATCGACCATGCGCCGGGGATCGGCCAGGTGATCAGCAACACCCAGGCGTTTATTCTGAATGACCAGCTGGCGCTGCTGCCGCATGGCGCAACCGGTGAGTTGTACCTGGGCGGTGACGGCCTGGCACGAGGCTACCTGAACCAGCCTGAGCTGAGTGCTGAGCGCTTTATTGATAACCCTTTTTATGACCCTGAGGTGGCAGGCAGTTCAACACGCTTGTACCGCACCGGCGACTTAGTGCGCTATCAGAGCGATGGTACGCTGGCGTTTGTGGGCCGGGCAGACGATCAGGTTAAAATTCGCGGCTTCCGGGTGGAGCTGGGTGAGATAAGCGAGCAGCTGAGCCGTCAGGCGGCCATCGACAGTGCCGTGGTACTGGCGAAAAGCGGTGCCAACGGCACCTACCTGGTGGCCTATATTCAGCCAGCAGAGGCGCTGGATGAGGCGGCGCATTCTGACTTTATCAGTGCGGCACTGAGCGAGCTGGCAGGGTGTTTACCCGATTACATGGTGCCGAAACTGGGCCGGGTGATCCCACACTGGCCACTGACCGCCAACGGTAAAATTAATAAAAAGGCGCTGCCAGAGGTGGACCCGGGGGCGCAGCAGGACCACTACGTTGCCCCGCAAACTGACCTCGAGCAGGCGGTGTGTGAGATCTGGGCTGAATTACTGCACCTTGATGCCGCGCAGATCAGCACCACAGCGAGCTTTTTTGCATTGGGCGGACATTCCCTGTTATCGGTTAAGCTGGCCGCCGCACTGCGCGCACAGCTGGCAGTGGAGCTGCCACTGAGTACGTTATTCAATGCCACCACCGTGGCTGAGCAGGCCAAAGCCGTTGCCGCAGCACAGGGGAAGGCATTGCGCGAGGACATTAAAGCCCTGCCCAGAGTGATGCAGGATGACCCTCAGCTGGGTCAGCATCGTGTTGCCCCGTTGTCTTATGCTCAGCAGCGGTTATGGTTTATCGACCAGCTGGAGCAGGGTACACCACAATACAATATGCCGGCGGCCTTTGCGGTTGACGGCGAGCTGGACCTGACGGTGGTTGAGGCCGTCCTGCAAACCATCATTGCCCGTCATGAGGTGCTCAGAACCGTATATCGCGATGACGTGCAGGTGATCCGCCAGGACGCCGGCTTCACCCTGAGCTATGAGGATGTGCGGGCTCTGAGCGAGACGGCGCAGCAACAGGCGATTGCCGGGGCGATGGCGCAACAGCTGAGCCAGCCGTTTGACCTGACCCGCGAGGTGATGGTGCGTGCAGGCTATATTCAGACCACTGAGCGCAGCGGCGTGCTGCTGTTCAATATGCACCACATTGCCTCCGACGGCTGGTCGATGCAGGTGCTGATCAACGAATTTACAACACTCTATCAGGCATACAGCCAGGGCGAGGACAACCCGCTGGCCCCGCTGAGCATTCAGTATGCAGACTACGCACAGTGGCAGCACACCCACTTAAATCACGAGGTGCTGGATACGCAGCTGGGTTACTGGCAGCAGCAACTGGCTGACTTGCCTTCTGTGCACAGTCTGCCGTTAGACTACCCGCGTCCGGCACTCAAGCAGCACCAGGGGGGGCAGGTGAAAAGTACCCTCAGTGCACAAGTGGCGCAGGGGCTGAGTAAACTGGCCAGTGCACAGGGGCTGACGCCTTTCATGTTACTGCACGGGGCCTTGTCGCTGTTGCTGTCGAGACACAGTAATGCCCGGGACATCGTCATCGGGACACCGGTGGCCAACCGCATGCAGGCCGAGCTGGCACCGCTGATTGGTTTTTTTGTTAACACCCTGGTGCTGAACGTCAACACCGACCAGCCGAGCCTGGCAGACTACCTGGCTCATGTAAAAGCCGTCCATTTAGGTGCTCAGTCACATCAGGATGTGCCGTTCGAGCAGCTGGTTGAACAGCTGAATGTGCCCCGCAGCAGTGCCTATACGCCACTGTTTCAGGTGATGCTGACAACCCGTACCGACTATGCGGTAACGGAACAGGCTACCAGTCAGGGCTGGTCTTTAGGCGAGGCGCAGCTGAGCCCGCTGGCAGAGGATGCGGTGATTGCCAAGTTTGACCTGGACATCGACCTGACACTGAGCGACGCCGGGGTAGAGATGTGCTGGACCTACGACAAGGCGTTGTTCAGCGCAGCCCGGATTGAGACGCTGAGCCGTCATCTGGGTACCTTACTGACAACCCTGGCACAGCAGGCACCAGCCACCTTGCTGGCGCACGCTCCGGATACCCTTGCGATGTTGTCGGCAGCCGAGCAACACACGCTGCTGTCAACACTGAACGACAACACACTGAGCTATGACACCACGCAGAGCATTCATGGCTTATTTGAACAACAGGTGCAGCGTACGCCACAGGCAACGGCACTGATTTTTAACGGGCAGCACATCAGCTATGAGGTGCTGAACCAGCGTGCCAATCAGCTGGCGCATTATCTGCTGAGCGAACATCAGGTGACACCGGAAACGCCGCTGGGCGTGTGCAGCAGCCGCTCGGTTGAGATGGTGGTGAGTATCCTGGCGATACTAAAAGCCGGTGGGGCGTATGTGCCGCTGGACCCGAGTTATCCGGCCAGCCGGTTAGGCTATATAGCCAAAGATGCGGGGCTGACACACATTCTGGCGTATGACGCAGGTCTGCCGGTTGCACAGGCGCTGATGGCAGAGCAGGGCGGCAGTGCCGTGGATATTGCGACGCTGACACTGAGCGCTTATGCGCAACACAACCCGGCGTTGACGGCCCTTGGTGGGGATAAGCTGGCCTATGCCATTTACACCTCAGGGTCGACCGGTCAGCCTAAGGGCGTGGCCATCAGCCACCGCAATGTCAACGCACTGCTGAGCTGGGCCGACACCGAATACAACCGTGAAGATTATGCGCGGATGTTATGCAGCACTTCAATCAACTTTGACCTGTCGGCCTTTGAACTGTTTTTACCTCTGACCCGTGGTGGCAGCTGTGTGCTGGTTGACAGTGCCCTGAGTTTGCTGACGACGCCGGTGGAGGTCACGTTAATCAATACGGTGCCCTCGGCGATTAAAGCGCTGCTGGAGCAGGGAGGCATTCCGGCGGGTGTACGGGTGGTGAACCTGGCAGGCGAGCCGCTGGGCCGCGACGTGGTGAATCAGTTACTCGCCGGTGAGCACTGTGAGCGGGTGTATAACCTCTACGGTCCGTCAGAAGACACCACTTATTCAACCTGTGCGCGCTTTACTCAGCCCCTGGACGAGGCGCCGAGTATCGGACGGGTGATTAACAACAGTCAGGCGTTCATCCTCAATGATAAGCTGGCGCTGCTGCCGTATGGCACCACCGGGGAGCTATACCTGGGCGGTGACGGGCTGGCGCGGGGTTATCTGAATCAGCCACAGCTGAGTGCCGAACGCTTCATCGACAATCCATTTTATGATGCCAATGTGGCAGGCAGCTCAAAGCGCCTGTACCGCACCGGCGACTTAGTGCGCTATCAGGCGGATGGCAACTTAGCCTTCGTGGGACGCGCAGACGATCAAGTGAAGATCCGGGGTTTCCGGGTGGAGCTGGGCGAGATAAGCGAACAGCTGAGTCGTCAGGCGGCCATCGACAGCGCGGTGGTGCTGGCGAAAAGCGGAGCCAACGGCCTGTATCTGGTGGCTTATGTTCATCCTGCTCAGACACTGGATGAGGCTGAGCACGCCGACTTCATCACGGCTGCACTGACGAGCCTGGCAGCGTGTTTACCGGAATACATGGTGCCGAGGCTGGGCAAGGTGGTCCCTGAGTGGCCGCTGACAGCCAGTGGCAAGATCAACAAAAAGGCGCTGCCGGAGGTGGATGCCACCGCACTGCAGGGCCGTTACGTAGCGCCGCAAACAGACACAGAGCAGGCGGTATGTGAGATTTGGGCGCAGCTACTCAATGTAGAGGCCAGCCAGATAAGCACACAGGCAGACTTTTTCGAGCTGGGCGGACATTCACTGCTGGTCGTTAAGCTGGCCGCTGCACTGCGCGCCGAGCTGGCGGTTGAGCTGCCAGTGAAAACGCTGTTTAACGTAACCACGCTTGCTGAGCAGGCCAAAGCCGTTGAAGCCCACCAGGGACAGGCGATACGTGCAGAGATCACTGCCCAGCCAAGAGTTATGCTGACAGACCCGCAATTGGGTCAGCACAGTCTCCAGCCACTGTCTTTTGCTCAGCAGCGCTTATGGTTTATCGATCAGCTCAACCAAGGCTCGGCGCAATACAATATGCCGGCGGCCTTTCATGTTCAGGGCGAACTGAATCTGGCTGTGGTTGAGGCTGTGTTGCAGACCATCGTTGACCGTCATGAAGTACTCAGAACCGTGTATCGCGATGATGCTCAGGTGATCCGCCAGCAGGCATCTTTTGAGCTCAGTTATGAGGATGTCCGCATGCTGAGTGAGACGGCGCAGCAACAGGCGATTGCCGGGGCGATGACGCAACAGCTGAGTCAGCCGTTTGACCTCAGCTGTGAGGTGATGATGCGTGCAGGCTATATTCAGACCTCACAAAGCAGCGGAGTGCTGTTGTTCAACATGCATCATATTGCCTCCGATGGCTGGTCAATGCAGGTACTGATCAAAGAATTTGTTGCACTCTACCTTGCCTACAGTCAGGGACAGGAGAATCCGCTGGCACCTCTGACTATTCAGTACGCAGATTACGCGCAGTGGCAACGAACCTATTTAGAAGATGGCGTGCTAGACGAGCAGCTGGGTTACTGGCAACAGCAACTGGCACAATTGCCGGCAGTACACAGTCTGCCTCTGGACTTCCCTCGTCCGGACGTCAAGCAGCATCAGGGTGGCCAGGTTAAAAGTACACTCAATACTGAGGTCGCTCAGGGGCTGGCGGCGCTGGCAAAAGCGCAGGGGCTGACACCATTTATGTTACTCCATAGTGCGCTATCACTGCTGCTATCCAGACACAGTAATGCCCAAGACATTGTGATTGGCACGCCGGTAGCAAACCGTATGCAAGCAGAGCTTGCTCCTCTGATTGGCTTTTTTGTCAACACGCTGGTGCTGAATGTAAACACTGCACAGGCCACTTTGGCTGATTATCTGGCGCACGTTAAAGCAGTTCATTTGGATGCCCAGTCAAATCAGGATGTGCCATTTGAGCAGCTGGTAGAGCAGCTCAATGTGCCACGTAGCAGTGCTTATACCCCACTGTTTCAGGTGATGCTGACAACCACCACGGATTATGGGGTCACCGATCAGTCGATAGACAACAACTGGTCGTTAGGCGACGCACAGTTGAGTCCCCTGGCTGATGACGCCGTGATTGCCAAGTTTGATCTCGATATAGATATGGCGCTGAGTGATACCGGAGTGGATATCTGCTGGACCTATGACAAGGCGCTGTTCAGCCAAGAGCGGATTGAAACCCTGAGTCGTCATCTTTGCACATTGCTGACAACGCTTGCCCAACAGACAACTGAGACATTACTCGCACAGGCACCAGGCGCACTCACCATGCTGTCAGGGGCAGAACAACACGAGTTGCTGGTGACCTTTAATCAGCAGGTAGAAAGTTTTGATGCGACACAGTGCATACATACATTATTTGAACAGCAAGCCCAGGCCACGCCAGACGCCACTGCATTGGTCTTTAACGAGCAACACATTAGCTATGGTGCGCTGAACCAGCGCGCGAATCAACTGGCGCACTATCTGCTGAACGAGCATCAGCTGACACCAGAAACTTTAGTGGGTGTGTGTAGTAGCCGCTCTGTTGAGATGGTGGTGAGCATTCTGGCGATACTGAAAGCCGGGGGTGCCTACGTACCGCTCGACCCAAGCTATCCGAACAGTCGTCTGAGTCATATGGCATCAGATGCGAAGTTGCAACACATTCTTAGCTACGACACTGGCCTGAGCGTGGCTGCTGGACTGATGACTGAGCTTGGCGGCACAGCCATAGATATTGCGTCGCTTGGCCTCAATGGATATCCGCAGGACAACCCTGCTCAGGTAGAAGTGTCCGGTAACAACCTGGCCTATGTCATATATACCTCAGGTTCTACCGGAAAACCCAAAGGGGTTGCAGTAGAGCATAGCTCGCTGGTCAATTATCAATGCCACTGTCGCACGCAATATGAGCTGACCGCTGAAGATGTGATGTTGCAGTTCTCAACCATGAGCTTCGATATTTTTGTTGAAGAGTTGTTTGGGGCCTTGTGCCAGGGGGCTTCTCTGGTACTGCGTAATGAAGAGTGCCTTGGCAGCGCAGCGGCGTTCAACGCATTTTGTAGCACGCTTCAAGTTACAGTAATGAGCCTGCCAACCGCGTTCTGGAAGCAAATGACCGATATGGAGGGGGCATTTGCCATTGCAACACTGCGTGCGGTGATCATCGGTGGTGAAGCCATGGGGCAAACCCACATGGAGCGCTTCTTTAGCGCAGCACCTACAGTGACTTTGTTCAACAGTTATGGACCGACAGAAGCAACGATAACGGCGACCACATCACGTTTGCATGCGGCGTCGGGCGCTGAGCTTGTCACCATAGGCAAGGCTAATGTCAATAACACTTTGCTAGTACTCAATGACGACGGCGGATTAGTGCCTAAGGGCTGTGAAGGCGAGTTGTACATTGGTGGACCAGGTGTGGCGCGAGGTTATCTGAACCAACCTCAGCTCAGTGCCGAGCGGTTTATCAGCAACCCTTATGCTGATCAGTGTTTGGCGATAGAGGCACCACGCTTGTATCGCACCGGCGACCTGGTGCGTTACACCGACCAGGGGGAGCTGATCTTCATTGGTCGTAACGACGACCAAGTCAAGCTACGAGGATTTCGTGTGGAACTGGGTGAGCTGAGCGGGATTTTAGCCCAGCAGCCTCAGGTTCAGGATGCCGCTGTAACTGTCTTTAAGGTTGATACAGAGCAGCACCTGGCCGCTTACCTTAAGTTGCATGCGAGCGATTCAGAAGCCGAACCACAAGACACCTTGCAGGCGATACGCAATCAGCTGGCAGAGCAACTGCCACAGTATATGCAGCCAGGCAGCCTGAACATTGTCGATGAACTGCCGCTGACAGTGAACGGCAAGCTAGATGTGGCTGCTTTGCCTGAGCCCAAACTCAATATGCAACAAAGCGAATACTGTGCGCCAACGACTGAGCTGGAGCATCAACTGGTTGCAATCTGGGCGCAGTTACTGTCCCGCGAAACGCAGGACATCGGGGTCACAACCAGCTTCTTTAATCTCGGCGGCCATTCGCTGCTGATCTTAAAAGCCGTCTCTCAGATCCAGACACAATTTGAAGTATCTCTGACGGTACAAACCATTTTTGAAAACGACACGGTAGCCACACTGGCTGCCCAAATCGAGCGCCAACGCAATCAACAAGCATTAAAACAACAAATTAACGATGCCAGCGCAGACCAAATTGAAAGGGTAGAATTCTAATGAACACACAAGCAATTATCGATCAATTAACTCACAACCAAATCCTACTTTCTGTTAATGGTGACCGTCTTGCGGTGGAGGCCAAAAAGGGCGCATTGACCGCTGAGCTGGCTAGCTTGATCCGTGACAATAAGCCGGCATTGATGGAGTATTTGTCACAGCAGCAAGCGCCCCTAGCGGTTGCGAACCCGATTCAGCCTGTGGTGCGTGAAGCCGGGAAAAGCTACCCTTTGTCTTCTGCACAAAAACGTTTCTGGTTTATTGACCAGCTGCGCGGTGGTTCCAGTGATTACCATATGCCGCTGGCATTCACCCTGACCGATGCTGTGTCTATGGCACATCTTGAGAGCGCGCTTAATCATGTGTTGAAAAAGCATGAAATCTTGCGCAGTCGTTATGTGTTGGCCGCCGATGGTGCCACTGAGCAGCAACTGAGCGACGAGTCGATCAGCATTCGCTATCACGACAGTGCCAGCTGCGATGAACAGACGTTTAAAGCTGACATCCAGGCCTGCATTGCGGCCCCCTTTGCACTGGACAGCGACCTGATGATCCGTGTTGATCATTTCCGCACCCCTGACGCACTGCACGCAGATGCCTTGCTCATTATCAATATTCACCATATTGCTTGTGACGCCTGGTCTTTAGATATTCTGAAACAAGATTTGATGACCGCATATATGCAGTTGCAAGGGGGTATGCAGCCTCAGGCTGAGTTGCCTCTGCAGTACCTGGATTACGCCAGCTGGCAACAGGACTGGCTGAACGGTGAGCAATGTGTACAACAAACCGATTACTGGCGCAATAAACTGGCGGGTATGGCGCAATTACACAGTCTGCCGCTGGATCATGCGCGTCAGGCAGATAAAGCCAACTTTGGTAAGTTATACAGTGAAGCGCTGCCTGCTGAGCAGGTACCCGTGTTGCACTGCATTGCCAGGGAATACAAGTTAACGCCCTTTATGCTGCTACACAGTGCGCTGGCACTGGCGCTCTCTCAGTATGGCCAGTATCAGGATGTGGTAATGGGCACCACGATCTCCAACCGTGACAGCGAACAATTACATCCTATGATTGGGTGCTTCCTGAATCGACTGGTACTGCGTTTGGATACCGACAGAGCACAGTCGCTGTCTGATTATCTGAAGCAGGTTGCGCGCACGCATATAGAGGCGCAGAACAATCAGTTACTGCCGTTTGATAATCTGGTTGAAGCGCTGGATATCAACCGAGCTGCTAATTACAGCCCGTTGTTCCAGATCCAGTTTACACTGGGCTCTGAGC
Organism: Pseudoalteromonas rubra; assembly: GCF_005886805.2. Lineage (NCBI taxonomy): Bacteria > Pseudomonadati > Pseudomonadota > Gammaproteobacteria > Alteromonadales > Pseudoalteromonadaceae > Pseudoalteromonas > Pseudoalteromonas rubra. The sequence continues at coordinate 1,063,224 of NZ_CP045429.1, forward strand.
TGGGCGAACTCTCAAGCCAGGATGCCGCTTTGCTGAGCAATGCCGGATTTGCAGGCTTTGAGCTGAGTAAAGAGACAGTCGTGGTGCGTGGCGACCTGGATATTCATGCCCGTATATCTGAGCAGAACATGGTCATTGACTGGTCCTATGACAACGAATTATTCGATACCCAAACCATTGCCACGCTGAGCAGTTTGTTTCAGCAGATCTGCCGTAATCTGACCCAGGCATATCAGCAACAAACCATCACGACAGCCTGTGTTGCCGATGTGATGTTTAATCAGCCTCAGACTTTATATACCCAGGCGGGTGAGTGTCGTCTGGATGATGCCACAGGCCTGATTGAGCGATTTGAGCAGCAGGCTGCACTGACACCGGATGCGATTGCCGTACACAGTGACACCGAACAGCTTAGCTATGCGCAGCTTAATGCGCAGGCGGCTAAACTGGCTGACTGTTTGCAGGAGCAGGGCGTTGAGCCCGGCGATCTGGTGGGCGTGTGCATGCCACGCAGTGCCTGCCTGATGGTGAGCTTACTGGGCGTACTCAAAGCCGGGGCAGCTTATATTCCGTTTGAACCCAGCAACACCAAAGCCCGCAACCAGCAGATTATCGCTGATGCCGCTCTGGAGTGGGTGATTGTCAGTGACGCACTGGCCGCCCGCGTTCCGGATGCCGGGGTTGACCTGTTGTTACTGGAGCAGGATGTCACTGATGCGAACTGGCTCAGTGGCTATGACAGCGATTTTGGCACGGAAACGGTTGCCCATGACAGTCCCGCTTATGTGATTTACACCTCAGGCTCTACGGGTACTCCCAAAGGCGTGGAGATAAGCCACCGGGCCCTGATGGATTATTTGAACTTTGCCCTCAAAGGCTACTATGCCGACCACCTTAACGGTTCACTGCTGGTGACATCACATGGTTTTGATATTGGTGTTCCGAGTTTGTACTTACCGCTATTGAGTGGTGGCAGTGTGCAACTGCTGGATAATCAGGAGTTGTTACCGGCCCTGAGTAAAGCCCTGAATAAAGCGGATGAGCCACGACTGGTGCGGATGACGCCGCATCATGTGGAAGGGATACTGGCCTTGCAGGAGGCGCCGCTTGCAGGTGTGCAGCACGTGTTTGTGATTGGCGGTGAGCGCTTTGAGCGCGATGTGGCACTGGCCTTACAAACCCAGTTCCCGGACAGTCAGGTATTTAACCACTATGGTCCGTCTGAGGCCACGGTGGGCTGTGTGATGTATGACATCAGTGCCAATCAGGCTGACTTACCGGCGGAGCTGCCCATTGGTCGGGCCATGGACAACACCTATGCCTATGTACTGGATGCGCAGCTTAATGCCCTGCCACAGGGCGCCCGGGGGGAGCTGTTTGTCGGCGGGCCGTGTCTGGCCACAGGTTATGTGAATAACCCGACGCTGAGCGCTGAGCGCTTTATTGAAAACCCATTTTATGACCCCAGTGATGCGACCAGCCCGGCGCGTTTGTATCGCACCGGCGATCAGGTGCGCTATCAAAACAGTGGCGAGCTGATGTTTTTAGGGCGCATAGACGAGCAGGTTAAGATCCGGGGTTTCCGGGTGGAGCTGGGTGATATCAGCAGCCAGCTGCAGCAAATTACGGGCGTTGAATCTGCAGAGGTGTTGTGTAAAGCCCTGGCTACCGGCCCGGAGCTGGTCGCCTATATCAAGGCACAAGACTCGGCGCAGCTGGGTGCTCTGCTGAGTGACTGCGAGCGTCTGCTGGGTGAGCAGTTACCTGCTTATATGGTACCGGCCCACTTTGTCGGGCTGCAAAACTGGCCGCTGACGGCGAACGGTAAACTGGACAAAAAAGCACTGCCAGACCCGCAGGAAAAAGCCGCGGCCCAACACGTTGCGCCACGCACAGCAACAGAGCAGCAGCTGGTTGAGCTGTGGTCTTCATTATTAAAGTTAACGCCGGAGCAGATAAGCGTAGACAGCAGCTTCTTTAAGCTGGGCGGACATTCTTTGTTGTCGGTGCGTTTAGTGGCGGCAATCAAACAGGCCTTCGGGGTTGAATTCAGTATCAGCGAGTTGTTCGAACATGCGAGCATCGCCAGCCAGGCACAACAGGTCGAGCATAAACAGGCACAGGGAGGCAGCACAGCACAGCGCATAGAAGTGCAGGCCCGTCCGCAAGATGGTCGCATGGCCGCATCCTTTGCGCAGCAACGACTGTGGTTCATCGACCGCTTACAGGGTGGCTCGGCGCAATACAATATGCCAGCCGCATTTGAAGTGAGTGGTGAACTGGACCTGGACGCTGTTGAAGCAGCACTGAACACCATAGTTGCACGCCACGAAGTACTGCGCAGTTCATATTCAGAGGTGCAGGGAGAGATCTATCAACAGGCACAGGCTCCTTACGATTGTCAGGTTGAGCGTTTCGATCTCAGTACCCTGGAGGCGTCGGCGCAGGCTGAAGCTTTAGAGCAAAACCTCATTACCTTTAGTCAACACGCTTTTGTGCTGCAAGAGGCACAAATGTTATCGGCGCGCTATCTGATCTTGTCGGATCAAAGCGGTGTGCTGGCGTTGAATATGCCGCATATCGTATCAGACGGCTGGTCAATGCAATTACTGGTCAAAGAGTTTACGGCCCTGTATACCGCGCATCTGTCTGGTCAGCATGCCCAACTGGCACCCCTGCCCATTCAGTATGCTGATTATGCCCACTGGCAGCGCAACTGGTTGGCAGGAGATGCAGGGGTAAGTCAGCTGGACTACTGGAAAAAGCAATTAGATGGTGTGCCAACTGTACATGGTTTACCGATACAGGGACGCCGTGGGGAGATGAAAAACCACACTGGAGAGTCACTGGAGATGACCTTGTCTCAGTCAGTCAGTCGCCGTCTGACCGAGCTGGCCAGCACCCTTGAGATCACTCCGTTTATGTTGTTACATGGCGCGCTGGCGATTGTGCTTTCACGTCACAGCAACAGCCATGATATTGTGATTGGTACCCCGGTGGCCAACCGTCAGCATGCTGATTTGACGTCGCTGATAGGGTTTTTTGTTAACTCACTGGTATTGAGACTGAACACCAGTGACAAAACCCTCGCGGCTTTCTTTGAACACGTTAAACAGACCCATATTGCTGCGCAGGAAAATCAGGATATTCCATTTGAGCAGCTGGTTGAGCACCTGGACATAGAAACCAACACCAGCCAAAGCCCGCTGTTTCAGATTATGCTGCTGACGGACAACGATTATGGTCTGGATGCACCCAAAGCTCAGTCTACGCGACTGGGCGATGCGCAACTTAAGCCGATAGAAGATCCACAGGTCACAGTGAAGTTTGATCTGGACATTTTTATGTCAGTCAACGAGCACGGCGGCAAACTGAAAATCAACTTCGATAACCACTTATTCAGTGCGCAATACATTGACAGCTTAATGAGTCACTTGGCGAATACACTGACTAATCTGGCACAGGCTGATATCACTCAGCAATCGGTGGCACGTCTGCCGATGCTGAGTGAGCAACAGAGCCAGGAGCTGATCTTTGGCCGTAACCAGACACAGCGTAGTTATGATGATGAGGCCTGCATTAACAGCATTTTTGAGCGTCATGTTGCGGCACAGCCTGACGCGCCGGCGCTGCAATTTGGTGAGTCGGTGCTGAGCTATCAGGCACTGAACGAGCGTGCAGAGCAGCTTGCCAGCTATCTGGTTGCGCAGCACCAAATCGTGCCAGATACGATAGTCGGCCTGTGTATGGAGCGCTCGGCAGACATGATCATTGCAATGCTGGCTATCCTTAAAGCGGGCGGGGCTTACTTACCGCTAGATCCGGATTATCCGATAGAGCGCCTGGAGTACATGGTCGATGATGCCAAAGTCGCTCAGATCTTAAGTTATGGTCGGGGTGTTGAAGTGACTGACGCACTGTGTCAGGACAGAGACATCGCTAACCTCAATGTCAGCAATCTGTCAGAGGCTGCAGCGTCAGACGAACAGCCGCTGGGAATACTTAAATCGAATCATTCACTGGCGTATGTGATTTATACCTCAGGCTCAACAGGGCGTCCAAAAGGCGTGGGGCTGAGCCACAAAGGTGCGGTGAACCTCGCTGCCAACCAGCAGGTGCTGTTTGATATCACGCCTGCCAGTCGGGTATTGCAATTTGCATCAATCAGCTTTGATGCCGCGACCTGGGATTGGGTCATGGCTCTACTCAACGGCGCTACCCTAGTGATCTGTGATGAGCAGGCTCGTACCGAAGGGGGTAAGTTAGGTGAGGTGCTGAAACAACAAGCTATTACGCACGCAACCTTGCCACCGGCCTTGTTGAGCACCATGGCGTTACAAACAGACTTAGCCTTGCAGTGCCTGATTGTGGCGGGTGAAGCTTGTGAAGAGCAGGTTGTAGAGCGCTGGAGACGCCATTATCGCTTCTTTAATGCCTATGGTCCGTCGGAGACCTCTGTGTGCGCTACGGTGGGTGAAATTACGGATAACAGCATTCATATCGGGCGTCCTTTGTATAATGTGCAAACCCTGATTTTGGATGAGCATCAAAGCCTGGTGCCATTTGGCTGTGCCGGTGAACTGTATGTCGGTGGTGACGGCCTGGCACGTGGTTATCTGAATCAGCCACAGCTGACGGCTGAGCGTTTCATTGACAATCCTTTTTATGATGCCAGTGTGCCCGGCAGCTCTGAGCGTTTATACCGAACCGGTGACCTGGTGCGTTATCAGGCTGATGGTAACCTGGCCTTTATTGGCCGTACTGATGATCAGATCAAGATCCGCGGCTTCCGTGTTGAGCTGGGTGAAGTTGCCCAGCAGCTGAGTCAGCAAACGGGTGTTGAATCTGCCCTAGTGGTTGCTAAAACAGGCGCCATCGGCACCTATCTGGTTGCTTATTTGCAGCCAGCTCAGGCCGTTAGCGAGCTATCTGACAATGAATTTACTCAAGGTGCATTGGCCGAATTGGCCAGTCAGGTGCCCGACTATATGGTGCCCAAGTTGGGTGTGGTGGTCGCTGAGTGGCCTTTGACAGCCAACGGCAAAATTAATAAAAAGGCCCTGCCTGAGGCAGATACAATGGCATTGCAGGGTGAATATGTGGCACCTGCCTGTGAGACTGAACGCGCCATTTGTCAGATCTGGGCTGAGTTGCTCGACATGGCACCGGAAACCATCAGTACCACGGCGAACTTCTTCCACTTAGGAGGCCACTCGCTGTTATCTGTCAGACTGGCTGCGGGACTGCGTGAGCAGCTGGGTGTTGAGCTGCCAGTGAAAACCCTGTTCAATGCCGCTACCGTTGCGGAGCAGGCTGAAGAAATTATGGCTCGTCGCGGGCAAGCGGTGCGCGAAGGCGTTAAAGCCCTGCCCAGAATCACCATACAGGATGAGCAACTGGGCCAGTATAGTGCATTGCCACAGTCGTTTGCGCAGCAACGTCTATGGTTTATCGATCAGTTACACAGTGACTCGGTACAATATAATATGCCAGCAGCTTTTGAAGTTGAAGGGGAGCTGGAGTTGGCCGTGGTTGAAGCGGCGCTGCAAACCATCATTGCCCGACATGAAGTGCTCAGAACGGTGTATCGTGATGGTGAGCACGGTGCTGAGCAGCTGATCCTGGATGAGGCACAATTTAGTCTCAGTTATGAAGATATCCGTATGTACAACCCGGCACAGCAACAACAGGCGATTGCCGGGGCGATGGCACAGCTACTAAGTCAACCATTTGATTTGACCAAAGATGTGATGGTGCGTGCAGGGTATCTGCATACTTCACAGAGCAGTGGGGTGCTGCTGTTTAACATGCACCATATTGCCTCGGATGGCTGGTCAATGCAGGTGCTGGTGAAAGAGTTTGTGGCCTTGTATCAGGCCTACAGTCAGGGTCATGGTAATCCGCTGGCACCGCTGACCATTCAGTACGCCGATTATGCACAATGGCAGCGGGCATACTTAAGTGAGGCAGTGCTGGAGCAGCAACTGGGATATTGGCAGCAACAGCTGGCTGATGTACCACCGGTGCACAGTCTGCCTCTGGATCACCCACGTCCGGAAGTGAAGCAACATCAGGGGGCGCAGGTAACAGGCTCGCTTAGTAAAGAGATTGCACAAGGGCTCGCTGCACTGGCTAAGGCTGAAGGGTTGACGCCGTTTATGCTGCTGCATGGGGCACTGTCATTGTTATTATCCAGACACAGTAATGCACAGAATATTGTGATAGGTACCCCGGTTGCCAACCGTACTCAGGCCGAGCTGGAGCCTCTAATTGGTTTCTTTGTTAATACCTTAGTGCTAAATGTCAATACTGATCAGGCGACACTGGCTGAGTATCTGGCACATGTTAAGAGCGTGCACCTCGATGCCCAGTCAAATCAGGATGTGCCGTTTGAGCAATTGGTTGAGCAACTCAATGTACCACGCAGCACGGCACATACGCCGCTGTTCCAGGTCATGTTGCGCACCCAGACCGATTATGGTCTGAATACGGGGATGGATGAGTCGGTGTTGTCTCTGGGAGACGCGCAGTTGAGCCCACTGGCAGAGGACTCTGTGGTGGCCAAGTTTGATCTCGATGTGCATATGGCGTTGAGCGAGTCGGGTGTCGATATCTGCTGGACTTATGACACAGCCCTGTTCAGTGCGGCGCGTATCGAGACCCTTAACCGTCACTTGGGTGAGCTGTTGAGTGTACTGACGGCGTCTGAGCCGCAAGAGGTTCTGACCAGGGGGCCGGGCACCCTCAATATGCTGTCACAGGCAGAGCGCCAAGAGTTGCTGGTATCACTGAATCAAACAGAGCAAGACTATGATACACAGCTGTGCATCCATACTTTGTTTGAGCAACAGGCACAGCAGCAGCCGCAGGCGATGGCCCTGACAGGACCGCAGCGCACCTTGAGTTATGAGGCACTGAATACGCTGAGTAACCAATTCGCACATCATCTGATTGACGAGTACGGGATTGCACCGGGACAGCGTGTCGGTATTTGTGTAGAGCGCTCGGAGTATATTTTGGTCACTATGCTGGCAGTACTTAAAGCCGGAGCTGCCTATGTGCCCTTCGATCATCACAACACGCTGCATCGTAATCAACAGATCATAGACGATGCGCAGTTAGACGTGGTGTTTACCGACCCTGAGCGTATCGCAACCTTGCCGCAAAGCTGTGCACGCCTTGAGGTCGCGGCACTTGAAGCTTTGCTGAGCGGCCAGGGTAAGCGGGATAACCCACAACAGACTGTCAGTGCCGGTGATCTGGCCTATGTTATCTACACGTCGGGCACCACGGGCAAACCAAAAGGCGTTCAGCTGCGTCACTCTAATGTGTGTGACTATTTACAGTCGGTACAGCACAGATACTATACGCAGCCGCAGTCGTCATTACTGGTTACGTCTTATGCCTTCGATATCAGTGTACCTAGCTTATTCCTGCCGTTGATCAGCGGTACATCGGTCAATATCCTGGCCGGCGAAGCGCGCTTTGAAAGCATGAAACACGAATTACAGGAACAGTCCTATCTGCTGCGCATGACACCGCATCATGGTAAAGCCCTGGTGGCCTTTATGGGCGAAGAGGTGTGTCAGCTGACTCACACTTTCGTGATTGGTGGTGAAGCCTTCCCGCTGGAACTTTATGATCAACTGCAGGCGAAATTTCCAAACAGTGTTATCTACAACCATTATGGTCCGACAGAAGCAACCGTCGGGGCAATTGCATTGAATGTCACGGCTCAGCGTGACCAAATCGGTGCCACTATGCCCATAGGTAGACCGCTTCCAAATACCAAAGTGTATATACTAAACAAAGAGTTAGGGCTTGTTCCTAAAGGTGCGATGGGCGAGCTGTATATTGCCGGACCAAGTGTTTCTAAAGGATACCTAAATCGAGATGAACTAACTCAAAAGAGCTTTGTTGTCAATCCATTTGAAGACGAAAATTCGCAATATAACCTGATGTATAAGACAGGTGACTTGGCTCGGTATATCGGCGAAGATTATCTCGAATATTGCGGACGCGTTGACGAGCAAATCAAGATCCGAGGCTTCAGAATTGAAGTGGGTGATATTGAGAGTCAGTTGTTGCAATTGCCTGAAGTCGATTCTGCTGTAGTGCAGGCGAAAGAGTTGGCCGGGCAGCTGCAGTTGGTGGCTTATGTCAAATTTGATCTCATGCATGAGATCAAATTTGCCTCGAGTGAGTCGCAGCTTCAGGATAATGAACGCAAGCTGGCAGCAATCAAGCGCAGCCTGGCGGGTCAATTGCCTGAGTATATGCTGCCCAGTCAGTATCTGGTGATGACTGACTGGCCATTGTCGGCAAACGGTAAGCTGGATAAGAAAGCGCTGCCGGAGCCATCGCTAACTGAACTCTCCTCAGTGGCGGTGCAGCCGGTCAGTGAGACAGAAGTGCGTTTAGTGCAGATTTGGTCTGAGGTTTTGCAAACCTCGGAGGAGCACATCAGCGTGGTTGAGAGCTTCTTCTCACTGGGAGGCAACTCCTTGTCCCTGATGTTGTTGCTGAATAAATTGCGCAGCGAATTTGGTGCAGCATTGCAACTGCGTGAGTTGTACCAAAGTTCAGACATTCAGAGCATGGCCAAGCGCATTGAGCACCTGCTGTGGATGGAACAAGACGATGATGATGAGTATGAGGGGGAGCTACTCGTACTTTAAATTGATTTATCGGTGCGTCATGGGAGTCATGGCGCACCGACTTATAATGACAAAAAGGAACCCGTATGGCTTTGACTATCACTATGCCCGAGGTCGCAAAATTAAACGACCAGGCACACAGTCCGGTAGTGATACAGTTACATCAGGATAGTGCACCGTATGAGCAAGTCGTTGCTTTGCAAGACACGATTGAGCAACACCTGGCGGATGCCGGGGCGGTACTGCTGCGTGGTGGTAACTTTGGCTCACCCGCTCAGGTCGAACAACTGGCTGCCTGTTTTATGACACAGGTGCTGACCAATAATACCGAGCATCGTCCGGCAAGCACCAATGGTAATGTGCAACGACCGGTTGAATACTCAGAGTCTGAATTCCTTCTTTGGCACAATGAAAATACCTTTAATCAACGCTTTCCCGGCCGTGCGATTTTTGCCTGCGAACAACCCGCGCTGAGCGGTGGGCAAACACCGATAGCCGATGCCCGCTCTGTGCTGTCCCAGTTACCCGCCGATCTAGTTCAGGAGTTTATCGACAAACAGGTTATGTATGTCCGTAACTACCAGGCCGACGACTTTGTTGGGCTGGGCTGGAAAACCATTTTTCAAACGGAGAATAAGGCTGAGGTAGAGGCGAAATGTCGAGATCAGGCACTGGAGTTTGAGTGGCGCGGCGAGCAATTAACCACGCGCGCGATCCGACCGGCCGTGGTTATTCACCCTGCCACTCAGGCACCTTGTTGGGTGACCCAGGCACAGCACTGGCATTTCAGTTGCTTGAATGAGGATCTCAAGGAAAACCTGGCCATTATGTTTGACGATGAGGCCGATTATCCGCGCAACTGCTATTTTGGCAATGGCGACAGAATTTCCGATCAGACCATGGCCCAGATACTTCAGGTCTATCAGGCCAATCATCAGCAGTTCGACTGGCAGCAAGGTGATGTCATGTTGGTCGACAATATATTAAAAGCCCATGCCCGAAACCCGTATCAGGGTGCCAGAAAAATTTTGGTGTGTTTTGGCGATCCCATCAGTTTCTCTCAACTGTAATTCAGGGTCTCCCTTAGCCGTAATCAACCGCATTAAGTCAGGAATAGCGAAGTGAATATAACAGCATTAGTCGATCAGCTCATCGCAGCTGGCGTTAAACTCAAAATCAAAGACAATAACCTTGTCGTGAAGTTACCTAAAGTCATCTCGGCCGACCTGCGTGAGCAGATCATTGCGAATAAAACGCAATTGAAGGAGTACTATCTGGCAATGGCCAGCAGCGAAAGCCCGGCTGATCAGATTACTGTGCAACCACATAGCGAAGCCATGCCTTTGTCATTCTCTCAACAGGCGTTGTGGTTTTCAGAGCAAAGTGATAGTCAGGCCAATTACAATGTGCCTGTTAACTTAAAAATCACCGGTAAGTTTGATGTCGAGCTGGCACAACAAGCACTGAATGGCATTATGGATCGCCACCTGATCCTCAAAACGACGTATTCAACAGATGCCCAGGAGACACTCCGTCAGGTGATCCATCACGATGCTCAGCTGAGCATTCATCGTGAGACGTTGCCAGCAGCCCAGCTGGATGATGCAAAAATACAGTGTATCGTCAATGAAGAAGCACAACGCGGCTTTGATCTGCAGAATGAATTGCCGATCCGGTGTCGCGCGATAGCGCTGACGGGGGGATCAGAGCCGGTGACTTTATTGCTGTTAACCCTCCACCATATCGCGACGGATGGCTGGTCGATGGCCTTGCTGGTCAAAGAATTCACAACCCTGTATGAGAGCCTGATTAAAGGGGAAGCAGCACAGCTGACTGCGATGGACATTCAATATGCCGACTTTGCCCAGTGGCAGCATCAATATAACTCAGATAAATCAGCTAAGCAGTTAGACTACTGGCGCGCGCAGCTGGATGGCCTGCCGCATACTCATAGTCTGCCTCTGGATGGTCCGCGTGATAGCCAGGCCAGGGGGCAGGGGGGGATACTGAACAGAGTCCTGCCTGAAACAGTCAAACAGGGCTTGCAGACGCTGGCAAGTCGCTTTGATATGACCACCTTTATGCTATTGCATGCCGCTCTGGCACTGGTGTTTTCCCGTCACAGTCGGAGCCATGATATTGTTATTGGCAGTCCGCAGGCGAACCGCCAGAACCCACAGTTACATAACCTGATTGGTTTCTTCGTCAATACGCTGGTCTATCGGGTCAATACGGATCAGGCGTCTCTGGCGGATTATTTACATCATGTCAGACAGGTGCATATTGATGCACAATTGAATCAGGAGGTGCCGTTTGAAGCCCTTGTTCAGGCACTGACACCCTCCCGAACATCAGGCCAGACACCCTTATTTCAAATCATAGTCGACACCGACAATGATTATCAGCAGTCCAACACGTCAGGCCTGCCGGGTATTAAACTGGAGCCACTGACTCACAGTGCGGTCACAATTAAATATGACTTAGACTTAGCGCTGAAGATGACCGAGAGCGGAGTCAGTTGTTACTGGGCTTATGATCGGGGGCTGTTCACTGAGCACCATGTCGGCCAACTGGCGGACGATCTGTGCAATGTCCTGACTCATCTGAGTCAGCCATCACCAGCTTCTGACATGACACTGCAAGCGCTCTACGCCAGTATGGCCGGGAACACACTGACACCGGAGATAAATACCTCGTCATCAGCAACGCATTCAATCCTGGAGCAGGTTTCACAGATTGCACAGTTCGCACCTGAGCGTGTGGCTGCACAGTACCAACAACACAGTCTGAGCTATGCGGCTTTGGAGGCGCGGGGGAACAAGCTGGCTGACTGGCTGATAGCACAGAACTACGGTGGTCGTGACAAGATCATTGCCATTGAAGCCAGCCGCACACTCGATACTCTGGTTGCCATTTTGGCTATCTGGAAAGCGGGGTGTGCCTACCTGCCGATTGATCCGGCACATCCACAACAGCGGATCCAGTTTATGCTTGAAGACAGCTGCGCGATTGCGGTATTAGGTCGTGCAGGTACGAGCGCCCTGCAAACTGCTGCCGGTCAAAGTGCAGTCCCGTATCTCGATATGACGCAGTGCGATGAAGCAGACCTTGTTGCGGGCAGCGTAAGACAAACTTCACCGGATGCAGACAGCCTGGCCTATGTGATTTATACCTCAGGCACCACCGGGAAGCCGAAAGGGGTGATAATTGAACACGCTAACCTGAATCATTATCTGACGCACCTGAACACTCAGTTAGCAGCACAAGTGACCGATGGTGTAGTCAGTACATCACTGAGCTTTGATGCTACCGTAACAAGCCTGTTTATGCCGTTACTCAGAGGTGGCGTGGTTAACCTAACCTGTGACGAAGATAAAGCATGTGAACAGGTGGTACAGGCGCTGGAGACGGCACAAGCCGCATTGCTATTTAAACTGACACCCGCACATCTGCAACTGATAGCCGCTAAAATGACACAACAAAATTCCCACAAGCACGTCATTATTCTAGGTGGAGAGCAGCTCAATTTAGACACCATTGCGCAGTTACGCAGCTACCTGCCTGAGACGGTGTTTGTAAACGAGTACGGGCCTACAGAAACGACGGTCGGCAGTCACTGGAAGTGTATCGAGGAAGGCCATCAGACGCCTATTTCTATGGGCGCACCGATAACAAATATGCAAGGTATTGTGCTGGATGAAGAAGGCCAGCCAGTTCCCCCTTACGCCATCGGGGAGCTATACCTGACGGGGCCGGGAGTGGCCCGTGGTTATCTTAATCGACCTCAGTTAAGTGCCGAGCGGTTCATTGATAACCCGGCCTACCAGAGCGGCCAGCCGGCCTGTTACCGCAAGCTATATAAAACCGGTGACCTGGTCAGAACGCTGGGCAATTCAGAAATGACTTTTATCGGGCGTATCGATGAGCAGGTTAAGCTCAACGGATACCGAATTGAGCTCGAAGAAGTGAAGCGCCAGATAGCAGAGCAGGGGTTAGTCGAGCAGGCAGAAGTTCTGTTGGTTGAACAACAAGCGCAGATGCGACTGGTGGCCTTCATTGAACTGACTTCTGAAGGGACACTGCTGGTAAATCAGCAGGGCGAGGCGGCTATGACCGAAGGTCTGATACAGGCGTTGGCCGAGCAGCTACCAGAATACATGATCCCGGCTGACTATCTGGTGATTGAGCACTGGCCTTTGACGGTCAATGGCAAGCTCGACAGCAATCAGTTGGCGCAACTGGCAACAACTCAGCAAAGCGCGGTGTATGCAGCGCCAGAGACGGAAATGGAAGCCCATATTAACCAACTCTGGGCCGATATTCTGTCGTTGCAGGAGCGGGAAATTGGTCGTGACGGACATTTCTTCAAGCTCGGTGGTAACTCTATTTTGCTGATAAAAATGCTCGGTAGTTTGAAAAAGCAATGGGGCATTTCGCTTGCATTTAATGAGGTCTTTAATCGCGTGGTGCTGCGAGATCTGGCCCAGTACGTCCAGCAGAAAGTGACTGAAAAGCAAGCCCAAGAGGCATTGGAAGAAAAAGCCACAGAGGCGGAGGGGTGGTTATGATAGCCAAGCAAATTATTGATGAAGCGATTGCCAGTGATATTTTACTGTTTACCGAAGCGGGTAAGCTGGGCTTTAAGCAAAAATCCGCAGCACCTTTTCCAGAGGCGCTGAAAAAGCAAATTCAGGCCCATAAAGCGGACATCATCGCGTTTCTGGCAAACCAGCACAATGACCTCGACATTCCACAGCGGCCTGCTGACAAGACGCGACTGCCCTTGTCGAACGCGCAGCAAAGGCTGTGGTTTATCGACAGCCTGAAGCAGGGGTCGGCCGAGTATAACCAACCATTGGCGTTTACGGTGAGCGGGCAACCGGATCTGACAAAGATTGAAGCCGTTCTGAATGTCATTGTTGAAAGGCATGAAATCTTACGAACGACTTACCATCAGGATGACACGGGGGCTTACCAACAGGTGAACACCAGTCAGCCATGCCGGGTAAAGGTCCATGACTTGTCACAGGTCGATAACTGGCCGTCACAGATAGCCGAGGTGATCGCCACTGAGTCGGCAAAGTGTTTTGACCTGAGCGCGGATCTGATGCTCCGGGTCGACTACTTTAAGGCACCTGCCACTGAAGAGACGAGCGGTGTGCTGTTATTCAATACCCATCACATTGCCTCCGATGGCTGGTCACAGCAAATTTTACTGCGTGAGTTTGTGACTGTGTATGAGCAGCTCAACGCCGGGCAAAGTGCTGAACTGGCCCCGCTGGAAATCCAGTATGGCGATTTTGCACTGTGGCAGCAGCAACGCGCAGAGAATGGTGCGCTGGATGACGCCTTGTCTTACTGGCAGCAGCAGCTGGACGATGCGCCACTGGTGCATGACCTGCCATTGTGTCAGACGCGTCCGGCGACCAAACAACATGCCGGTGGCCATGTTCAGGGTCGGCTGGCAAGCAAGGTTGCGCAGCCTTTGCTGGCCCTGGCACTACGCCTTCAGGTCACACCGTTTATGCTGATGCATGCCTTGTTGTCGTTATTATTGAGTCGTTATAGTAACAGCACTGATATCGTGATTGGCACACCCGTGGCGAACCGCATTTTGCCGCAACTGGACAAGCTGATCGGCTTTTTTGTCAATACTCTGCCATTGCGTGTGGACACTGACCAGCAGAACTTGCATGAGCTGGTGGCGCACGTTAAAGAGGTCCACCTGGCAGCTCAGCAGCACCAGCAGGTGCAATTTGATCAGCTGGTAGAGCACCTAAATATCCCGCGCAGCGTACAGTATGCGCCTCTGTGTCAGATTATGCTCACCACAGCAAGCGAGTTTGGCATTAATCAGAACCGCAATATGTTGGCTGCTGCACTGGCCTCTGACGGACTGGCACTGGCGCCTTTTGGAGTAGAGCGGGTGGTTGCCAGGTTCGATATTGATATGCATATCAATATCAGCGATGGTGGCGTTGAGCTGGACTGGCTGTATGACAGCAGCATTTTTTCTCATGCTTTTATTGCCCGGTTGAATCAGAACTTTGCAGCCTTGCTGTGTCAGGTGAGTGCGCAAGGTGAAGCGGATCTACCATTAGGCGACATTTCGACCTTGTGTGACTCTGAGCGTCAGCAATTGGTTAGTACAGGGGAGCAGCAGCGTCTTGAGTATGATACCAGCCGCTGCATTCACCATTTATTTGAACAGCAGGTGGAGGCTGCACCGGAGGCAACTGCCCTGGTGTTCCAGAACCAATCCATCAGTTACGCCGAGCTAAACCAGCGGGCCAATCAGCTGGCCCATTACCTGTTGAGTGAGCAACAGATCACACCTGAAACCCTGGTAGGGGTATGTAGCAGCCGCTCTATGGAGATGATGGTGAGCATGCTGGCGATACTCAAAGCAGGCGGAGCCTATGTCCCACTAGACCCGGATTATCCGGCCAGCCGTTTGAGCTATATGGCAGCCGACGCGGGTCTTAAGCAAGTGATTGGGTATGGCAGTGGCCTGACCGTGGCTCAGACCTTAATGAGTGAACAAGCCGGCACCGCCATAGATATTGCAGCCCTGACGCTTGATGACTATCCACATCACAATCCGGCGCTGGATGAGATTTGTAACGACAGCCTGGCCTATGTGATCTATACCTCAGGTTCAACCGGCCAGCCCAAGGGCGTGCAGCTTATTCATCAGGGCGCAGTAAACCTGGCTCACAACCAGCAGGCCCGTTTTGCTACCTGTGGCGACAGTAAGGTGCTGCAATTTGCATCCATCAGTTTTGATGCGGCGACCTGGGAGTGGCTGATGGCCTTGATCCCGGGGGGTACTCTGGTGATTGCCGACGAATCACAACGTACGGATGTACAGCAGCTGTCTGAGCTGTTAAAAACGCAGCAGATCACCCATGCAACTTTGCCACCGGCGTTGTTGTCGACCATGACGTTGCAGACAGATCTGGCGCTGCAATGTTTAATTGTGGCAGGGGAAGCCTGTGAAGAAAATGTGGTGGCACGCTGGCGCGCACATTATCCTTTCTATAATGCTTATGGCCCGTCGGAGACCTCTGTCTGTGCGACTGTGGGTGAAATTACCGATGACACCATACACATCGGCACACCTTTGTGTAATGTTCAGACCTATGTGCTGGATCAGCAACAGAACTTATTGCCTCAAGGTAGCTTAGGCGAGCTGTATGTCGGTGGCGACGGTCTGGCGCGTGGCTATCTGGGTCAGCCTGATCTGACGGCTGAGCGCTTTATTGACAATCCATTTTATGACCCCGAGGTGGCAGGCAGCTCGAAACGCTTGTATCGCACCGGCGATTTAGTGCGCTATCTGGCCGATGGCAACCTGGCCTTCGTGGGTCGTGCCGACGACCAAATTAAAATTCGCGGTTTCCGGGTTGAGCTGGGCGAGATAGCTCAGCAGCTGAGCCGCCAGACACAAGTAGACAGTGCACTGGTGCTGGCCAAGAACGGTCCGGCAGGCACCTATTTGGTGGCGTATGTCCAGCCTGTTGAGACCATCGCAGAGCAAGCACAGCCTGAGTTTATGGCTCAGACGCTGGCCACGCTGGCACAATCCTTACCGGATTACATGGTGCCTAAGCTGGGTGTGGTGATTGACGACTGGCCGCTGACTGCCAACGGTAAAGTAAACAAAAAAGCCCTGCCTGAAGCAGATACGTCGGCATTGCAGGGCACTTATGTGGCGCCGCAGGGGGAACGCGAGCAATTAGTGGTTACGCTGTGTGGCGAATTGCTGGCACAGCCTGCTGAGCAGCTTAGCGTCACGGCAAACTTTTTCACTCTGGGTGGGCATTCCCTGTTGCTTATGCAGCTGGCCAGCCGACTCAGACAACAAGGTTTTGAGGTGGATGCGCAGGCGTTGTTCGCTGCCCAGTCCTTACAGGAAATGGCACAGGGACTGAGCCGTGCCACAACAAGCGACGCAGATGAAAGCCGCAGCCTGATCCCGGCTGGTTGCACCGCCATTACGCCGGATATGGTGCCGCTGGCTTCACTGAGCCAGGCTGAGCTGAACGACATCGCCGCCGAGATCCCTGGGGGCATGGCCAACATTCAGGATATCTATCCGCTGGCGCCGTTACAGGAAGGGGTGCTGTTCGTACACAGTATGGACCCGGATAACGACCCTTATGTCACTAACTATCTTTATGAAATAAAAAGTGATGCGGCACTGACTCAGTTTACTGACAGCCTGAACTTTTTGCTGGCCCGTCATGATGTGCTGCGTACTGCCATTCTCTGGCAGGGTAAGCGTCAGGCATTGCAGGTGGTACAGCGCACAGTTACGCTGCCAGTGACACAGCTTGCCTGTGCTGAGGGACTGAGTGCACAGCAGACCATCACCGCGCTGGCCGATGGTCCACAGTGGCTGGATCTGGCTCTGGCACCATTGTTACGCTTGCAGGTGTGTCAGGATCCGGACACGGGTTCCCACTATGCACTATTACAGGCACACCACCTGATCATCGACCATGTTGCCATGGCGGTGATCCAGGATGAACTACACAGTTACAGCGCAGGTAAGGCACAGAGCTTGCCTGCGCCGGCGTCTTACCGCCAGTTTATCAGCGATACTCTGGCGCGCATGGAAACGCTCGATATAGAAGGGTTTTTCTCTGAGTCGCTGGGCCATATCAGCGAGCCGACACTGCCTTTTGGGTTGCAGGATACTCAGGGCAACGGCGACACTATTCAAGAGCATAAAGTGGCTCTGAGTGACGCGCTCAGTACCGCCATCCGCACTTATGCAAAACAGCATGAAGTCAGTCCGGCAGCGATTTTCCACGCCGCCTGGGCACTGGTGCTGGGGGCTTGCAGCAACCAGCAGGAAGTGGTGTTCGGCACCGTGATGAGCGGTCGGATGAATGGCGGCGCAGGTGTAGAACGCCTGCTGGGGATGTTGATCAACACCTTACCCGTGGCGGTTGAGTTACAGGGATCTTCGGTCGCAGACTATATTAAAGACGTGGACAAACGACTGAAAGCGTTGCTGCCTTATGAGCAGGTATCGCTGGCACAGGCGCAGAAACACAGCGCGGTGGGCTCAGATGGTCCGTTATTCAGCGCGATGCTGAACTATCGTCACACCGAGCGGGATGAAGCCGATACGCCAGCACAAGACAGCGATATTCAGGGTCTGAGCGCACAGGAGCGCACCAACTACCCGTTTAACTTATCAGTGAATGATTATGGCGCAGCCCATGTGTTCAGCCTGGACTTACAAATTGATGAGCAGGTCGAGATCAGCCGCATCGCAGAGTATGTGATTACGGCGCTGAGTCAGCTAACGGAAGCAACCCAAACACAACCAGTAAGTGAACTGAGCGTACTGCCGACGGATGAAGTGGCCAGATTACTGACACAGGGTCAGCGCAGCTTAGGCTACGACGACACGGCCTGTATTCACCATTTATTTGAACAACAGGCAGAGGCAGCGCCTGAGGCAACCGCCCTGGTGTTCCAGAACCAATCCATCAGTTATGAGACGCTCAATCAGCGTGCCAATCAGCTGGCCCATTATCTGCTGAGTGAGCAGCACATCACACCTGGCACCCTGATTGGGGTATGCAGCAGTCGTTCGGTAGAGATGGTGGTGAGCATACTGGCGATACTCAAAGCCGGTGGGGCGTATGTGCCACTGGACCCGAATTACCCGGCCAGCCGCCTGAGCTATATGGCGGTTGATGCAGGTCTGAAGCAAGTAATTGGGTATGGCAGTGGTCTGGCAGTAGCCCAGAGCCTGATGAGCGAACAGGCAGGCACCGCCATAGATATTGCGGTCCTGACGCTTGATGATTATCCGCTGCACACCCCCGCTTTGGAAACGCTTAGCGGTGATGCGCTGGCCTATGTGATTTATACCTCAGGCTCAACCGGTCAGCCCAAAGGCGTGCTGACCCCGCATCGTGCGGTACAGCGTCTTATTAGCATGCCGCATTTTATGACCCTGGACAGCGACACGGTATTCCTGCACAGCGCCAACATTGCCTTTGATGCGGCAACCATAGAGCTGTGGGGACCCTTACTCAATGGTGGACGTTGTGTGCTGTATCCGCAGGACCAGCTGGACATTCATGCACTCAATACACTGATTGACAGTCAGGCCATTAACAGCATGTGGCTGACGGCCGGTTTGTTCAGTGAGTGGAGCAACCACTGTGACGGTCGCACTTCTCTGCGTTATGTGCTGGCTGGCGGCGACATAGTCCACGGCGCCGATGTGATGCGGGTGCAGCAAGCATTGCCGCAGGCACAAGTCATCAACGGCTATGGCCCGACGGAAAACACCACCTTCAGCTGTTGTTACGCGATACCGACATTACATCAAAGTCAGGACATTGCCATAGGTACGCCACTGAATGGCGATCAGGCCCTGGTGCTAAGCGATGAACTGAGTTTGGTACCGTATGGCAGTGTGGGTGAATTGTGTGTGGGCGGCGACGGTCTGGCACAGGGTTATCTGAATCAGCCTGAGCTGACGGCCGAGCGCTTTATTGACAATCCATTTTATGACCCCAAGGTGGCAGGCAGCTCGAAACGCCTGTATCGCACCGGCGATTTAGTGCGCTACCTGGCCGATGGCAATCTGGCCTTCGTGGGCCGTGCCGACGACCAAATTAAAATTCGCGGCTTCCGGGTTGAACTGGGCGAGATAGCTCAACAGCTGAGCCGCCAGAGTGACATAGACAGTGCGCTGGTGCTGGCCAAAAACGGCCCGGCAGGCACCTATTTAGTGGCGTACGTCCAGCCAGTTGAGGCTGTTACAGAACAAGCACAGCCAGAGTTTATGACTCAGACGCTGGCCACGCTGGCACAATCCTTACCGGATTACATGGTGCCTAAGCTGGGTGTGGTGATTGACGAGTGGCCACTGACCGCCAACGGTAAAGTAAACAAAAAAGCTCTGCCTGAAGCGGATACCTCGGCGCTCCATGGTACCTATGTGGCACCCGCAAATGAGGTTGAACAGGCATTATGCCAGATCTGGGCGCAATTACTGGATTTAGAGGCCGGTCGTATCAGTACCACGGATAACTTCTTTGACCTCGGAGGGCACTCTTTACTTTCGGTAAGACTGGCCGCCGAGCTGCGAGCGCAGCTGGCCGTCGAGTTACCCATCAAAGTGCTGTTTAATGCTGCGACGATTGCAGATCAGGCCCGGGAAGTGGCAGCGCATCACGGAGAGCAGGTTCGCGAACAGATCACTGCACTGCCCAGAGCACTGCAGACAGATCCGCAGCTTGGTGAGCATAGCGCGTTCCCACTGTCTTTTGCCCAGCAACGTTTGTGGTTTATCGAACAGCTCCATAAGGGCTCGACGCAATACAATATGCCAGCTGCCTTTGATGTCAGCGGTACGCTGGATCTGACAGTGGTGGAAGCAGTGTTACAAACCATCATTGACCGCCACGAAGTACTTAAAACCGTTTATCGTGATGGTGAGCAGGGCGCAGAGCAGCTGATCCGTCAGGATGCCCGCTTTATCCTCAGTTATGATGATGTGCGGATGTGCAACGAAGCGCAGCAACAACAGGCCATCGCCACAGCCATGACGCAACAGCTTAATCAGCCGTTTGATCTGACCCGCGACGTGATGATCCGCGCCGGCTATATTCAGACTGCAGACAACGAAGGGGTGTTGCTGTTCAACATGCACCACATTGCCTCCGACGGTTGGTCGATGCAGGTATTGATCAAAGAATTTGTCCAGCTGTATCAGGCATACAGTCAGAAGCAGAGTAATCCACTGGCTCCTTTGGCCATTCAGTACGCGGATTATGCGCAGTGGCAACGGGATTACCTCAGTGATGCGGTGCTTGAACAACAGCTGGCGTACTGGCAGCAGCAACTGGCAGATGTGCCGCCGGTACACAGTTTACCGCTGGACTATCCGCGCCCGGATATCAAACAACATCAGGGTGCACAGGTTAAAAGCACGCTGAGCAAAGAAGTCGCACAGGGGCTGGCTGCACTGGCGAAGGCCGAAGGGCTGACGCCGTTTATGCTCCTTCATGGCGCTTTGTCTTTGCTGTTGTCGCGACACAGTAATGCCCGGGATATCGTCATTGGTACGCCGGTGGCCAACCGCATGCAGGCCGAGCTGGAACCGTTAATTGGGTTCTTCGTCAATACCTTAGTTTTGAATGTGAATACCGCTCACACAACCCTGGCGGAGTATCTGGCACACGTTAAAGCCGTCCATCTGGGCGCGCAATCAAACCAGGATGTGCCGTTCGAGCAGCTGGTTGAGCAGCTGAATGTACCGCGCAGTACGGCGCACACACCGCTGTTTCAGGTGATGCTGACAACCCGCACCGATTATGGTCTGACCGGAGAAGTCGAAGACAGTGCCTGGTCGCTGGGTGGGGCTCAGCTGAGTCCTCGCAGTGATGGCTCGGTCGTGGCCAAGTTTGACCTGGATGTGAATATGGCGTTGAGTGAGACCGGGGTTGAACTATGCTGGACCTATGACACGGCCTTGTTCAGCGAAGCACACATTGACACCCTTAATCGTCACCTGGGCACCTTACTGACGACGCTGACACACAGCGACAGTGTGAGTCTGCTCGCTCAGGCACCGGGCACCCTGACCTTGCTCTGTGATGCAGAGCAGCAGGCTTTGCTGGTATCACCAAATCAGAGCGAACAAAATTATGATGCCACACTGAGCATTCATCAGGCCTTTGAGCAACAGGTTGCGGCAGCGCCCGAGGCAACCGCCCTGGTGTTCCAGGATCAATCCATTAGCTATGAGGCGCTCAATCAGCGGGCCAATCAGCTGGCTCATTACCTGCTGAGTGAGCAGCACATCACACCTGGCACCCTGATTGGAGTATGCAGCAGCCGATCGGTAGAGATGGTGGTGAGCATACTGGCGATACTCAAAGCCGGTGGCGCATATGTGCCACTGGACCCGAATTACCCGGCCAGTCGCCTGAGTTATATGGCAGTTGATGCAGGCCTGAAGCAAGTGATTGGGTATGGCAGTGGGCTGGCCGTGGCCCACTGCCTGATGAACGAACAAGCGGGCACCGCCATAGATATTGCGGCCCTTGAGTTGGATGATTATCCGCTGCACAACCCCGCTCTGGAAACGCTTAGCGGTGATGCGCTGGCTTATGTGATTTACACCTCAGGCTCAACCGGTCAGCCCAAAGGCGTGCTGACCCCGCATCGTGCGGTACAGCGTCTTATTAGCACGCCGCACTTTATGACCCTGGACAGCGACACGGTATTCCTGCATAGCGCCAATATTGCTTTTGATGCGGCAACCATAGAGCTGTGGGGACCCTTACTCAATGGTGGACGTTGTGTGCTGTATCCGCAGGACCAGCTGGACATTCATGCACTCAACACACTGATTGATAGTCAGGCCATTAACAGTATGTGGCTGACGGCCGGTCTGTTCAGTGAGTGGAGCCACCACTGTGACGGTCGCACCTCTTTACGTTATGTACTGGCTGGCGGCGACATAGTCCACGGCGCCGATGTGATGCGGGTGCAGCAGGCATTGCCGCAGGCACAAGTCATCAACGGCTATGGCCCGACGGAAAACACCACCTTCAGCTGTTGTTACGCGATACCGACATTACATCAAAGTCAGGACATTGCCATAGGTACGCCACTGAATGGCGATCAGGCCCTGGTGCTAAGCGATGAACTGAGTTTGGTACCGTATGGCAGTGTGGGTGAATTGTGTGTGGGCGGCGACGGTCTGGCACAGGGTTATCTGAATCAGCCTGAGCTGACGGCCGAGCGCTTTATTGACAATCCATTTTATGACCCCAAGGTGGCAGGCAGCTCGAAACGCCTGTATCGCACCGGCGATTTAGTGCGCTACCTGGCCGATGGCAATCTGGCCTTCGTGGGCCGTGCCGACGACCAAATTAAAATTCGCGGCTTCCGGGTTGAACTGGGCGAGATAGCTCAACAGCTGAGCCGCCAGAGTGACATAGACAGTGCGCTGGTGCTGGCCAAAAACGGCCCGGCAGGCACCTATTTAGTGGCGTACGTCCAGCCAGTTGAGGCTGTTACAGAACAAGCACAGCCAGAGTTTATGACTCAGACGCTGGCCACGCTGGCACAATCCTTACCGGATTACATGGTGCCTAAGCTGGGTGTGGTGATTGACGACTGGCCACTGACCGCCAACGGTAAAATAAACAAAAAAGCCCTGCCTGAAGCAGATAGCAGCGCGCTTCAGGATACCTATGTGGCACCTGAAAATGACATTGAGCAGACCTTGTGTGAGATCTGGTCTCAGCTGTTGGGCATAGCGCATCAGGACATTAGCACGCAAAGCCACTTCTTCGACTTGGGCGGCCATTCGCTGCTGGTCGTGAAACTGGCAACTCAGGTGCGTGAAACCTTCAACATTGAGTTCAGTATTCAGGAGCTCTACGACGCAACCAGGATCTGCGATCAGGCGGTCCACATTGAATATTTGCAGCTTAAGTCTAATCGCGACACGCAAACAGAAGCGTGTGAAGAGCTGGAATGGTAACCACGGCGTCCGACATTTAATCGACAGAATTTTAAGAAGAAAACAATGAATACAATTAAAAAGTTAATCATAGAACTAGAAAAACAGGGCGTCAGTTTTTATCTCGACAATGGCAAGCTCAAGTCAAAAGCCAGACAAGGTGCAATCACACCTCAGATAGCCGCTCAGGTAAAACAAAATAAGGCGGCATTGATTGAATTTTTAGCCTCAGAGCAACAGCAAAATACTCAGGTGCGCGCTAAAGTCACACCCAGAGTCGCATCGGATATCGCACCACTGTCTTTTGCCCAGCAGCGCCTGTGGTTTATTGATCAGCTCCATAAGGGGTCGTCGCAGTATAATATGCCGGCTGCCTTTGATGTCAGCGGTACGCTGGATCTGACAGTGGTGGAAGCAGTGTTACAAACCATCATTGACCGCCACGAAGTACTTAAAACCGTTTATCGTGATGGCGAGCAGGGCGCGGAGCAGCTGATCCGTCAGGATGCCCGCTTTACCCTCAGTTATGATGATGTGCGGATGTGCAACGAAGCGCAGCAGCAACAGGCTATCACCACAGCCATGACGCAACAGCTTAATCAGCCATTTGATCTGACCCGCGACGTGATGATCCGCGCCGGTTATATTCAGACTGCAGACAATGAAGGGGTGTTGCTGTTTAACATGCACCACATTGCCTCCGATGGCTGGTCGATGCAGGTCTTGATTAAAGAATTTGTCCAGCTGTATCAGGCATACAGTCAGAAGCAAAGTAATCCACTGGCTCCTTTGGCCATTCAGTACGCGGATTATGCGCAGTGGCAACGGGATTACCTCAGTGATGCGGTGCTTGAACAGCAGCTTGAGTATTGGCAGCAACAACTGGCAGATTTGCCCCCGGTACACAGCTTACCGCTGGACTATCCGCGTCCGGACATCAAACAACATCAGGGTGCACAGGTTAAAAGCACGCTGAGCAAAGAAGTGGCACAGGGGCTGGCTGCGCTGGCTAAGGCCGAAGGACTGACGCCGTTTATGCTCCTTCATGGCGCTTTGTCTTTGCTGTTGTCGCGCCACAGTAATGCCCGGGATATCGTCATTGGTACGCCGGTGGCCAACCGCATGCAGGCCGAGCTGGAGCCGTTAATTGGCTTCTTCGTCAATACCTTAGTTCTGAATGTTAATACCGCTCAGGCAACCCTGACGGAGTATCTGGCACACGTTAAAGCCGTCCATCTGGGCGCGCAGTCAAACCAGGATGTGCCGTTCGAGCAGTTGGTTGAGCAGCTGAATGTACCGCGCAGCACGGCGCACACACCGCTGTTTCAGGTGATGCTGACAACCCGCACCGATTATGGTCTGACCGGGGAAGTCGAAGACAGTGCCTGGTCGCTGGGTGGGGCTCAGCTGAGTCCTCGCAGTGATGGCTCGGTCGTGGCCAAGTTTGACCTGGATGTGAATATGGCGCTGAGCGAGACCGGCGTTGAGCTGTGCTGGACCTATGACACAGCCTTGTTCAGCGAAGCACATATTGACACCCTTAATCGTCATCTGGGCACTTTACTGACGACGCTGACACACAGCGACAGTGCGAGCCTGCTCGCTCAGGCACCGGGCACCCTGACCTTGCTCTCTGATACAGAGCAGCAGACTTTGCTGGTATCACCAAATCAGAGTGAACAAAATTATGATGCCACACTGAGCATTCATCAGGCCTTTGAGCAACAGACTGAGGCAGCGCCCGAGGCAACCGCCCTGGTGTTCCAGAACCAATCCATTAGTTACGCCGAGCTCAATCAGCGGGCCAATCAGCTGGCCCATTACCTGCTGAGTGAGCAGCAGGTCACACCTGAAACCCTGATAGGGGTATGCAGCAGCCGCTCGGTAGAGATGGTGGTGAGCATACTGGCGATACTCAAAGCCGGTGGCGCGTATGTGCCACTGGATCCGAATTACCCGGCCAGCCGCCTGAGCTATATGGCGGTTGATGCAGGTCTGAAGCAAGTAATTGGGTATGGCAGTGGTCTGGCAGTAGCCCAGAGCCTGATGAGCGAACAGGCGGGCACCGCCATAGATATTGCGGCTCTGACGCTTGATGACTATCCGCTGCACAACCCCGCTTTGGAAACGCTTAGCGGTGATGCGCTGGCTTATGTGATTTACACCTCAGGCTCGACGGGTCAGCCCAAAGGCGTGCTGACCCCACATCGTGCGGTACAGCGTCTTATTAGCACGCCGCATTTTATGACCCTGGACAGCGACACGGTATTCCTGCACAGCGCCAACATTGCCTTTGATGCGGCAACCATAGAGTTGTGGGGACCTTTACTCAATGGTGGACGTTGTGTGCTGTATCCGCAGGACCAGCTGGACATTCATGCACTCAACACACTGATTGATAGTCAGGCCATTAACAGTATGTGGCTGACGGCCGGTCTGTTCAGTGAGTGGAGCCACCACTGTGACGGTCGCACCTCTTTACGTTATGTACTGGCTGGCGGCGACATAGTCCACGGCGCCGATGTGATGCGGGTGCAGCAGGCATTACCGCAGGCACAAGTCATCAACGGCTATGGCCCGACGGAAAACACCACCTTCAGCTGTTGTTACGCGATACCGACATTACATCAAAGTCAGGACATTGCCATAGGTACGCCACTGAATGGCGATCAGGCCCTGGTGCTAAGCGATGAACTGAGTTTGGTACCGTATGGCAGTGTGGGTGAATTGTGTGTGGGCGGCGACGGTCTGGCACAGGGTTATCTGAATCAGCCTGAGCTGACGGCCGAGCGCTTTATTGACAATCCATTTTATGACCCCAAGGTGGCAGGCAGCTCGAAACGCCTGTATCGCACCGGCGATTTAGTGCGCTACCTGGCCGATGGCAATCTGGCCTTCGTGGGCCGTGCCGACGACCAAATTAAAATTCGCGGCTTCCGGGTTGAACTGGGCGAGATAGCTCAACAGCTGAGCCGCCAGAGTGACATAGACAGTGCGCTGGTGCTGGCCAAAAACGGCCCGGCAGGCACCTATTTAGTGGCGTACGTCCAGCCAGTTGAGGCTGTTACAGAACAAGCACAGCCAGAGTTTATGACTCAGACGCTGGCCACGCTGGCACAAACCTTACCGGATTACATGGTGCCTAAGCTGGGTGTGGTGATTGACGACTGGCCACTGACCGCCAACGGTAAAGTAAACAAAAAAGCCCTGCCTGAAGCAGACACATCGGCATTGCAGGGGACTTATGTGGCGCCACAGGGGGAGCGTGAGCAATTAATGGTTACGCTGTGTGGCGAATTGCTGGCACAGCCCGCTGAGCAGCTGAGCGTCACGGCAAACTTTTTCACTCTGGGTGGGCATTCCCTGTTGCTTATGCAGCTGGCCAGCCGACTCAGACAACAAGGTTTTGAGGTGGATGCACAAGCGCTGTTCGCTGCCCAGTCCTTACAGGAGATGGCACAGGGGCTGAGCCTTGCTACTACAGGCGACACAGATGAAAGCCGCAGCCTGATCCCGACCGGTTGCACCGCCATTACGCCGGATATGGTGCCGCTGGCTGCACTGAGCCAGGCTGAGCTGAACGACATCGCCGCCGAGATCCCTGGGGGCATGGCCAACATTCAGGATATCTATCCGCTGGCGCCGTTACAGGAAGGGGTGCTGTTCGTACACAGTATGGACCCGGATAACGACCCTTATGTCACTAACTATCTTTATGAAATAAAAAGTGATGCGGCACTGACTCAGTTTACTGACAGCCTGAACTTTTTGCTGGCCCGTCATGATGTGCTGCGTACTGCCATTCTCTGGCAGGGTAAGCGTCAGGCATTGCAGGTGGTACAGCGCACAGTTACGCTGCCAGTGACACAGCTTGCCTGTGCTGAGGGACTGAGTGCACAGCAGACCATCACCGCGCTGGCCGATGGTCCACAGTGGCTGGATCTGGCTCTGGCACCATTGTTACGCTTGCAGGTGTGTCAGGATCCGGACACGGGTTCCCACTATGCACTATTACAGGCACACCACCTGATCATCGACCATGTTGCCATGGCGGTGATCCAGGATGAACTACACAGTTACAGCGCAGGTAAGGCACAGAGCTTGCCTGCGCCGGCGTCTTACCGCCAGTTTATCAGCGATACTCTGGCGCGCATGGAAACGCTCGATATAGAAGGGTTTTTCTCTGAGTCGCTGGGCCATATCAGCGAGCCGACACTGCCTTTTGGGTTGCAGGATACTCAGGGCAACGGCGACACTATTCAAGAGCATAAAGTGGCTCTGAGTGACGCGCTCAGTACCGCCATCCGCACTTATGCAAAACAGCATGAAGTCAGTCCGGCAGCGATTTTCCATGCCGCCTGGGCATTGGTGCTGGGGGCTTGCAGCAACCAGCAGGAAGTGGTGTTCGGCACCGTGATGAGCGGTCGGATGAATGGCGGCGCAGGTGTAGAACGCCTGCTGGGCATGTTGATCAACACCTTACCCGTGGCGGTTGAGTTACGGGGATCTTCGGTCGCAGACTTGATTAAAGATGTAGACAAGCGATTGAAAGCGTTGCTGCCTTATGAGCAGGTATCGCTGGCACAGGCGCAGAAACACAGCGCGGTGGGCTCAGACGGTCCGTTATTCAGCGCGATGCTGAACTATCGTCACACCGAGCGGGATGAAGCCGATACGCCAGTGCAGGACAGTGATATTCAGGCGCTGAGTGCACAGGAGCGCACCAACTATCCGTTTAACTTATCGGTCAATGATTACGGTGCAGCCCATGTGTTCAGCCTGGACTTACAAATTGATGAGCAGGTCGAGATCAGCCGCATTGCAGAGTATGTGATTACGGCGCTGAGTCAGCTAACGGAAGCAACCCAAACACAACCAGTAAGTGAACTGAGCGTACTGCCGACGGATGAAGTGGCCAGATTACTGACACAGGGTCAGCGCAGCTTAGGCTACGACGACACGGCCTGTATTCACCATTTATTTGAACAACAGGCAGAGGCAGCGCCTGAGGCAACCGCCCTGGTGTTCCAGGACCAATCCATCAGTTACGCCGAGCTAAACCAACGGGCCAATCAGCTGGCCCATTACTTGCTGAGTGAGCAGCAGATCACAGCTGAAACCCTAATAGGGGTATGCAGCAGCCGCTCGATGGAAATGATGGTGAGCATGCTGGCGATACTCAAAGCCGGTGGGGCGTACGTGCCACTGGATCCGGATTATCCGGCCAGCCGTCTGAGCTATATGGCAGCCGACGCGGGCCTGAAGCAAGTAATTGGGTATGGCAGTGGTCTGACCGTGGCTCAGAGCCTGATGAGCGAACAAGCGGGCACCGCTATAGATATTGCAGCTCTGGCGCTTGATGACTATCCGCAGCACAACCCGGCTCTGGATGAGATCAGCAGTGACAGTCTGGCTTATGTGATTTACACCTCAGGTTCAACCGGTCAGCCTAAGGGCGTGCAGCTTATTCATCAGGGCGCAGTGAACCTGGCTCACAACCAGCAAGCCCGTTTTGCTACCTGTGCCGACAGTAAGGTGTTGCAATTCGCATCCATCAGTTTTGATGCGGCGACCTGGGAATGGCTGATGGCCTTGATCCCGGGGGGTACCCTGGTGATTGCCGACGAATCACAACGTACGGACGTACAGCTGCTGTCTGAGCTGTTAAAAACGCAGCAGATCACCCATGCGACTTTGCCACCGGCGTTGTTATCGACCATGACGTTGCAGACAGATCTGGCGCTGCAATGTTTAATTGTGGCAGGGGAAGCCTGTGAAGAAAATGTGGTGGCTCGCTGGCGGGCACATTATCCTTTCTATAATGCTTATGGCCCGTCGGAGACCTCAGTCTGTGCGACTGTGGGTGAAATTACCGATGACACCATACATATCGGCACACCTTTGTGTAATGTTCAGACCTATGTGCTGGATCAGCAACAAAACTTATTGCCTCACGGTAGCTTAGGTGAGCTGTATGTCGGTGGTGACGGCCTGGCGCGTGGCTATCTGGGTCAGCCCGAGATGACGAACGAGCGCTTTATTGACAATCCATTTTATGACCCTGAGGTGGCAGGCAGCTCAAAACGCCTGTATCGCACCGGCGATTTAGTGCGCTACCTGGCCGATGGCAACCTGGCCTTCGTGGGCCGTGCCGACGACCAAATTAAAATTCGCGGCTTCCGGGTTGAGCTGGGTGAAATTGCTCAGCGACTCAGCCAGCTGACTAAAATTGACTCCGCGGTTGTGGTGGCCAAAAAAGGCGCATCGGGCAATGACTTGGTTGCTTATATACAGCCGACAGAGGTCGTCACAACTGAGGAGCAGAGTGACTTTATCAGTGCGACTTTGGCACAGCTTGCCGCTCAGGTGCCAGAGTATATGGTGCCTAAGCTGGCGGTGGTCATCGACGAGTGGCCATTGACGGCGAACGGAAAAATTAACAAAAAGGCGTTGCCTGAGCCGGATAAGGCACTGTTGCAAACCGCATATTGCGCGCCAAGAAACAACACCGAAGCCACGCTGTGTGTAATCTGGCAGGATTTACTGGGCGTAGAGCAAGTGGGAATACAGGATAACTTCTTTACTTTGGGTGGCGATTCCATCATTGCCATTCAAATGGTCGGGCGCGCCAGACAACAGGGTTTACACCTGAACGTAAAACAGCTGTTTGCTACTCCAAGTATTGCGACCTTGAGTGAACATGTTGAGTTTAGTACCCGAATCAATGCGCAGCAGGATGCGGTGACCGGGGAGATGCCATTGCTGCCAATCCAGCAGCGCTTCTTTGCGGCAAACCGGGCTGCGCCAAGTCATTATAATCAGTCATTATTGCTCAGCGCGCCGGGTAACTTAACAAGCCACTTTTCTGAGCTGGTAAACGCATTAGTTGAACGCCATGACGCGTTGCGACTGCGGTTTGCAGAGGTCGCCAGCTTTGTACCACTGTGCGACACGCAGGTGGCCAATATGCATCAGGTAGTTGATTTGAGTGACCTGAATGAGGCGGACTTCAGTGCTGAGGTTGAGCGTCAGTGTGATGCCTTGCAGCGGCAGCTGGATATAGAAAAGGGGCCATTGTGCAAGTTTGTGTATTTTTATGCCGGTGATGATAAGCCTGCACGGCTGTTTATGACCATTCATCACCTGGTTGTGGACGGGGTATCCTGGCGTATTCTGCTTCAGGATCTGGAAACCGCGCTGCAGGCAATCGAAACCGCACAGCCTATCCAGTTGGCGGAAAAAACCAGTTCTTATCAGGCCTGGGGCGAAGCGGTGAATGCGCTGGCGCAGTCCGAGGCTCTGAGTGAACAACAGACTTACTGGCGTGACAGACTGTCGTTGTTCCCAGCTCAGCCTTCAGCCAAAGTAGCGGCTGAGCAGTGGCAAAATGTGTCTTTCTCTTTGGATGAATCGGACACCCGGATATTACTGGCAGACTGTCAGCAGGTATTCCACAGTAATGTGGACACGCTGATGCTCAGTGCTTTCCTGCTGGCTTATCAGACCACCTTTGACAGACCTTTGCTGCGTGTTGATATGGAAAGTCACGGCCGGGAAGAAGCCTTGTTTGACGGGCTGGATGTGACTCAGACAATGGGCTGGTTTACCAATCTTTATCCGTTGATCCTCGGGGGTCAGCAAGATGACCTCATCGCAACCGTAAAGTCGGTAAAACAGACGCTGCAACAATTGCCTATGCATGGTTTAGGGTATGGATTATTAAAGTATATCCGGCAGGACGCTGAGATCTGTGCGTTGGATAAGCATAGTGTTGACCAGGCAATCGTCTTTAACTATCTGGGTAAACTAGACAATGTAACGGGCACGCAGGGGCGTCTGGCAATGGCGCAAGAATCGCGTGGCGCAGAGTCAGCCCCTGAGGCAGCCGACCTGCATCACTTAATGGTCAATGGTCAAAGTCAGGACAATCAGTTGAGATTTGATTTGAGCTTTGCGATGCCAAGTTATTCAGAGGCACAAATTGAGGCATTATCAGCCCGGTTTAAAGCGGTTTTACTTCAGCTAGTAGCTAAGGCCAAAGCCGGTGCTGAGTGTCAGACTTTGATTGTCGAGGATTTCCCGGCTGCGACACTGGAACAGGCTCAGCTGGACTCAGTGCAAGCTCAATACTCAGATATAGAAAGAGTGTATGTGGCAACGCCGATGCAACAGGGGATGATTTACCATGACTTACTTCAGCAAGATGCCAGTCTGTATACCACGCTGACACACTTTGAGCTTGATGGTGAGGTAGACACACCTGCTATGCAGCAGGCCTGGCAGAATGTGATTGCACGTCATGCAATCCTGCGCACCAGTTTCAGTGTGTTTGATGATGCAGATATTCATCAGGTGGTACATAACAATGCGCTCATTGAGATGGAAGTACTTGACTGGCAACATAAGTCCGCTGAGTTACTGGAAACCCAGCTCAGTGAGTTGCATCACGCCATTAAAGCCAAAGGGTTTGATTTTAATCTGGCCCCGTTGATGAGTCTGACACTGGTGCGTTTGCCCGCTCAAAAAGCCCAGCTTATCTGGTCTCATCACCATGTCTTGACCGATGGCTGGTGTCAGGCCACCTTGTTCTCTGAGGTACTGGGCTATTATCAGAGTCTGACCGGTGGGCAGCCTCTGACCTTGCCACCTGCTGCGAATTACGAGGATTACATTCAATGGTTATGTAGCCAAAATAGGGATGATGCGCGGGCTTTCTGGAATGCTGAACTGGCAGGAGTTAGTGCACCGACTACGTTGCAGTTACCTGCTGCAGCCAGTGACGTTCCGTGTTATGACGAAATCAAATGGAGTTGTGATGAAACGCTTACCCGTCAGCTGAGTCAATTTGCGCAAAATCAGCAGGTCACTGCGAATGCTGTGCTGCAACTAGTGTGGGCTTATACACTGCACCGCTACAGCGCGCAATCGGATGTATGCTTTGGCACCACCTTATCCGGGCGTCCGCCGGAAGTGGCAAATGTGGAGCAAATGATAGGGCTGTTTATTAATACGGTGCCGGTCAGAGTGCAACTGGACCATCAGGCCAGTATTGGTACTCAGCTTCAGCAAATGCACAAGGCACATAGTCAGCGTGAACAGCATAGTTACCTGCCGTTGCCGGAGATATTAAGTTGTGGCGGGCATGGTATTCAGGGGGCAATGTTCGATAGCTTGTTTGTGTTTGAGAATTTCCCGGCCGATCTGCATGATACCGGAGCTCAGGCGCAGCACAGCGGAGCAAGTCAGTTACAGGTGAACAGTGCTGCATCGATTGAATACACCAACTACCCGGTTGCTATGACTGCCTCGATGCAGGGAGTATTGAGCTTACGACTGAGCTTCCATGGCCATCAGTATGAGCGCGCCGATATGGAAGGTTTGTTGGGCCACTTTAATACGGCACTGAGCAATCTTATCGCACTCGATGCCACAGCATCGCTTGGCGAGATGGAGATTATGCAGCCTCAGGAGCAGCAAGCACTGCTCGCAGCACCGAAAATGGCCTATGCCGATGCGCAGTTGCACAGTGTGATTGCGCAGTTTGACCACCATGCCCGCGTGACGCCTGAGCGTCCGGCGCTGGTCATGGATAATCAAACGCTCAGCTATGCGGAACTGGATAAAATGGCAACCACTCTGGCTGCTCAATTAGTTCATGAATATGGTATACAACAGCGTGACCTGATAGGTTTATGTGTTGAGCGCTCAATCGACACTGTGGTGGGGATTTTGGCAATTCTCAAAGCCGGTGGGGCATATGTACCGTTAGATCCAAACAGTCCGGCAGAGCGTCTGAACTATATTATTAATGATGCCCACATTGCCCTGTGTCTGGCACAGCCTCAGTGTGCTGCAGCGCTCGACGAGGCGCAGTGTCAGGTGGTGAGCCTGGATGGCAAGGCATTGCTGAGTCAGGACCACGGCTTGACACTTGTGTTACCTGAGGTGTTACTGAGCGACCCAGCCTATGTGATCTATACCTCAGGATCGACAGGGGCGCCGAAAGGCGTGGTTCAGACTCATCGTAATATGGCACGCTTATTCGCCAGTGCGGCGGAGGACTTTTCGTTTAGCAATCAGGACACCTGGTGTTTGTTCCACTCCTATGCATTTGACTTCAGTGTCTGGGAGATTTGGGGAGCGCTTATTCACGGTGGTAAATTGTTGATCCCAACTCATCATCAGACTCGTGACACGGCTGCGTTTGTTGAGTTATGTCAGCAGCACCAGCTCAGTGTATTAAATCAGACTCCGAGCGCCTTTGGGGTGTTTGCTGAACATGTGGTTGCGCACGATATCAGCCTGCCGGCACTACGCTATGTGGTATTCGGGGGAGAAGCACTGCAAACACAGCATTTGCAAAGCTGGTGTCAGCATCCGGCAAATGCACAGGCCGAATTGATTAACATGTATGGGATCACCGAGACCACAGTGCATGTCACCTTTGCGCCTATTGCGCGCCAGGAGATTGATCAGATCCACATTGGCAGGCCGCTGGCGGATCAGGCTGTCTATATTCTTGATGCACAGCTGCAACCTGTGCCTGTGGGGGTCGCGGGTGAAATGTATGTCACAGGGGCCGGACTTGCCGATGGTTATTTGGGCCGTGAGGCTTTGAGTGCCGAGCGCTTTATCGACAACCCGCACTGTGTCGGTATGGGCTGCGAAAAACTGTATAAAACCGGAGATCTGGGTCGCCACCAGCGCGATGGGCGAATTCAGTTCATCGGTCGCATGGATGATCAGGTGCAGATCCGGGGTTTCAGGATTGAACTCGGTGAAGTCACGCATCAGTTAAGCAGTATCACCCATGTAGACAGTGCCGTAGTGATTGCCAGACAGAGCCAGGGGACTCAGGTTCTGCATGCTTATCTGAAGCTGGAACACAGTGTCGATGAGCAGCAGCATACACAGGAGATTGAGCGTATCAAGCGCGCAGCAGCGGCTTTCTTACCCGCATATATGGTACCTGAACAAATGACGCTGATGCAGGACTGGCCGCTGACGGTGAATGGCAAAATCGATAAAAAAGCACTGCCGCAACCGGGCGAAGGGGTGTCAGGCAGCAAGCAGGTTGCACCGTCCACAGAGACTGAGTGTCAGCTGCGGGATATCTGGGCGGAGTTACTGGATTATGATGGTGCACGGATCAGTGTTAATCAGTCTTTCTTTGAGCTGGGTGGACACTCACTGAGCTTAATGAAGCTGGTACAACGCCTGCATCAGGCCTTTAACGTCTCTGTGTCGATTAAAGAAGCCATTGAGCACGCACAAATCGATCAACTTGCGCAGCTCCTGGATAAGAAAATACTGGACTTGCAGCTGAGTGAAATTAACGAAGCTGAGCTGGACGAAGTCGAGTTCTAAGCAGTTATTCCTGGCTGCCAATGGCACCGGGATACCTGTTCATGATTGACAGCCTTGATCTCATGCATGAGATCAAGGCTGCTGTGCCGTGTTTGCACGGATAAAATGTTGTACAACTCTGTTCGAGCAATGCAGTATGAAAGCGCTCAACCCCGCCTGGCTTACGGGTCTTTTCGTTGTCAAGAGAGGTGACAGATCAGTGGCCTTGTCAAATCTTACAGGCAGTCATCACCATCCCGGTTCTGTTATAAATAGTCGTATGTAGTGACCACAGAAGTAACATGAAGTCAGTCTCTGGCGCATGTCTCGACTAACAGGACTTGAATGAATGGTTGAAATCAACAAATTATTAGCTGAACTGGTTGCTCAGGGAGTAGCAGTTTACCTGGATAATGGCAAGCTCAAGGCCAAAGCCCAGAAAGGGGCCCTGACCGCAGAGCATAAAGCGCTTATTAGCGCGAATAAGCATGACATTATTGCAACGCTGTCCCAATCAGCCCCCATTGAGCAGGTTGAACGCATTCAGCCGGTGGCAGAGCAAGAAAAACAACATAGTTTGTCGTTTGCTCAGCAGCGTCTGTGGTTTGTCAATCAACTACAAGGCGGTGGCAGTGAGTACAATATGCCGATGGCGTACTCGGTGTATCAGCCGTTTGATGTATCACGCGCCACGCGTGCGTTGCGCACCATTATCGCGCGTCATGAGATTCTCAGAACGGGCTATGAAGCCAGTGACGAAGGACCCCGGCGCCTGGTACGTGAACAAGTCAGCAATGAGGTGCAGTTTACCGATCTGAGCGCGCTGGCGGAACCCGTGCAACGGGACGAGGTCAAGGCACTGGCGCTGGCCCATGCCGGACGGGAATTTGATCTGCAACACGATGCACTGCTGGATATTCACTATGTCAAACTAACCGATACGCCGTGTGGTACTCAGCCTCATGGTATTTTGCTGTTTAACATGCACCATATCGCGTCCGATGCCTGGTCGATGGACATACTTAAAAATGAATTTATGACGCTGTACAGCAGTGAACAGGGGTTACCCCCTTTATCGGTGCAGTACAGTGATTTTGCTTATTGGCAGCAAAACTGGGCAAAGTCGCAGGACTATCAGGACCAGTTAGCCTACTGGCGTTCACATCTCACGGGCTTACCAGAATTACACAGCCTGACCCCAGATCATCCCAGACCTGCGAAGAAAAAGTTCAGTGGCAAAAAATGCAATCAGACACTCAGTGCTGAACTGACGGAAAAATTAGTAACCATTGCCCGTCACTATCAGTTATCACCCTTTATGTGTCTGCACAGTGCGCTGGTATTGCTACTCCATACTTTTACAGCCAGCCGGGATATTGTGGTGGGCACCACCGTTGCTAACCGGGCTCAGGCCGAAGTAGCGCAGTTGATAGGGTGTTTCTTAAATCGTCTGGTATTGCGGGTGGAGCTCAAAGCCCAGTCCCTGGACAGTTATCTGCAACATATTCGGCAAGTTCATTTGTCGGCTCAGGCCAATCAGGATGTGCCTTTTGAGCACCTGGTTGAGCAGCTCGATGTAACCCGCTCTAATAGCTATACGCCGCTATTTCAAATTCAGCTGACCTGTAATGACAGTGGTTTAGCTGACAGCCCACAGGCGCCGAAAAGCACGCCGTTCAGACCGTATGTGCCCGAAGATATGACCATGACAATTCGCGGTGATATCGATATCCATGCAGAGCTTGGTCAGGAGGGGACCGTGATTGGCTGGTCATATGATGATGCCTTGTACAGTGAACAAAGCATCACGACCATGATGGCACATCTTGAAACTATCTTAGAAAACTATGCCCGTTGTCTGGACACTGAGCATGGATTTACCACTTCTATTGATGCTTTGACGGCGCTCAGCGATACGCAGTTTAGTCAGTTACAAACCCAGTTGCCAGTCACGCACAGCGCTTACGACGCGCGCAGTTTGACAGAGCGCTTTGAGCAGCTGGCTGTGCTGACACCGGATGCGATTGCCGTGCACAGTGACACCGAACAACTTAGCTATGCGCAGCTTAATGCGCAGGCGGCTAAACTGGCTGACTGTTTGCAGGAGCAGGGCGTTGAGCCCGGCGATCTGGTGGGCGTGTGCATGCCACGCAGTGCCTGCCTGATGGTGAGCTTACTGGGCGTACTCAAAGCCGGGGCAGCTTATATTCCGTTTGAACCCAGCAACACCAAAGCCCGCAACCAGCAGATTATCGCTGATGCCGCTCTGGAGTGGGTGATTGTCAGTGACGCACTGGCCGCCCGCGTTCCGGATGCCGGGGTTGACCTGTTGTTACTGGAGCAGGATGTCACTGATGCGAACTGGCTCAGTGGCTATGACAGCGATTTTGGCACGGAAACGGTTGCCCATGACAGTCCCGCTTATGTGATTTACACCTCAGGCTCTACGGGTACTCCCAAAGGCGTGGAGATAAGCCACCGGGCCCTGATGGATTATTTGAACTTTGCCCTCAAAGGCTACTATGCCGACCACCTTAACGGTTCACTGCTGGTGACATCACATGGTTTTGATATTGGTGTTCCGAGTTTGTACTTACCGCTATTGAGTGGTGGCAGTGTGCAACTGCTGGATAATCAGGAGTTGTTACCGGCCCTGAGTAAAGCCCTGAATAAAGCGGATGAGCCACGACTGGTGCGGATGACGCCGCATCATGTGGAAGGGGTACTGGCCTTGCAGGAGGCGCCGCTTGCAGGCGTGCAGCATGTCTTCGTGATTGGCGGTGAGCGCTTTGAGCGCGATGTGGCACTGGCCTTACAAACCCAGTTCCCGGACAGTCAGGTATTCAACCACTATGGTCCGTCTGAGGCCACGGTAGGCTGTGTGATGTATGACATCAGTGCCAATCATGCCGACTTACCGGCGGAGCTACCCATTGGCCGGGCCATGGACAACACCTATGCCTATGTACTGGATGCGCAGCTTAACGCCCTGCCACAGGGTGCCCGGGGTGAGTTGTTTGTCGGCGGGCCGTGTCTGGCCACAGGTTATGTGAATAACCCGACGCTGAGCGCCGAGCGCTTTATTGAGAACCCGTTTTATGACCCCAGTGATGCGACCAGTCCGGCCCGTTTGTATCGCACCGGCGATCAGGTGCGCTATCAAAACAGTGGCGAGCTGATGTTTTTAGGACGCATAGACGAGCAGGTTAAGATCCGGGGTTTCCGGGTGGAGCTGGGTGATATCAGCAGCCAGTTGCAGCAAATCTCGGGCGTTGAATCGGCTGAGGTGTTGTGTAAAGCCCTGGCCACCGGCCCGGAGCTGGTCGCCTATATTAAGGCGGAAAACTCGGCGCAGCTGGGGGCTCTGTTAAGTGACTGCGAGCGTCTGCTGGGTGAGCAGTTACCGGCCTATATGGTACCGGCCCACTTTGTCGGGCTGCAAAACTGGCCGCTGACGGCGAACGGTAAACTGGACAAAAAAGCACTGCCGGACCCGCAGGAAAAAGCCGCGGCCCAACACGTTGCGCCACGCACAGCAACGGAGCAGCAGCTGGTTGAGCTGTGGTCTTCATTATTAAAGTTAACGCCGGAGCAGATAAGCGTAGACAGCAGCTTCTTTAAGCTGGGTGGACATTCTTTGTTGTCGGTGCGTTTAGTGGCGGCAATCAAACAGGCCTTCGGGGTTGAATTTAGTATCAGCGAGTTGTTCGAACATGCGAGCATCGCCAGCCAGGCACAACAGGTCGAGCATAAACAGGCACAGGGAGGCAGCACAGCACAGCGCATAGAAGTGCAGGCCCGTCCGCAAGATGGTCGCATGGCCGCATCCTTTGCGCAGCAACGACTGTGGTTCATCGACCGCTTACAGGGTGGCTCGGCGCAATACAATATGCCAGCCGCATTTGAAGTGAGTGGTGAACTGGACCTGGACGCTGTTGAAGCAGCACTGAACACCATAGTTGCACGCCACGAAGTACTGCGCAGTGTCTATCGGGACGGCGACTCGGGAACAGAGCAGGTGATCCAGACTGACGTACACTTCACACTGGATTATGAAGATCTCAGGCTGTTGAACCCGGCAACACAGCAGCAGACAATTGCGTCACTGATCCCACGCTTACAATCACAGCCGTTTGACCTGAGCAAGGACCTGATGATCCGGGCAGCGTATATAGATACGGGTGCCGATTCTGAGCATGCGTCTGTGCTACTGTTTAATATCCACCATATCGCCTCTGACGGATGGTCATTGCAGTTGCTGGTGAAAGAGTTTGTGCAGCTGTATCGGGCTTACACGCAAAATCAGGACAATCCGCTGACCCCGTTACCGATTCAGTATGCTGATTATGCCCATTGGCAACATAGCTATCTGAGCGGCCCGGTTCTGGAGCGCCAGTTAACCTACTGGAGTGAGCAATTATCTGATCTGCCTCCGGTACACAGCCTGCCGCTGGACCACCCGCGTCCGCAGGTCAAGCAGCATGTCGGGGAGCTGGTGCAGGGTAAACTGGATAGTGATGTCGCAGCTGGGCTGGCCGAGCTGGCTCAATCGCAGGGACTAACCTCCTTTATGCTATTACACAGCGCGCTTTCATTACTGCTGAGCAGACACAGTAACAGTAAAGACGTGGTGATAGGCACACCGGTTGCGAATCGCACACAGACTGAACTTGAGTCCTTAATCGGCTTTTTTGTCAATACACTTGTACTGAGAGTGAACACGGCTCAGCCCGACATAACGCGTTACTTAGAGCATGTTAAAGCGGTGCACCTTGGTGCACAGTCGCATCAGGACGTGCCATTTGAACAGCTGGTTGAGCGCTTAAACGTGCCAAGAAGTACAGCACATTCGCCACTATTTCAAATTATGCTCACCACGCAGACCGATTATGGCCTTGATGAGCAGGCCACTGAGCAGGGGGAGCTGGACCTGAACGGGGCGGCACTGACCATGCGTGGTGCAGCACAGACCGTGGCCAAATTCGATATTGAAGTCAACATAAGTACGTCAGCGCAGGGGGTTGCGATTAACTGGGTGTATGACAAAGCCTTGTTTACGCATGCGCACATCAGTACGCTCAATCGCCATCTGATGCAGATATTAACTCAGCTATCACAGCTGCAATCCACGTCGGTGCCGTTAAGCAGCATCGCGTTGTTATCCGCACAGGAGCGAACGCATTTACTTGAGACACTCAATCCGGCACCGGTTGATTATGATACGACGCTGACGATGGCGCAGTGGATTGAACGTCAGGTCGCTAAAACCCCGACGCAAACCGCGCTATGTTACGAAGGACAGACACTGAGTTATCAGTCTCTCAATGATAAAGCGAACCAACTGGCCAGACACCTGCGTGCGGAACATCAGGTTGTTCCCGGCACTCTGGTGGGCGTGTGCATGACCCGCTCCCTGGAAATGGTGATCGGCATACTGGCCATACTGAAAGCTGGTGGTGCCTATGTGCCGCTTGACCCAACACTGCCAGAAACACGTCTGGACTATATGCTGGCACACGCAGGTATTACGACCATCTTGACGCAAAGTGACCATCAGTCTAAGTGTCAGGCAAACAATGAAAATACGCCTGCACTGATCCTGATGGATGGGTACGCGCAGGACGTGACACGTTTTGGAGATTATGCAACCCAGGATCTGAGTCCGCAGGAAACCGGGCTGAGTGCTCAGGATATGGCCTATATGATTTATACCTCAGGGTCGACAGGAAAACCCAAGGGGGTGTTAGTCAGCCATCAGGCTTTGGTTAACCGGGTTGACTGGATGGATAAGCAGTATGGTTGCGATCATCACGATGTTATTTTGCAAAAAACGCCGTTTGGCTTTGATGTCTCGGTCTGGGAATTTATGTGGCCGTTATGTCGCGGAGCCCAGATGGTGCTGGCACGGCCTGAGGGACATAAAGATCCGCAGTATTTGTGTCAGTTAATCCGCCAAAGCGGTGTGACTAAGTTGCACTTTGTTCCTTCCATGCTGGGCATTATGCTGGATTATGGCGCGCTGGCACAGTGCACCAGTATTCGTCAGGTATTTTGTAGTGGGGAGGCGTTACAGGTTAAACAAGTGCAGGGCTTCAGAGCCAGTTTGCCTGATGCACAACTACACAACCTCTATGGGCCAACCGAAGCGGCAATTGATGTCAGTTATTGGGATTGCTCGCAGCCAATCAGCACCACAGTGCCCATAGGTAAACCCATTCAGAACATCCAGCTGTTGATCCTCGATGACGACTTGCAGCTGGTGCCCTTTGGCAGTGCCGGAGAGTTGTTTATCGGCGGAGATGGTCTGGCCTGGGGATACCATAACCAGCCAGAGCTGACTGCTGAGCGGTTCATTAACAATCCATATCAGAGCGAAATGGGCGCGCGGGCCAGTACCCGACTGTACCGAACCGGTGATTTAGTGCGTTATCTGGATAACGGCGATATTGAGTATCTCGGACGCAGCGATGATCAGATAAAAATCAATGGACTACGCATCGAGTTGGGAGAAATAGAAAGTGCGTTACTGGCGCAACCTGAAGTGGATTCCGCCCTGGTTACCACCATTGAGCTGGATCAGGCAACCCCGACTCTGGTGGCCTATTTTAAAAGCACACTAAGTGCCACTGAGCTGGATGAAGCACAGCTGACAGA
Source organism: Pseudoalteromonas rubra (assembly GCF_005886805.2). Lineage (NCBI taxonomy): Bacteria > Pseudomonadati > Pseudomonadota > Gammaproteobacteria > Alteromonadales > Pseudoalteromonadaceae > Pseudoalteromonas > Pseudoalteromonas rubra. Next base: position 1,104,396 of record NZ_CP045429.1, read on the forward strand.
GCAGTTACAGGCGCGACTGAGTCAGAGTTTACCGGCCTATATGGTGCCAACTCTGTTGTGCCATGTTTCACCCTGGCCGGTGACTGCAAATGGCAAAGTCGACCGCCGCGCTCTGCCAACGCCAGCATGTAAAAATGTGGCGGCACACGCGCCACAAACGGATATGGAAAAGCAGCTGGCGACCTTGTGGCAGCAGGTTCTGCAGTGCCCGATCCAGACGATTTATAAAGAGAGTGACTTTTTTGCGCTCGGAGGCAGCTCACTGAAGCTGATCACGCTGGCGATGCTGATTGAAAAGTCTTTCGCCTGTGCAGTTTCACTGGAGCAGTTGTTTAAAACGACGCTGCTGGCAGCTCAGGCAGACTTGATTGCAGCGGGTGGCACCGAACAGGCGACGCCACAGCTGAAACCATTAAACAGCAGCACCGATGCGGCATTCACTGTGTTGTGTTTGCCGGGCGCAGCCGACCTGGCGCGCAGCTTTATGCCGCTAGCTCAAGCCCTGGAGGGAGAAATGACGGTTTATGGCTATGAACACTTGCCTGAACACGCAGCGGCCTCAAGCATTCAGGCCTATGCAAATGAATATTGCGCGCATATTCGTAGCCATTTTATGCAGCCACTTAAAGCGGGTCGCCTGGTGCTATTAGGCCACTCTATGGGCGGACTATTAGCGGCTGAGATCAGCAAGCAGCTGGCACCGACCCCGCCTGCGCTGACCATTTTGCTGGACAGCTATATAGCCTGTTCGGATGTCAGCGAGACAAACACGGAGCAGGCTTTACAGGCATTGATTAAACAGCTGGCGATCCCTGCTGGTTTTGCCGAGCAGTTTGAGCGTCTGATGTTACGTCACACCAGTCTGGCCGAAGGCTATCAGCTGACGAGCGAAGTAGCACAACGCTGCTTCCTGATTGGTGCCCGGGCAAACCCCAGCTGGACCGAAGCTTATCAGATATTTTTGAGAGATAAATTACAGCTACCTCACAGCAGTGTGGCCGGCGATCACTATTCAATATTGTGGCAGGAAAATATCAAAGAACTCACTGCCCAGATAAAACAGCATATTGATCAGCGTATTGGCAAACAACAGTTACAACAAGAGAGATTTGAAGATGACAGTGTTAGAGAAGTATAGCGTGGAGGATTTACAGTCAGTTAAGGGCATGCCTCTGCTACTGGAAGTCGCCTTAGAAGGACAAAGAGCCACTCATTGGGCTGCTGAGCATGCCGGGCAAATAGATGCCCTGCTTGATGCCAATGGCGCAGTCATGTTACGTGGCCTCAATATTATGAGCAGTAAACAGTTTGGTCAGGTGCTGAGCACGCTATTTGACGCTGAATTGTTGAATTACTCTTATCGCTCAACACCGCGCACTGAGCTGAAAGGCAATGTGTACACCGCGACGGAATATCACCCAGATGAAGTGATCCCGCAACATAATGAGCATGCTTATTCAAACAAGTGGGCGATGCGACTGGGGCTATGTTGTTTGCTTCCCCCACAGGCCGGAGGTGAAACCCCAATCGCTGACAGCAGGGAGGTATTTAAACGTATTCCGCAGGAGATCCGTGAAAAGTTTGCTGCGAAAAAAGTGAAGTATGTACGTAACTACGGTGATATCGATTTGCCCTGGAGCGAGGTATTTCAGACTACGGACAAGCGTGAAGTTGAGCAGTATTGTTTCAACAATCAGCTCGATTTTGAGTGGATTGGCGAGCATCGTTTGCGTACCTCGCAGATTAACCCCGCCATTGCCAGACACCCTAAAACCGACGAACAAGTGTGGTTCAACCAGGCGCATTTATTCCATGTGTCCTCGCTGGGTGAAGAAACCTGTGCCCAGTTGCTCAGTGCCTGTGGGGAAGACGGTTTGCCGCGTAACGCATTCTATGGTGACGGCGAGCCGCTGGAACCTGAAGTACTGGACATCATTCGTGCCGCATATGACGAAACAACGCTTTACACCCCCTGGCAAAAAGGCGATTTGATGCTGGTTGACAATATGCTGTTTACCCACGGCCGAAGACCCTTTAGTGGCGACCGTAAGGTTCTGGTTGGCATGGCCAGAGAATATGGCTGGTAAGTACTCACTGTATGCTTTTGTTACTCAAAAGCAGGCATTACTAAGAAAACACATAAATTGAATTGGACAGCGGGTCCAGTCCGCAGTGGAGAACATAGATGGACATTACCATTGAAGAGCAAAAGAAGTTTAACTGGCGGTACGTCAAAATTGCGCTAGCCGCAGTGGTGATTATTTCCGGCGCCTGGTGGCTGAAGAGCTACTTTGGACAGGCAACCGCCCTGGTTGACAGCACGGATGTGCGTACTGCCAAAGTGCAAAACGGGCAGTTTCAGGTCAGCGTGAGAGGTATGGGCGTACTGAAACCCAAAGAAGTCATCTGGGTGGCGTCTGAAGTGGCCGGGCGAGTAGAGAAGGTCTTTGTTAAGGCGGGGGCGGTAGTTGAAAAAGGGCAGCCCATTGTCAAACTCAACAACCCCAAACTGTCGTTGGTACTGGCCAATGCACAGGCCAAACTGGAAAAAACGATTGCTGAAAATACCGCACAGTATGCTCAGTTTGAGTCTGATTTGCTGGATGCGGAAGCCGCGGTAAAGCGTGCAAAAATGACCCACCAGGGCAATGAGCTGGAACTTAACGCACAGCGCAAACTGCGCGAGATGGGCAACAGCAGCGTATCGCAAATTAAGTTTAAGCGCACAGAGTTTACAGTGCAAAGCAGCAAGCTGGACCATGAGTTACAAAAGCAACGACTGGAAAAGCTGAAGCTCAATATTGAGGCACAAAAGCTGGCTCATAAAGCACAGCAGCAGACCCTGCAACAGGAGCTGGCCCGGGCACAAGAGCAACTCGACAACCTTTATGTCCGTGCGGCAATGGATGGGGTATTGCAAAGCATGGATCTGGAGTTAGGTCAGGATGTGGCAGAAGGTGGCAGTGTGGGCAAGATTGCCAATCCGCGTAGCCTGATCGCAGAAATAGACGTACAGGAACTGCAAATTAAGGATGTGACACCGGGTTTAGGGGTCACTATAGATACCCGTAAATCACAGATCCAGGGCGTTGTGTCTCGGGTCAGTCCTCAGGTGGAAAAGGGCCTGGTTGCGGTAGAAGTAGATCTGATCGAGGCACTGCCCAGTGAAGCCCGTCCGGAACTGTCAATTGAAGGGGTGATCAACATCACCGACAAGCCCAACACTTTGTTCGTTGCGAAACCTGCGTTTGCTGAGGAGTACCAAAGTGCCAAGATTTTCAGAGTCGATAGCAAAGGCAATATTGCACAGGCCGTACAGGTCAGGTTTGGACAAAGTTCAGTGAATTTTATCGAGATTACAGAGGGGCTGAATAACGGCGATACCGTGATTATTTCCGCCACCGACAATTTTGCTAATAACGAAAAAATATTTTTACATAATTAGGACAGCACAATGAGCAATATACTAGAACTTAAGAATATCAGTAAGTATTTTCAGTTCGACGAGATGAAGACGATGGCCCTGTCAGACATCAGCTTTTCGGTGAAAGGGGGAGAATACGTTTCTATTAATGGGCCTTCGGGGTGCGGTAAGTCAACCCTGTTGTCCATTTTGGGCATGCTGGATACGCCTTCTGGTGGCCAGTACTTTTTGTCGGGCAATGATGTGTCAAATCTGAGCCGGGATCAGCGCGCCACGGTGCGCTGTAACCACATCGGTTTTGTATTTCAGTCCTTTAACCTGATCAGTGATCTGACAATAGAAGAAAACGTTATTTTACCGCTGACTTACCAGGATAAATACAACGCCAAAGAGGCCAAAGAAAAAGCCTTGTCAGTGCTGGAGCAGGTTGACATGTTGCATCGGGTGAAACACTTTCCGTCGGCCCTGTCCGGCGGTCAGCAACAGCGTATTGCGATAGCCAGAGCACTGGTCAACGACCCCAAATTGATCCTGGCGGATGAACCAACCGGTAACCTGGATTCAAAAAATGCCGACATCGTATTGCAGCTGTTTGATGATCTGCACCAGCAAGGGCGCACCATCTGTATGGTGACGCACGATCCTCGTTCATCAGCCTGCGCCAGTCGCAGAATTGATATTTTTGATGGCAAGCTGGTCAGTGATAAACCGCTGCCTGAGTTGGCAAAAAGCGCCTGAGGTAATGAGTTATGGGTTTCTTAATTGATATTCGCTACGCCCTCAGGCTGTTAGCGAAAGCGCCGAAGTTCACCATGCTGGTGACTTTCATACTGACCGCAGGTTTGACGATCAGTTTGCTGACTTTCAACATGGTTTACACCATTTCATTTAAGCCGTTACAGGGTAAAGATGCCAGCAGCATTGTTACGCCGCACCTGACCGGCAGTACCCGGGTGCTGACGTTTGAAGATGTCACGCAACTGGGTCAGTCGCAATTCAGCGCCGTGTATAATGAATATACCTTGCACTATCGTGAAGAAGTGCGCATGGAGAACCAGGGCCAGGGCGTGAGCCTGCTGGGTGAGAAGGTGATGCCAAACTTTTTCTCCTTCACCCGCACCGAACCGCTGCTGGGCAGAGCCTTTAATAATAACGATGGTGCGGCGGGGCAGGCACCGGTCGTTGCGCTGAGCTATCACGTGTGGCAAACCTTATTTGCAGGTCGCGAGTCTGTGTTGGGCGAGCATGTCCGACTTGGCGGCAAAAGCTACGAAGTGGTTGCGGTTATGCCTGAGGGTTACAAGTTCCCTGTGACTTCTGATCTATGGTTGCCGCTGGATACCAAGCAATTCGCTCAGTTTGACTTAAAAGACAAGCAGGTGAGTGTGCTGGGTCGATTGCATGCCAGTGTCTCTGAGGCGCAGGCCAACTCCGAGCTGGCCAGCGCTCTGACCGCCGTGCGCGAAAGACGTTTATCGCAAAGTGACAGAGTGCAGTTTATCGCACCGACTGTCACACACATGAGTCTGCAACAGCAAAACATTGAAGGCATGGGGGCATTTATTTTTGTCGGGCTGCAAAGTTTCGCGCTGGCGATCCTGTTTATGGCCTGTATCAACACAGGTAACCTGCTGTTTTCCCGTTCTATTGAACGTCAAAAAGAAACCGCCATCCGGGGTGCCCTGGGCGCTAAAACCAAGCGTCTGGTACGTCAGCTAGTGTGTGAAGGTGGACTGATCACTTTGCTGGGTGGGGCACTGGCCATTGTACTGACGGCTGTTCTCTTGTCTGTGATTAATGGCACGCTGCAGGCGAGTCTGGGCAGTGGCATGCCGTTTTGGTGGAACTGGCACCTTGACTGGCAGACCTTAACAATGGCGGTATTATTTATTCTGTTTACCTTTTTCTTTGCCAGTGTTTTACCGGCAGTAAAAGCCGCTAAGATGGACATTAATACGGTATTGCGTGACGGCACCCGTGGGTCGCTGGGCAGAGGCGCAGGTCGTTTATCCCGGATCATTGTGACCATTCAGGTTGCGATTATTGCGGTCTTAATGTTGTCAGGCAGCCTGGGCAGTTCGGTTATCTTCAATATCACTGATATGGTGACGGCAGAAAAAACCCAGGGGCGTTATTCTGCTTATTTCAATCTGGTGGGGGCTGAGTTTGAAAGCCCGGAACAAAAGGTCAATTTTGTCGAAACTGCGGTACAGGACCTGTCGAAATTAAGCAGTGTCTCAGAGGCTGACATGATGCAAAACATGGGACTGAAAAATGTCCGTATGGATGCTGAATCGCGCGTGCGTGTCGATGTAATGGGCACACTTGGTAAGCTGGCGTTTTTTGATCAGACTCTGGTTGCCGGACGCGGCATCGATGCCCGTGATAACAGTGAAAACCTGCGTGTTGTGCTTGTCAGCGAATCATTTGCCAAGCGTCACTTTAATGGCCAGTCTGCACTGGGCAAGCAACTGGATATTGAGTTGTCCGATAAATATGTCACTCATACTGTGGTGGGCATAGTCAGTGATCGCAGTGGTAACACTCAGGGCATGTATGCGCCATTAGCTGAATATGATGAACTCTATGTCTCTTATCTGCAATCGCCTTACGAGTGGGTACAGCTGATCTTTGAGCAGCAGGCCGGCATGCAGTCAGCACAACAAGACTTTTACACCTGGCTTGGACGCAGTGATTATCAGGCACACTTCTCGTTTATTGTTGACCTGGAGAAAAATGCCAACCTCTATGCAGATATGCTGGGGATTATGTCCAACGGGGTGATTTACTCCGGCGTGTTCTCTTTGTTCCTAGCATTGATGGGCGTGTATGGCGTGTCTGCGGCATCGGTGAGTATGCGTAGCCACGAGATAGGTATTCGCCGTGCATTGGGTGCCAAAGACACGGCAATCACCATTTTATTCCTGAAACGTAATATGGGTCCCTTGCTGATTGGCCTGGGCGTCGGTCTGGTCGTGTATGTACTGAGCTGTATGGTATTTGCGTCTATGATAGGCTCTAAGATTGGTCTGAGCACCTATATCGCGATAGCCCTGATCACCAGCACTTTGCTGACCAGCATGTTGTTGTTATCGGGTTATGTGCCAACGCGCCGTGCCGTTCAAGACGAGCCGGTTGCAGCACTCAGAGCTGAGTAAGTAACCGGGCGGGCCAGACAGAGGAATGAGGTGTCTGGCCCACCTGCATAATGTTTTTATCAGTTAAACAGCCAGCAGTTTTTGCATTACTTTAGACTGCGGGGCACGAAAAATCGCTTCGCTTTGCCCGTATTCCACGCTTTTTCCCCGGCTTAACACCAGCAATTTATCACTCATGTGGCGCACCAGACTGAGATGATGGGTGATCAGAATATAACTCAACCCGGAATCGCGTTGCAGTGCCAGAAGCAAGTTTACGGTTTGTGCCCGAACCGATGGATCGAGGGAGGACAGCGCTTCGTCCAGTACCACAACTTTGGGATCGAGGATCAGCGCACGTGCCAGCGCAACCCGTTGTAACTGACCACCACTGAACATATGGGGGTAATAGTCATAATGTTCAGACAGCAAACCCACGCGAGATAAAGTCGCATTGATTTTCTTGTCGCGCTGACGCTGGGTAAGCTGGGTATTTAAGCGCAGACAATCATCCAGCATATCACCTATGGTCAGGCCTGGATTGAGCGAGCGAGTGGGGTCCTGAAAGATAAGTCGGATATGACGACAGTCATGGTTTTGGTGGCCATTGTCTTCAATCATTTCACCATTAAGCAATATCTGTCCCGAATCAGCGTGCTCAGCCCCCGCCAGTACGCGGGCTAAGGTACTTTTCCCTGAGCCGGTTTCGCCAATCACAGCCAGCGTTTCGCCCGGTGCAACGGCAAAAGATACATCCTTCAGCACTTTAACACGCTTGCGTTTGAACAGGCCTGCCCGGGTATTAAAGGTTTTATTCAGTGATTGTACCTTCAGCACGGGTTGCATTTTTTCTTCTCCTGCAGCAAGGGAAAGTGGCAGGCATAGGCATGCCCGTGCGATTTCACCTGAGCCGGTGTAACAACACACTCACGCTGTGCCTGTGGGCACCTTGGGCCCAGTCGGCACCCAATAGGTAAGTGTTGTAAGGGAGGGATGGTGCCTTTGAGCGCAAAGAAAGACGCCTTGTGACCGATCCCATGCGCGTAATCTGGCAGAGATTTTACCAGCGCCTGTGTGTAAGGGTGGTAGGGGTGGCAAAATACTTTCGTCGTGGGTCCCGCTTCGACCATCTGGCCACAATAGAGTACATGCATGGCATGGGACCAGTCGGCGATTTCTTCCAGCTCGTGGGTGATCATCAAGATTGACATGTTTTTAAGCTGGTTGAGGCTTTTCAATAAGCGGAAAACCTGTGCCCGGGTGGTGGTTTCGAGTGCGGTGGTTGGCTCATCTGCAATCAGTAGTTTAGGGCTTCTGGCAATGGCCATCGCTATCATTACTTTCTGGCAGACGCCTTCCGACAGCTCATGAGGGTAGCTGCTCGACACCCGGCGGTGATCCCGGATCCCTACTTTGTGCAGCAGCGCCTTCACCTTTTCTTTGCGCTCATTACGGCGACTAAAAAATCCGCCTTTAAAACAATTATCAGGCAGCGATTCAGCAACCTGATCAAATATTTTGGCGGTGGGATCCAAGCTTCGACTTGGCTCTTGGTAGATCATCGCAATATCCCGGCTCACCAGTTTACGGCGCTTTTCCGGGCTCAGGCGCATTAGGTCCACACCCTGCCAGTGCATCCGGTCGGCAGTGACGCGCCAGCGGTGGTTTAATACGCCAACAATGGCTTTGGCTATTAGGCTTTTACCTGAACCGGATTCACCAACCAGGGCGTGTACTTCACCTTCTTTGAGACTTAAACTGACCCTATCAACAGCGCGGATCACGCCATTGTCTGTGGGTAGTTCGATGGTGAGGTTTTTGATATCAAGTAATTGCATTAATCCGCCTTTCTTGCCTGCAAAGCGTCACGTAACCCATCACCGACAAGGTTAGTCGCAAGCACCGATAAAAACAACAGTGCTCCGGGTAAGCCGACGGTCCAGGGGGCAAGGTAAATTAGTCCCAGGTTTTCTGCCAGCATAGCGCCCCATTCAGTCGTGGGAGGCTGCGCCCCGAGTTTCAAAAAGCCCAGTGCCGCAATGTCCAGAATTGCGGTGGACAAGGCCAGCGTGAATATCACCACAATGTGCTCATAAATATTAGGCAGTACGCCTCGTATGATCAGTTGCCAGCGAGTGGCTCCATCCAGTCGGAATGCACTGATATAGTCTTTGTTCAGTTCTTCAACCACCAGGTTGCGGATTGAGTGAATATATTGCGGAAGCAGCGCGAAAATAATCGCCCACACAGTATTGAATAAGCCAGGGCCCAGAATCGCAATAATGATGATGGCCAGTAACAATGACGGGATCGCCAAGGTGATATCCAGCAGGTGATTGAGCAAACTGGATTTAAAGCCCTGGCTACATCCGGCCAGGGTGCCCAGTACCACACCCATCAGGGTGGTTAACAATGCTGCGACAATCGATAAGCCAAAGGTGTAGGTGGCTCCGCGCATCAGGCGGGATAACACGTCACGACCTAAATCATCGGTGCCCAGAATGAAATTCACATTGCCCTCATCGTGCCAGGAAGGAGGCAGTAACAAGGCATCGGCATGTTGCTGGTCAATGCCATAGGGGGCCAGCAAGGGGGCCAGCAACGCGAGCAAGGTGAGCGCAATAAACAACCACAAACCGACCAGAGCCGGGTGATTGGCTTTAAATTTCCGCCACAGCCGCGATAACGGAGAGCGGTTTGACTCTTCTGTAAAGAGGTTAAACTTTGCCATGGGCCTGGTTCCTGGCTAGCGGGTCAAGGAGCGTGTGGATCACATCAGCCAGCATGTTGGCGAAAATGACAAAAAAGGAGACCGCAAGCAGGCCGCCCTGAATGGCCGGATAATCACGCTGATAGATACTTTCGATCATCCAGCGGCCAATCCCCGGCCAGGAAAAGATCACTTCCGTCACCATCGCGAGCGTGATGAGCGTACTAAATTGCAGACCTATTTGTTTAATCACCGGCAACAGCGCATTGCGCAGTGCGTGGTCGAGGATTAACTGGCGACGGTTGAGACCCTTAGCGCGTGCTGTTTTGATGTAGTTTTGTTCCAGCACAGTTAACATTGAATCGCGGGTAAAGCGCACTAACACTGTGGTGGGATACATGGCCAGCACTACGGTGGGCAGCGTCAGATGGTGCAGAGCATCAGCAAACGCCTGGCCGCCATACGGGAAGTCATGTAGCCAGATATCCAGCAGGATAAAGTTGGTGACGGGTGGGATCTCATATAGCAGGCCAATGCGGCCAGACATGGGAAACCAGCCAAAGCTGAGGCAAAAAATCATGATCAATAACAGCGCCAGCCAGAATACCGGAATAGAAAAGCCCAATAAGGTCAGCGAGCTGATCACTTTGTCTGGCCACTTATTATGATAGGCACTGCAAATCACACCGGCTGGGATACCCAGGCACAGCGCCACGATGAGCGCATAAACACATAGCTCAATGGTGGCGGGGAACAGCTGCTTTACGTGGCCGAATACGGCCTGACCGGAAGACAGTGACAGTCCCCAGTCGCCCTGAAATAGGCGCACCAGGAAGGCCTGATACTGGATCAACAGGTTGTCATCGATATGGTACTTTTGTTCCAGAATTTGTGTCTGGCTGTAATTGGCGTTCAGTTCACCACTGAAGTTGGTAAGCAGATCTCCGGGAAACAAATAATTCAGTGCAAAGGTAAATGCTGTGAGCGCAAACAACATAAACAACAGCAGGCTGAGGCGGCGAAACAGAAAGTCAGCAAACATAGTTAGTTTTTCCTCGCGTTCGCCAAAGAGATCCCGCCAAAGGGACGTAATTCTATGCCCATGACGCTGGTATTACTGGCCTGAAAGCGCATGCCATGGGCGATTGGCACCACTGGTAGTTCAGCAATCAGCATTTGCTGGGCCTGCTGATAAAACTGTTTACGCTGTTGCAGATCTGTGGTGTCGAGTGCCTGAGTCAGTAATAAGTCAAACTCAGGATGACACCAGTTCGCAGGGTTTTTACCGCTAAATGTGGCTGTGCAGCTCAACAAAGGGCTGAAAAAATTGTCCGGGTCGGGTGTATCCGCAGCCCAGCCAAGCAGTACGCTGTCATGTTCATGTTTGCCCACTCGCTCCAGGAAGGTATTCCATTCGTACTCAACGATGGTGGCCCGGATGCCGATTTCGCGCAGATCGCTTTGGATCAACTCGGCCATTTTACGCGCGTTGGGATTATAAATACGTGACACCGGCATGGCCCATAAGTCCATTTCAAAGCCGTCAGGGTAACCTGCTTGTATCAAAAATTCCCGAGCCCGCTCGGGGTCATAGCTGGGCATTGCCTGAGTCTGAAATGCCCAGGAAGAAGGTGGCAATATGGAACGGGCCTGGATCCCGTTCCCGTAAAACACCGCTTTCATGATTTTTTGAAAGTCGATACTGTGTGCCAGTGCTTTACGCACCAGGACATTATCAAAGGGCGGCTTTTCAGTGTTAAACGCCCAGTAGCCGACATTCAGGTTGACGGCCTTATCGACCCGAATATCGCTGCGCGCCGCCAGGGTTTCCAGCTGCGTGGCGCTCGGGTGAGCGGTTATGTCGCATTCTTTGGTCAGCATTTTGGCAATACGGCTGGTATTATTGGTGGTGATGTCATACACCAGCTGGTCCATGGCCAGGTCATGTTTCCAGTAACCTGGGTGCTTGTGATATCGGATCAGGTTATCACGCAGGAAGCCTTTGTATTTATAAGGGCCTGTACCTACCGGCAGCATATCGAAATCCTGTTTGTTTTCCTGCTCTACCAGTTGCATGGCGTATTCCTGTGACAAGATCACAGCAAAGTCAGTGGCGATATTAGATAAAAAACTACTTTCACTACTGAATAGCTCAAACCGTACCGTGTAATCGTCTACTTTGACTATCCGGCGGATCAACTGGTCCATGCCGACACTCTGAAAATAGGGATAATTGGCATCACCGACAAAGTGAAAAGGATTGTAGACGTCGAACAGGCGATTGAACGAAAACACCACATCATCCGCGTTCATCGTGCGCGTTGGCGTAAAATAGTCTGTGCTATGAAAGGTAACGTCTTTGCGTAGTGTAAAGGTGATTTGTTTACCATCTTCACTGATCTCCCACGCTGTTGCCAGTTCCGGACGAAATTCAGCGGTGAGGGGATCTATACTGATCAAGGTGTTGTAGAGCTGGTTGGCTATGATATCTATGGTTGAGCCTGTGGTCGTTACCTGTGGATTAAACGAGATCGGGTTGGCCTCGGCGCAATAGACGATGCCCTGGATTTTACGCTGGGCTTGTGCGGTTCTGTCACCACAGCCACTTAGCAGGGTACAGAGTAAAGCGGTAATGGGCAGCAGCCAGCGTATGCCCAGGTGCGCTGGGAGGGGCATCTGGGTTGATGTTTTATCAGTTGCTCTGTTAGCCACGGCTAAGCCTCTTGTTGCGAGTCCAGTAGGTTGTACTTTTTCAGGTAGCCTCGTAACTGGTGATAGGTTAGCCCGAGGTTCTGAGCGGTTTTTTTCTGGTTAAACTGGCTGTGCTCTAAAGCAGTACGCAGCAGGTCGATTTCAAATTCATTAGACAGCGTTTTTAAATCGCAAGGAAACGCGGCCGGTGCGGGTTTGGTTTGCGTTGCTTCAGGCACGACGACAGGGGCAACCGCTGCCGGAGCTGGTGTATCTGTGGCCTTTTTAATTCTCTGTGTGGGTCGATAAGGACTGGCGAACGGGTCGAATACAATCTGGTGAACGGCCAGCTGTTCGCTGCCATGGCGATATAAACTTCGTTCTACTACATTCTTGAGTTCACGAATATTGCCCGGCCAGGGGTAATCGAGCAGCAACTCTGTAGCGCTGCGGGTAAAGCCACTGAACAACGACCAGCCCAGATCGCGGGCCATATTAATGGCGAAATGTTCGGCCAGTAGCAGGATATCTTCTTTACGTTCGCGCAGCGGCGGTAAGGTGATGACGTCAAACGCTAAGCGATCCAGCAAATCGTGACGAAACTCACCATTATCGGCAAGGGTTGGCAGGTCTTCGTTGGTCGCGCAAACAAGGCGGGTGTCCACTTTGACCGTTTGTTTACCGCCCACCCGTTCGAATTCGCCATATTCAATCACCCGCAGCAGTTTTTCCTGCACCATGGCGGATGTATTCGCAAGTTCATCGAGGAACAGTGTGCCGCTGTTGGCGCGTTCAAAGCGGCCTTCGTGGCGTTTGCTGGCCCCGGTAAATGCGCCACTTTCATGGCCAAACAGTTCACTCTCCAGCAGGTTTTCATTCAGTGCGGCACAGTTGAGTTTGACATAGTTCTGGTCCCACCGCTCTGACAGGTAGTGCAAACGGGCTGCGATCAGCTCTTTACCGGTACCACGTTCTCCGATGATCAGTACTGGCTTTTCCAGAGGTGCCAGTTGCGACACCTGATCTAATACAGCTAAAAAGCTATCCGATTGGCCGAGTAAATTATCCTGTTGGCGAAACTGGCTCATATTGCCTAACTCTTAGTATTTTTGACTAACATCTAGTGTATTTTAAAAAATGGTGAAGCGAAAGTCTTTTTCTATAATTATAACTTGTTGATTTTAATAAAGTAATTTTATTGAAAAGTTGGCAAGCTAATTGATACATCTAACCAGCAAACTAAATTACTAACCAAAGAGGTAATAGATTATGGGAATCTTTTCACGTTTTGCTGATATTGTTAATTCTAATATCAATGCGATTCTGGATAAAGCGGAAGATCCAGAAAAAATGGTCCGTTTGATCATTCAGGAAATGGAAGACACCTTAGTTGAAGTACGTTCGACGTCGGCAAAGACGCTGGCGGAGAAAAAAGAGCTGGAGCGTCGTGTTGAACAGCTGCGTACGCAGGCCGATGACTGGCAGCAAAAGGCAGAATTGGCACTGACTAAAGACCGCGAGGATCTGGCACGTGCGGCGCTGCTAGAAAAGCAAAAAGCCACGGATGCAGCAGACAGCGTGTCTCAGGAATTGTCACATGTTGAGTCACACATTGAGAAGCTACAACAGGAAGTGACGACGCTGCAGGAAAAGCTGGCCGATGCAAAAGCGCGTCAAAAAGCCATTGTACTGCGTCAGCGCTCTGCCGAATCACGTCTGGATGTGAAAAAGGCGCTGGACAGCAGTAAAGTCGAGGATGCACTGAATCGTTTCGAACGTTACGAGAGCAAAATCGACGGACTGGAGTCTCAAGTTGAGTCATACGATTTAGGTAAAAAATCGCTGGCTGATGAGATTGCCGATCTGCAAAAAAATGAAAAAATAGATGATGAGCTTGAGGCGTTGAAGAAAAAGTTAGCCGATAAGTGAATTTGACTGCACCTGCTGTTAAGGTAGGTGCAATAATGAAAACAACAACGTGCCCAGGTTAGACAGGAGAGGAATATGTTTGATGCAGAGATTTTAGTCGCCCCGATCATCATTTTTATGATTGTTGTGGCGCCGCTATGGTTGATCCTGCACTATCGCAGCAAAAAGCAGGTGAGTCAGGGGCTGAGCGAACACGAACACCGCCAGCTGGTAGAGTTGGCACACAAAGCAGAGAAAATGGCGCAGCGCGTTGAAACGTTGGAGGCCCTGCTTGACCAAGAGTCACCAGAATGGAGACGCAAAGTATGAGTAAACGTAGACGAGAATTATACCGCGACCCGAAAAGGGGCAAGTTAGCGGGCGTATGTGCCGGACTCAGTGATTACTTTGATATGGAGCTTTGGCTGGTTCGGATCCTGTTTGTAACCGCTGTGTTGTTATCAGGTGGCCCACTGTTTATTGTAGTTTATATTGCCTGTTGGTTTATTTTGGACAAAAAGGCAGAAACACCATCGACATCAGGTTCAGACAGTAACTACTCGAGCAAAGATGAAGATCCTGTTTCGGTCAAGTTTAAAGTCTGGCAAAAAGGTGAGCCGCCGCGTCAGGCCCTGTTTGACCTGAAAGAACGCTTAACACGCCTGGATGGCCGTATCCAGCACATGGAAACGTACGTCACCTCGAGTGAGTACACGGTAAAACGCGAGATCAACAAACTCTGATCAGAGTGCGAAGGGGCGCTGCCTGATATTGGCAGCCCTGCCACCTTTGCCTACAAAATAAGGAAGATGTGTCTTTATGAGTGTATCGGGCTTGACTGCCAGGGCGCTGCAAAAGCTACAGCAAACCACCCATAAAACCCTCACCCGAAGCCTGGACAGACATGTCAAACTGGCTGTGACCGGATTCAGCGGGAGTGGTAAAACGGCCTTTATTACGGCGTTAGTGAAACACTTAACCACTCAGGCGACAGCACAGAACCTGCCTTTTTTTGAAGTTGTGCGAGAGCAGCGATTAATTGCCTGCAAGCAGGTACCACAAAGTGCACTGGACATTCCCCGGTTTGAGTACCAACATGCAGTGCAGCATTTACTGGCCGATCCACCCAGCTGGCCACCTTCCACGCAGCGGATTAATACCCTGACTCTGGCGTTGAAGTTTCGCTCGGCGCAGGGGGTCAGACAGCACCTCAGTGAAACCCACACTGTTTACCTGGAGTTGATCGATTATCCGGGTGAATGGCTAATGGATTTGCCGATGTTGAATCAGGATTTTGCATCCTGGAGTGAGCAACAACTCAATCGTTTGAAAAAAACCGATTATGCACAGGTCAGTGCGCCTTTTTTACAGCAATTAGAACAATTTGATGCATGCGCAGCGGTGAATGAAAGCGAGCTCACAACGATGGCCGGTCTCTATGCGGGTGTGTTAAAGCAGCTTAAGGCACACACTCAACTGGCGCAGCTACAGCCCGGCCGCATGTTGATCCCCGGAGAGCTCGACGGTGCACCAATTTTGCAGTTTTTTCCATTACCAGCCCCACAAAATGCATCTGAGCAGAGCCAGTATCACCACCTCGAACAGCGCTTTGAAGCCTATAAAAAGCAGGTTATCACCCCGTTTTACCGGGAGCATTTTTGCCGCTTCGACCGCCAACTGGTGCTGGTGGATTTGCTCAGCGCGCTTAACGATGGACATACCACATTAACGGAAACTCAGGCTGCATTAAGCGATACGCTGGCGATGTTTCGTCATGGTAAAAGTGGTTTACTGGGGCGTTTATTTCGTCCCAGCATAGATAAGGTGCTGTTTGCTGCCAATAAATGTGACAGTGTTGCGCTGGCAGATCAGGATAAGCTGACCCGGTTGTTACACGCTTTACTGATCCCCAGCGAAAACGAACTGAAATTCTCAGGGGTTGATATAGATACGATGGCGATTTCTTCAGTGAAGAGCACGCAGCCAAAACAGCTCACTGAGCAGGGGAAACCCCTGTCTTGTATTTATGGTAAGCCGGTTGGTGAATCGAACTATATCAGTTATTTGCCGCCCATTCCGCCTGAGCATCTGCCGACTGAGCAGCAGTGGCCAAAACAGGGCTATGAGTTTTTGTCTTTTGAGCCTTACCCGGCTTATCAGGGGCAAATTGAACATATTCGTCTGGATCATGTATTACAATTTTTATTGGGAGATAAACTTTTATGAGTGAGCCTGCCCAGTCACCCAGAGGACGGCGAGTTCGGGTTGAAGCAGCCCCACAGGCTGCCCAGCCAGCAACAGAACCCGGCGATACGCAACAAGCCCGACGAATAGACGAGAGCGCGGAACACATCGAGGTTGGGACATCACATGTCCCGGAAGCGGCTCTGGACACTCAGTTACAGTCGCTCAATGTGGAAACCGTCACAAAACCGGTCAGCACCGGGCTGACCTGGCGCAAATTATTGCTGCTGGGACTGGCCATTCTCATTCCGGTAGAAATGGGTCTGACATTGATTGAGGCGCTCAGCCGCAGTTGGTTGCTGGCCGGGTTGTACGGGGTGGTCATCGTGAGTGCGCTGGTTGTGCTGGGCAAGTTTTGCTGGTCGGAAGTACGCGCACTTGGCAGACTGAAAAAGTTGCAACAGCAACGCATCGGGGCGCAAAGATTAATGAGTAGTAACCAGATTGGTGAAGCGCAGGCCTGGTTGAAGCCGCTATTAAAGCAGCATGATTCACAACAGGTTAGCCAGTTTATGGCGACAGTCCAGCCTCATTTTACCGATCAGGAAGTACTGACCTTATATGATGCGACTTTATTAAAAGACCTGGACGAGCAGGCCCGGGCTTTGATAGCCCAGTTTGCCAGTACGTCAGCACTGATGGTGGCGATTAGCCCAATGGCCATTACCGATATGCTGGCCGTGTTATGGCGGGGTGTTACACTGATTGAACGGCTCAGCCAGTTGTATGGGATTAAATTGGGGTATCGTAGTCGCATTGAACTTTACCGCTTGCTGTTCAAGCAGATCGTCTTTGTCGGTGCCAGTGAGCTGCTGAGCGACCTGGCGGCCACCAGTCTGGGTGCGGAGCTGTTGGGTAAATTATCTGCGCGTTCAGCACAGGGACTCAGCGCCGGCGTGTTCACCGCCCGACTGGGCTATAAAGCCATGGACTTATGTCGGCCTATACCCGCTAAGGCGCCGGCTGCTGGATACTTGTCGCAAACAGCGCGGCAACTTGCAAACCTGTTAATTCGTCAGTCCCCTGACAAGTCGGAGGAGACCAATAAAGTTTAGTATGTAAGCACATACTTTTCTCTTGGGGTTTGATATGAAAGGAAACCCTGGCTTTTCCTATTTTTCATGACAACTTATGTGTACACCCGAGTGAATTTAACCGGCTCGGGTTAGCCATCTGCGCGTCCGGCACGCTTGTACATTTTTGTGCCATGGAATATCTAATTAGTATTCATCCGAATAACAAAAATAGGCAAGCAATGAAGAAGTTACACGATCAGACCAACTGTATTCATGGTCCACACCACTTTGATGATCCACATGGTGCACTGACGGCGCCTTTGTATCAGAGTTCAACATTCAAGTTTAAAGATGCGGCACAGGGAGCTGCGCGTTTTGCCGGTGAAGAGGCAGGTTATATCTATACTCGCCTTGGCAACCCTACCACCCGAGAGCTGGAAGAAAAGCTCGCTCAGCTGGAAGAAATGGAAGATGCTGCGGCCACCGCAACTGGCATGGGCGCTGTATCCGCTTCCGTGCTGAGCTTTTTACAGCAAGGCGATCACCTGATTGCATCCAAAGCCTTGTATGGATGTAGCTTCGCTTTATTTGCGCACATGTTGCCCAAATTCGGTATCGAAGTGACCTTTGTTGATATGACCGATCCACAGGCACTGGCCGACGCGGTGCAGCCAAACAGTAAGATGTTATTTGCCGAAACACCGATCAATCCAAATATGACGGTATTGGATTTGGCAATGTTGGGGCAGTTTGCTCAGCAGCATAAGTTGATCAGTGTGGTAGACAACACCTTTATGACGCCATTACTGCAAAAACCCAAGCATTTTGGCATCGACATTGTGATCCACAGTGCCACTAAGTACCTCAACGGACATGGCGACGTAGTCGCAGGCATTGTGTGTGGCAGTGCAGAGCATATCGAACTTATCAAACTGACCGTATTGAAAGACATCGGCGCGACCATCAGTCCACACGATGCCTGGCTTATCAATCGTGGCCTTAAAACCTTGCATGTGCGCGTTGCACGTCACTGCGAAAATGCACAGAAAGTGGCTGAGTTCCTTGATAGCCATCCGAAGGTGGATACCGTTTACTACCCGGGCTTGCCGTCTCATCCAGGTTATCGATTCCTTGGTGAGCAAATGAAAGGGGCAGGTGGTGTCATTGCATTTGAGATCAAAGGCGGAGTCAGTGAGGGTGAGAAGTTTATTAATGCCACTGAGCTTTGCACACTGGCCGTGAGTCTGGGTGATCCAGAAACGCTGATCCAGCACCCGGCATCGATGACGCACTCACCCTACACACCAGAAGAGCGTCAGGCAGCTGGGATTTCTGATGGTCTGATCCGCATTTCTGTGGGACTGGAAGCGGTGGAAGATATCATCGCTGACCTAGAGAATGCGTTTTTATGTATATAATAATTTACAGTTGCTCGCTCTGTGAGCCCTGTAAAATATAGGGTGTATGTTTTTGTGTCTATTTGTGTAATTTAAAGTGTACAAAAATGACCTTTCTGGCCAGGCCGATTTCAGGCCTGGCTATTAAACTTTTCCTCACTTTTACATAGTATCCGGATAACACTTTGACGCGTTGTTTTTGTTCATACACGACGCATTACCAAGAAGGTTACTATGGCTAAATCGAGTAAATACACGTCTAAGCAGCCCAACGAGCAGGGCCTGATCGAATGGACAGAAGAAGAAAACCAGATCTGGTCTGAACTGGTTGCCAGACAGCTTGAGTGCATTAAAGGCAAAGCGTGTGATGAGTATCTCGAAGGCCTGCAAAAAATCAATTTACCTCACGATCGTATTCCGCAGTTGCATGAGCTGAATGAAGCACTGGAGCGAGAAACTGGCTGGCAGGTTGCGCCAGTCCCTGCGTTGATCGACTTTGATGAGTTTTTCCGCCTCCTTGCGAATAAACAATTTCCGGTTGCAACTTTTATCCGTAGCCGCGAGGAGTTTGATTATCTTCAGGAACCGGATATTTTCCACGAAATCTTCGGCCACTGTGCCATGCTGACCAATCCAGCTTTTGCTGAATTTACGCATAGATACGGTCAGTTAGGCTATGCAGCTGAGAAAAAAGATCGTGTCTATCTGGCTCGTCTTTACTGGTTCACCGTTGAGTTCGGTTTGATGCAAACTGATGATGGTCTGCGCATTTATGGCGGTGGGATTTTGTCGAGCCCGGGTGAGACTCAGTATGTTTACAGTGGTGAACCAGAGATTAACCCGTTAGAAGTACTTGATGTACTGCGTACGCCTTATCGAATTGATATTATGCAGCCTTTGTACTACACCATTAACGCCATTGATGATTTGTTTGAGATCTCACAAATGGATATTATGGCGCTTGTACGCAAGGCCAAAGAGCTGGGCCTGTTTGAGCCTAAGTTCCCACCTAAAAACAAACTAGCAAGTTAAGGATTTATTGATGTCTGATTTAAGTGCACAAAAATGTGAAGCGTGTCGTGCGGATGCGCCTAAAGTGTCAGATGCCGAATTAGCTGAACTGATCAAGCTGATCCCGGATTGGGTGCCAGAAGTACGTGATGGCATTATGCAGCTTGAGCGTGTTTATAAGTTCAAGAACTTCAAGCAAGCCATTGCATTTACTAACAAAGTGGGTGATATGGCGGAAGATGAAGGTCATCACCCTGGTCTGCTGACCGAATGGGGCAAAGTGACGGTAACTTGGTGGAGCCACTCTATCAAAGGTCTGCACAAAAATGACTTCATCTGTGCTGCGAAAACTGACGAGATCTTTGCCGCACTATAAGTGTCGGGCAAATAAAAAAGGCGCATCAGCGCCTTTTTTAATGCCTGTAAGGTTGCCGAAGTATAGCGGACAACCTTCTTATTTTCGCTAATGTGTGAGTGTCGGTCCCGATACTGTTTGTGAATCTCGCTCTAAATGTTCCAGTTCGTCAATCAGCTCCAACAATTCCGGTTCAATGTAATCAAAATCGCGTGATTGTTTTAATGCCGTTTCCAGCGTTTCGGCCAGGTTCTTGAGCGTGGGGACGCCGGTATAACAGCAGGCACCATGAAACTTATGGATCACGGTCAGCAAAGTTTGGGTGTCTTCCTGTTGTGCAGAGCCATTCAGCTGCTCTAAGGTTTCGGGAACACTCTGCAACAGCATATCCAGCATCTCCAGCGCCAGTTCAGGTTTATTGCCTGCACGTTGCAACGCAAGCTCCCAGTCCAGCAAATGGCTTTCAAACGGGGCAATACTGGCAACCTGAGGCTGTTGTGTTTTTTGTTTTTCCGGTGGCAGCGAGGGGCTGTGATCACAAATGATCTGACGTAACATGTCTTCGTCTATGGGCTTTGTCATATAGCCGTTGAAGCCGTCTTTGATCAATTGCTCTTTTTCACCGGTCAACGCATGGGCCGTTACTGCAATGATCGGGGTATCGTCATTGAGTGAGGATTCTTTGATTGTTCGGCATGCCGTGATGCCATCCATAATCGGCATCTGAATATCCATAAATATCAGGTCATACTTTTGTGATTTACATAAGCTGACGGCCTGTGCGCCGTTGTGGGCGGTGTCTATGGTGTCTACTTGTTCTTCCAGCAAAGTATAAAGCAGCTTTAAATTGGCATCATTGTCATCGGCTATCATGACTTTGAGCGGTAAGTGCGCCAAATCCGTATCGTCAATCGACACACTGGGGTGATCTAAGCGGTAAGGTGCAGCGAGCATATCGCACAGTTTACGGTGATGCATGGGTTTGCTAATACAGGCGTCTGCACCACTGCCAATTAACGACTCGCGCATGTTGTGAGAGATGGTATTCACCATCAAATACAGGTAATCCGCCATCTCTCTGGCCTGAGTGATATAGGCCTTTACGGTTTGCATGTCGTCTACCGTTGCCATATTGCCTATCAGGCAGATGTCATACCTAAACTCTTGCTCTAATGCGGCGAAGAAAGTGTCTTCATTTTTACAGCAGGTGACCTGCATTGCCCAGTCTTCCAGCTGAGCCTGAACGGCATTGCGGGTATGCTCTTGTGGTTCAAAATACAACACGCGCTTGTTCTCAAGCGGCTTAGTTGGCAGGTCATCGTCGAACAAGCGGCTTGGCAGGTTAAAAATGGCATTAAAGGTAAAGCAGGAGCCATTGCCCGGGGCAGAGTTCAGCGTGATTCGACCACTCATGGCTTCAACAATGTGTTTAGTGATGATTAAGCCAAGCCCCGTGCCGCCGAACTTACGGGTAATGCTGGAGTCGGCTTGCGCAAACGGGGTAAAGAGAGTGTCTTGTTTCTCCTGAGCAATGCCCAAACCGGTATCACTAACAGAAATCAGGAGTGATGTCTGGCTATCCCCTTTGAGGCGGTGGCTGATGTCGACTTTGACTGAGCCTTTTTCGGTAAACTTCACGGCATTGCTGATCAGGTTGATCAGCACCTGTTTAAAGCGCGTAGGGTCGCCGACCAGGTTGTCCGGTACCTGGCGATTAATGGCAATCGACAGTTCCAGTTGCTTTTCGTAGGCACTGGGTGCAAGCAGCGTCATGACCTCATTGACCGCATCCCTGAGCTGGAATTGGATACTTTCAAGCTCCATCGCGCCGGCTTCGAGTTTAGAGAAATCCAGAATGTCACTGATGATGGTCAACAGGCTATTGGCAGACAACTCTATGGTATCCAGATAGTCTTTTTGGTGTTTGTTGAGTGGGGTTTTATACAGTTGGCGGGTAAAGCCGATAACGCCGTTAAGCGGGGTTCTTAATTCATGACTCATTTTGGCCAGGAAGTCAGACTTAACCCGGTTGGCGACCTGTGCTTCTTTTTTGGCAATATTCAGCTGAATGTTCTGAGTTTCATATTGCTCCAGGGTTTCCCGGTAATCGCAGGTTGCTTGATCGATGTGCTTTTGCATTTCATCGCGTTGGAGCACCATTTTTTCGCTGATGGTGATCAGGCCTTCACGGAGCAAGTCAAACTCGCCCTGCATCGGCTGTTCTACACCGATTTTGGTTTTGCCTTCAAGGAGTTTGTCTGTGGCCAGCAACAAATGAGACAGGGGGGTTGAGAACATCCGACTCAGTCGGGTTGATACAAAGGCACTGAGCAACAAGGCCACCATGATAATAGCACCACTGAATAGCAGGGCCTGTTGTTGGCCAATGATTGCTTGATCTTTACTCAGTTCTATCATCAACACGGCGGTGGTGCGGGTATGGGCATTTTGCCAGTCGGAGGCGGGTTGTTGTTGTAGTTTTACCGGCGCAAAAATAATGTATCTGTCGAGGTACTGGACGATTTCTGTCGCATGCAGCTCGGTTACATTGCCACGATAATGCAGCTGATTAAAGTCATTGTGGTAGTTACTGGTTAAAAGCAACTGATTGTCTTCATTGAACAGCGCGATGCTATTGACGAAATTGCCATGTTGATTATGCGTAGTGGTGATCACCCGGTGCAATCTGGCTTTATCTCTTTCGGCCAGCGGTTGCTCCACTGTCATTGCCAATGTATTGGCCAGACTGGTGCCTTGTTGCTTGAGGATTTGTTCAAGCTCAACGTAGCGATTTATAGTAAAATAGCCGCCAAGTACCAGGCCGATTAACACCGTCGGGATCAGGGTCAACACTAATACGCTGTCGCGTAAACTCAATTTAGACATAAATTGGATGTAAAACAGTAAGTAGTCTGAGTCCTAGAGTATCGAGTTAACAGGTGTTTAGCAATCTTATAGGGGCGGCAATATGGCACAAATATTTCGTGCTGGAAAATCTTCTAAACAACGTAGTAAGCAAGTCGAGACAGTGGAACTGCAGATCGACTCATTAGATCACCAGGGACGAGGTGTATGTAGGCACCAGGGCAAAGTTGGCTTTGTCGATGGCGCACTGAGTTCTGAGCGGGTTAAAGGGCGCATTCACACCCAGAAAAGTCGTGTTTTCGAAGCGCGCACCGTCAAAGTGCTTACGCCAAGTGAGCAGCGGGTCACGCCATTTTGTGAGTACTATCAGCACTGTGGTGGCTGCTCATTACAACATCTGGACGCCAGTGCGCAGCTGGTGCACAAACAGCAAGCGGTGAGTGCGTTGTTTGACAAATTTGCAGGTACAACTGAGCTGCCCTGGATGTCACCCTTGACAGGCCAGGCGCGGCATTATCGTCGTGCAGCGCGCATCGCCTGTATTTATGATAAACAAAACGATCAGGTAAAATTGGGTTTTCGGGCAGCAGGGTCGAAGAAGATCATCGAAATTAACCACTGTTCGGTGATGGTCGATGCCTTTGCTGGTGGCTTTGACGCGTTACGGCAAGTGTTAAATAGTCATCCGGAGCTACGCAGCGTCAGCCATATTCAGCTGTGTGCGGCTGACAACGGCGCATTTGTGCTGTTTCGTCATATTCGCGCAGTCAGTGATCAGGCTAAAATGCATGTCGCTGAGCGCCTTGCGGCGCATAACTGGCAGCTGATCTGGGATGATGGCAAGACGGAGCCGAGTTATGACAGTTTGCCAGCTTATCAAAGTGCCGGTGTGACGTTTGAATTTAAACTGAGTAACTTTATTCAGGTTAATCGGGACATTAACGAGTTGATGCTAAAACAGGCGCTGGACTGGCTGGCTTTGACAGGCCAGGAGCGTCTGTTGGATCTGTTTTGTGGGATTGGTAACTTCTCGCTATTGCTGGCAAAACAAGCGAACGAAGTGGTTGCTGTCGAAGGGGTAGCTGAGTCGGTTGCAATGGCACGACAAAATGCGCACACTAACCACATCGACACAGTCAGTTTTCATCAGTTTGATCTGACTCAGCCACTGACAGAAGCAACTTGGTTTCATGAGTCGCTGGACGTACTGGTGTTAGACCCTTCACGCACAGGTGCGTATGAAGTACTACGCCAGTTGCCGTTGACGCAATTTAAACAGGTTTTGTATGTGTCCTGCGATCCGGTGACTATGGCCAGAGATGCGGCACTGTTACTGGAAGCTGGCTTTGTGGTCGATAAAATAGGCTTAATGAATATGTTCCCACACACAGGACATATAGAAACCATGGCGTTGTTCCAAAGGAGGTAGTTATATGGTTGCGACTCGCCAGTCTCATCAATCCGGTCTGCCAGCTGATTTTCATGCTCGGCTTGCGTTACTGAACTTAGCGCAGGAAAAACGAGACCGACTGGATCAGGTTTATGCTCTGTGTCCACAAGATGATTCAACCACCACCCTGGCCAAAGCCATTGAAATGGTTGAGATACTGGCAGAGCTGAATTTTGATTCAGAGTCGCTGGCTGGCGCATTTTTGACCCCTTACTTCCTATCCGGGCAAGTTGAGCTTGATGCCATTGAGCAGGCACAAGGTGAAAATGTTGCCTTGTTGCTCAAAGGCGTTGAACAAATGGCGTCGATCAGTACTTTGGCACACCAAGGGAAAGGCAGTCTGCAAATCGACAAAATTCGTCGCATGTTGTTAGCCATGGTAGAAGATGTGCGTGCTGTGGTGATCAAGCTGGCCGAGCAGATCTGCTACCTGCGCGCGGTAAAAAATGCTTCTGAAGAAGAACGCGTGGTGGCCGCAAAGGCCACGGCTAATATCTTTGCGCCGTTGGCAAACCGGTTGGGAATAGGGCAACTCAAGTGGGAGCTCGAAGATCTCTCATTTCGCTATTTGCATCCAACAACCTATAAAAACATTGCCAAGCAGCTGTCAGACAAACGCCTTGATCGTGAAGCCTACATGGCCAGTATGGTGGAGTTAGTCCAGAATAAGCTTAAAGACGCCGGTATAGAGGCTGAAGTGTACGGCCGTCCTAAGCATATTTACAGCATCTATAAAAAAATGATGCAAAAGAATTATGAGTTTGATCAGCTGTTTGATATCCGCGCCATGCGGGTGGTGGTCAATGAAATTCAGGATTGTTATGGTGCGCTGGGCATAGTGCATACCAATTGGCGACATCTGCACAAAGAATTTGATGACTATGTTGCGACGCCTAAACAGAATGGTTATCAGTCAATTCACACGGTGGTTTTTGGCCCTGAAGGTAAAACCGTTGAGATCCAGATCCGTACCCAGGCCATGCATCAGGATGCAGAACTGGGCGTAGCGGCGCACTGGATGTACAAAGAAGGTGCTTTGCCGGGTCGTGGCTCGGGGTACGAGCAAAAAATCAGCTGGCTGAGAAAACTGCTGCAATGGCAAGAAGAAGTGGTTGATGGTAGTGAACTGGCGGAAGAGTTAAAAAATCAGGTTGTGGAAGACCGAGTGTATGTCTTTACACCCAAAGGCGATATTTTTGATCTGCCACTGGGCGCCACCCCATTGGATTTTGCCTACTATATTCACTCCAATGTTGGCCATCGCTGCATTGGTGCCAAGGTATTTGGCAAGATAGTGCCGTTTACCCATAAGTTATCGACTGGCGATCAGGTCGAGATACTGACTCAGAAAAACCCTTCGCCAAGTCGGGATTGGCTTAGTCCGTCTTTGGGGTATGTTCATTCATCCAGAGCGCGCAGCAAGATACATCACTGGTTTAAGCAACAAGACAGAGATAAAAACCTTCAGGCTGGTAAAGAGATCCTCGATGGGCACCTGCAAAAGCTGGATTTGACTTACAAGGATCTAGACTCAGCCATTGAACGGTTTAATTTTAAAGAGCTCGACGATTTGATGGTGGCCATTGGGGCCGGTGATATTCGTATTAATCAGTTCCTGAACTACGTGCAGGACAAACCTGAGCCTATGCCTAAGCTCAAAATGAGCGCGCCGAAAAAACACAAGGGCGATAGTAATGGCATTGTGGTGGAGGGCGTTGGTAATCTGATGAGCCATGTTGCCAAGTGCTGTCAGCCCGTACCCGGTGATGAAATCGTGGGTTATATCACCCAGGGGCGGGGCATTGCGGTGCATCGCGCCGATTGTGATTCTTTTGCCCATATTTGTGAGCAGCACCCAGAGCGGGAAATCGCTGTCAGCTGGGCGGACGAAGTCCGTTCCAGTTATGCCGTTACCCTACATATTGAAGCTAATGACCGCCATGGCCTGATCCGCGACATCAGTTCGGTGCTGGCCAACGAAAAACTCAATGTGATGAATATGAACGTCAATACCCTGGATGACAAAGATGTCGCGATTTTCACGATGAAACTGGAAGTGGGCGACCTAGGTGCAATGAATCGCTTACTCACTAAACTGATGCAAATTGAAGGCGTGTTTGAAGCCAGGAGACAACACTGAGTATGAGTGCCCCGTTACAGCAGTTGCTGGATATCATGGCGACCCTGCGCGATCCACAAAAGGGTTGCGCCTGGGATCAACAACAGACCTTCGAAAGCATAGTGCCACATACACTGGAAGAAGCGTACGAAGTGGCCGATAGCATAGAAAAGCAAGATTTTGCCGGGCTCAAAGATGAGTTGGGGGATTTACTGTTTCAGGTGATATTTTATGCCCAGTTGGGTAAAGAAGCCGGGTTGTTTGAGTTTGAAGACATAGTGAAGGGGCTAAACGATAAGCTGGTACGCCGTCACCCCCATGTTTTTGACACACCGGATGCGACATTGAGTGACGCCGAATTACAGGCGCAGTGGCAGGCAATCAAAGACACTGAGCGTGGTGCTCAGTCTACGGGCTTTGGTGACGATGTGCCACTAAACCTGCCCGCTCTTTCGCGGGCGGCGAAAATTCAAAGGCGCGCGGCTTCTTTGGGGTTCGACTGGCCTACTTATCAGGGCGCGCTGGATAAAGTGGCTGAAGAGGTCACTGAGGTGAATGAAGCACTGAGTCAGGACCCGCTGTCTGAGCACAGTGCTGAGGAGCTGGGAGATTTGTTGTTTGCCACCGTGAATGTAGTGCGACATGTAAAACGTGACCCGGAACAGCTATTACGCCGTGCGAGTGACAAATTTATTGGCCGTTTCAGCGCCATTGAAGGTATTCTGGCGGAACAACAGATTGCCTTATCTGACGCCAGTTTGGCGCAAATGGATGATGCCTGGGAAGAAGTCAAACGACGCCAGCGCTTAGGTGAGAATAATTAAAGGGGGTGATTTTTCGCTGGATTGCCCCTAGCGTTTTTGCTATACTATTGCCCCGTCTTGATTCTTATTTAAATTCCATTTTTCCTGATATTCTAGGGTTCGCATGAGTACAAAATTTATCTTCGTAACGGGCGGAGTTGTTTCCTCCTTGGGTAAAGGTATTGCTGCTGCTTCATTAGCTGCAATATTAGAAGCGCGTGGTTTAAACGTCACTATCCTTAAGCTGGATCCTTATATCAATGTTGACCCTGGCACGATGAGCCCGATCCAACATGGTGAAGTCTTTGTGACAGAAGACGGCGCAGAAACTGACTTGGATTTAGGTCACTATGAGCGTTTCATTCGCACCAAAATGACCAGCCGCAACAACTTCACACAAGGTCGTGTTTTTGAAGATGTGCTGCGTCGCGAGCGTAAAGGTGAATACCTAGGCGCGACTATCCAGGTGATCCCACACATCACCAACGACATTAAACGTCGTGTACTTGAAGGCGCTGAAGGCCACGATATCGCCATTGTTGAAATTGGTGGTACTGTGGGTGACATCGAGTCACAACCTTTTCTTGAAGCGATCCGTCAGCTCGGTACTGAGCTGGGCCGTGAGCACGCTTTATTTATGCATTTGACCCTAGTACCTTTCCTGGGCGCTGCGGGCGAAGTGAAAACTAAACCAACTCAGCATTCTGTTAAAGAACTGCGTTCAATTGGTATTCAACCGGATATTTTGGTTTGTCGTTCAAACTGCAAATTACCAGCCAATGAGCGCGCTAAGATCGCACTGTTCACGAACGTAGAAGAAAAAGCCGTTATTTCATTGCAGGACGTAGATAGCATCTACAAAATCCCTGCGCTGCTTAAATCTCAGGAATTGGATAACCTGGTATGTCGTCGTTTCTATCTGGATGTACCGGAAGCGGACCTGTCAGAGTGGGAACAAGTGTTATATCAGGAGTCAAACCCGACTGGTGAAGTGACCATTGGTATGGTTGGTAAATACATTGAATTGCCAGACGCATACAAGTCAGTCAATGAAGCGCTTAAGCACGCGGGACTTAAGAATCGAGTGACCGTAAACATCGAGTATGTTGATTCACAGGACATCGAGAGCAAAGGCACTGAACTGCTCGAGCATCTGGATGCGATTTTGGTACCGGGTGGTTTCGGTAACCGTGGTGTTGAAGGTAAGATCCTGGCGGCCAAATATGCTCGTGAAAACAAGGTACCTTACCTGGGCATATGTTTGGGAATGCAGGTTGCACTGATTGAATACGCACGCAATGTAGCAGGTTTGGAAGGTGCTAACTCGACTGAGTTCGATACCAAATCACCTCATCCGGTAGTTGGTCTGATCACTGAATGGTTAGATGCTGATGGTAAGGTTGAAACCCGTACCGAAGAGTCGGATTTGGGCGGCACGATGCGCTTAGGCGCTCAGCTGTGTCACCTGAAAGAAGGTTCAAAAGTACGCGACGTATATGGCAATGCGGAGATCACAGAGCGTCACCGCCACCGCTACGAGGTGAACAACCATTATGTTGAGCGCCTTGAGCAGGCTGGTCTGGCATTCACTGGCCTGTCAGAAGACAAAAAGCTGGTTGAGATCATCGAAAATAAAGATCACCCTTGGTTTATTGCCGCTCAGTTCCACCCTGAGTTTACTTCTACGCCACGCGACGGCCACCCGTTATTTGAGGGTTTCGTTGCAGCTGCGTTCAGCTACCAAAAAGCTGACTCTTAATAATAAAAAGCCGTGCCTCAGTGCACGGCTTTTTTAATTACCGAATGCGTTAAATAATCCAGCGCATTGCTATGTAACTGTCAGGCTCCACTTTGCATGGGCCATCAATAAACCCAGCGCGGTTATATAGCAATGCGAAAGCAGACACACAACACACTCACCACTTTGGGAAAAGAGGAATCAAGATGTCAAAAATCGTAAAAGTGATTGGCCGTGAAGTTATGGACTCACGTGGTAACCCTACCGTTGAAGCCGATGTTCATTTAGAGTCGGGCGCATGGGGCCGCGCATGTGCACCATCAGGTGCATCAACAGGAACTCGCGAAGCACTTGAATTACGTGACGGAGATAAAGCTCGTTACCTGGGTAAAGGTGTACTGACTGCGGTAAACTATGTGAACAATGAAATTGCAGCAGCCCTGAACGGACACAATGCCCTGGAACAACGTGCAATCGATCAGCTGATGCTGGATTTAGACGGCACTGAAAACAAAGAAAAGCTGGGTGCAAACGCGATTCTGGCAGTGTCTTTGGCAACCGCTAAGGCTGCTGCTCAGGAAAAAGGTGTTGCACTGTACGAACACATTGCAGACATCAATGGCACTGCTGGTCAGTACTCTATGCCTGTACCTATGATGAACATTCTGAACGGCGGTGAGCACGCAGACAACAACGTTGATATTCAGGAGTTCATGGTTCAGCCGGTTGGTGCGAAAAGCTTCCGTGAAGCACTGCGCATGGGTGCAGAAATCTTCCATAGCCTGAAAAAAGTACTTAAGTCACGTGGCCTGAATACCGCTGTAGGTGATGAAGGTGGCTTTGCACCAGATCTTAAATCAAATGAAGAAGCTCTGGAAGTGATCGTTGAAGCGGTTGCCGCAGCAGGTTATGAAATGAACCAGGATGTGACGCTGGCGCTGGATTGTGCAGCTTCTGAGTTCTACAGAGACGGCAAATATGACCTACAGGGTGAAGGCAAAGTATTCGATTCTGAAGGCTTCGCAGGCTTCCTGGCCGATCTGGCAGCACGTTACCCAATCGTTTCTATCGAAGATGGCCTGGACGAAAGTGATTGGGCTGGCTGGAAGATCCTGACAGATAAGATCGGTGATAAAGTCCAGCTGGTCGGTGACGATTTGTTCGTTACCAACACGAAGATCCTTAAGCGTGGTATCGATGAGCAGATCGGTAACTCTATCCTGATTAAGTTCAACCAAATTGGTTCACTGTCTGAAACACTGGATGCAATCAAGATGGCGCAGGATGCAGGCTTCACAGCGGTTATTTCTCACCGTTCAGGCGAAACAGAAGACGCAACGATTGCAGACTTAGCTGTGGGTACAGCAGCTGGCCAGATCAAGACAGGTTCACTGTGTCGTTCTGACCGCGTTGCTAAGTACAACCAGCTATTACGTATCGAAGAAGCGCTTGGCGATAAGGCTGTCTACAAAGGTCGTAGCGAGATCAAAGGTCAGTAATCAATCTGACCAGATAAAAAAGCCGCGTAATTTAACGCGGCTTTTTTGTGCAATTTACTCTATGTTCCTGTATCATACCCGGCCAGATAATAACTAATAAAGGACTAATTATGAAATTCAAAAAACTTATTGCGTCTATTTCTTTGGTTGCAGCCAGCATTAGTGCACCTGCATTTGCAAACTACTCATGTAAAGGTAAAGTGAGTTCAGTATCACTGGGAGCGAATAGTCGATTGTATGCTTCTATAGATGGTGTAGTAAGTAATGGTGGGATCTGTTTTTTAAACGATTCGGAAAAAGGCAAGTTCTGTAACGCGGTATACAGTAGCTTATTGGTTGCACTTGGTGCACAAAAAGAGGTGGTAGTATACTTCAGCAAAGGGACTGCAGCGGACTGTAACAAAGGAAGCTGGGTTACTTTTGAAGATCATGGCTTTTACCATATCAGTTTGAAAAAATAGTCATTTGATACAGGGAGCCTGACATATTCAATCAGGCTCAACCAGCATACTGTTGCGACAAAATCCCCTGTGTAAACTGCATTTTCAGATAAAACCCGCGTGGCAGGGTTTTTATCAGTTTACCTTGTGGACCAATGGCGTCTGTCAGCGCTTTACTATTGGCGGCTTTTGGTCGGATCTGCATTACTTCACCAAGTTTGCCACTAATTTCATCTACACGCCCAAGTGCAATTAATTCAATTTGTTCTTCCCAGTCTCGTTGTAGCTGATGCTCCTGAATCGCAGTTGGTTGCCATAAAAAGCCTGTCCCTATGGTGCGATCAACCGGGGCTATGTCTCGTTCCGCTAAAATCGGTAGCCACAATACATGAGTAAGCTTTTTCTTTACGGTACTGTCTTGCCAGCGTAAACCGGTCAGATTGGTGAGGGGAACCACTGACACATAGGTGGTTTCGAGTGGTTTGCCGTTATAGCCTATGGGCAGGGTTTTTAGTTCGACACCGATAAACTCAAAGTCAGGCACTGGTTTAGAGCCTGCACTGGCTCCCAACACATATTCAATGAGCTGGCCAGGCCAGCCTTTTTCCCGGGTCAGATCTTGTGGGGTTTTAAAATGAAACTGCGCAGCCAGTTCCCCCAGGGTCTGCCCGGCAATGGCATCTACACGGGTCATGAGTTCAGCAATGGATTGGGGTGGGGTGGGCTTTTGCACAGTCTGGCTCGTTACTATCTGATTGGCCTCGTATGGTAACAAAAATAATTAGGAAATGTGGATTAATACAGGTTTGTGTGTTTTTTGAACGTCTTCTCTGTGGGTTATTCTTTAAGCTGTGACTTTCCCACTATCTAGATTTAATTTTCTGATTTATATGGCTTTTTTAAATTTCATCCAACATCATTTAGAGTCAAAAATGGCCATCCATTGGATAAATACAAGTATATAAACATAATTATCCACAGATTCTGTGGAGAAAATGCAAATTTGACTAGGTTATTGTGGATTTGTTTGTAAAATCATCATGATTAGTCAAACTTATGCACAAGTTGTGGGTAAGTTGCGTAAAAGCAGGAATTAAATTTGCCCAGTGCTCTGAGTTGTGGAACAATCAAAATCATATCAAACAAATATACGAGGCACTTAAGGTGATTGATGCCGAAGGATTTCGTGCCAATGTAGGAATTGTTATTTGTAACAATCAGGGGCAGGTATTTTGGGCGCGGCGCTATGGCCAGCATTCATGGCAGTTTCCGCAAGGGGGTGTGGATGAAGGTGAAACGCCCGAGCAGACCATGTACCGTGAACTGCATGAAGAGGTTGGGCTACGACCGGAAGATGTGGAAATCGTTGCCAGCTCAAAACATTGGTTACGTTATAAATTACCAAAGCGACTGATCCGTAAAGACTCAAGTCCAGTGTGTATTGGCCAGAAGCAAAAATGGTTTCTGCTGAAACTCAAGTGCAAAGATGAAGATGTAGACTTAATGCGCACACATCACCCTGAATTTGATGATTGGCGTTGGGTCAGTTATTGGTATCCTGTGCGCCAGGTTGTGTCGTTTAAACGCGATGTATACCGCAGGGTGATGAAAGAGTTTGCCCCCTTTGCGATGCCTTTTAATCGTAAAGAACATGCACATAAAGACCACTGGCGACGTCGTTAGATAGCATAGCGTATCGTCACCAGTGTTGGTTATGCTTAACAGAAAGAGTAAATGAGCAGTACAGAGCGATTTCTACCAATTTAGGAGTCAGGTGTGTTAGCAACATTACGAACCATCGCGGAGGTAGTCTCACAGCAGGATAACCTCGAAACGGCCTTATCTCGCTTTGTGATGATGGTTAAGGAAGCAATGCACACTGAGTGTTGTTCCGTTTACTTTGCCGATTATAGTCAGGACAACTTTGTACTGATGGCCAGTGACGGCCTCAATCCGGACGCCGTTGGCCAATTTCGGGTCGGCTTTACAGAGGGTCTGGTTGGGTTGGTTGCCCAGCGTGAAGAGCCCATCAATATCGCGCATGCCCAGAGTCACCCCAGATTCAAATTACACGCCGAGGTGCACGAAGAGGGCTACAATGCCTTTTTGTCTGTACCTGTTGTGCATCAACGAAAAGTGCTGGGCGTGATTGTAGTTCAGCAACGAGAAGAGCGCGTCTTCAGCCATGATGAGGAGTCCTTCTTAATTACACTGTCTGCCCAGCTGGCCTCACAACTTGCGCAGGTGGAATTACAATCTGTCCTGAAGCAGGATGCTTCCAGTCATAAAACATCGGTGCTTAAAGGGGTTGCAAGTGCGCCTGGTATTGCCCTGGGTGAAGCCTTTGTCGTTATCCCTAAACTCGACTTTGCCAGTATTGAATCTCAGCAGTGTGAGCAAATACATCAGCAGCGACAATTATTCCAGCAGGCGGTTGCTGCGACCCGACAAGAGTTTCATGTGCTGAAAAATACTCTCAGCGATTCGTTACCCAAAGAAGCTCTGGCTGTGTTTGAAGTGTATCAGCAACTGCTGGATGCCCGCAGTCTGGGGCAGCGTGTTGAACAGCAACTGGAGCAGGGGTGGAATGCTAAATCTGCGCTAAAGCATGTGATTACTGAGCTGGTGACGCAGTTTGAAGCCATGTCTGATCCATACATACGAGAGCGGGCGGTCGATGTTCGAGATCTGGGGCTCAGAGTTCTGCATCACCTGGTCAGCACCGAGAGCATGGTTAAGAGCTACCCGGATAACACCATTTTAATTGCCAATGAACTGACACCCGCGATGCTGGCCGAGGTCCCTAAAAACAAACTCAAAGGGGTCATCAGTGTGCACGGTTCGGCAAACTCACATGCCTCCATTTTGACTCGGGCAATGGGGATCCCTGCTATTTGGGGGATTGAAGACATACCCTTGTTGCAGTTCGATGGCAAAGATATGATCCTCGACGCCTACGCCGGGCGTGTTTATATTTCGCCTTCCGACGTGTTACGTAATGAGTACTCCGCACTCAAGCTCAAAGAGGGCCAGCTACACGACAAATTTGAAGCTGAACACCATTTATCCTCTGTCACTGCGGATGGTGAACGCATCAGCCTGTTGCTCAATGCCGGCCTGGACTTATCGACCGAGCATCTCAGTGCTAAGTACTGTGATGGTGTGGGCTTGTATCGTACCGAAGCCTGGTTTATGCAGCGTGGACAATTCCCTTCTCAGGCTGAGCAGGAGAGCTGGTATCGCGATGTGCTGGCTCGTTATCATCCTGAGCCTGTCATTATGCGTACGTTGGATATAGGGGGCGATAAGGTACTGGACTACTTTAATATCAATGAAGATAACCCCTTTCTTGGCTGGCGAGGGATCCGGGTTACGCTTGATCATCCAGAGCTGTTTTTAGATCAACTCAAGGCCATGCTTAAAGCCAATGCGGGCCTGGGCAATTTACGTATTATGCTGCCTATGGTTAGCCATACCGAGGAAGTTGATGAAGCTCTGGGTCTGCTGGAACAGGCCTACTTTGAACTACAAGAAGAATGGGCCGACCAATTTTATACCATAGATAAACCCGACATCGGCGTGATGCTTGAAGTGCCATCGAGTATCTTTTTATTGCCTGAATGGGCTGAAAAAGTCGATTTTTGCTCGGTGGGTAGCAATGATTTAACGCAATACCTGCTGGCGGTAGACAGGGCCAATGCACAGGTGGCTGAGTTGTTTGAGCCTTATCATCCCAGTGTGCTGCGGGTACTGAAAAAAATTGCCGATGACTGTCAGCAGCTAGAGCTACCATTTAGTTTGTGTGGTGAGCTGGGTGGTGAGCCGGAAGGTGCCATCTTACTTGTGGCAATGGGATTTCGTCGTCTTAGTATGAATATTTCCTCCCTGAATAAGATAAAGTGGACACTGCGCCGGCTTGCGGTAAAAGATATGGAAGCCTTGCTCACTCAGTGCCTTATGGCATCCAGTGCCAAACAGGTTCACCGTCTATTACGTGAATTTCTGATAGCGCATGGGCTAAGTGAGTTACTTTATACCAAAAGTGATACTGTCTGAACCGCGACTGGAGGCGTTCGCTCAGATACGTTACTATAACGCGCCCATAATAATAAGAGCGTCTTTATGACAATCAGTGTGTTACTCATTTTGAGCTGCGCCTTGCTTGGCTGTGTGGTTGGTTTCCTTGCAGGGTTATTAGGCATTGGCGGCGGTTTGATCATCGTCCCGGTACTGTCGGCAATTTTATTGTATTTCGAGGTACTGGCTAATGAACATGTGATTGTTGTGGCCATTGCGACGTCTTTGGCGTCAATATTATTTACGTCAACCTCCTCCGCGCTGGCGCACCACCGAAATCACAATGTGCCCTGGGAGATTGCGCCCTGGGTGATGACGGGCGTGGCTCTGGGCGCTTTAGTCAGTGGCTTTATGGTTTCACTGATCCCGGTGCACTGGGTAAAGTGGACGTTTGTCATTTCAGTGTTGCTTATTGCCGTTAAAATGGTCTTCAGTTCTCAATCATCAGCCCCTGAAAAGCCGCGCGATTTGCCGCCTGGCCCGGTTTTAACCGCTATCACCACCCTGATGGGCGCTTTGTCCGCGATGATAGGGATTGGCGGTGGCGTATTGATTGTGCCACTGTTGAGCTACTTTTCTGTGGATATGCGCAGAGCGATAGGCTGCGGGGCAGTCAGTGGGATTGTGATTGCCTTATTTGGCTCTGTTGGCTATGTCGTGTCGGGTGGACAGGCATTGAAATTAACAGACGGGTTTGCCGGTTTTGTGTATTTGCCGGCATTATTTGGTATTGTGCTGACATCCTGGTTTGTCGCGCCAATGGGCGCCAAAGCAACGCACTATCTGCCGGTGCCAGTGATTAAGAAAGTGTTCGCGTTACTGCTCGTGGTGATTGCGGGAAAAATGTTATTTTATTGAGGGAAAGCGATGGCTTTGCAGTTTCCAGAAATCGATCCAATTATCTTTTCGATTGGACCCCTGAGTGTGCGCTGGTATGGCGTGATGTATTTAATCGGTTTTGCGTTTGCCATGTGGTGGGCGAATAAAGAAGCCGATAAGCCCAATTCGGGTTGGACTAAAGATGAAGTCAGTGACTTGCTATTTTATGGCATGTTGGGGGTTATCCTGGGTGGACGAATTGGCTACGTATTTTTCTACCAGTTCAACCTCTTCCTTGAAAACCCGATGTACCTGCTGCGCATCGATCAGGGTGGCATGTCCTTCCATGGCGGCGCATTGGGTGTCATTGCAGGTATATTTATCTTTGCATGGCGATTTAAGAAGTCACCGTTGGCCGTGGGCGACTTTGTAGTACCTATGGTCCCTGTGGGCCTGTTGGCCGGGCGTATTGGTAACTTCATCAATGGTGAGTTGTGGGGTCGCCCCACAGATGTGCCCTGGGCGGTGGTTTTCCCGACAGGCGGCCCGCTTGCTCGTCACCCGTCGCAACTCTACGAAGCCTTTTTGGAAGGCTTGGTGTTATTCATCATGCTGATTTGGTATCGCAAGCAGCCGCGTCCGGCTGGCAGTATTGCTGGTTTGTTCCTGGTTGGCTACGGTACATTCCGCTTTATCGTTGAGTACTTCCGTGAACCGGATGCGCATATTGGCTTGTATGCTGGCATGATTTCTCAAGGTCAAATTTTATCCTTACCTATGGTGATAGGTGGCCTTGGCTTGATGCTTTGGAGCCACAAGCGCACCTCGACAGCGAGCGCTTAAACTACTTCGGGACCCCGAGCTCGGGGTCCCTGTCTGCCTTGCAATAAATCCCACCGTGAATTAGTTACCCCGGCGTGCGAACGTAGTATACTTTTGTACCAGACAAACCCCTTGTGTAGGGTCAATAGAGAGATCATTTTGAGGAGTAAAGCATGAAAGTGTATTTGGAGTTGTTGCGAGATGTATTAGAAAACGGCACCCAGAAAGGGGACCGAACTGGTACAGGTACGCGCTCCGTATTTGGCCGTCAGATCCGTCATAACCTCCAGGATGGTTTTCCGTTGCTGACCACCAAAAAGTTGCACTTTAAGAGTATTGCCAATGAGTTGATCTGGTTCTTAAAAGGGGATACCAATAAAACTTGGTTGAATGAAAACGGCGTTAAAATCTGGGATGAATGGGCGCTGGAAAACGGAGATCTGGGCCCGATTTATGGTAAGCAGTGGACGGCGTGGCCGACCAAAGAAGGTGGTGAGATTAACCAGATTGACTATGTTGTTGATACATTGAAAAACAACCCGAATAGCCGCCGTATTTTATTTCATGGCTGGAATGTTGAGTATCTGCCTGATGAGTCTATGAGTCCACAGGAGAACGTAGAGGCTGGTCGTATGGCGTTGCCACCTTGCCACTTGCTTTATCAGTTCTATGTGGCAGATGGCAAATTATCCGGCCAACTGTACATCCGCAGCTCAGATATCTTCCTGGGACTGCCGTATAACATCGCCAGTTTGTCTCTGCTGGTGCATATGCTGGCGCAGCAATGCGACCTAGAACCTGGAGAAGTGATTGTGAGCTTTGGTGATTTGCATGCCTACTCAAACCATATGGCGCAGATTGAGCAGCAGTTACAGCGAGAGCCGAAAGGCCTGCCGACGCTAAATATCCTGCGTAAGCCAGACTCTATCTATGATTACCGTTTCGAAGATTTTGCAATAGAGGGGTATGATGCTGACCCTAACATTAAAGCGCCTGTTGCAATTTAAGGTACTAAAGACGTAATATGTTGTAGGCGGCCAGTGAAGGCCGCTTGTTTTAGAAGGAGCACGACATCGATGTTGATCCATTCCGGCATGTGTCATCGACGCACCACAACGCGTGCGATA
Source organism: Pseudoalteromonas rubra (assembly GCF_005886805.2). Taxonomy (NCBI): domain Bacteria; kingdom Pseudomonadati; phylum Pseudomonadota; class Gammaproteobacteria; order Alteromonadales; family Pseudoalteromonadaceae; genus Pseudoalteromonas; species Pseudoalteromonas rubra. Next base: position 1,142,048 of record NZ_CP045429.1, read on the forward strand.
ATGTATGCGATATTACTTGCAGTCACTGTGCTCTTATCTGCTTGCAGTTCAAACCCATCACCGGATGAAGAGGCCGAGGCGCTAGCCCGGGCTGAATTAATCAAAACCTACAATCAGCACAAAGCTAGTATTGAACGAGTGGCTAAGATGGAGCAGGACCTGACTCAGCTGCTGACTTTGTTATCTGATTCCAGTGGGATTAAGCCAATTGAAGAAAAGCTGACTCAGTCAGAAAAGCCTGTTACTACCCACCGGGTGGAGCCGACAGCGGTCACGAATACCTTTGCTACATCGGGACATAGTCAGTATGTGGTGCAATTTGGTCGTCATCTGCTAGATACGCGTGCACAGGCACAGAATCAACGGATCAAGATATCTCTTTCACTCATACAAAGTTATTATCCTGAGATATTTAATACTGTTACAGTTTATTCACAAACACCTGCGCAAAATGGCTCCCAGTTCTTCCTTACACAGGCTTCGGGGTTTGGGTCAGAGCAGGAAAGTATCTTGTTTTGTCGTTTAATTAAGGCCAGTGGCCAACCCTGTAAATTAGTTAACTAACTAAAAACACTTGAAATAAAGTTGGAAGTTTTATATTTAGTCACGATATATTAGACATCTGAGTAGTGTTTTTATTCAAATTGAGCACCTTTCTACCCAAGGGCGTTCGATTAATGATAAATAATCACTATAAAGTTGTAGTTTTACGTGTTTGGTGACCATGCACTGTGCACGAAATTTGTTGGCCGATTACGGATACGGCTATTTGATAAAAAGGACCTACTGATGGAAAAGTTAATGAAAAAGTACTCTCTACTCTCAATCCTGGCTGCAATGCCGGTACTGACTACTGCACAGCCTGCGGAGTTTAAAGCGTCAGTAACAGTAAAAAATGTTTTCACTTTTGAAAATACTGAGCCGCTGAGCTTTGGTACGATCCGTGCCAGTGGTGATGTGGGTGGTGTAGAAACGGCTACTTTGATTATTTCTGCCAATCCCAATACGGCACCACGAGCCGCTTCAACTGACGTGTCAAAAGCCGAAATTGCGATTCTGGAGCCAGGTACTCCTGCTAAGTTTACTGTTGATGGTGTCGCACCCTATGCCTCTTTGACCATTACCAACCCGACTGAGACGGATGTGTTGCCACAAAGTTTGCCACCAGGTACACCAAGCTTCAAGTTGAGCGCTTTTACTTATTATGTAACTTCTGGCACCACCCCCGCTGCTGCAACGACTACGCTTCAGGCTGATGCCGACGGTAAAATCGCCTTTAATGTGGGCGCGACGCTTACGACAGAAAGCGCGGATAAGGGCAATTACCTTGATGGTCAATATGAAGGCACTTTTAACGTAGAGCTAAGCTACTAGTGTGTATAGGCGGGCAAGGTGTCCGCTGGTCTCCTATGAAAATGCTGGCTGTGCTTTTGGGCTTGTTCTGCAGCTGGAGCGGTCAGGCCAATATTGTACGTAATGCGGATCTGAGTTTTGGCACTATAATCGTGGCAGACCCCAGTGTTGCGAGCAGTGTTGTGGTGTCACCAGGCGGTGGCACAAGCTCATCGGGCAGCATTCATGTGATCAAAAAAGGACACCCGGCTGAACTTCTGCTGGAATCGTTTCCTGCGGGTGTTTATCTGAATATATCGACTGATTTGCTCAATGATCAGTTAGCGCATAGTAACCTCATCACCGAGGGAAAACTGAGTGTGACTAAATTACATCATCCTGCCAGGGTATTCACTGACCGGGATGGCCGCGCCCGCCTGTTAATTGGCGGTACGTTACAAAGTCAGGGGTCAGCAGCGCTTTATGTCGATGGTCAATATGCAACTACAGTCAGTGTCGAAGTAAGCTATTGACTTAGCTAATAGCTGGGAAACACCGGTACTCGCCTCTATGAGCAGTAAAATAGGCAAATTTCAATGAAGTATATTACCCACGTCGTGTTGTTCGCAATACTGTCTTGGACAGCACAAGTTTACGCGAATTTATTGATTTCACCCACTCGGGTTGTCTTTGATAAGCGTCAGCGCAGTGCTAAGGTGTTTCTGATCAACAGTAGTCAGGAATATAAAACCTATCGTTTGAGTTTTAAAGAAAAAATGGCGTTGCCACAAGGTGGCTACACAGATGTGTCTGAGCAGGAAAATCCCATGCGCCTGAGTGGGTTGCTCAGAATGACACCGAAACAGGTTCGTCTTGCGCCAGGTGAGCGTCAGGTCGTTAAGCTGGCGTTGCGCCGCCAAAGAAACATGGCTGTGGGAGAGTATCGCTCGCACCTGTTCTTTCAGGCATTACCTGAGAAAAAAGATCTGGATCAGGAAGGGGTAGGGATCAGGCTTAATATGATCATGAGTTACAGCATTCCGCTGCTCTACCGTCAGTCCGCATCCACACCTCAAGTGTCTATTGATGAAGCCACTCTGAGCCGTGGCCAGACGGGTCAATTAGAAACGGTCAATCTGACTTTGTCACGCAAGGGAGGTGCGAGTCCCTTTGGCGGAGTGCGCGTTTTCTGGCGTGCCCAAAGTGGAGCAAACTGGGAGGAGGCTGCACTGGTTAACAGCTTCAGTATTTACCCGGAACTTAGTCAGGCACAATTGCAGCTGAAACTGCTGGAACCGAGCATGTTCCAGGGAGTGCGCTCCGGGCAGTTAAAAGTGGTTTATACAGGCAGTGATGAATATCAAGGACAGTCATTTGCTGAGCGCATTTTCTCTATTACTGTGCCCTGAATACAGGCTGGTTAATGGCTAGAATCGCACCATGCGTGGTATTCGCTTTGATTTGCGCAAGTACAATGCCAGCACATGGGACCTCACAACAGGATTTCTCTGAGGTTCTCAATACGCTGCAACGCATACAGGCAAAACTGTCGCAGTCACAGGCCAGTCTGACGGTGAATAATCAGCCTGAGCAGGCCGGGATCCCGGAAGGTGAAGACCTGTTCTTGTCTGTTTATGCTGACGGGGTGTATCTGGGTGAGGTGTTTGCGGTCAAAAGTAAGCGCGATGCGCAAGTCGAATTACGCAGCTTGTTTGCCGTGCTGGACTTTGCCATCAGCGATGACAATCAGCCTGACTATTTTACCGGCTGGTACCTTAGCCCTGAGCGTACTTTTTTACTTGATAGTGCGCAAAAACGAGCCAGGGTCAACGAGCAGGAATATCGGTTTTCGGAGCAGGATATTTCCCATGTACAGGGCGAAGTCTTCGTTGAGTCTGCGCTGATTGCAGACTGGTTTGGGTTGCATCTTCAGTTCAACTATAGCGACCAAAGATTGTTGGTACAGTCTCCTTTGCCGTTGCCTGCTTTGGAGCGTCAGGCACGAGCTAATCGCAAGGTTGCACAGTATAACGTCGGCTCAGCTTCTAGACTCGCCTGGAAACCTAACCCTTACCAAATATTATCTTCTCCCTTAATGGACACGCAGTTCGGGTATCGTCGCGACAATGATGAAGATGCTTTTTATTATTCGGTGTTGGGCGCACATGACCTGGCATTCTGGAATGTAGAGTACTTTATTGCAGGCACAGAGGGAGATGCGCTGGATCAGGGTCGCTTTAAGGGGAAGAGGGAGGATGCCCAGGGGCGGTTGTTAGGTCAGGTGCAGGCCACACAGTTAGAGGTTGGTGATATTCAGGCGACCCATATTGGTACCGGGCAGTCCACCGGACAAGGTATTGGGGTGCGAGTGTCCGACAAGCCGCTGAATTCTGAAATACAGGAGCAAAGTGTCCAGATCAGTGGCTCGGTGCAGGCTGGCTGGGACGTCGAGTTGTATCACAATGATTTGTTGGTTGCGCAGCAACTCCAGATCCAAACAGGTCGTTATGATTTTGACCGTATCCCGTTGTACTTTGGTAGTAATCAATTTGAACTGGTTAAATATGGGCCACAAGGACAGGTAGAGCGTGAGCAGCGCAGCTATTTTGTTGAAGGCACCGGACTGAAAAGTGGTCAGGGCTACTTTGATGTGTCCGTCACTGACAACGGCAGTTCAATATTAAATAAAGATTTTGCCCTGACTACGCAATCAGGTCTGCATTTTCACGGTCGTTACGACCTGGGTCTGTCTGACTCCATGTCGGTCTATGCCGGTATTGCTCAGGCGCTGTCGAATGAAGCGCTTATTGAGCGCACAGTCACGACGGGTGGTACGCTAAGTCTGTGGAAAAAAATGCTCCTCAATCTGGACTTATCCCACGACAGCGAATCGCAGCACCGTGCCAGACTCAGTGCCAGAACTGAATGGGCTGGACAGGCCATCAGTGCGGGCTGGCAGACACAGCGTCGATTGCTCAACACGTCAAAAGTGAATAATGACCATCGTGATACTCGAGGGCTGTATATGCGTATGTCGGGCATGTTTAATGTCCTGAATAAGCAGCTATCTTATCAAAATCAGGTGCAATGGAATCGCTCCGATCAGGATACTGAATATACTTTGCTGACCAATCGAGTAAGTCTCTCTTTAGGTCGTGTGAATATCAGCAATCAGATGCAGTGGCAATCTAACAATGCTGCTGGCAACCACGCAACGTCGGGTCAGTTGAGATTTCAGACCCGCTTGGGGCGTATATTTGGTCGCCTGATTTTTGATTATGATTTGCACCCACACACTGAGTTGATAGCCTATGAAACGCGTTTTTATCGCAGTTTAAATGAGCAATTTAACGTTGAGTTGAGTTTCAGAGAGACGCTTGAAACTGATTATCAAAAAGGCGAACTGGGTTTGAACTGGCTGGGCGACAAAATTCGTTTGAACAGCCAGCTCAGTTATGACAGTTACGATGAATGGGAAGTGGGGATAAATGGGCAGTTTAGCTTTGGTTATCACCCTCAAAGCGAACGGCTGTTGTTCAGTCAGCGACGATTGGCCAGCAATGGTGCGGTGTTGGTCAAGGTTTATCTGGACCACAATGCCAATGGGGTGTTTGACGAGTTAGATGAAGTGGTACCCGAAGTCAGAGTGCGGGCATTACAAAACTATATGCAGGGCACCACCGACGAGCAGGGGCTGGTGTTACTCAGTGGTATGCCGGTTAATCAAAAAACCGATATGGTGATTGATACTGACAGCCTTGCGATGCCTTTTGTTACCCCTGCGATTGAAGGGATGGCGATAACACCACGGCGAGGTTATGTTGAGTATTTGGAGCTCCCTTTGGTCAACACCAGTGAAGTAGAGGGGGTCGTGTATCAACAAACCGATACTGAAAACGCCCCTGTGCCCTACGCCGATGTAACTTTGCTTGATGAACAAGGAGCTCAGATTGCACGCACCCAGGCGGCGTATGACGGATATTATGTATTCACAGATATTAAGCCGGGTCGCTATCGGGCAAAGGTTGCCAATGCGACCAAGCGCGGGCTGACGCACAGCGAGCAAGTGGAAGTGGCGTTATCACAGCAGGGGGATGTGCTGGTGGAAGTTGACTTGCAGCTTGCACCTCTGTCAACCCAGGCTATCACGGTGCTCTCTGTCGGGCGCTTTACCTCTCTGCCGGTATTAAAAACCTACGCCATGTTACTGCGTCAGCGACACCGTCAATTGATCACTGCTCCCCCATTTTATCTCTTTGACGACAAGACAGAGACTTACATGCTGGGGATTGCATTCACGCAAAATGATGTTGATACAGCGCCACTGCAACTACGTTGTAATGCATTGCAAACAACTGGTGTGCCGTGTCAGCTTGAACAAACAGAAATAAAACAATAAAGGGAGCGAGCTATGAAGTTATTACCTTATCTGGTATGGCCTTTGCTGGGCTTGGTCAGTGGGTGCGCCAGTAATGGTCAGGATGACCAGCGACTGGCCGAATTAGAGCTGCAAATCACGCAGCTGAATGCAGAAGTGCAGCAGATGAAGCACAGTATTGCGCTGTGGCAACAGGTGGCGCCGCAAGTGAATGAGTTACTGGCCATTGAGCAGGACCTTGACTTGTTAAGCACACAGTTGCAGTTGGCGCTAAATCCACAACGGACAAAGTCTGAGGTGATGGTCGCCCAAGAGAGTAAGTCGCCAGGCATCGTCGAGCAGCGCCTGACTGCGCCGACGCCACTTGTTGAAGTACCTGAAGTCTCCGTACCCGAACAAGCACCTGTCAAGGAAGCGTTCGCTGAAAAGAGGCCTACAGTGGCTGGTAAAAAAAAGGTTGAGTTTGCAGTACAACTGGCTTCTACCAGAAAGCAAAGCCAGCTAAAAACCGTGCACCAACGTCTGGTAAAAGACTATCCACCACTGCGGCAGCATCCGGTTAATGTCGAGCAAGTGGAGGTCCGTGGTCAACGGTATTTCCGGCTAAAACTTGGCGCGTTTGAAAATAAGGCGCAGGGGCAGGCATTGTGCGCTGAGCTCAGACCGTTTCACCCACAGTGTTTGTTAAGTCACTACACGGACAATCCAACCGTGTTATAACATGCCCGTAAACCGCATAATGGATCGCTTCTTGCATTTGTCTCGTCAAATAGAAAGAGGTGATCATTATGCAACTTCCTGCCGTGATAGTCGCACTGGCCCTGTCGGTGCTGCTCAGTGGCTGCGCTGGAATAATGAAAGCGCAGGAACAAGACAAGGTGGAGCAAGCGCCCCCCTTGCCGACATTACATCAGTATATGGGGCAACTTGCTGCCGCTTTGGGGGAGCACAGTCGCCCGCTTAAGCCCGGCGCCACTGTCGCAGTGACGAGCTTTTACCTTGCTGACCAGCTGGGTAATGCTGTCGCGAGCAACCAGGGCAGTGGCTTAAGCACTCAGGTTCAGGAAAGTCTGATCAGCTATGTAACGCAAATGGGGCTGGAAGTGGTAGAGTTTCGGTTGCAACGCACTTTAACTTTGTCGGAAAGTGCCGATAACCTATTAAACCGTGATATAACGCTGTTGCGTGAACGTCATAAATTTGACCTCGCGCTAACGGGCACCATCAGTGAAAGCCATGACCATTACACGATCAATGCGCGATTGATCACTATGCTTGACAGCCGCACTGCATCCGCTGCGACCATATCTGTGCCCAAAGCGGTATTGTGGGGAAATGAAAAAGCCCAAATGCGAGACGGTAAGTTACATCGCGGCCAGTATTAGTGGAGACAAAGATGAAAAAATCTGTGATAGCGCTTGTGTTACCTGCCCTTGCCTTGGTTGGGTGTGCACAACTGGGCATGACAAAGCACCAGGAAATAACAGCGGCGCCTGGCAAGTTTAGTGCTGCGGAGCAGTTTCAGGCGCACCCCAGGGGGGTGCAACAAATGACAGTATCACAACGTATGGCGGCCAAAAACGTGACGCATTACGTACAAAAGCTGATGCAAGACATGGTCAGTAATGTGAAATACATTAATGATCAGACACCAGTAGCGGTATCGAGCTTTGTCTTTTTAGATGAAGACTTTAATCATGCTACTTTGCTGGGTAATCAGATTGCTGAAAGTTTCATACACGAGCTGCATAATTTTGGCGTGCCGGTCATCGACTTTAAAACAACGGATTTTATGCGAGTCACCAAACATGGTGATTTCATTTTCAGCCGTGACTTTTTAGAGCTGTCTGACGAGTTGCCGTTTAAATACGTGCTGGCAGGCACACTGTCGCATCACCAGGGCGGGATCTTAGTCAACGCTCGGATAGTGGGCATGCAAAGCAAAATGGTGGTCGGTACAGCACAAGGGTTTTTACCTCAATCGGTGGTGAATGCACTGAGAGACGGTGCGATCCACGACGGGATCCGGTTACAAAGAGCGGGTGAGTGATTATGAAAACACGCATTTTGAGTGGCTTAACGCTGTCGGTCGTGATGTTGAGCGGCTGTCAGATGATGGGCAATCAACCTGCTTCGTCAACAGTGACGACCACAGCCATGACGCCTAAAGTGGCTAAATTTCGTGAAATAGAAGTGTTGTACGAGGCTTTGGAAGAACAGGCGCCTGAAGCTGAGCATCCGGTTGACCCTGGGTTTGTAAGCGAGCGACATCGTAAACAGGTCGCCAACTATGCATCTCAGATAGCGCTGGAGTTATCAGACTCTTTGCTGGGCGTACATCCACATTCGGTGGCGGTGACGAGCTTTGTGAGCTTTGACGATACGCTGCGAAGCAGCAACCAGTTGGGTAATCAGCTGTCTGAGAACCTGATCCATGCTTTTCAGAAGCTCGGCTATGCGGCCCTGGATTTTAAGTCGCAGCAACAGATCCAGGTCACACGTAGCGGTGATTTTGTTTTTTCTCGGGATAGCAGAGCCTTGCCGGGTAAACCCGACCCCAGTCATGTGCTCTCTGGCACGATGATTTATCGTGATAGGGGTGTTGAGGTCAATGCGCGCTTGCTAGATTTTGAGAGCCGTCTCGTGGTTGCAAGCTGCATGGTGACGATCCCTTATTTTGTGTTGGATCACGGTGCCACGGCCGCCAGATAATCTCAATCCGGCAGGGCGCGTATTACGTCACTGCCGTCCTCACTACTCATAAAAGCGTATTTAATTTTTATTAAGAATCAATCGGTTGACCAATAAGCTGAAAAGGCTTACTATTTTGGCGCAGTGTTGTGGCCCCTTAGTTAAATGGATATAACAGTCCCCTCCTAAGGGATAGTTGCAGGTTCGATTCCTGCAGGGGCCGCCAGCGTTTTTCTTTTACAAATCAACTCTGATATAGCAATCACACTTCAGTAAAAACGGCTTTAAATGGGATAGGTAATCCAAATTATCGGTGGGTTATTAACCCTCACTGTGTGTTCTATCTGAGTATCGCGCTTACAGCGCAAAGTCTTCCTGCTTTTGTACCATGACTTCCACCAAATCATTGATCTGAATATTATTCAGCGGACGTTTTGAGATGTTTTCGGCGATCGCATTTTGAGCATTCACCTGAGTGACACGGACTTGATTGAGTGTTTTGATACTTTGTGCAAAAAACTGGTTGGTTGCGCTTTGCATATCCCGGCGATGAGAGATCGTCAGCAACTGGCCTATCTCAATACCATGGTTGCTGCCCAGATTGATGACCAGCTTGCCCTGCTCGCGATGTAAAATCTTGCCTCTGCTGGGCAAACAGGACAGGGCTGAGTCCAGATCCTGTGCCACGCTGTTAAAAACGCTCTGGATCTGTTTGGCATAATTGGTACGCCAAAAGGTGTCGCTATAGACGTCAACAATCTTGGTCTTTTCGTAAGGCCAGACGCCACTGACGGCATAGTGCTTTTGCCACACTTTATCCCGGGTAAGGGCATCGAATGCGACAAAATCGATTTTAAAGCTGCGCACGTATTCCTCATCCTGCCAGAATGCGTAATCATCATTCATTTGTTCCCCGGCAGCGACGTCTGTGATCTGACTCATCAACACATACTGACTATTGCTTAACGTGGTCAAAGAGTCGATCAGTTGTTCATCATATTCAAACCGTTGAGTGAAAAAGGGCCGGGCGTTGATCGCATGATCCAGATAAGGAATGGGCTTCACCGTCAGTTTGCGTTGTGCCAGGGTATGATACAGTCGTTCACTGGTGGCCTTGGCAATGTCAAAAATTTGACCCAAGCGTGCCTGATGTGGCTGAATGAGCTGGCTTTGTGTGATGGTTACTTGTTTTGCAACAGCGGCCTGAGTGCATTGTTCCAGCTTGGGGAAAATATCTAAGTGCAACGTTACACTGACGATACCATCTTGTTTTTGCTCAGATACCAGGTTGATCTGCTGGATCTCGCCATGACTTTTAATCTTGATCTGATCTTGTGTTAACACTCCGTCAGCCAGTGTCTGGACACTGGATACGGTCGCACCGGAGAAGATCAGTGCCTGCGTAATGGCGTCCTGCACGGCTTCTTGTCGTGCTTCGGCCATATCTTCGGTGTGGGCATTGGCATAGCCTGTGACTTCAAACCACTCTGCGCTGGCCCCAAAACTGGCGGTAGCCAGTAACACACTCATAATACGCGACAATTTCATGACTTTATTACCGAACTGATTGCAAATCTCTGTTCTAACTGAGCAAGTCCCGTGCCAATGGTGTTGGCAAGGTTTGTGCATACAGAATATTTACTTGATGATACGGCCAATGGGTCACACAGAGGAGTTACCCCTATGAATCAGTTTAGAGCGCTTTGGCATCAACGGGTAGTCGGCCTGCTCAAGTCCTGTGCTGTTGCAACGGTACTGGGGCTGGCAGGATGTAGCTCTATCATAGATAAACATGTTGAATACAGCTATGTGAAACCCGACTCTTACCCGGTTCTTAAGGCCGTTGGCTATGCTCCTTTGAGTTCACAGCCAGGTAGCAGTGAGAGCGAAAAAATGTTGATGGCTATTAAGGTATCCAAACTGGAAGCTTACCGTGAGTTGGCTGAACAGGTATATGGCCACAGATTAAGTGCCAGTACAACGGTACAGGGGGCTGTGGCGCAAAATGATGGTCTACGCAGCCAAGTGCAGGGTCTTATTCGTGGTGCTAAGGTCATGAAGAGCTATGCGGTCGGGGATATTTACACCACTGAGCTGGAGCTGGATATGAAGCGTGTTTACGATTTGTATATTGGTGAGGTTAAGCCACGCAAGGTGGAACGGGTAACGTATTACTGAGCGCAGCTTAGTCAATAAAACCGGCAAATTATGTCCTTTGCTTTCAGTGTGCCTTCAATTTATACTGTTTAAATATACACACTACCTCAGCGTGACTGAGGCGAATGGTCAGGTCAATAGGAGGTTTGTCGGTGCTGGACCCGAGAAATGAAGCTCAAAAAGTGCTTAGTCGTTTATGGTGTGACAGCCAGTTTCCGGTTGATCCTGTTACTATCTGTAAGTCACTTGGGCTGGAAGTTGTTGAGATGGCGTTGCCGGATAAAGTGTCCGGGGCGTTGATCAAAGAAGCCGGCGTCGATCCTGTTATCGTGCTGCATCAGGACGATCATTTAAATCGTAAGCGGTTTAGCTGTGCCCATGAGCTGGGTCATTATATTTCTCGCATCGAATCTGACAACACAGATAAAGAATACGAATACATCGACCTCAGAGGACCGAGTGCGTCAACTGGCGAAGACGAAGAAGAAGTGTTTGCTAATCAGTTTGCGGCAAACTTGTTAATGCCCAATGAAGAAGTGAAAAGACTGCATCGTAAGAAAATCGCCCATTTTGAGATGGCCATTCACTTTGGTGTTTCTGTTGAGGCACTCAAATATAAGCTCAATGCGCTGGAGCTGTTGTAATGACACAAAGCAGGGAAGCACAAAAGGCAGAGCACTCATCACTTGCTGCACAAATTAAGCATAACTTTAAAGAAAATAAGTTTACCAATGTGGACCCCATGCAGGTTCAAAAGGTCAAAGATGCAGAGTCAGACCGTGGCCTGAAGCAGAGATACGCCTGGTGGTTTATCGGTATTCTAGTTGTTCAGTTATTCATTATGAATTTGGTACTGGTGCTGGTTGGTATGGATAAATTGCACTTTGAGGAGTGGACGCTTAACTTATATATGGCAGGGACTCTGGCCGAAGTATTTGGCGTGATCCTGGTGATCACCAAAAATTTGTTTCCCACAAAAGCATAACCTGATCAACCTGACCTAACGGATCAGGCTTTGAGGTTTTTAACCAGCTCACCCATGTTAGAGACAACACTACCATCCTGGCCATACGTCATCGAAGTTGGTGCACCAATTAAAATATCTTTAAGCTCACGCACGGTGAGTTGTGCCTGATGTGCCGCTTGTGCGTTTACGTCATTCTGTTTCTTACAGTGATATAATAACTCTTTAACCTGGTCGGTTAAGGGGACTATTTCGTCATGGCTAAACGTGCTTTGCGGATATTTGGACAGATCTTTGTCTAGTTTTTGAAGCTGATTTAAGGTCGTGAGCTTAGTGCGTGCGATTTCCTTCAGGTTGTCACCGTTGCGAGAAGCTAGCGCCTCCAACTCATCATCCAGAAGCTGGGTCAGAGCTTCCAGAAGATTAATTTGCGCTGTTAGCTGGTGGGCACACAGTGCCGTTTGATCGTCCACTTATACTCTATCCAAATAAATCGAACTCAAAGGCAGCAATATTTTTAGCCAACTTTTCACCATCTACCTGATATTTGCCTTCGGCAATGGCTTTTTTCAGCTCATCGACTTTTTTGCTGTCGAAAGAAGGTGCTTGTTGCGCTTTTTCTTGCAGCCCCTTGAGTTGTTGTGCTTGTGGCGTCAGACTCACTGAGTCGGCAGCCGCTTTTACCTGTGCTTGCGGTTTAGCAGCGGTATTACTTGCTTCATTTCTTTGTAATTCAGCACGTTGTTGCTTTGCATTTGTTGCAACATTGTTCGGCTGATTTTGACCGTTAATGTTGTTTACCATGATGATGACCCGTTAGTTAAATTGCTTCAGCCTTTATATCGGCAAGCCGTACGCTTACTTTAGCAAAAAAATCAGATTTTGACTGCTACTGAATCAACATCTTTCACCCGTGCAAGCACCGTTTTTCCTGACCTTGCATTTTTGACTCGGATTTGTTCTCCTAAGTTCCCATCCTGCAAGGCAATACCACTGGTTTTAATCATAAGTGTGCCATCACTGGCGAGGATTGTCACGTTATCTCCCTTGCAAATCATGCAAATCTGAAACATGCTAATCGGTTTGCCCTGTTGGATGCGGCGTTTGGTTTTACTGCCAACAAGCAAAGCTATATCGTCAATATTGGCAGCCCGAACAAAGTGCTTGGGTCGCATCTCGATTGTTACATCCTCTGCAGTTAATAGCACCCCTTTGTCTATCATCCGGGTACTCACTATGACAGGTAACAGTGTTTCGATTTTTACATGAACAAACTGAACCCAGGACTCGAGGTCGTCACAGCGCACCATGACCGTGACCTGGCGGTTAAATGGCGGGCTAGACTTACTGCCGACTTGCAGTGGACGCAGGCATTGACGTTCAGGGATGCGTGTATCCAGTGGCAGTGCCGACACATGTTGTTGCTCTTCTGCCTGAGTTGGCGTTGGGAGCTGCGCCGAGATAAAGTCTATTGCCAATTTTTCAATGTCTTTTGACTCATAGGTTTGACCATAAGCAAATGACGTGGCTAAAAAATATGCCACTATGGGAAAGAAATAAGCGGATAATGTAATTTTTAACAAACTCATGATGTTTCGACTATGCTTATGGGGTGAAACAAGGTATAAAGATTTTGCGTGATTTGCCTCACCGCTTCAAGGGCGACTTTGAATGGTAGAGTACAAGCAAACATTGTTCCGATAAGCAGTTTTATAGCAGGAGAATGACATGGCAGGTATTTTGGACTCAGTAAACCAACGAACGCAGTTGGTGGGTCAAAACCGACTTGAACTTTTACTATTTCGCCTCAGAGGGCGTCAACGCTTTGGGATCAATGTATTCAAAGTAAGAGAAGTACTACAATGTCCACCCCTAACGGCAATGCCTAAGTCCAATGCTTTCATTCGCGGCGTTGCGCACATCCGGGGGCAAACCATTTCCGTGATTGACATGTCGTTGGCTGTCGGCGGACCACCTATTGAGAATATCAAAGACTGTTTCATTATCATCGCTGAATACAACCGTTCGGTGCAGGGCTTTTTGGTCGGTGCGGTTGAACGAATCGTGAATATGAACTGGGAAAAAATTATGCCACCGCCTTCCGGTGCGGGTCGTTACTCCTATCTGACGGCAGTGACTGAAATCGAAAATGAATTGGTAGAGATCCTGGATGTAGAGAAGATCCTGAATGAGATCTGTCCGATCAATACCGAGGTCAGTCAGGAAATCGTCGCTGATGGGGAAATGCAACGTGACCTTGGTGAGCGTATCGTCTTTATTGCCGATGATTCTGCGGTTGCACGTAATCAGGTCAAACGGGCATTAGAACCTTTGGGGGTTCAGACTGAGCTGGCCAAAAATGGTAAAGAAGCCCTGATCCGGTTAAAAGAGATTGCGGAGATGGACTGTCAGAATGACGTCACTGAGCGTGTAGGCTTGCTGATATCAGACGTTGAAATGCCTGAAATGGATGGTTATACCCTCACCGCCGAGATAAAAGCGGATCCTAAGCTGGCGCCTTTGCATGTTATTTTACATACTTCATTGAGTGGCGTATTTAACCACGCAATGATCGAAAAGGTCGGTGCTGACGACTTTATTGCTAAATTTAACCCCGATGAATTGGCAACAGCCGTGAAAAAATGGGTTCATTGCGATTAATTAGTGGCGGTAATACTTTGGAAAATAAACACTTAGAACAAAGCGAGTATGATCAGTTTCGCACTTTTTTAGAACAACAGTGTGGGATTGTACTGGGCGACAATAAACTGTATTTAGTGAAAAGCAGACTGGCGCCTCTGATGTCTCGTTTTAGCGTTGACTCTCTGTCAGCTTTGGTAAGCAAAACGCTCAGCCCGCATGAGCGGCAATTGCGTGCCGCCGTCGTGGATGCGATGACGACCAACGAAACTTTGTGGTTCCGCGATCAATACCCTTTTGAACTGCTCAAGACCAAGATCTTTCCTGAATTTAAGGACCTGCGTCGTCCTGTTAAAATTTGGTCTGCGGCGAGTTCGTCCGGGCAGGAGCCTTACTCAATAGCCATGTCTGCCAATGAATATCAGACCTCAAATCCCGGCGCGCTCAAAATGGGTGTGCAGATTGTTGGTACTGATATCTCAAACACCATGCTGGATATGTGTAAAAATGCAGAATATGACGCATTGGCACTGGCACGTGGCCTGTCACCGGAACGCAAGAAAAAGTTTTTTGCAGACAGTGGCAATGGTATGGCCAAAGTCAATGAGCCAATTCGCCGCATGGTTAACTTCAGGCATTTAAATTTGCTTGATTCCTATGCCTTACTGGGTAAGTTTGACGTGATTTTTTGTCGTAATGTACTCATCTATTTTTCGCCTGATGTAAAAGCGAAGATCATCAGCCAGTTTGCTCAGGCACTTAACCCGAATGGGTATTTGTTCCTGGGTGCATCTGAATCTATGGCCGGTCTTAATAACGACTTTGATATGCTGCGTTGCAATCCCGGCATCATCTATCAGAAAAAATCGTAGCACTTTCGGCAGGTCGCTCAGAGTGGCCTGCTTATTTCTGTCACCTCCCCCTGAATCTGCCCAAACCCAAACGATCCTACGACAGCCAATAGACTACTAAAGTGAACATTGCCGGCACGCTTGCCAGCTGTCTTGCTGAGATTAAAGCAGATATACTTTAGTACATGACGTATTGCCTCTATGAACTCTGAACTATGGCTAAGCCAAATAAGAAAGGCCCTACTAAAACAGTCGATATTTTCTGTGCCAAATGTAAAGCACCGCTGTATAAATACCGAAAAGGTGGAAAAGGCGCGCTGGTTAAGTGTTTTAAAGAGCGGATTGTGACAGATTATACCGAGCAAGGGGGGCAGTGCCCAGGTTGCGGCACTGAGTTTGCCCGGGACACATTGGTCCGTGGCACTCCTGCATTTAAAATGATTGGTGGTAAAGTGTGGTTTAAGTAGTGACCAGACAACCCGTAAAATATTTTGCGGTTTCTTTGAGAATATTCTCTTCACATTGACCTGTTATTGATAACTAAATGGGCGCGTGTCTGAGGGTATGCTGCCGCCTTAAGTGCCATCTATAAAAAACAGGCTGGTATGCAGGCGCTTTCGTCTATTAAGATAGCAGACAACAAGAATGTATTGATGCAGTAAAATGATGGACCAGTCAGATTATAAAGAATGCTTGCCACCCGGTTGGTTGTCTCCTTTTTTGGAGCCTTTTTGGGTTCGTCGTGTGTCTGGTTCCGTCTCATTTTTTCCACAAGGTGTGTTTGAACTCTTGTTTCATAGTATGCCATTGACCTACTCATCCGCTTCTCATGAACCAAAAACAGTCCCCGCAGGGGGGAGTCTTGTCGGGCAACAGCTATCAGCTTATGAGATTTCGAGCATGCAGCCACAATGGGTGCTAGGCGTGAGACTAAAACCTTTTGCGTACTTTCAGCCACATCAGTTGGCAGCCTCAGAGGTTAAAAACACCCTTGAAAGTATGCAATATATATTTGCTGCCAATCGGGAGCTCGAATCATTACTTTTGAGCTTAAATACCTGGCCAGCGCAGTTACTGGAAGGTCAGTTTCAGAGCGCCTTGACCAAGTTAATGCCCTGGCTCAAAAGGCTGTTCTATAACCATGATTTTGTTCTTCCGGAGCTGTTGAGAGCGAAAACAAATACCATTCTCGATGCGCGTGGCAATATACAAGTTGCAGATATTTGCCAGCAGTTTGAGATTAGCAAAGTCACTTTGCGTAATCACTTTGTGTCAAAAATTGGTATGTCACCGAAAGAGTTATGCAAAGTGTGGCGGATGAACAGCTTTTTACTTAATGCATCGCACTATCCGGGTGACCTCACGAGTTCTGCGCTGCTATCCGGATATTTTGATCAAGCTCATTTAAACCGAGAGTTTAAGGCGGTAATTGGTCAGACTCCGAAAGCTTATTTAACGGCCCAAAGCGGCTACGACAAACATCAGTCATCTCAGGTGGTTTACAGTCGCTTTATTGGCGACTATGACCCTTTTTAAGCCCTTTACTTTTTTACAATTCTTTTTCGTCAATAAAGTTAAAAATAGGGAAAACAAACAGCACAGTGAGTTTAACCTATGAGTCTAAAATACCTATCAACAGCTGCACTCGCATTATTTTGGGGGCTGGTCGTTACACCATTACAGGCAAGTGCGATATCACAAAACGAAAAACAAGCCGCGATAGAAAAAATTACTCAGTTGATGACCGAGCATTATGTTTTTCCAGAGGTCGCAACCCAAACCAATGATAAACTATACAAGGCATTTCAAGCGGGCCACTTCGCGTCTGCACAAGACCATACATCATTTTCCAAAGCCCTGACCGAGTGGTTAAGAGCAACGGCAAAAGACCGTCATTTAAGAGTGCGAGCTAACCCTGTGGGTGAAGAGGTGAGCGGAATTGAGTCTTCAATACGTGACAACTTACTCAAACCAACACGACATAAGTTTCTAAATTACGGCGTCCTCTCCGCGAGAGTATTAGAGAACAATATTGGCTATATAGATTTACGTGCTTTTTATCGACTGGCCGACAGTAAACCTTATATTGATGCGGCAATGAAGCTGATGGCAAAAACCGATGCGGTGATCATTGATTTGCGAAAAAATGGTGGGGGCTCACCGCGTACTGTCCAGTATATATGCAGCTATTTTTTTGATGAAAAGCTGCTGCTGAACAGTCTTTATTTCCGAGACGGCGATGAGACAACCGATTTCTACGTGTTGGATGAAGTGGGTGGCAAGAAAATGCCTGATGTTCCTTTGTATGTATTGACCAGTAGTAAGACCTACTCAGGTGCAGAAGAGTTTAGTTATAACATGCTGACCAGAAAGCGGGCGACGCTCGTCGGTGAAACAACAGGAGGCGCTGCCAACCCTGGGGGGATGTTCACAATAAATGATGAGCTGCGTATGTTCATTGCCACAGGCACAGCCATCAACCCGGTCACTCAAACAAATTGGGAAACCGTAGGCGTAAAACCTGATGTGGCTATTGGTGCTGATGAAGCACTGGAAAAAGCGGTTGAAATGGCAAATAAGGTAGTTGAGACCAACTGGTTAACTGAAAAGGCCAGACGAGAAGTTGAGATAGACAGGTTGTTTGCTGTACTGAAAAAAGTAAGACTGAGCGATAAACCCCTGTCAGACATCAAGTCTATTTATGCCACTAAGGTTTCAGAATTGGTAAAGCAATTACCTGAACCAGATCGGGTGGTTGCCGAATTGGCTTACGAATATTGGGATAAAGAGCCTAAGTACGCTGTGTTTCTATTTGATGTAGCTGTGCAACTGAATAATCAAAATATGTACTTTTTTGCCTACTGGGCCAGAGCGCTCGCTGAGCTGAATGATATGCAGCAGGCAACAAGTGTTATCAAGCGGGGATTAAAGTTGGCGTCTGATGAGGAAGACAAAGACATGTTGCAAGATACTTTAGCTGAGCTGGAACAATCTACAGTCGGACTTTAGCTGTCACCTCCTTCGGCAAATAACTTCGTCATTAAGCAATTTATTGCGCGGTCATTGCCGCGCAGATTGCTAGTTTAAACAAGCAGGATCCAGCCAGTGTGCTATTTCAGGGGCGTATTTGGTTTGCCATAGTTGGGCAGCCTGCAATTCCGTATGCCCCTCGATAATAGACAGAGCCGACGCATCAGCAATCATGTTTTGTGAAAAGTTGACTTTCTTTAGCAGGTTATAGATACAAGGGTAAGTCTGCTCCAGACCTGGCCAGCCTGCTTTTCTTAACCAGCCTTGTTGCGGATTACCGCAGTCATTGATCAGGTTGCGATTGATACCCCAGCCAGCTTCGGTCTCACAGGCTTTTTCATACGCAGGAAACTCGACAAACTGTCCGGGTCGGTAAAAGTCCGTCCAGTTAGGAGTCCAGTTTATGAGTACAATTGGCTGATTGCGCTCACTGGCTTGTTCCAGTTTCTGCCAAAGTTCTGCTTCATTACTGAGGCGTTCTATTGTGAAGTTAAGTCCTAATGCGCGTATTAAGTCCGCGTCCTGATAATCCCAGTCAATTGTATAGAAGGTGCCTTTGGCCTCTTCAGGTTTGGCTGAAAACAAGGAAGCACAGGCATTGAGTGCTTTCCAGTCGGGTAGCCCGGGGCAAAGCGCTGCGACATAGTCGGGGTACCACCATTCCTCGCGGACCATCGCGTCGTGCATGCCTAAATCAACAATATACTGGTTATCCAGCATTCTGTTGAATGACCCCGCCATGGATTGCTGCCAGATCTCAATCTGAAAGTGAATTAACCCTTTTTGCAAAGCTCCCCATTGGTCGCGCGCAGGCATATCGCGGTAGCTAACGGCAAATCCATAGCGTTTGACCATGTCACCTACGGCATGTGACAGTACTCGTTGGCTCGCCCAATTGTTCAGTGGAATAACAATCTCGGCTGATTTGTTCATTGCTGATATAGGGCCGGGTAGTACACAAATGAGGAAACCAAGCACCCAATGGATAAATGCCCTACTCAGATCAACCAGTGCAGGCTCCTCAGCGGGTTTTTCAGTGTGCATTATTGATATACAACTTTTCTAACATCAAATAAGTATAGAAGTGATTAACTTAATGACCAAAGTCACGCCCCCTTTGGGAGTTGCCTCCTCACATTAAGGTGCCAGGCTGTTTATCACTTGCATTGCACTCAGTAGTGACCCATGACATGAATGTCATTATTCGTACCCCTAAAGCAAGCTATATTCCAGAGGCACTTGCGAACACCTGCATAAATCAGGTATCCGCATCTGGTAAAGGCATCTAATTAACCACCGCAATTATCAACCTAAATATCAAGGCAAGTACCAGTAACAGGGTACCGAGCAGGCTGAAGTTGACTAGCCACTTCAGCGGGTAATAGAGCCTGGGATTGGTTCTTTTTAGTTTTTTTGCCCGGCTCAGCGTGGGCATGAGGCGAGCAAATAGTCGGTTAAATGGTCCGGATTGATCGCCCGGTAAATTTGGCACGAGTAACAAGCGTACAAACTTTTTATAGAGCCAGTTGACCGGGCGGCCCAGTATATTCACTGGCCGATCGATATCACACATCAGTATCAGTCGGTACTGCCTGGTGTCGTTTTTCACGTAATGCAGGTAGGTTTCATCAAACATAAATGCGTGACCATTGCGCCAGAACGCCCTTTTTCCGTCGACAGAAATAAAACAATCGGGATCGTTCGGCGTGTCCAGCCCCAGGTGATAGCGTAAAGAGCAGGCAACCGGGTCAAGGTGACGGGTAAGCTGGGCATTCGGGGGCAACAGGGTAAACATGGCGCCGTTTACACTGGGGATCGATTTTAAGAGTGCAACGGTATTGGGGCACAACGCTTTAGCTGAGTGGAGTGTTTCTCCGTACCAGGTGCAATAGAACTTACTCCAGCCATATTTATAAAAAGTACGAAACCCGACATCATAATAGCTGGCGTTCTCCTGCGCAGTCGTTTGAATAAACTGGCCGCTGGCCATTAACTGTGACGCCTCGGCAGCAATGATTTGCCAGTTATCCTGTAGCAGCTTCAGTTCCGGGTAATCATCCACACTGGTAAAAGGTGCCCGCGCACGTCGGTGAGATGTCACATAGAGAAAAACATTTAACGGCGCAAAAATAGGCCAGCCTTTACGCAGATATTCATGCACAGTGGTAAATCGCGCACAGCCCCGGAAACGGTAGACGTAAATCATGGCACAGACACTCAGAAACAGCAGAAATAAAATAGGCATCATAGGTTTTAGCCCGAACAGTTAAAGGAAGTCTCAGCGTACCCATTTAATTGTCGATGAAGTGTCAATGCCTGGTTCGACATTTCATTGACATTCTCTCTGTCACAGTGCCCAGTAACCGTATCAGAGGATGACTGACCAATGAAACACCACGCTATTTTATTATTATCTGCTTTGTACGCTTTACCTGTGTTGGCAAACTCAGAGCCCGAAATGATGTCTATGCCAATCGACATCGCCGGACCTGTCGCTGTATTTGAGCCACCAGCAGGTTGGCGATATGCCCTTGGGCTTGGCATTGAATCCGAACCTGAATATCACGGCTCGGGCGAGACGGTGACAGAGGCTGACCCCTATATTGAAGTTGCTTATCGATCCCAACGTTGGGCGTTTCAATCCAACCTGATGAGCAACGCGGTATTCTATCAACTTCAGCCTGATCTTGTGTTGCGTGGCTGGCTCAACTTTGAAGAGGGAAGGGAGCAAAACGAGGCCAGTGACACGAGTTTAGATGGACTGGGTGACATAGATGAAATGATGGAGTGGGGCGCAGGGGCTGCATGGCAAATTCATGGGTCACTGACATTGGGCGTGTTTGCGCAAACTTATACAGGGGGAGATCCCAAAAAGGGCAGTGTGGGGTTTGTGACAGTCCACTATCGAATAGTGAATGAGTCAGATTTAAAACTCGAGCTGGGGGCTGATATCAGTTTTGCAAACGGTGACCACATGCAAACTGAGTTTGGTATTACGGCTGCACAAGCCAGGGAGAGTATTTACTCATCTTATCAGCTCGGTGGTGGATTAAAGTCTTACGGGATAAGTGCAAACGGGGTATACGCGTTTAACAAAAGCTGGTTATTATCGTTCGCAGTGGATTATGAGGTGTATGCCTCAAAAGTGGCAGACAGTCCATTAGTGAGAGCGGGCAGTGACAATGAAGTCGAGGCCAGCCTTGGTCTGATCTATCGCTTTTAATTGAGAACTGAGGTGTAACGCGGTGTTGCGAATATTAATAGCAGAAGATCATCTGGATATTGCAGAGAATATCGGAGATTACTTAACGGCCAAAGGCCATCAGGTTGACTTTGCTTATGACGGGGCAATGGCTGTGAGTCTGGCACAATCGCAAACGTTTGACGCGATTGTGATGGACATCATGATGCCCAAACTGGACGGGTTAAAAGCCACGGCTCAGATACGCCAGGG
This sequence comes from Pseudoalteromonas rubra, assembly GCF_005886805.2. NCBI lineage: Bacteria > Pseudomonadati > Pseudomonadota > Gammaproteobacteria > Alteromonadales > Pseudoalteromonadaceae > Pseudoalteromonas > Pseudoalteromonas rubra. The sequence continues at coordinate 1,163,545 of NZ_CP045429.1, forward strand.
GCAGCAGCCTCAGGTGCCCATTTTAATGCTGACAGCAAAAGATCGGCTGGATGATAAGCTGAACGGATTTGATTCCGGGGCGGATGATTATATTCTTAAGCCCTTCGCCATTGCTGAATTATATGCCAGGTTGCTTGCCCACACCCGTAAGGCACAAAATGATTACCACTCTGTTTTGGCCGTGAATGGTCTGGCGTTAGATCAGAAGAACAAAACGGCATGTTTCAATGGCCAGGCCCTGAAGTTAAACCCAACCACCTTTAAAATTTTGACTTTACTATGTAAAAGTCACCCAAACCTGGTGGATAAAGCAGAGCTGGAGTTTCAACTCTGGGGCGACCTGCTGCCAGAGAATGATGTATTGAGAAGTCATGTTTATAATCTGAGAAAGTCGTTGGCGGGGTGTGCGGAACACTTAAAGATCCAGTCAAAACATGGTCAGGGGTACCAGCTTGTTTTTATCTGATTGTCAGTCAAAGTTAGCTCGCTTTGCTCGTACTTTGAGCCTGAGTCAGCGTGTTAAGGCCACGTTTATCGCCAGCTTTAGTGTGTTTTGCATGCTGAGTTTGCTGGTGGTATTTGCCGCAACCAAAGGCACAGAGGATTATATTTTTGAAAAGCAACTGAGCCGGGCTGTGACTCAGTTTAGTCAAAACTATGCTCAGAGACACACGTTTTTATTCCCTGAAGGGATAGTGGCCTATGCCCGGTTTGCTGATATTCCGCCATTGCTTGCTGAGTACATCGACAGCACCACACCTGGCGTGTTTGAGCTGGAACATCCCGACGAACAAGACTTTCATTATGCCGTTGCCAGAATGCCGGATAATTCTTTGTATTACTTCATTTATGATGTCAATGAGGTGGAAATTTCTGAAAACCTCGAGCGCATGATGATGCAGATTATTTTTTCCAGTTTTACGTTGTTTATTTTGCTGTTTTTTGTGATTTTTCATCTTGTGTTGAAACGCTCGCTTGCGCCGATGTTTACTTTGATTGAGCAGGTTAAAAAAAGTGACGGGTCGTCAGATGCGCGATTTATCAATGAATACAAATATGAAGATGATGAAATCGGCCTGCTGAATAAAACACTGGCTGACTATGCGCAGCGTATTGAAGCGTTCGTTCAGCGAGAGCGCGAGTTTACCAGTTTTGCCAGTCATGAATTACGCACCCCAGTGACGGTGATCAAAGGCGCCAATGAGCTGTTAAAACTGCACAGTGAAAGGGAGCCGGCGCTGGCAAAACCGCTGGCACGACTGGAGCGTGCAGTTAATAGTATGGAAGACATGATCACCGTACTACTTGAATTGGCAAGAGAGGATAAAACAGGACAAACGGCGCAGGCTGAGTTGGCCTCAGTGGTTGAGGAAGTCTTGTTAGCGTTTCAGTGTCAGGCGGATAAAAATGGCAAAACGCTGTCTTTGATCGCATCGTCGCAAAATAGCCCAAGCATCACACGCGTGAATGGACTGATTGTGATTAGCAACCTGGTCAGAAATGCCATTCAGCACTCGACAGATGCGGACATAGAGCTGCGTGTGACAGACAGTACTTTTAGCGTGAGCAATACATTACAACCCGGGCAATCGGCGCATGTCCGCGAGTTTTTTTCTGGCACAGAGCAAGGGTATGGGCTCGGAAAAATCATTGTTGAACGTGTTTGTCGCCAACAAAACTGGCAATACACGCAACGCATAGAGGGGAGTCAGATCTGTGTCACAATCGATTTTTCCGGGTGAGTCTAAGGTGAAACAGGGTATAAGCTTGTGCCTGTTTATTTATCCCATTTCTCCAAGATTTTAATAAAAAGGTAAAGGACAACAAATACAAACAGCGCAATTTCCAGTGCCAGTATGCCCGTGTTGCCGCCTGAGATTGCGCGAAGAAAGTCGCCACACTCGCCACTGCACTGACCGACTCGCCAGGCCCAGGCGTTGTTTGATATCAGTGCAAGGATTAAGAAGAAAAATGGATATTTCATTGAGTCAACGCCTGTATCGACAATCAGTCCTTCATTATGCCAGGTCATCGCGGGCTGCTACACCAGTTTTGAACCTGTCTGCATAGATGAAAGCTAAGAGCAGGTGATGTCAGGCTGGCAAGATATAAGCCGAGCTCGTTCATAGATTAGAAGCAGAACTTGCTGGCAGCCATCACTGCATTAGCCTGTCTGCTAAAAACTTAAGATGTTGAATTTTGACGCCGCCCTCTTCAGTGTGCAGTAGAATAAGTCTGGCATGTGCGGGACCCGTGCTGAACTGTAATGAGAGCAGATAAACCGCGGTCGTTGTCGTATTGCCTGTAAAGGAAGTTCTTGTATTCATGTTTTCAAGTTGTATACCTTCAATATGCTCAAGCTTACCCAGTGTCGAGATTTTCTCTATGTACATTTGCCATTGTTCTGGTGTTGCGGATGATACGGCTTGTTCAATCATAAGGCTCTGAATAAAATCAAGATCCCAGTTCGTGACTTGTGGCATTTGCTGTTCTAAGAAGGGAATAAAGGTCTCGTCCGGATCTGCTTTGTTTAAACCCGTAATAATCGCTATCCCAATAAAGAAGACAAAAATGCTACTAATCCCAATACCCAAAACCTTTAGTACTTTCATATGGTGACTGCCTATAAACCAAAATGATTGATTGCAAAGTGAGGGAAAAATACAGACCCTGCTTATGCTATTTATGTGAAGTCCCCAGTTTATCACTAGGTACAATTTGAGTGTACTGTGATAAACAAAAAGCTATGGGTAAGGTATCGGTAAACGCGGTGTGGGTTTTGGAGCCAGTGAGTTCGTGGTTAAGGTGGCCATGGGTGGCTGAGTTTTATGCCGATGATAGTTGTATCCACTCCAAATGCAGCACAGCGCCAAGTGTGGTAAGAGTCGTGTCGGTTTTTGGGGGGAGTTGCGTTATTACTGTCATTTTTCTCGCTGAATAATATTCATCATGAGCATTACATTTTTAATTTTCGTGCGACCAGTATTGTTATGTTCCTTCAGTTTCCCTCAAGTGCAGATACATAAATTTCAATAAATTTACATTAAATATCAATCTTTATGTCATTTTTAACAGTCTGCTGGATGAAATATTATAACAGTTTTTTTGAATACATGTTGAAATTGGACCGTTCCAGTTGCTACCTTTGTTAACAGTTTCACAACACAGTACTGACATGTTTATCGCAGTAAGTGACCTTGTTGTATAGGTACAAGTAGTTAAACCACTTGTTTGCCCGGTGGCTATGGGCGGTTGTTTAAGTGCATTGTCAGTTAGAAAAAGAGTAACAATACAACAAGGTACAACAAGGAGAAGACATGAGTATCACACGTTTTAAACTATCAACCCTATCCACCCTAATGTTTACTGCATTGAGCTTGCCAGCGTTCGCACAAGAGCCTGTTTTTCAGGGGCATACCGAAGAAGCAAAACTACAAAGCAAATCTAAAAAGAGTGCCAGCAATCGTTACATAGTGCGCTTTAAAGAGACATTGTCGGGGGGCAAAAACAGTTTTAATAATTATATTGCACTCAACTATCTGTTTACTGCAGGTGCGGAGCCATTGTTTGCACTCAATGGTCAGCAAGCGATGGTGGCAGAGCTGGATGAGTACAGCCTGGAGACACTGCGAGGCTTTTCGTCCGTTGACTCAATCGAAATAGACCCCAAGCGTTATGTGTTACCCTTAGCTAAGTCTGCGAATCAAATCGTACCTTTTGCACAGAGCACACCGTATGGGATTACTATGGTGCAGGGTCACTTATTGCCTCAGTCCAATACCTCTGCAAGAAAAGTCTGCGTGATTGATACAGGCTACAACCTTGGCCACCCCGATTTACCTTATGGTAATGCAACCGGGGTTGCGAACAACAATGCGGTGGGTCGTTGGAACAATGATGGCAATGGCCATGGTACACACGTTGCGGGAACCATCGCGGCAGAGGATAACAATCAGGGCGTGGTCGGTGTGTATCCCGGTGTGGATCTGCACATTGTCAAAATTTTCGATGACAACGGGCAATGGACTTATGCTTCGAACCTGGTGAATGCAATTCAGCAATGTAAAGATGGCGGTGCTCAGGTTGTGAATATGAGTTTGGGTGGTGGTAATTACTCCAACAGTGAAAATACTGCGATGCAGAATTTCGTTGATGGGGGCATGATATTAGTGGCTGCTGCTGGTAACGATGGTAACAGCTCTAAGTCTTATCCGGCTTCCTACAACTCAGTTATTTCTGTGGCATCTGTTACTTCAAGCGAAAGTCGTTCATCGTTTTCTCAGTACAACGATCAGGTTGAGCTTGCGGGTCCTGGTTCCAGCGTTAACTCAACCTACCCGACTAATACTTATCGGAGTCTGAGCGGTACATCCATGGCCTCACCTCATGTTGCTGGTGTCGCAGCATTGGTGTGGAGCCACAACAGTCAGTGTAATAACCAGCAGATCCGGGCCGCCCTGAACGCAACTGCCAAAGACAAAGGTGCGGCGGGTCGCGACAATTATTATGGCCATGGTATCGTTCAGGCCAAAGCCGCATCAGACTACATTGCTGCCAATGGCTGTCAGGGAGGCGGTGATCCGGGTGGTGTAACGCCTGTGAATGGTTCATTGCCAAATTTACAGGGCAACCAGAATGGCTGGACGCACTACACCTGGGATATTCCACAGGGGGTTAAAGAGATGGCGCTGACCATCACCGGTGGTACTGGAGATGCTGATCTGTATGTAAGGTACAACGCTCAGCCAGATGCAAACAATTACACCTGTCGTCCCTGGAAGAATGGCAATGAAGAGCAATGCTTATTTACTAACCCAAGCTCGGGTGTATGGCACATAAGCCTTTATGGCTACAACAATTACAGCGGTGTGACGTTGAATTATTCTTATAAATAAACGCCTGTTAGGCCAGGTTTACCCATAAAAATCCAAGGCGCTCATTGAGCGCCTTTTTACAAGCTCAGATTATCGAATCTAAAGAAATCCCGATAAGTTGACGTTGCCTATGGTAGTGCCACTATATCGAGGCAAGTTTGCTAAGGTTTGGCTTTATTCGTCATGTACTTTTTACCAAAGGCTGGGGTGTTCCAGTGATTGTGAGTCAGAGGGGGCATGTCTAACATGAGTTGCTGGTGGCAAATGTAACACCTAAATGTATGCCTTTAACGTGCCCACATAATGAAGTGGGTGTGAAATAAAAAGAAGGGCAGATAAGAGGTCGTGTCTTTAATTTAGTCATGAACAAGCACTATCCTTATTTTGGTTATAATAATCCGTTTCGGCACAATCGGCATTAGGTGCAATAATCAGTACTTTTACAGTGACTGAGGTGTGAGTAGAGTGTGATTTATATCAAGTGATTGGCTGGTTCATCAAAAAAAACGTCGCAATGAGCAGACAGTTACCGTGAAAGCGTTCAAAATTCTTTGTTAGCAGGAAGTGACAGGCCACCTGGGGAGTTGACGTTGTCCAGGATAACCATGTGTAGGGTGAGATAACTCAGGTAAAATCCAGGCAGAGTCACTTTTTCGCGACTGCTGGCAAAAAATTTAGTTTGTTTTCTTGACCTTAACTTAAGTTGAGGTTCTAGCCTTAAGTTAATCTCAAAGAAAAGGAAAATGATCATGATGATTCAAGATTATATTAAATCGCTTCAGTTGACTCAGCAGCATGCCTGTTTGGCACAGCTCAGGGAAATCCAGGAAAAGCATCTTGAAATGTATAGCTTTTCAAGCATTAGTGCACTGGGCGCAGAGATAATATCGCTTCAGGAGGAAGCCTTGCTGGATCGTCTGGTACTCAGGAAAAAAGGAGGCTACTGTTTTGAGCAAAATAAGCTGGCTTACCTGGCACTGGAACACTTGGGTTATGAGGTTCAGCCATTGCTGGCCAAGGTACTGTTAAACGGCAATGAAGACAATGCCAGAACTCACCGGGTTACTTTGGTGAAGATCGGGGATGACAGTTACTTATTTGATGTGGGTTTTGGCTCAAAATCACCGAAAGAGCCATTGTGTATTTCTCAGTCCGGCACCATCGAGGTCGGAAACTATCATTATAAAATAACCCGCACAGCGTCAGACGTGCGTATTGAGCTGTTACAACCTGAGCAGGTTAGCCTTTACAGTGTCTCGCTGGTTCCCGTTACGGAGAAGGACTTTGATGTGGTGCACTTTTACAGCCACCAGCACCCTGAGTCTAATTTTGTGAATAACCTGGTACTTTCCCGAGTGACGGGCGGGCAACGCTTTACCTTGCGCAACTTGCTCTACAGGGAGCTGCACGAAGTAAGTCAATTCAGTACAGTCATCGAAGTCACGTCAGCACAGCAGCTATTGTCTCTAATACGGCAAAAGTTTCTGCTTAATGTTTGTACCTCTGAAGCGGAGCGTTTATTTGCCCGTGCACAGAAAAGCATGAGAATGCAAAGCGCATAACCTATTGAATGGCCATCGCAGCGTAGTGTTTAGTTTTAACTACGCCGCTGTGATGGCAGACTTTTTTTGAGAGATTAGGCACAGGTAATGCGTCCACTAAGCCATTACCACAGCCAAAAAAAAGAGGTAACGTTAAACGTTACCTCTTTTTTATTTATTTCCAGGTAGCGCCATCATGGGCAACCTGATTAGTGATGCAAATTGACAAGTAGTTTCTTTAACAGATTTGCCAGCTGCTGTTTTTCTTCCTCTTCCAGTGGTGATAACAAGTAATGGCCTTTGGCCACATGCTCGGTGACCACTTCGTTGATCAGCGCCAGCCCTTGTTCTGTCAAACTGACCATGACTCCGCGGCGATCATTGGGGTCCGGATTACGTTTAACTAAATCCTTTGCTTCAAGCTTATCAATGCGGTTGGTCATGGAACCAGAGGTCAGCATTAATGTCTGTAATAACTGGTTAGGCGTTAATGTGTATGGTTCACCTGAACGACGTAATGTCGCCAGTACATCGAATTCTCCCCCATTTAGGCCAAACCGGCTGAATACACCATGCAGCTCTTTGCTGAATATAGCATCCGTTCTGACCAGGCGGCCCATTATGGCCATAGGTGAGGGATCGATATCGGGCCTTTCTTTCTCCCATTGAGCAATTACGGTGTCGACTAAATCATGTTTCTGCATAAAAACTACTTCTCTGTTTTCTTTGATGCGTTAAAGATACTGTAAAACAAACTTGGTGGCAAGAGTTATCACATCAAATATCTTCACAAAAAGTATGTTGACATTAAGATATATTTATTTATCTTAGTATGGAACTTGTTGCATAGGATTTAGCTACTAGGCTTTAAAAGCTAAAGATGGGAAGTGGCATCAAGTGGATTTGTGAAGACTTAGAAACTTAGATGAACGAAATTTAATTAAGGGATTTAAAAATGAACTTACTAAACTCACCAAACACGCATCAATCAGCCAGTGGTGTTGCGCTTGCTGAAGCGGAAATAAAAGCAATAAATCTAATTGAATTAATGCGCCATCAGGTTGCAACACAACCTGATGCGACCGCAGTTGTTGGTCATCATGAGAGCATGACTTTTGCGCAGCTGGATCTGCGAGCACAGCAGATTGCTGCTACATTACAGCAACTTGACGCTAAACCAGACGACTATATAGGCCTATTTGTTGAGCCTTCCGACGACTTGGTAGTCGGCGTGTGGGGCAGCTTATATGCCGGATGTGGTTATTTACCGCTGTCACCTGAATACCCGGACAAACGGGTATTACACATGATCACTGACTCAAAAACCCAGTTGATACTGACGCAATCACACCTGAAAGAAAAAATCATCTCGCTTGTTGGACCTTCTGTTACGGTCATTTGCCTGGAAGAGCTGAGTAATGAGCAGACATACTGCGCAGAGGTTGCCCCGGAAAATCTGGCATACATGATTTATACCTCGGGCAGTACTGGGACGCCAAAAGGCGTCATGATTGAGCACGGTAATATCGTTAATCAGATGCGCTGGCTGCGTCAGCAGTTTGGGTTTAATAATAGCACACGCATCATTCAAAAAACGCCATTTAGCTTCGATGCGGCACAATGGGAAATCCTGGCGTGTGCCATGGGCGCATGTGTGGTGGCGAGTGAGCCTGGCATGTATCGCGATCCTATGGCATTGATTGATGCCATGATTGAAAACGAAGTTACCGTTTTACAGTGTGTACCCACCTTGTTGCAGGCTCTGCTGGACACCCCAGGGATCCAACTTTGTAGCTCGCTACAACACGTCTTTAGTGGTGGTGAAACACTGACAAAACAGCTTGCCGCACAGTTTTTTGAAGAGCTTCCGGGTCTCAAGTTAACCAACCTTTATGGCCCCACTGAGTGCACCATTAACTCATCCAGCTATACAGTAACCCAAAGCACACTGGAGCAGGACTTCGAGGCCATTTCAATTGGTCAGGCCGTAGCAAATACGCACTATTATGTGCTGGATGATGAGCTACAATCGGTTGCAGCAGGTGAATCAGGCGAGCTGTACATCAGTGGTGCGCAGATCGCGCGTGGTTACTTTGACAGAGCTGATATCACCAAGGAGCGTTTTATCTCTAACCCGCACTCTGATGAGCCGCAGCACAGCGTACTTTATCGAAGTGGGGATGTCGTTAAGCTCGATGATCAGGGCAATGCACACTTCCTGGGTCGCGTTGACAATCAGGTCAAACTACGTGGTTATCGGGTTGAGCTGGATGAGATCCGCCTGGCGATAGAAAAGCACGATTGGGTTAAAAACGCGGCTATGGTGATCAAAAATGATGAGCGAACTGGATTTCAGAATCTGATTGCCTGTATTGAGCTGAACAAACGTGAAGCGGCGGTGATGGATCAGGGCAATCATGGTGAGCACCACCAGTCGAAGAAAAACAAACTTCAGGTAAAAGCGCAGCTCTCTAATGCGGGTTTCCGCTCAGAGGCGGTACTCAAAAATGAACCATCTTTTGAATTACCAAATAAACAACCAACACAAGGTCAGTCAGAAACGGTGTTTGCACGCAAAACCTATCGTTTCTTTGAAGGGGGAGAGCTGACACAGCAGGACATCGTTGAGTTACTCGCAACACCAGAGCGTGCGGGAAAGAGTATCGATGTAGCCCAGTTAAGCTATGGTCAGTTCGGTCAGATCATGCGCTATTTTGGTCAATTCAAAAGTGAGGAGCGTTTGTTACCTAAATATGGCTATGCTTCGCCAGGTGCGCTATACGCAACTCAGTTATTTGTTGAAATTCATCAGCTTTTCGACTTGGATGCCGGTATTTACTACTACCAGCCAGAGCAACACACACTGCATTTAGTACGCCCGGTTGCCGAGCGCAGTGAAGCTCAGCTGAAAGTTCATTTCCTGGGTAAGCAGCAGGCAATCGAGCCGGTTTATAAAAACAACATTCTGGAAGTGTTGGAAATGGAAACTGGACACATGCTGGGGCTGTTTGATCAGGTATTGCCTTTATTCGGGCTGGCTGTTGGCAAAGGGGAATTCACTGAGTCACTGCAAGAGTGCCTCGCGGTTGAGCACGATGATCAATACCTGGGCAGTTATGAAATTACCCCGGCGGCGCAAGGCGTGCCACTGCAAGAAGTCGAGTCAATAGTGCAGATCCAAGGTGTTGAGGGTCTGGAGAATGGTCAGTATTCGCTGCAAGGCGGTGAATTTGTGCCACTGTCTGAAAAACTCATAGAGAAGAAAAGCGTCATCGCGATTAATCAGCAGGTCTATGAGCGTTCCAGCTTTGGTGTATCTATGCTCAGCCACACGACTGAAGCATGGCGACACTATGTTGACCTGGGCAGACGCTTACAACAGCTACAAATGAACAAGCTGAATATTGGTCTGATGTCATCCGGTTACAGCTCGAAAAGTGGGAATAACCTGCCATCAGCGGATCGCTTCGGCGCTATCCTGGCTGAACAAGGCAAAGAGATGAAGCCGTTCTATTTCTGTATCGGCGGCAAAGTTTCTGATGAACAGATGCGTAGTGAAGGGATGAAAGAAGACGCTATCCACATGCGTGGTCCGGTAGAAATCCTGAAGGATGACCTGCAAAGTCGCTTACCGACTTACATGGTGCCGAATCAAATCGTGGCGTTTGATGCATTCCCGCAAACTGCCAACGGCAAAGTGGATTATATCGCTTTACGTGACAACGAGAAGCTGTCTCAGCTAGGTAATGACGTGCCTTATATCGAGCCACGTAACCCGCTTGAAGAACACATTGCAGAAATCTGGAAGCAAACACTGAAATGGGATAAAGCGTCTGTTAAAGACAACTTCTTCGAAAGCGGCGGTAACTCACTGACAGCGGTGACCTTACTTAACCGCATTAATAAGGAACTCAGCTTGAACCTGCCTATGCAGACGTTGTTCCAGGCCCCCAGTATTGAGGATTTGGCCCAGCATATTCAGGAAAGTGATCACGACACAGACAATCGACTGATCTCATTAAATAATTCATCAAAAGACAGCAAAGTATTCTGCTGGCCGGGTCTGGGTGGTTACCCCATGAGCCTGAAGCCTCTGGCAGAGAAAGTGGCTGATCAGGCTGAATTCATTGGTGTTCAGGCACATGGTATCAATGAACAGGAAGTACCGTACCAGACTATTAGTGAGATGGCGCGTGCAGACATTAAATTGCTAAAAGAAGCACAGCCAGAAGGTCCTTACACATTGTGGGGGTATTCATTCGGTGCCAGAGTGGCGTTTGAAGTAGCACACCAGCTGGAGCAGGCAGGGGATGAGGTGAAGGATCTATACCTGATTGCACCTGGATCGCCGGAGCTGCCGCAGTTTGCCAGCCGGGCACGCGTACCGTGTTTCAGTTCAGGAGCATTTGTCACCATCTTGTACTCAGTGTTCTTCCAGAAGATCAGCGGTCCGGTGCTTGAAAAGTGTCTGGAAGTCGTGACCGACAAAGCCAGCTTTATCGACTTTGTTTGCACCAACCACAGAGCACTCAATCAGGACATGGTGAAACGCATTGTTGATATCGTGGTGCAAACCTACGAATTCAAATACACCTTTAACGAATTGCTGGAGCGTAATGTGAAGGCACCTAAGGTGATATTCAAAGCGCAAGGAGATGATTATTCATTCCTGGAAAACATTCCGGGATATGCAGAAGACGAAACTCGCACAATTCACCTGGAGGCAGACCACTATGCCTTGCTTAAACACCCGGGTGTTGAAGAGTTGTTTGACTGTATTGTTGATTACCAGAGTGAAGCAGAAGCCTTTAACCGCTTGCTGACCGCCTAACGTATTTAAGGAGAAAAACCATGCCACATGTAGATATTCATTATTTTGCGTGCCCGGTTTCTGACATAGCGAAAGAAGCCATTGCACAAACCATTACGGCAATTTTGAGTAAAGAGCTCAATTGCGGTGAAGAAGTGATTTCAGTTGCCTTGTGCCCTCAAGTACCTGAGGACTGGCAGCAAAACGTATACCAGCCGTTAATTACGGCGCAAAAAGATAAACTGATTAAATTTCCGAATTACTAAATTTACGAATTATGACAAGGACAAAATTATGAACAACTTATCAATCCCATTAGTTATTAAACCAGAAGTTCAAGCAGCACTGAGACAAGGCAAACCTGTTGTCGCACTTGAGTCTAATGTTATTACCCATGGACTGGATTACCCGGATAATCGCCTCACTGCTTTGAAGGTTGAAGCCGCGGTGCGTGAATCAGGTGCTGTGCCTGCTACCATTGGTATTGCAGACGGTAAATTCCTGATAGGCATGAACGAGGAAGAAATTGAGCTGTTCGCAACAACGGCCAATATTCCTAAAGTAAGTACTCGTGATTTGCCTGTGGTACTGGCCAAGAAACAGCTGGGTGCAACCACCGTAGCCTCATCGCTAATCGCGGCAGAGATTGCGGGCATTGATTTCTTCTCTTCGGCAGGGATTGGCGGGGTACACCGTGGTGCACAGGAAACCATGGATATTTCATCGGATTTAATTCAGTTCACCCAGTCGCGCGTTGCTGTAGTGTGTGCCGGTGCGAAGAATATCCTGGATTTGGGCCTGACGCTGGAGTTCCTGGAAACCCATAACGTACCCGTGATCTCTTATCAGTTTGATGATTTCCCCGCTTTTTACTGTCGCTCGAGTGGCTTTAAAGCACCACAACGTATCGACGATGCTGATTTGCTGGCCGAAATCATTGAAACGCAGTGGCGCCTAGATGAAGGACGCAGTGTAGTTATCACAACGCCTACCCGTGAGGAAGATGCGATTGACAGTGAAGAAGTCAATGAAGCGATTAATGATGCTGTGCGTGCCGCTGAGGCCGAAGGTGTGAGTGGAAATGCGGTCACTAAATACATTATGAAAGCCATTGATAAAGTAACCAATGGTCGTTCAGCACAAGCTAATTCCGCGGTTTTGATTAACACGGCACGTGTGGCTGGCTATCTGGCTGTAGCACATGCAAATCAAAAGCAGCGCGAGCACGATAGCGCAGCATAAGGAAATACGCACAAAAGACATTGACAAATTTTTTTGGTCATATATCTTTATATAAAGATTCTTTGCTTGATGTATCTTTTTGCAAAGTTTTATTCAGGAGCAGCCTTCGGGCTGTTCCCCAAGGTAAAGGAAAAGGAGAAAGTCATGAATATTAAACCCTGGATTTCAACAGCAAGTGTTGTTGCCACTTTGGTAGTAGGAAGTATTGCCCTTAAAGGGCGCATGATCGAAGCACGTAATACCGAGTTTTCAGAGCAAGCCGCGACGGTAGAAGCAATGCGTGTAGAGACAGTACCGTATCAGTCATACATAGATATCAGTGGCGTGATTAAAGCACCACAAACCATCAATCTGGTGAATGAGGTATCGGGAAAAATTACTCAGCTGCACTTTAAGTCGGGCGACTTAGTCAAAGCGGGTGAGCCCCTGTTAGAGATTGATCATGCAGAAGAGCTGGCACAACTGGCCGCGGCCAGGGCGCGCGTCACGCAGCAGGAAAGCACGCTGGTCCGTTATCGCAACCTGCACGAGCGCAAAAAGTTCAGCGACCAGCAACTGGAAGAAGCCATCACGCAGCTGGCTGAGTTCCGCGCACAGGTCGACTTACTTACAGCGCGTATTGATAAGAAAATCATTAAGGCACCGTTTACCGCATATGTTGGGATACACGACCTGCAAGTCGGCCAATACCTGGCACCTAACACTACACTGACCAACATGGTTGGATTGCAGGAGCACATGTGGGTTGATTTCTCGGTACCACAAACGTATCAGGCACTGGCAATCAATACCCCGATTCGCGTGTCTCTGGTTGGTGACAACGCAGCCCCACAAGTGGCTTACGTTGAGTCGGTAGAGCCTGGTATGACAGCAGCATCCAGACAACTGAAATACCGTGCGCGCATCGAGCGTACCGAGCAGCTGAACACGAATCAGCTGGTTAAGATAAGCTTGCCGATAGGCACTAACCAGGAAGTCATTGCGGTGCCTTACCTGGCCATCGTTAAGGACCAACTGGGTGACTATGTTTACCTGCTGGAGAAAGACGAGCAGGGCACACTCAGAGCAACACGTCAGCAGGTCGAGCTGGGTGAGCGTCTGGGCGACATGGTCATGATCACGGATGGCCTTGAGGAAGACCGCCTGATCGCCAGCGCGGGGGCATTCAAACTGCGCAGCGGCCTGAAAACGTTTGTCTCAGAGCCTCAGCAACCCGAACAGTCTGTTGCAATGGAAGACACTCAGAAAGAAGGAGTTTCGCTATGAAAAATAAAGCCCACTTTATGGATAGATTTGTAACTATGCCGGTGCTGGCCGTGGTGTTATCTGCCATGATTTGCATCGGTGGGCTATGGTCTGTGTTGAAGATCACCGTCCTGCAATTTCCTAAAATTGAAAGCTCGTCCTTGGTGGTCTCGACCACTTATATCGGCGCATCGGCAGATACAGTAAAAGGGTTTGTGACCGAACCCATAGAGCGTGTAACAGCCACGGTCCCCGGTATTGACTATGTGGAATCGACCACAACGGCTGGGGTCAGCACTGTGACTGCGTACCTTAACCTGAATGAAGACAGCTCCAAGGCACTGGCGGAGCTGACTGCTCGGCTGGGTCAGGTCAGCTACATGTTGCCGTCAGAATCCGAAGATCCGGTTGTGACTGTACAGCGCGCTGACAGACCTCATGCCTTGTTCTATCTGAATATTGAAAATGAAGGCGTGTCGCTTATTCAGCTAACGGATTACTTATCACGTCAGGTTACACCAGTGCTTAATGGCATTGAGGGTGTGCAACGTGTCGCGATAGAAGGTAGCCGTACCCCAGCGCTGCGAGTTGACCTGGATTCAGCGAAACTGGATGCATTTGGCCTGAGTGCTGACGAAGTGTACAGCGCACTGGCTGCAAACAACACTATAGCTACTCTGGGCTTTACCGAGACCAGTAAGCAACGCATTGACCTGGTGGCCAACACCCAGCTGAAAGATTTAAATGAATTCAAGCGTATGGTTATCAGACAGTCGAACAACGAAACCATTTATCTGCGCGATGTCGCCACTGTCAGACTGGGTTCTGAACAGCCAACTATCAGTGCACGTTTAAGCCAGCAAGATACCGTGTATATCTCGGTCTGGCCGCTGCCTGGTGCGAACGAAATTGCCATTGGTGACGCCTTATATGCGATGACCGACGAAATCAATGAAACCCTGCCTGATGGCATCCGCATTAACTATGCCTACGACGGCACCTTATATATGCGTGACGCACTGAACGAAATCTTTAAGACGCTGGTTGAAACGGTTGTGTTGGTGGGGGCTGTGGTCTTGTTCATGATGGGCTCATTCAGAAGTGCCGCTGTGCCCCTGGTGACCATTCCTATTTCAATTCTGGGCGCGGTTGCAGCCATGTATGTGGTCGGTTTCTCAATGAACTTACTAACGGTACTGGCCATCGTGCTCTCAGTTGGCCTGGTGGTGGATGATGCCATCGTCGTAGTCGAAAACGTTTCGCGTTACATTCGTGAAGGTAAGCCTAAGTTACAGGCTGCACTGGAAAGCTCCAGACAACTGTTTGTGCCCATTGTTTCGATGACGCTGACATTGGCGATGGTATACCTGCCAATCGGCTTCCTTTCAGGGCTGACCGGGATCTTATTTAAAGAGTTTGCCTTTACACTGGCCATTGCTGTCGTGATTTCCGGATTTGTTGCTGTGACCTTATCGCCTATCATGAGCGCTTATGTAACGCCTCCGGGTGGTAAAGAAACTAAGCTGACACGCAAAGTAAATGGTGGGTTCGACTGGTTACGTAAGAAGTATAAAGCGGTATTGAGTGCTTCATTGAACTGGCGCAATCAAATTCTGTTAGGCGCCATGGTATTAAGCTTGATGGTCGTGCCATTTTTCACCGGCTCGAAAAAAGAGTTGGCCCCGGTTGAAGATCAAAGCCAGATTTATGTACTGGTACAGTCTCCGCCTGAGTCATCACTGACTTACAACGAAGACAACATGCATGGTGTGGTTGATACTTTACTGGAAATGCCGGGCACAACGCAGATGTGGCAAAACATCTTCACTAACAGTGCATTTGGTGGGGTAGAGTTCATCAGCGCATCGGAGCGTGACTTCACAACGATGTCACTCATCCCTCAGGTGTATGGTCGTCTGGCACAATTACCGGGTATTAATCCGCTGCCAATTTTGCCATCACCTTTACCGACTGCGGGTCAGTTTGATGTGGAAATGGTGGTCAAATCGTCAGCCAGTTATGAAGAAATGAAACAGTATGCGGACCAGTTGATAGGCAGAGCGTTTGGCAGTGGCCACTTCCTGTATGCAGACACAGACCTGAAAATTGACTTGCCACAAATTGAAGTAACTCTGAAGCGTGAACAAATTGCAGATTTGGGTATGGACCTGGCCCATGTCAGTCGTCAGCTGGGTATCCTGCTTTCGAATAACTATGTGAACCGCTTTGACGCCAGGGGTAAGGCGTACCAGGTCATCCCTGTGGTAGACAGCCAGATTAAAACGGATCCGTCGAAATTACTGAGCCTGCAAATTAAGGCGCACAACGGCACTATGGTTCCTTTGTCTGCCATTGCTGAAATCAACTGGACCACAGTACCGCGTCAGCTGAGCAGCTTTGGTCAACAAAATGCGTTTCGTATCTTCGGTGGTGTGCTGCCAAGCTCAACCAAAGAAGCGGCACTAACGGCGCTGGAAGAAGCCGCTAAAGAAGTTCTGCCTCCTTCTTACATGATTGATTACGCGGGTGAATCAAGACAGATCAGACAGCAAGGCAACAGCCTGTTGGGTGTCATGGCGGTGTCTTTGGTGATTGTTTATCTGCTACTGAGCATTCAGTTCAACAGTTTCAGAGATCCGCTGGTGGTCTTGCTGGGCAGCGTACCGCTGGCAATGATGGGCGCACTGGCACTGTCTTACTTTGAACTGACAACGATGAATATTTACTCTCAGATTGGTTTAATTACTTTGATAGGCTTGATTGCGAAAAACGGTATCTTGATTGTGGAATTCGCGAATCATTTACAAGAGGAAGGGCGCAGTAAACTGGATGCTGTGGTTGAATCAGCAGCAACCCGGTTACGTCCTATCCTGATGACTACTGCAGCAACGGTGTTGGGTCACTTCCCATTGATGCTGGTAACCGGAGCAGGTGCTGAAGCACGTAACAGCATAGGTATTATTCTGGTTGCAGGCATGATGGTAGGCACTTTATTTACCTTGTTTGTATTACCGGCCTTCTACGTAAAACTTGCGACACGTCGCGAGGCACGTAAGGTCAAAGCCCGCGCAACTGCGAAAGCAACCCCCGCACTTGCCATGAGCTAATCAGTACACCCAGTAACATGCCGCAGAATTCGGGCTTCTAAGGCCCTAAGTCGCAGCAAAGCGCCAGCTTCACCTGGCGCTTTTTTGCGTTAGCGGACAACACAGAAATTTGTTCAGGGTGCAATCAAAGCTGACAAACAACTCAGTCATCCCAGGCGCGTGCGAGCCAGTATCTACTTAAGCATCACGCTGAAGCAAATTGATGAGAAGGTGAGATAGAGCTAAAGCTAAAGTTGGTGTCTATACAAATCCCCCGCAACTTTCAAGTGCCACAATTCTCGCTTTCTCCGAACTTTTAAGTCTCGCTAATACCTGGCCTCGTTTCCTACAGACAGCTATAGACTTGAAGGCAAGGGTTTTAGGTGGTAGGTTACTGTTCTTATTAAGAATAAACTGTTTTAGTAGTGGGCTGTAAAAGCATTGGAAACGGGCTTAAACCGGCATGCTCACTAATATACTGTTAGGCATACCGATGAAGTTTTATGTAAGCTCTCTATTGCTCTGTTTTACTTTTAATGCTTTTGCTTCCTGTACTGAAGCTGTTGATCAAATTGAATTTAGGATGTGTGTGGCTGAAAAGTCAGAAAATTCGGCTATTAAGTTAAAAGAAAAACAAGCTAAGCTTCTAAAAAAATTAAGTCCTGGGATCAAGAACCAGAATTTATTAATGAAACTATTAAATTGCTCGAAAAGTCAGTTGAGTCATTTGAGCTATATAAAAAACACCAATGTATGAATCATCAGCCGCTGCTGGAGGTAATGGCGGTGGTGCTATGGGTGCAGATTGCACAACAAGACTCAATGCTGAATATCTAAACTCTTTAGAAAAACAATTAGCTTGGTATGAATCTAACTATTAGAGTGCAGTATGCCTAACAAGGCAAATCAAAAAGTGCGGACAAAAAACAGTTGGCTTTGTTCGTGCTTCACAAATTATAGCCAATTATTTTTAGCCGTTTATTTGCGGCGTTAAGTGTCGATCAAAGATATGAGAGAACCTCACGAAATACTAGATGAAGTAAAGGATGAAGAGAGCTTTCTGCTTTTCGTAAAATCACTATTTGCAGATCGCGAACTTCATGAAGGAAAATCAAAAGATAAAGTTAGCTTCACTGAGGATTGGGCTAATGATTCTATCAGAGGGTTCTTAGAAGCGGCTGTAGCTTGGGCGGAAGATTCCGATTTTGGAATCCATTAATATTCAGAACTAAGGACAAATAAATGGAAACAGTTTGCAGTATTCTTATATTGCGGGAAAATTTATGAGTAAATGAAACTAACAAAATATTAGATAGGGGCAAAGCTCAGTTGGCGTTTCGCTAATTTTAGCCAATAAAATTCAGTTCATTAACAAGGGCGTTATAAGATCTAGGTAAATCGATTATATGGAAGAAGAACCAAAAGAATTAGATCCAATAGAAGAAATTAAGATTGTTCAGGATATAATTATTACTCAAGAGCAATTTTGTTTTAAAGTTTTTAGTTGGGCTGCCGGTTTCATTACAGCTCTAACATTAGGTCTATTCCACAATTCGGTTAATATACCTTATTTTCTATACATAGCATGTGGCTTAACCATTGTTTTTGGGTTTTATATTGTAGGTCGTCATCACTGGCATACTTTCTCTTCAGCGATTGAGCGCTCTAGACAAATCGAGAGTGCGATTAATGCTGGAAGCTATAATTCCTTCAAATTAAATCATGTTCTAGAAAACGATAAATCTATGGGCATATTAGGTGGGTACAAACTATGGCTTCCATACCTGATTTTATCAATTGTCGTAGTCGTGGCTGGGGTTGGCAAATATTATAACGAGGCGCTGTAACCGACCTCTGGGAAAACACAGAAGAGTGGGAAAACACAGACAGGGAAAACACAGACACCCAGCGTTGTCTGTGTTTGTTATAGGTCCTCAACTAATGAATGTGGTAGCTTTGTCGAATAAGCGAGCGTGAAATCACGAGAGACGGCTCTCATGGGTGGGCAATTTCAGTTGAAATAGTAGCTATTTAGTATTTTGTGGCACGGTTAAGCACTGCCAGAGTGCGGCAGTTATCATTTGTACTTCAGATAGTGGGCTATTCTATCTCAACAATTGCTCACAGTTAGCGAGGTTAGGACGCCGTCTTTTTTGCAGATGTGCACAGTACTCAGTAAGAGCATGACGCCTGCCGGCTGCACCGTGGAATACTTTTGTAAATTGTGTGGTGAGTTTTAGCCAGTTTTCGGGCTCTATTTGCAGTCGAGCGAGAATGGGCTGAGCATCGCTGATGTGGCCTCTCTTGTCTGCACGAATGCGCCGACCAGTGAGTTCAACCAGTTCAATGTAGTATTTAAGCTCAAAGGGTAATCCTTTGGGCATGTTCTGTCTTGGGTTACCAGCAAAGCGCAAAAGGCTCTTTGGTTGTTTGCCGTGTTCAAGGCGTTTTTTGATGCTGGTGAACTCAGATGTTTCGGGCGTGCAGGCCATTTTGGCCCGGATAGGGTTGAGATCAACATAGGCCATACAGGCACCCAGTACGGCTTCATCGAGCAATGCCTGGGACTTAAACCTGCCTTCCCAGAATCGGCCTTTGCAGCCATCTTCTTTGTTTGCCCGACGGGCAATATCTTCGTTAAGCACACGCATAAACCAGCTGATACTCGCCAGTCTTTCGCGATATTTATCGATAATATCATCTAGCATCATACGCTCGGATGGATTGAGCTCGTTACCTTTCACGAATTTGTGCGTTAGCCAGTTCCCCTTAAATAGTTTATGCCATCGGATAACGATAGCTTTGCTATTTAACCGGTTAGCTTTTTTATCATCTACATGCAAAACGATGTGAGTATGGTTGCTCATCACAGCGTAAGCGCATATATCAATACAGAAAATGCTTGCCAGCAGGAGTAGCTTTTCTTCAACCCACTCACGGCGATGTTCATAGGACTGCCCTGTTAACGGGTCCTTACCGCATAAAAAGGCCCTTCTTACGCAACGAGAGATACAATGGTAGTATTTTGTGTCAACTAAGCTGACCTGGCTTTTCCGTGCCGCTGGCATTTGCTTCGTCCTTATTCTTGGAGCAGATTAAAAGCATAGATGTTGGAAGTGTGGCAGACAAGTTTTGGAATGGGTGTCTGCTATTTGTGTCATTGGAATGGGTGTCTGCTATTTGTGTCAATATAAGCTAATTGAGAAAATGAGTCAGTTTGAAACATAACAAGTTAATCAATAAAGAAATGAAATCATAGGCTTGCTGCGTGGCGGTAGCGTAGCTTATAATTTTCTGCCTATTATTAAAGCGTTATAATGTACTAAGTTATGTACCTAATATCTACCAATATTGAACAAGATGAGTATGGGCAAGATTCATTATCTACTTTCGTTAATAGTGATGAAGTCTATTTTTGCCTAGCTGATGGCTCTGGTGGTATAAGCGGTGGAAAAGAAGCCTCTTTATTTGCTACAAGCTTAGTTAACATAGCTAAAACTGAGAAATTCAACTCTCCCGATGAATTTGAAGCATTCCTTTTATCGCTAGACGCTACAATATCTAGTGATTCAATTCTAGGTGAGACTACGATAATTGTTGGAAAGGTTTCAAATAATGAGGTTTTTGGTGCTAGTGTCGGAGATTCCGAGTGTTGGATTCTGAGCAACGAATTTGACTATGAATTGTCGAGTCATCAAATTCGGAAGCCATTGCTTGGTTCAGGTAACTCAAAACCAATAGGCTTCGGCCCTATAAATTTCAGTGGCACTTTATTAGTCGCATCAGATGGCTTATTTAAGTATGCTGTGCTATCTGACATTAAAGAGCTTGCGCATTCAAACCATTTGCCGCAAGCAATTGATTACACTCGTTTGGCTCAGCTAAAATCAGGTACTTATTCTGACGATATTGCGGTAATAGCAATCAGCGCATTATAACAAACGCATCGAGCATAAGGACGCAAAAAGCTAGTCTTGCGCTCCTACGTCACTTAAGTTTAGCCTAGCTTTTTATGCCGCTCATGCGAGCGTTAGCTTAAAGGTTCAGATATGAAGCATAATTTAACCTTACAAGAGGTTCACGTCGAGCTTGAAGAGTCAGAACGGCGTATAAATATGTCTGAGCTTGGACGTACGTGGGAGTCCATAAAAATAGAGCCTAGCCTTTGGAAGCAAAATCAATACGATATACCTGTGCGGTTTTGGGTTATTGCTATTGCCGGTAAGCACTGCTTGTACTTTAACTTTATAGAAGTTGGCTGGGGTTGGGGGAAATTCGAGCTAATGGGTGAAATAATCGAATATCAATGGGAACAAGAAGAGATCTATGAAGCATTTCTTTGGCGTTATCATGAGCTTCGAATCGAAAGCTAACAAGAGACTATGGCGTCAATATAGTGAAAAGTTCATGTGTCCACGCTTGTTTGGGCGTTACTTTGGTAAGGATGTATAACAAAAGCTGAAACCACAAAGGACGCAAAGCCGATTTGCGTTCTTTCGTCGTTACTTAGCTTGCTAATCTGCGCCGGTTGAGCGAGGCGTAGTAGGGTTGGTATAAAAGATACCTTGAGGTTTATTAGCCTGAACAACGCCACAAATGACGATTGCTCTCGACTTCACTAACACCAGTCCACTATGAATATTCCAGCGCCAGCACGGCGCAGCACCCTTGCTGTGTCTGGCGATTGTGTAAAGACAAACGCCCCTGATGAGCTTCAATGATTTGCTGGCAAAGTACCAGGCCAATACCTGAGCCTTGTTGCTTAGTGCTGTAAAAGGGCACGAATAAGTTGTCGGTGTTTTTTATGCCAATGCCATTGTCGCAAATGGTAATGCGCACTTGCTGATTGATAAGCTGCCAGTCAATCTCTATCTGGCAGTCTACATTGGCTTGCTCTGCGGCA
Organism: Pseudoalteromonas rubra; assembly: GCF_005886805.2. Classification (NCBI taxonomy): domain Bacteria; kingdom Pseudomonadati; phylum Pseudomonadota; class Gammaproteobacteria; order Alteromonadales; family Pseudoalteromonadaceae; genus Pseudoalteromonas; species Pseudoalteromonas rubra. Next base: position 1,185,246 of record NZ_CP045429.1, read on the forward strand.
TCGCAGGCGTTTTTAAAGAGGTTGATAAACAGTTGTTCAAATTGCACAGGGTCGACACAGAGCGACAGGTCATGTGCATTGAGCTGATTGAATTCACACTGTGGAAATAGCTTCTGGCTATTAGCGATAAGCGCGTTTAGTGAGCAAGTTTTACACTCGGGTTCTGGCAGTCGTGCCAGTTGATTATAGCTTTCGATGAATTTACTGAGCTCGCCGGCGCGATGCTGAATAAAGTTTAGGTTCTCGGTGAGTGGCGTCTGGATGTCTGGCTCACAGCGTTTGTTGACGATTTTCGCTAAGGTTTGCGAAATAGAGGTGATCGGAGAGAGTGAGTTGTTTATCTCATGGCTCATCACTCTGATCAGCCTTTGCCAGGCGTGGCGTTCTTCGCTTCGCAGTAATGAATGCACATCGGTAATAAACAGCAATTTAAATGCTTTGCCTTCACTTAAGTATTGTTCTGCATGCACATTGTAGCGTTTGGTTTGCAATGCCACCGGCAGTTCAATTACCTGGCTTTGCCCGGACTCCAGTTGACTGACTACGGTTAGTGCCTTTGGCAGAGTCTGTTTTGTACGGGTGTCGTCCAGTGCGAACAGGGTTTGTGCAGCAGGGTTAGACAGCGCAATGGTCTGCCGGTCGTCAATGGCTAAAATCGCCACATCGATATGCTCAAGTACGGTTTGCACCAGCTGCTGAGATTCCGCTGATTGCCAGCGCTGTGCACTCAAACGCTCGGCAAGTCGGTTGATGGCATTAAACAGGGGCGTTAATTCATTTTCATGGGGGCCTGTGTGTGCCCTGAGTGTGTAGTCACCTTGTGCGAGGGCCTCTACCAAATTGGTTTGGGTTCGCAGCTGGTACACTACTTTTTGTTTGATATACAAGGTACTCCAGGTCAGCACTATCACACCCAGCAAAGCGCACAGTGCCACCAGCCACACAGATATGTCGGTGAGCAACATGGTGGTAATGAGCAAAAAGAGCAAAGGCACAGCACTGGCAAGGTACAAATAGCAAAGCTGAGACTCGTATGACGCTGACTTAGGCATAAGTGTTATTTACCTGTTTTATTTAAACGCCGGTAAAAGGTACTGCGGCTCAGCCCTAAGGAGTGCGCAGCGGCAACGGCATCCCCCTGAAAGTGGGACATACGGCGTTCCAGGGCTTTTTGTTCCAGTTCAGCCAGCGTCATCAGTGGCTCTTGCTCTGTGCCCTCACTGCTCGGCGCGCTCTGGCGCGGCTGCTCAGAAGATAAATTGAGGTGCGTCACATCAATTTGCTCGGTGGGCGCCAGAATGTGTGCCCGCTCCATCAGGTGAGCGAGCTCTCTGACATTACCGGGCCAGTGATACGCTTGCAAGGCACTTTGTGCTTGTGGCGTTAAAACGCGCCCTTGTGCCGCGTATTTATCTATTGAGCGCCGTAAAAAGTGCTGCGCCAGCGGCAGGATATCGGCCTGGCGTTCTCGCAATGGCGGAATATGTACTTGTACGGTATTGATGCGATATAGCAGATCTTTTCGAAAACTACCTTGATGCACGGCGTCATCCAGGTTGGCATTGGTGGCGGTAATCAAACGAATATTGACTGACTGTGTTTTACTGGCACCGACTTTTTCAAATTGCCTTTCTTCGAGTACGCGCAGAAGCTTGGCTTGTTGAGAGTAGGGGGTATTGGCAATTTCATCTAAAAACAGTGAGCCCTCATCGGCCAGTTCAAAGCGGCCAATGCGGTGCGACTTGGCATCGGTAAAAGCGCCTTTAACATGGCCAAACATCTCGCTTTCAAATAAGTTTTCGCTGACTGCGCCCATATTTACGCTGATCAGCTGCTCGTCTTTTCGGGGCGATAAATCATGTAAATACCGCGCAAACAGGCTTTTTCCTGTGCCATTTTCTCCTGTCAGCAGCACACTGACATCGCTTTTGGCCACCTGAGATAAAGTCGACAGGACGTGTTTGATGGGCTCGGAATGGGCAATCAGGCCTGATAAAACACCCAGCTCATTTTGTAGCAGCTGATTGTGAACGGCTAACTTTTGGGTGCGTTTATGGGCTTTTGCAAGCTGTAGTTGGGTGCGAATGATCGTCAGTAATCGCTCGTTTTCCCATGGCTTTTGAACAAAGTCGTTGGCACCCAGTTGCATTGCTTTGACTGCAATCTCGATACTCCCCCAACCGGTAATGGCAATAATTGGCAAATGTTCATCGTCCGCTCTAATTTGCTCTATCAATGCCAGCCCTTCCTGGGCGGAGGTGGTATCTTGAGTAAAGTTTAAATCCGTGATCAGTAGGCTAACGGTATGCTGTTTGAGTAGTCGTGTTGCCTGATCTGGCGAGCTGGCCTGTAAACTGGCATAGCCTTCTTCCAGCAACAGCAGGCTCAATGCATGTCTGATGCCTTCATCGTCATCAAGAATTAAAATTGGGTCGTTCATAAATGTTTGTTATCAACCGCTTAAGTGAACTCAGTGTACAACAAAAGCGCAGCGAATATATAAAAAGCTGCGCTTAGTTGTGGGTGTATTAGTGGTTATGCAGCGCGTGCGCTGGCTCATTGCTGAGTGCGCGTTGCGTCGGCAGGTAGGTTGCCAGCAATACTACCAGGCTAAGTACGCCAGTAAGCACGACCGCAGTTACAGCAACATCGAAGAACTCCACGCCAATGGGCACCGACATGGCGTATCCCAGTGCTAAGCCGATTGCCAGTCCGGGCACTGCCCCGAGCAGCAACTGCGTGGTGCCTGATAGCAAAAACTCAACGGTGATACGATTTTCGCTGGCGCCCAGAGCGCGTTTTACCCCAATCTCCTGAGTGCGCTGCGAAATGGTGTTGGCCATTACCCCGTAAATGCCGCTGGCAGCCAGTAACAGCGAAGCTAAACCAAACAGCACAAATACGCCTCCAACAAATCTCAGTGGTGCAACACGTTGCGTGAGGCGATCATCCAAAGTGGCGATATTGAATACAGGCAGCTGCGGATCAATCTGATTTACCACCCGGGTTAGTGCGGTTTTAGCACTCTGTGTGTCGCTTTGCAGTTGCACACTGATGAAAACAGAGGCGCGCGGCGATTGTGCAAAAGGCAGATAGACGGACGGAGTCCTCACTGCTTTATCTCTGTTAGGCATGGTTTGTACGACATGTTTAACAACACCAACAATCGTAAACCACGGCCCTTTGCTGCCATCTTCATTGATAAATTGCACGCGTTGCCCAACCGGTTGCTCCGAATTCATATACTGCTGTACAAAACTGTCTGTGACAATCACGGTGCGTTTATCCTCGGTGTTGTCTGAGTCGCTAAAAAAGCGGCCTTCGAGTAACTTTGCCTTTAAGTGTTGCAATGCACCCGGGACTACGGCTACCTGGTTGGCTCTTGGGTAGCTGGATAAACCTTGCTGACCATATTCCTGACCGGCTACCGCAACAGCGGGGCGTTTATCCCCAAAACCCGGTAACGCTGATGTGAGCATGTTGCTGCTAAACCCACTTTGGGCGTCTAACTGCGCTTTAAGCGTTTGTACAAACTGGTGTCTTTGTTCATCCGTCTGATATTGCTCAGCGGGCAGGGTAATTTGCCCGACCAGTTTATCCTGGGTATTAACACCATAATCTGCATAAGTGGCCTTATAGCTTGCAGAGATCATCACAGCAGCAACAATCAAAATGGTGATAGATAAAAATACCTCGCCAATTACCAGCGCTTTGTTGAGTTTACCTGCGCCTTTGCCCAGCGCACCGCGCGTGCCATCGCGCAGAACCGCATTAAAGTCGCCGTTGATATTTCGCCATGCGGGCAAAAAGCCAGTGACAAAAATCGTACCCACCAGAAAACTAAAAAAGACTTTCAGGGTGTATGCGTCTATGCCAAAGTCCCACCAAAATGGCGGTCTGTCGGTAAAGAACTGATTGGTAACTGTTTGTGTGATTTCTAACCCCCAGCCAACGAGCAACAGTCCAATCAAACCACCCAAACCACAGATCAACAGGCTTTCCCATAACAGCTGACTCAGTAACCGTCCAGTTGGTGCGCCCAGTGCAACACGAATGGCCGTTTCCTGAGAGCGTTCAACGGCGCGTGACAACAACAAGTTGCCCACATTGACGGACGCCAACACTAAGATAAGGATTGCAGCAGTATGCATAACATAAACCACCGACATGCCGCCATCCGCGGTAGACTGGTGCATGGTGAGTGCATACGCGCTCAGGCCCGAATTGGTTTTTGGGTAACGTTGCTCCAGGCGCTGCATGATCAGCGTTAGCTCGTTGTCGAGTTGTTCAATCGATACGCCAGGTTTTCTCAGTGCTAATCCCGTTACATGTGCGTTTTGATCTCGCGAGACTTGCTGCGGATTATCGCGCAGAGGCCGCCAAAGCTGAGCCCGGCGTGGGTAGTAATAGCCCTCTGGCATCACGCCAATGATACGATAGGGCTGGCCGTTAATATCGACACTGCGTGACAGGATCTCCTGATCTGCACCAAAATGGTTTTGCCAGATATCGTAACCCAGTACCACCACATTCTGCGCGCCAACCTTATCTTCTTCGGCTGTAAATGTTCTGCCTAACAACGGGGCAGTGCGGGTGAGTTCAAATAAGTTGGCACGCGCATCTGCGCTTTGGTATCTGCGTGCGCCGTCACGCCCGGCAATATTAACGATTGCGCTACGATAGGCGCTAAACTCACTGGCTCCGGATAACTGCGCTTCGACCTCGGCAAAATCATGAATATTAAAGTCACCAAAATTACGCTGGCCATTGGTTGAGGTGGTGAGCTCAATTAAGTGCTCACCGTCTTCAAAGGGTAAAGGCTTAAATAGCATCGTATTCATAAATGAGAACAGGTAAACACTCAAGCCAAGACCTGTTGCCATCACAAACACGGTGAGTGCGCTAAAGCTGGGCTTTTTTGCCAGCAGGCGCAGGGCATATTTGATATCGCTGCGAATACTCATCATCTTCCCCTTAACTGTGCACGACGTCTGCAAGCTCAGGCTGTGCAGCATGGGTCTTGTGATCGGCAATGATCCGGCCATCAAGCACTTCAATTTTGCGTTGTGCCCGCTCGGCGGAGCGCGGGTCGTGCGTTACCATACAAATGGTGGCTCCTTCCTGATGAAGGGTATCAAGCAGCGCCAGTACATCGTGGGCATTTTTAGAGTCCAGATTGCCGGTAGGTTCGTCCGCCAGAATTAAGCTGGGCGAACCGGCGATGGCGCGGGCTATGGCAACACGTTGCTGCTGACCACCTGATAGCTGCGATGGGTAATGATTAGTACGGTGGCTCATATTGACCTTGGCTAACGCGTCAGCCGCCATCTGCTTAACCTGCGACTTACTTAAATCTTTACGGTAGGTCAGAGGGAGCTCGACGTTTTCCATCACATCTAAATCACTGATCAAATTAAAAGACTGAAAAATAAATCCTATTTGATTGTTGCGAATCCGGGCGCGCTCAGTTTTGCTGATATTCCCCACTTCATGTCCTGCCAGCTGGTAACTCCCTGAGGTTGGTGTATCCAGCAGACCTAACAGGGATAACAGGGTCGACTTGCCAGAACCAGATGGCCCGGAAATGGCAATATATTCTTGTTGGTGCACTTGCAGTGATACATCGTTAAGTGCATGGGTTTCCAGGTCGTCAGAGAAAAAGACTTTACTGAGATTTTTTAATGCTAATACAGGCTGAGTCATGGCGGTTTCCTAGTTGATTCTAAATTGGTTATAACTTTCGAAGCGGCTTGGATCAGAAGTGACTATCTGATCACCCTCTTCAAGTCCTTGAATAATTTGTACATAGTTGACAGAGCCCAACCCGAGTTGCACGGCTGTACGCGTGGCCATTAAACCATCTGAGCTGAGTTTGTAAATACTGGATTGGGTCTGACTTTGGGTAAATAAGGGGCGTGATACGTACAGGGTGTTATCAAGCTCTGCGATGGTGATTTCACCATCTACGCTAAGCGCAGGTCGCGCATCGCTCGGTAATGGCTCGCTAAAGGCAACATCGACCTGCACATTGCCTTGCACAACTTCAGGGTCGATACGTGTGATCTGGCCCAAAACCTGGTTGTTTTGGGTATCAATGGTGACCTTCTGGCCCACCTTGATTTGCTGAATTTGTAGCTCAGGGACTTGCAGCTCAGCGATGAGCGCCCCCTGGTCGGCCAGCTTGGCAATGTTGCTGCCCATACTGACATGCTGACCAACTTCAACGGGTAGCGCTAAAATAATGCTATCAATGGATGCGCGGACATTCAGCTCATCCACTTGCGTTTGAATGCGCGACACCCGATTTTTTAGCTGGTTGAGCCTGGCAAAGCGGGCATGTTGCTGCGCTTTTAAGCTTTTAGCCGATTCAGCCATTTGCTCTTTTCTGGATGCCAGTATTTGGCGCGCCTGTTCAAGTGCAATTTTGGCGCGCTGAAAGTCCAGTTTTGAGACAGCGCCAGTTTCAATTAACTCAAGGTGCGCCTGATATTCGTGTTCAGCACCGTCAACTGCCATTCGAGCATTGAGCATATCGGCGCGCTGTTGTGCAATCGCGGCTTGCTCAGCTAAATCACTGGCCTGGTGCTCGGCTTCCAGCGCAGAGAACTCCCACTTGGCTTCAGCCAGCTGTTGCTCTAAGCGGGGATTCGTTAAGCGCACAATCTCGTCGCCCTGGCGTACCTCTTGTCCTGGCTTGTACAGCAGCGCCTCTACTTTGGCATCGCCACTGGCCGACAGCCATTGCACATTCTCAGGAACCAGCACGCCATTACCACGCACGGTTACCGTAAAACTACCCCTTTTGACCTGATTAATGATCAACGAGTTGGCTTTGAGCGTAAGCTCCGCGCGAGAGTACTGCCACACTTGGTAGGTACCAAAAGCCACCGCCACTAGCGCGATAAGTGCTATGACTAAGGTCCGCGGAGATCTTGTCTTTTTTGTCGTTACTGCAATGTCCATTTTCACTCCTGGTCGAATAAGAACAATTTGAGAGTAACAGAGCAGGCATTGTGCCAATTTTTAAATGATTGATATTTAAATATTTTTGCTTTTCATGGATTCTTCAGTCCCATATTTGGGATTTAATTTGGGACTAGGCTCAAAGATGAGACTGGCGGTGTGAAGGGTATTACTAAGGTGGTTAATCAACCAGGAATGCGGTTTGATGTTTAGGTCGTTGAAGCATTTTTTTGCAGGTATATGTCTTTGCAAATTTTAGTGCTTTTTTGTTTTTACAGCTGGGTGCCATTGTAACAACCGTAAGCAAGCCATTGATTTTGTCGTGTTACGTTGAATGCCACTCCGTTTGGCTCGTTTCAGGCAAAACCGATAAACCACTCCGTCATTCCGGACGCGTGCGAGCCGGGATCTGCTTAAATACCACACGGAAGTAAACCGATGAGAAGAGGAGAGACATATTTCGAGTACACCCACCCAAAATTCGTGTGCACATGAAACGTCGTTTATCTTCAGCCTATACTCAATGGGTTTGAGCGTGACCCACATATTTGGTTTCTACAAGTGGACGTCCTTACACCGGCCAAGAGGCTAGCCACAGGTTTTGACGCGTTTTAGCGGGCGTTTATATAAAGTCCTTTTGAGAACCCTCGTATGTTGTTTATTTATACAGGTATAAGTGCTGGAGCTCATTTTATCAGTCGTATTTCTCGCTTTCTCCGAATTCTCAAGTCTCGTTTATGCCGCAACTATTCTTAAGTATATGAAATTAATAGAGCTAGTTGTTTTACATAACGAGACCGTAAGTCTCGCTAATACCAAGTCTCGTTTTCTACAGACGGCTATAGACTTGAAGACAAGGGGTCTTGGTGGTAGGTTATTGTTATTAAAATGAATAAATTAATTTGGCAGTGAGTTGGTTGAGCTTTGGGGACGGAGTTTAACCGGCATTCACGCTAATACACTGTTAAATTTCTGAGGAAGTATGAGCAACAAAGAGCTGGTAATATTCTCATCGATAATTTCAGCAGGCTTAATTACTCCTGAAGAGTATATTTCGTGCTGTGATGAAATTATTTTAAGCGAAGAGGAGCCTTCTCAGCTTGTTATGGATCTTTCACTGCTGAAAGATAAGGATGAAGCAGCGAGAAGATTGCTAAATGAAGCCTACGATAATTTTGAAGAAAAATATCCTGTTCCAGAGAGTGGTTTCTTTGAGATATGCTCGGAATACCTTAAGTATCAATCCAATCACATTAGCTGGGGGGGATTTCTTCGTTCCGCAATGCTTATAGCCGAGCATGGCCCTTGCCAGTGGACTACAAATGACTTTAATAGATTCTATGAGGCATTTTTAGCGAATGATGAAAGTGAAGTATTGGAAAAAAGGCAATCGGAACATTTATTAGGCGTTTTGATAGAAGATCTTGAAGAAGTAGAATTCTATCGTCAAATGGTAGCAAAACGAAATTTAACAAGTTTGTCCAGTTGACGTTTTGGTCTACGCTTCGTTTTGGGGTGGCTTCGCCATTTTACCCCAAAACTCCACTACAACCAAAGCGCAACTGACAAAAGCGTTATGTGCGTAGGAACTAATGTGAAAAAACTGCCATTTGTGTTTTTGATACGTTTGTTGTTTTCATCTAGTAGCTTTGCATGTCAATGTAAGTTGAAATCCGTGGAAGAGTATTTTACTGATTCAAAAGCAGTTTTACTTATCGAAGTTCAATCACTTGAAGTAGTTAGGGAAACAGACGAGAGCCTAAAAGCAGGCTCTATTAAGTATCTTGAAGCGACTATTAAAACAATTGAAACATTCAAAGAAGCGGATGCAGACATTAGCTTCTTAAGAACTTATAGTAATTGTGGCTTAGAGCTTTACCCTTCTCAAAATTACTTAGTTTATGTGCCAAAAGACAGCAGAGTTGAAAACTATGCCTCTCGTTGTCATGGTTCGTTTAAATACCTTCCGCAACTTGAGTACTCTCAATCGAAGCTAGATGCGGTTAGAAAATACGCACATAACAATCAAATGCAGCCGACGCCAAACAACGGCTCGGCTGATTAGGGCGTTAAACGTCAGAAATGAAAATCGTACACGGATTTTCACGAGAGGATTTTCACGAGACACCCACATCAAAATTGATGTGCGAAGGGCAGTTTCTAATTGGATGTCCTCGCAACTCTCGCAAATTCACCCGCAACGTCATCTTGCGGCAAATCGCTGATTTCCGGATAGAGCATTTTTCGAAGGTAATCTCTTCAAGACCCATAGCAGATGATACACCTTCTATTTTTTGCGCGTGCTGACATACGATTGTGAGTACGGTCTTATTGAGCAATGTCAGAGGGTTAATCTTCTCTGTATCTGTGGGGTCTTTAATGTAATTGAAGTGTAGTATTTTTATGCATTTTGTTAACTAATCTCTGTTGCAGGTTGTTCAGGGCCTTGTTTTATAGCCTCATAAAATGAACAGCTTTGAATGTCCACAACACGAGATCTTAGGAAATAGATATGAAAAATATTATTTTTGGTAGCCTGGCATTGTCATTAAGCGTCGCAGCCTGGGCTGATACAACTCCTCAAAGTAAAGGAAATGACGGCAGTCCATACGTTATATATGGTGGCGATCAAATCAACAACTCGGATGGCTTTGCCTCTTTGTCTATTCATATTGCAGACACAGATGCAATCGACAGGGATGGGTGTACTACCACCGATTTAAATAGTGGTGCAGGGGGAGATTATATTTACTTATGTGCTGATGGTAACAATAACCCATCTTCACCTAAAGTTACGCAGTTAAAAATATTTCAAAGCGATAGTAGTGCAGAAGACACCGATATAGTGACTGCATGCGGGGGGACTGGTTGGATTGCACTAGTAGAAGATCTCAATCAAGGTTCCGGAGGTGATTGGATTTATCTGTGCTATAAAACGGGGTCCAGTAATAAAATAACCAGTATCAGGACTAGTAACCATAGCGGCAAGAATACAGCGATGAATCATTGTAAACTTAACGGTCATAAGGTTGTGAAAAACACAAGCTCAGAAGCGGCTGATCTTAACAGTGGTGCTGGCGGCGATTACATTTTTGTATGTACGAAGTAATCATTTGAAAACACTGGGGTCAGGTCTTAAATTGTGCACCTGGCCTTGGAATACTGACTAAGTCACCCAGTCTAATTTTTTCTTTTCAGGTGCAGTTCAAGATACAGATTTGGTTTCTGGCAAATGTCTTTTTAAATCGCCTCACCTGCAAACTCGCAGTTACAGCACCGCTTTTTTGTTTTTAAAGCAAAACAAAAAAGGGTGATAAATCACCCTTGCGGTCAGTAAAGGAGAGTCAGACCATAAAATAGACTCAGGCGGTCAATTCTGCCTCCTCAAGTGTCGGGTAGTCGGTATAGCCTTCGGCTCCGCCACCATAAAACTTACTGTCATCCACTTCGTTATATTCAGCACCCACTTTGGCTCTTTCTACCAAGTCCGGGTTAGCCACAAACAGGGCACCAATGCCGACGCCATCACACAGGTCTTGTTCCAGTACCTGAGTGGCGATAGCTGGCGTTGCCGGGCCGTCTTCCCATGACTGGTGTGGGTTAAGGATCAAAGGACCTTGCCACAGTGCTCGGATTTTCTGACTGGTCTCACGGCACGCCGCTTCCATGATATGCAGGTATGCCAGATTCGTCGGTAATGCTTCAATCAGTGCCTGATATAAAGGCAGGGTATCGGTTTCATTAATGTCATTGAACTGGTTATGTGGTGAGATACGAAGGCCAACTTTATCCACGCCGATGGCATTGGCAACGGCGGCAATGACTTCAAGGGTAAAGCGGATGCGATTCTCAATGCTGCCGCCGTATTCATCGTCGCGCAGATTGGTGTTGTTGGCTAAAAACTGATGCGGTAAAAACCCGTTGCCTGCGTGGATCTCAACGCCGTCAAACCCGCCGAGTATGGCGTACTTAGCAGCCTGCGCATAGTCAGCAATGGTCGCCTGGATCTCTTCATAGCTCAGTGCTCTTGGTGGTGCAAAATCTTGCATGCCATCTGGGGTAAATATCTGGCCATTTGCCGTGACCGCTGAGGGCGCAACAGATTGGTGTGCACTGGGATACAGACTGGGGTGGCCAATGCGACCACAGTGCATAAACTGGGCAACGATTTTGCCTCCTTTTTCGTGCACCGCGTCGGTGACTTGCAACCAGCTTTGTGCCTGTTCATTGGTGTGTAGACCCGGTGAATTCATGTAGCCCTGACCAACCTGGTTGGGTTGTATCCCTTCAGTGACAATGAGTCCGGCGGTTGCCCGCTGGCTGTAGTAGGTCGCCATCAAAGGGGTTGCCAGGCCAAGCTCTGTGGCACGGTTACGGCTCATCGGTGCCATAACGAAACGGTTGTTTGCTTTGATGCTGCCGTATTGAGTTGCGTCAAATAAAGTGTTCATTGCAATATCCTTAATTATTTAAAAGTCTTTGTTACGCCTTAGAAAGCGACTTATCCGTTGATGGACTCGCAAGTGTTCGGTTAAACAGCTGTTGCTGCGACACGGCTATCGCCACTACGATGACACCGGCCCCCAGTATTTGGCTGAATGTCAGTACTTCGCCGAGTATGAAGTAACCCAGTAGTGTTGCCGATAATGGGCTGGCGAATGAGATGAAAGACACGGTGACCACAGGTAGCTTTTCAATCGCCTTGAACCACAGTACATAAGCAACCAATGCGCCTATCAGGCTCAGATAGGTGTAGCCGATAACATTGTTGAGCGTTAACTCGGTCGGGAAGCCTTCCTGAACTAGCCCTATTGGTAGCAAAAACAGGCCGCCGACAACCAGCTGCCAGCCGGTGAATGTGTATAAAGACACACCTTCGGGTTTACCCCATCTTTTGGTCAGCACAATGCCTGTTGCCATGGACATGGCCCCTGCAAGTCCTGCTAATACGCCAGCGGTTGGCAATTCCATATTGGGCTCAAGTACCAGTAAAGATACACCTAGTGCGCCTATCAGGCAGGCGACGAATTGACGCGCTTTTAACTTGTTCTTTAGCAGCAGTGCGCCAAGTAACATTACAATGATTGGCTGGCATGACATGACTAACGCTGCGACACCACCTGGTAATAAGTAAGCGGCGACAAATAAGCAGTAAAAGAAGCCACCGATGTTGAGCAAACCAAGAATGATTGAGCGCATCCACCACACACCTTGTGGTAGCTTACGGCCCAGTAACACCAGCAGGATGCCTGCTGGTAGCGCCCGTAAAACGGACGCAATCAGTGGCTTGTCTGCTGGTAAAAGTTCAGTGGTAACAATATAGGTGCTACCCCAGATGGTGGGTGCGATCATCGCAACCACCATCCAAAAAATTAGCTGCTTGTTGCTCATACAGCCCCCAGGTCTGTAGTGCCAAAGTAGCGGTCGCCGAAATCTCCGATACCGGGAATCATAAAGGCGTGTTCGTTCAGTCGCTGCTCGATAGATGAGGTCACTATGGTGACGTCCGGGAATTGAGCTGTGACTTTTTGCAATCCTTCTGGTGAGCACAGTAGGTTTACGAAGGTGATGTTTTCTGGTTTAACACCGGCCTTGGTCATCACGTCCAGGGCACAAATGGCCGAGCCACCCGTTGCCAGCATTGGTTCGAAAAGAAGCACGTGGAACTTTTCAACGTTGTCCGGCAGTTTGGAATAATAGAGTTTTGGTAATTTGGTTGTTGGGTCACGTTGGATGAGAATTTTCCCAATTGGAATATTGAGATCCAAGCGACGTAATTCGTTTTCCATACTTTCGCCTGCACGTACCACAGATACACCGCACAGAGGCTTCGCAAATTGTTTGCCCTCATAAGTTTCGCCAACCGGCGTAGTGACATTCAGCCCTTCAAAGTTCAGTCTTTCCAGGCTTTTTTCCAATAGCAGACGAATGATCTGATCGGCGTAAAAGGTAAACTGACGTTTGTTGGCTGTTTTATCGCGCACCTTAGTATGCAAATAGTGCAGTCGATCCGTTTGCTCCAGTTCAATAACGTTTGCAGTGTTATAGTCGGGTCTGGATAGTGACCTTAGGTTAGTTGCAAGCATGGTATCTCTCCTTAGTGATGAGAGTCAGGTGCGCTTGTAGAGCACCTGACTCAGATATGATGATTAAGCATTGATTTCTGCGAAGGCTTTTTGTGCTTCACTGATAAACTTCTGGACTTTAGCGCGGTCTTTACGACCGTTTGCGCCTTCCAGGCCTGTGTGCGCGTCAATGGCAGCTGGTTTAACTTTGCGGATTGCGTCTGCCACGTTGTCTGGGTTCAGGCCACCAGCCATCATCAGAGGCTTAGGCGAACGGCGAACCAGCTCAGCACTCACGTCCCAGTTATGCGTCAGGCCAGTTGCACCTTTGGCACCAGTTTTAGGGTCAAACGTATCTGTGATGAACATGTCTACGTATTCGGCCACTTCATCAACCAAGGTCAGAAGCTCATCTGCGTTATCTTCCTTAACAACCAGGCTCTTCAGGATGTAGAGATCAGGGCGAAGTGCGCGTAGTTTTTTCATTTCAGCAACGCTGATGTCGCCATGTAGCTGTACAGCTTTTACACCCAGCTCTGAACAAAAACCGCTTACTTCGTCTGCGTCTACCATGTAGCTGATTAGAACGCCTGCCTGAGGTTCACTGAGATCTTTGATGATGCTGATTGCGTCACCTTCAGTGATGTCGTCTTTACCAGATGGCAGACGTAGTGGGAAACCCAACCATTCAATGCCTTCTGCCAGACACAGTTCTGCTTCTTCACGGTCAATGATGCCAGCTACTTGGATGATGTTAGTGATGTTATTCATGGTATATCTCCTAATTGTTTAAAGTTAAGTTTGTTTAAAGAATCTTGAGTTAAAGATATAGGTTATTTCTGATATCGTCAAGTATCTTTGCATAAAGATATTTGTTTTTTTCTCGTTTTTTTACATGGAAATTACTTTTTCATTTAAATTCATATGGTTATATGATTAAAGAAATTTTGGCTTGGTGAAGCTTCTCGTTGCAAGTGTTAGTTCAGACCCCTCAGGGCAAAGAAAAAGCCCGTTTTTTGGGGTGGTGTATGGAGTCCGTGAGAGGGGGCGGGATTGTGATCGTGTTAGAGTGGCACTTTTGAGATGTCTTTACTGTGTAACAATCTGAACGAGGACTTTGGGCGGGGAATGTTATCGCTAACTCAGCTGTTGGCATGACAGGGTAGTTGCGAATGAGGAGAGATGTCATCGCCCGGGCATTTAATCGGGCCCGTGCCTAGCGGTATTTCTCCAAAACGCTTTGCTCACCCCCTTGCTGGCGAAACTGGGTTATCTTTTTTGAAAAGGCCGCCAGTATGCCGAGATGGGGTGATTGATTAGAGATACACAGTGAGAAAGAGACAATGTCGAGGGTTGTGGGTATTTCAATGATGGCATCCTGTAATTGGTGCTTTGCGATAAAATACCGCGCAACCACTTTGTCGGTTACCACCACATCGCCTCTTTTCTTTGCCAGCATCTGCAGTGCATTCGAGATATTGGGTGTCAGACTACGGGTATATTGATTTTGCGGCAGATTGGCTTCTCCCCAGCCATTACCTATATAGTCGAGGATCTGAAAAGCGCGCAGGCCTTCAGTGTCCGATACACGCATCAGAATGTCCAGGCCAGGGTGATGACGGTAGGTGAAGAGGTTGATGGGCCCGACAAATACCGGCGTATCAGAGATACTGACATGCTGGAGTCGCGCATCGGTGGGCACAGAGATAAAAGCATCTGCCTGTCCGTTGAACACCATTCTTTGGGCTCTGCCCCAGGGGTAGCCTTTATGCACTACATTCAGGCCCATTTGCTTTTCAATGACTTCAGTGACAATGTCGACCAGAATACCTGTCATCTGGCCTGCCTCGTTTTTATAGGAATAAGGTGGGAAGCCGTCATAATAAACCACTTTAAAATTGGGTGTTCCCATCACTAAAGGGGTAACGAGCACAAGCAAAATCGTGATTAAAAGACGATAGATCATGTTATTCCGGGCAGAGTTCTGTCGAAGGTGAACTCTTGTAGTGTAGTTGGCCCACCATAAATAGGCGAGTTGGGGCTATCTGAGTAAAAGAAGTGATAGCCCAGAGTCGATTAGTCATGCGTGCCACAATTCAAGTCCAGGTTTGTATCCGGCACGCACCTGCACAGGTCAAAGTTACTTTTCTTCAGACAATCTCGCGCTTTCAGGGACCTTTGATTGCGTCGTTTTCAGGCCAAACAGGTAACGCGTGAGGTTAAATGGCCTGATGACAAAATAACAAATCGCAGCGCAAATGATGAGCGACGAAAACAACAGGCTTAATGATTTGACGGCAATACCCGCGTCCCACTGCACAATATAAAAAGCGAGCGCAACAATCACGGTTTGATGCACAATATAAAAGGGATAAATCAATTCATTAGTCCGACGCAGCCAGTTGGGCGTTTTTTTGCACCATGCACTGGCATAGCCGACGAGGGTTAATAAGCCTGACCAGGAAACGAGTGCACTGATCAGCCACCAGAGTTGCCAGCGCACTTCTACCGACGTATATTCGTTAATGTCAGGTCTGTAATACCAAGCATAGAATGTGACTGAGCTAAAGAGCAACCACTTAAAATTAGTGGCGCGGTTATGTTCCAGAGCGAGCCAAATCCCGGGGCTTTTTATAAAGCACATACCGGCCAGAAAAAACAGCAAGAAGAACAGTGAGACTGACAGGTTGAATAAGCTTGGGTCTTGTGAGGGCATAACGGTTTTAAGGCACAGCCGCACCCCAATGATAACTAACCCCAGCAACATCAGGCCATGTTTATGTGCCGTGATGCGTTCCAGTACGCTAAGTAGCGCGCGGCCAGATGATGCACCGAGCGCCAAATTAACCGGCACAGCCAGTAACATAAAAACAAACAGAAACTCAATAAACCACAGGTGATTAGCATTAAAAGCAAACATTAGGCTACGATATGCGTCTGCTAAACTGTGATATTCAGTGATGTTTTCGAAGTAATTCTGGGGTGGCACGACAATCATCATTGCGAAGATGAGCGGGATAAGTAAGCGATGCAGCTTGGTGGTCAGGAAGGTGCCTGCTGATACTTTATTAAGCAGTAATACCGATCCTGCTCCCGCTATGAAGAATAAGGTGTGCAGTCTGACTTGTTCAAAGTACACCATGATATCATCGAGGGCCTTGCTGGATTCACGGTTCATAACGTGCCAGCCATCTCCGTTAAATGGCATAAACACATGATGCAAAAATACCGCAAAAATTAATAAGACTCTGAGCCAGTCCAATTCTGAGTAGCGAGATTTATTCATGTAAATTAAATCCTTTATGATGTGATTTTCCCAGCTATCGACGACCCATTTCAGTACTTCTTATTATGCTCTGAGGCAGCGTCGGGCTGTTGCAGGTTTTAGCATATTATGAATACCTAAAAGGATCAAAGCAGAGAGTGCGTTATGAAGGGCATTGATCGTGGGCGGTATGGGGAAGTCATGTAACTCTAATAACTTAGTGTTTTGTTGTGTGGCATTGTCTCGTATCTATAGTGAAATGCAATCGTGCTCGTGTGATTTCGCTAGTTTTAGCGCTGGCCATTTGGTTAGCCATTGTTTTGAATGTACGCGACTGTCAAAAATAGCCCTCGATCTTTTTGGGTTGTGCGTAATACAGAGGCTGAACAGTGAGTCAAATCCAAAAGCTGCGATAAGTTCGTATGTGTTCGGTGAGATCTGTCTGGCTGCCACAGCTGTTTCTTTTTCTGGCCAGTGATGCATCGCGTCCAGAGTACTGTGATAAGCTGGATCCCCATTATACTGATGCATTTTAGCTTGATTACGTACTTGCCAGTTAAGCCGGGGCATGCACTTGGTGAGTTGTGCTTCGTACTTTTGATACGCATTGGGGTCAGACTCAGCAGGGTCGAAGTAGATTACGTCTACATCATGTAATGGCGTGGAATGCTTAAATTTGTGCAATGCGTCCCAGACTAAGTTTCGAACAAAACCGGCTGCGATATAGCATTGCGGTAAATCTAATTGCGCCACCAGATTGAGCGCTTCGACTCTGAGTCTATCTCGTCGAATTAGTGAGGTTATCTTACCCTCTGGTGTCTCATATGAGCGCTGGTTGCAGCAGTCCATCAGCTTTCCTTATAGATAAATTACATGCGCATAGTTCAATGAAGTCAGGCACCTGTCTTATGGTTTTAGACAGTCTAGCTGGTTTGTTTGGGTGATGTATACCTTCAAGTGAAAAGACGCTGTGATGCGTGAGGTGCTATTAGCCTTAAGATCCAAAGTGCAGTGCCTCTCGTAGTAAAGAGTGAACTAATATCAGACTGTGAGGTAGATATGAAACAGTTCGCACTCAAAGTATATGACGCCTACACCTATATCTTTGACTCCACCAGAAACCCGCTTCGGCATATCCCGGACCCTGTGAGCCGTTTTCACATTATGACTGTTTTAGCCTGTATGTGGAGCTTCACCTTTGCAACCTACATCGGCAGTATGATTGTCTTTGGCATCAGCCTGGCTGCCCATATAATTCTGTTTTTGATGTTCTTTTTTACAATCTCTGTGTTCTATGATGCAGAGAAGAACAAATCCTCCTGGTTGCTAAAATTGCGCCGGGATAAGCTGAAACAAAGTTAAAGCACGCGGCTTGGCGGGTAAAGCGCGCCGGAACGCCCGGACAATCTTGTGCAATTGTGTGCCGCTCCTTGTGATGTGCGGCACACTTCTTTGTAGATAACTTTTTTCAGGCAGCTTAGTAGCGCGGTGACAAAACCAAAGTTACACAAAAGCGCCTGGTGTCATGGGCAATGTTGAGTTGCCATTGCAGCTCGTCACACAGTCTGCGTGCTAAGTCCAGGCCCAGCCCATAGCCCGACCCATTGTTGAGTTCATCATCCTGGCCCGGGTCTTGCCCGGTTTTAGTGTGCTCATCGTCATTTTCTCGGTTTTCAATCTCGATAATATGCTGTGTTTGTGTGATTGAAATTGTGCCATGATGGGTGTGTTGTAAGGCGTTTCTGAGCAGGTTACCAATGACGATGGTTGCGCCGGATTGTGACAATTCACACTGATAGCCATCGCTGTGCACAGCCAGAACAATGTGTTTTCCCTGCTTAAGGTAAGCCAGATCCTCCAGCTGGGCATCTATCAGGTCAGCCAGTCTAACTGCTTTTAAATCTCTCAGCGGTTGCCCCTTTCGGCTTAGCCACAGCAAGGTCTCGGTCAGTGCTACCATCGCCTGGCTGGCGTGGTCGATGCGCATCAGTGCTTTTTTACCTTTGTCATCAGGCGTGCTGCCAAGGCGATGCAGCAGCTCCACGCTGCTGCGGATCACTGCAATGGGGGTGCGTAGCTCGTGACTGGCATAGCTGACAAACTCCTGCTCCCGATCAAGGCTGTGCTTGACCTGTTGCAGGCTTTGCTGGATCAGCTCGGCAAGAGTGGTTAACTCGTGATAGCGAAAAACCGGGGGTGGGTCGTTGAGCGTCTGATGATCCAACCCGGCAGCCCAGTCATGTAGCTTTGCCACAGGCCGGGTGACAGTACGCAGCAGTATCACCAGCACGGCGGCAAACAACGCGAGAGTGCCCAGCGCAAATAGCACCCCTAAGATTTCCGGTCCCTGGAACCAGGTTTTAGGTGGCATTTTCGGCGCAGTAAAATGGTGAGCAACATAGCCGGACTGACCATCCGGCTTTTTAAAATACAGTACAAATCGGGCTTCACTGGGGCGGGTAAACATATTATCCCGGGTTACCTGTTTGTATAAGGCATTTGCTTCAAGAGCCTGACGCGAAAAGGTGGCACGAATGGTCTGGGGTAAATCCTGCCACTGACTGGCCACCACAAAGTTGTGAGCCCTTACTGGTCGACCGGGTTGCGGGTGGTGCGCCTGGGCGACATTCAGCATAGTGCCTTTCATCATGTCATCGAGCCCGGTAAAAAAGCTGTTGGTCCACAGTACGGACAACAAACTGATCACTAAGGTGGCCAGCACCAGCAGGGCAGCAAGAATGTAGCGGCGCAGACTCATATGTATGGGGGCCATTAAACGCGCTCCTTGTGGCAATGGAGTTTAAACCCTTGTCTCGGGATGGCGTCAAGGGTGAGCATCGGGTTGCATATTGAGAGCGCTTTGCGCAGGTGATGAATATGTACTTTAAGCGCATTACTGTCGGGTTGTTCATCGCCCCAAACGGCCTGCAATAGCATCTGTCTCGTAACCATATTTGGATAAGCACGAAGCAGGGTCTCGAGGATGATTATGCCTGTCGGGCTGAGTTTGAGCTGTGCTCCCTGGTAAGTGGCTTCCCGGTTATCCAGATCCAGGTGTAATTCAGCCAGTTCCAGCCGTTTAACTTCACCACTTTTACGTTTGGCTAAGGTTCTGACCCGCACCACCAGTTCTGCCATGGCAAAGGGTTTGACCAGGTAGTCATCACAACCGGTGGCAAAACCTGCCAGTTTGTCTTCGAGTTGATCCCTCGCTGTAAGCATAATCACTGAGGTATCATTGCCCTCGTCGCGCAGTGCCTGGCAGATCTGTAAGCCATCCATGCGCGGCAGGT
The DNA here is from genome assembly GCF_005886805.2 of Pseudoalteromonas rubra. Lineage (NCBI taxonomy): Bacteria > Pseudomonadati > Pseudomonadota > Gammaproteobacteria > Alteromonadales > Pseudoalteromonadaceae > Pseudoalteromonas > Pseudoalteromonas rubra. Next base: position 1,204,832 of record NZ_CP045429.1, read on the forward strand.
TCAAATCCAGAATGATCACCTGATACAGATTGTCGCGGATCAGGTTGAGTGCGGCAATGCCATTGGCTGCGTGGTCGCAGATGATGTTTTCCAGTTCAAAGTAATCAATAATGTTCCCGGCCAGCGCCAGGTCATCCTCAACTAAAATGACGTTGATCATGAGGTACATACTCCGTACGGGTGGGGCGGAACCGGCTCAGCAGGGCTGAGATATCGTGGCTGATCAGCAGCAATACCGGGATTAAAAATAACGTAATGGCCGTGGCAAACAAAATTCCGTAACCGAGGGATGCCGCTGCGGGTATCAAAAATTGCGCCTGCTGAGAGGTTTCACCCAAAATCGGGTATAGTCCGGCAAAGGTGGTCAGTGACGTCAGTAATATTGCACGCAGTCGGCCGGTGCAGGCTTCAAGTAACGCATTGTGCATGGTTTTCCCCTCACGGCGATGGCGATTAAACTGGCTTACCAGCAGCAGGCTGTCGTTGATCACCACGCCGCTGAGCGCCAGTATGCCATTTAAGGATAGAATACTGAGCGTTAAACCTAAGCCCCAGTGACCTAAAATCGCGCCTACAAAGCCAAACGGAATAACCGACATGATGATCAGTGGCTGCCAATATGATTTCAGTGGGATTGCCAGCAGTGCATAGATAGCCAGCAGTGCCAGCAGATAGGCGGAGCTCATGGAGTCGGTGGCTTCTTTTTGGTGCTCGGCTTCCCCGGCAAAATGTATGTTCAGATCCGGGTACTGAGCACGCAATCCAGGTACCACGCTGTGCTCGAGCCTGGCCACCAGCTCGGTGGGTGTCAGCAGGGCTTTATTGACCGCAGCGGAGAGCGTTACTGCTCTGATGCCGTTGATCCGGGTAATGGATTGCACTTCGCTGGTGTAGGTTACGTTTGCTACGTTGCCAAGCGGTACGGTCCGTCCGTCGGGGGCACGCACTCTGGCTGCAAGCACATCAGCCTGCTCGCTGCGCGCAGCCAGTGGATAACGCACCCGCACTTTCACTTCGTCTTTGTCCCGCATATAACGTTGTACGACCTCTCCACCAAATGCTTGTAGTAGCTGGCGTGCCAGCAATTGGGTGTTAAACCCGCGCATTTCGCCTTCTTCGGTGACTTCAAAGTGCATGGTGGCTTCGCCGGGTGCCAGTGAGCTGTCGATACTGTGTACACCCTTTATCTCACGCAACGCCTGTTGCAGGTTTGCTTCGGCACCCTCTAACGTGTCGTCGCTGCTACTTTTTAACTCCACCTTAAAGTTGGAGACGCGTGCAAGTTGCGCCTGAATATGCAAGGTTTTGCTGGCTTCCGGGGTGCCCGCCAGAGTCCTCCAGCGTTTCGCCAGTTCGCTCAGGGTATAGGGTTGAGTGCCAGCCAGCTCCACATTGAGTGTGCCGCTTTGATCGCCAGTTGCGCTGACCGACACGCTGGCGATGTGGCTGAGGTTTTGCTCGTCCAGCAGTTGTTGCTCGGCCTGATATAGCTGTGCCTCAAGCTGATCCAGATTGCGGGCGGTCTGGCCAAAACTGGCGTCGTTATAAAGAGTCATGGTTGCGGTGATCGTATCGGCGGGCAGTCCTGGGAAAAAGCCGACCCTGACAATCCCCTGAGTGATCAGGCTGGCAGTCAGAAAAAATAGCGCAAGAAACCCCATCAATGCGGCGTAACGAAAGTGCATAATGTGTTCCAAAGCAGGCCGATAAAGTTGTTGATTAAAGCCAGTAAGCAGCGCATCTGCGCTTTGCTGCACACTATGCCAGAGTGCCTTGAGGCGGTTCGGCTGATGTTTTTGCTGGGTGTTAATGTGGGCCAGGTGTGCCGGTAAGATCAATTTAGACTCCACCACCGACAGTAGCAGGCATAGGGTAACCACAGTACCAAACTGGGCATACAGCACACCTAGCCCGCCGGAGATATTGGCCAGCGCAGCAAAGGCTGCCACAGTGGTTAATACGCCAAACAAGGTGGGGACGGCGACCAGCTGGGTGCCTTTGATGGTGTTGCTGAGTGTGTCACCAAAACGTTGCCGGGTTGAATAGATGCTTTCACCCACTACTACGGCATCATCCACGACGATCCCCAGCGCCATAATAAAGCCAAAGGTAGTCATTTCATTGAGCGTCATGCCGGTGTAGGGTTCGGTCATAAAATAGAGGCTGCCGAAGAACACAAAGGGCAGGCCCGCGGCGACCCAAAAGGCAACTTTCAGATTTAGAAACAGTGCCAGTACCATAAACACCAGGGCAATGCCGCTCAGTGCGTTCAGGCTCAGCAGACTCAGGCGCTCCGTGATCAGCTTAGAGTTGTCATACCAGGTGATCAGTGAGGCCCCCTCGGGCAATTTGCTTTGCCACTTTGCTACGACGGCTTTGGCTTGCGCCACACTGTTGCTCATGTCGCCGTATTCGTCCATAACTATGGTGATGCCGTAAGTGGGATGCCCATTAAATCGGGCCAGGTGAAAACTGTCGTTCGCAAAAGTATCTTGCAGTGTGGCCACATCGCGGAGTCGAATGCTTTTACCTGTTTGTGAGGTTGCTACGACAATCGACGCAAAGTCTGCGGCATAAAGCGCCTGCTCGGCGGCTTTCAGGCGCAGCACTTTATCGGGGTTACGCAGGCTGGTGGTCAGTGCTGTGCCGGAATATTGATTGATGGCTTCGGCTACCTCGCTGAAACTAAGCTGATAGGCTTGCAGGCTGGCTTCGTCTATTTCAATGGCCACCAATGGGTCACGGTGATCGGGCTGACTGAGTGTGGCGATATTAGGCTGAGCCAGTAAGTCATCCGCAAGCTGGCTCCCAAGGGTTTGTAGTGTCTGAGCAGACAATGCGCCAAATAGCTGCACCCGGATCACCTCTTGCTCTCGCTGTGCGGTGGTGATCACGGGCTGCTCTGCATCCTGCGGCAGATTGTAGATGGCATCCATCTGGTTTTTTACCTCTCTTTGCAAGGTATCCAGATCGTGTTGCGCGGTCTTTTCTACCAGTACCTTCACACTGCTGGCACTGGCCGTGGTCGTGATGCGTTTTATCCCTTTCACAGACTCCAGCGCATTTTCAATTGCAACGGCAATGCCTTGCTCGGCCTGGGCGGCACTGCCACTGGGGTAAGCGACACTGATCTGTATGGTATCCGGCTCCTGTTGCGGGAAGCCCTCCTTGCGCAAATTACCGGCGCTGCTGAGTCCGAGTAAGATCACCGCCAGCATGAGCAGGTTGGCTGCCACCGGGTTTTTCGCAAACCAGGCTATCAGGGAAAAACGCTCAGTCATTGCTGTGCTCCTGTTGAATTGGGGTAACTTTCATGCCGTCGAGATAGGCACTTAAAGGACGTACGACGATATTGGCCAGGTGTAAGTCTGTGGGGGCATTAATATACAGGTCACCGTGCTGGCGAAACTGGATCTGCGGGGTAAAGTGCGCCAGGCGATTTTCCTTGTCGACATACCAGATGAGGTTTTGTTGTGACAGGGCTGAGGCGGGAATGCGCCACAAGTCATCTTGCTTAACCCCCTGTATCTGAGCCTTAACATAACTGCCAAAATACAATGGTTGTGTTTGATCCAGCGGCCTATCGACGATGATAATTGCCAGACGTTGGCGCGATTGCGGATCAACATACTGGCTCAGGCGCGATACACGGCCATGCCATTGGGTTTGCTCATCGGTATTGGTTGTATCTCTGAGGGTGACATGCCAGCCACCTTCTGGCATCAACTCTGCGGGTAAGTGTCGCCATTGCTCGGCGCTGAGTTCAATCGTGATTTCGGCCTGTGCGGTACTGTAAAGTGTGGCAATGGCGCTGCCCGGTTGCACATAACTGCCAGGCTGAACTGAGCGTTTTACTATGGTGGCATCAAAGGGTAGGGTAAATTGACTGGCTGCCAGGTTATACCGTGCGCTATTCAACTGTGCTTCGGCCAGACTCAGCTGAGCCGCGACAACTTGCTGTTGTGGTGCACGTAGCGGCTGCAATACATCGTGGCTGTCAGTGCTAGCCAGTTGTCGCCACTGCATCTTATTTGGGTCGCCCTGGAGCTTTTCTGCTTCCGCATCGAGCCTGGCTTGTGCCAGTGAGACTTCGGCGTTCGCCAGCGTTTGCTGAAGCTGTGTGTCATCCAGTCGTGCCAGTACGGTACCCGCCGACAGCCGCTCTCCCTGTTTAAAGTCTGGGTGGAGCCGGGTCACCCGGCCGCCAACTTCGCTACTGAGTGTCAGCGTATGCGTGGCGCTTACGGTACCGTGACCAGTAATGATGTGGGTGTAGCTGGCCGCTTTTACTGACGTAGTTGTGACCTGAGGCGGTGTAACGAGTGCACTTGCTCCCTGAGAGGGTTCTGCGGCCGGCGAGTCTTTCGTGTCGGCGCCCCCCAGAGACGGGATCGCAAAGACAATAGTAGCGCACAAGCCACAAAAGGCCAGCTGTGTGATGAGTAAACGATTATTGAGTAACGTCATGGTGAACTCTCTGAATAATATACCCGTTGATGTTCTGTGCGGGCGAAAAGTAACCGCCAGTGTAGAGGGTGATTGGTTAAAGGCGGGTTAAGTACACCGGGTGATGTGGGTAATGACCGGGCTTCACAAAAAAGCCGCAGGTAGGACTGCGGCTTGGGAGGCGATATCACAGCGAATACCAGTTCGCCGATGTAGACCGACTGGTATTGGATATCAGTTGGGCAAAGTTGCGTTGTTTGCCCGGTTTGGCTTGCGGTTTCCTTTTTCGCGAGAAGCGCTATCAGCCTTGATGACATCGACCTGAATGCTGACGCCCTCATTCTGGCCATCCCCTGAGACCAGCAAGTAGTACCAGCCAGGCACTGGGCTATCTATTCTGAGAAATTCACTGTTGTGGGCGCGACGTGAAGTAAAAGTGTACATATCTTGACTAGGCCAGAATGTGCCAGCAAACAGATCGCTGTTACCGCTACCGTGTCGGGTGCGGACTTCCAGTGTACTGCCCGGCTCTGTCACTTTAATAAAAAAGTAACTGTCACCGGGGGCGGCGCACTGAGCTTTGCCTGATAAGAGCTCGGCATAACCACTCGGCAGCCCCTCAACACAGGCATTGACTATGTCCCGAGGCAGCTCTCCTGGTTCTCGTAATGCACTGTCGATGCCTGCTGCAACAGACAGCCCCTGGTAGCCACTTGGATCTAACACTGAAACGAAATGGCGACCCCGGTTCACCGTGACTTTGAGTACCTGCTCAGTGCCGGTGCCGTGGGACGTAGCTTGTGCATTTTGCGGGTCTGCCCATTGGTAGGCATTATAAAACAAGCGTGGTTGCCCTGTGCCACTGCGGCTGCTGAAGTATAAAGTGGTATTGTCGTGCGCCACATCGACATAGAAGTAATGGGCTTTACCTGAGATACATTCTTCCTGGTCCAGCATCAAGCGGCTGCCTGTGACTGCAGTATCACCCTGAGCGCAATCCGCGGGTAAGTACAATGGCACGCCCTGATAATTTTTGGCGTACAGTTGCAAGCCGTCAGGGTCACCTTCGTGAGGTTGTGGCAACCAGGCGGCAAGGCAATCTGCCTGTTTTACACAGGGATCGGTCAGCGCTTTCATAAAGTTGACTAAATCGGCTTTTTCCTGGGTACTGAGTTCTAATTTACGCAGAACCGGTGCACCATCGGCGATTTCATCATCGATGATTTTAGCGGCGGCATCGGTATGCTGGCGGGTATCAGGAAATAAGTCGACACAGTTTTTGATGTCTTTAAACTGAGGTTGTTTGCACCAACCCTGGTTGTCTATGTAGTCATCTAAAATGGCATGGTAGTCATCGTAATGCTCAATCACCTCTTCCAGCGTATCGTAATTGCCCGCATGACCGTAAGGGCCGGTGACTTCGACGTTCAGCAAAGTGGTAGAGCGAAAGCTGTAGATGTCAGCCAGGTTTTGATTGCGCAGGGTGCGGCCACGATCATTGCTTTCATCACCGGCTTCACCAATGCCTGGGCCTATTTGTGCGAAGGCTAACCTGTGATAATTAGTGCCTTTGGTCTGGCTAAAGCTGTCGGTGTTGTGGCAGCCAATGCACTGGGTTGGCAAAAAATCGGGCTCACTACCGCCATCAGACGGGGGCGGCGGCATGTAAAGATATAAAAAGGCACCGCGCTTTTGTGACCTTGTCAGTGCGGTTTTATCTCCCTGCACGTATCTGTTCCAGGAATTATCCGTCATATTCATTGATTGCTGGTAGGCTGCCAGCGCACGGGTGATATTATCAAAAGTGACAATCTCTTCAGCGCTTTTATCACCATATACTGCTGCGAAATAATCCCGCCACTGATTGCGAAATAACTCGCCCTGGGCATTGCCATAGTTGCCTATTCGGGCAGCCAGATGGGCTCTGACGGCATCATTAGGCGCACCTTCCATAAACTCAAAGCCTTGCATTTCTGAGGGGGTGACCACCGGAAAGCGTGCTTGCGCTGCTAACAGCGAGTCGCCTGCGTTTGGATCGGCTTCACCATAAGGGACATCCGGTGTACTGATCCCCCGCTCAGGGTTTAGCCAGTCCAGAAACTCTACCCGGGCATCACGAAACAGGCTGCGTTTATGCACCCAGGCATTGAAGATACTGGGCGAGTTGCGCGGCACGTAGAATTGTCCTGTGGTGGTTTTACGGCCCGGCCCGAGTATATCCGGATCTTGTGCCAGGGTACCTACGGGCAGGGAGAGGCCATCGCCGCCACCCAGGTAGGGGTGATGGCAGCTGGCGCAGGCCACTTGCTTGTCACCACTGAGTGCTTTGGTGAAAAACAGTAGTTTTCCCAGCTTAACCTCAGGGTCATCGACACCGGGTAAGTCAAACCCGTTAGCCGGCTTGCCAGTCAGGCCATGCTGAATAATTAACTCTGTGAGTGCCTGGTCTAAATCATCGGGTATGGGCAGCGCGCAGGTGCTAAACGCACCGCCCATCAGCAGTGCATATGCACTCGTTTTAACCTTTATCATGTTGATCTTCCTTTCGCTACAGTTGTTCTTGGGGGCGGACGAAGCCGATTCAAAGGTCAAATTAACGTGTACAGGGTTAAGTAAAGGTTAAAGTGAGAGTGGGAGCAAAAATTCCCAAATTGGTAATAATGCGTATGAAAAAACGGTCTGATCAAAACATGAGCTATTTTTATAAATGTTTTTTAACGGAAGATTATTTATTAATCTCTAATTGATTTAAATAAATATTTCATTAATTAAGGCTTTTTAGGGATATTAAAACCTGATACTGTTACCGCGACTTATGTAACTAACCAAAGGAAATTAAGATGTTACTTAAACTAAGCAAAAAGACCGTTAAAAACCTTAACACCTCTTCTGCTAAGCTCAACCCACAGCAAACCCCACAGGTTGCAGGTGGTACTAACCTGGACACGCTGATGTGTCTGAAAACCATGCAGTGCCCGCAAACCTGGCAGTGCGCTTAATCGCTAATTTATGATCGACTCGGGGTGACCTGAGCGGTTATATCTTTAGTTTCTTGCTAGACAATGTTGTTGATCGTAGGCCAGTTTACTGGCCTGCTTTGTGTCTCTGCGGGTATCGTAGCGATTTATCTAATTGTGAAGTGATTTTCCCTCTATCTCATCTTTTGATACTAATTTGGTAGCGTCTGCCTCAGCCGTGATCCGGTTACATTTCTTACATCATACTAAGTAATTGCTTGTGTTTATAAAGTGCTGTTTGGCAAGCTAATGCTCATAACTTGTATGTCAGGTAATGGTCCGGGTTATCTTCAGAGTGTGATAGATAACTTTTTAATGAGTCGGTATCTACACATATTTTGACCATGCCATCAATTGAGTTTGATCATACTCCAAATTAGTTCTCAACATGGGGGCTTATATGAAAGTAAAAATCACGTCTACACCTGACCATAAAATTAAAGAGGTGGTTTCAAAAGGTAAGGCAAACAGTGCAGAGCTACTCAGGTGGGGCGGGCAGCGCCCACAGAGACAAAGCCTTCAGAAAGCCCAGAGAGTCTCAAAAAACACGACCTCAGTCAGTACCAAGACGCAAAGGCATTGCCAGTCAGATAATTAGACGTTTGTTATTTGGTTAGCTCCTTGCGAGAGTTAAGAATAACTATGGCGATATAGACCAGGGTGACATAAAAATTTACGAATGGGATCATTGAGGCCATCAGCGCCACTTTCTTACTGTAGTGGTATTTATGTGCAATGGTTAAGTTCACGATAACAAACAAGATAGCCTGAACTGCGAATACAAAGGGGGCAAGCGATAACTCGCCATTTCTGAGCATGTCTAACATAGTCGGGTCTTCATTTTTATAGTGGTTTTAATTGATGGGCGTTATTTCAATACGCAGATGCTGCGCCGTGTCATTCAGGTGTTTCACCCTGAAATCTGAATGATACTCAGCCGCTTTTTCCAGAAACTGTTGCTGCCTGGCGTGCGAAGAAAACGCATAAATGCCCTTAAAAGTCGTGCCTGCATCAGCAATCGGGTTGCCGTCTGCGTCTGACGCACTGCCGGGCACATAACTGAATCTGAGCCTGGCACTGGCAAGCGTTGGGGCTTTCATCAAAATGTGAGAGCCGTCGGCAAATTCAAACAGTAATTCCATGCCTGCCAAATCGATGAACGGATTTAATGCGCCGAACATACTATCCATGATGGAGGTGAGTTGAGTGCCATAATAGGTTATCGCTTCATTGTCTTTTATCCAGTCGTCAAATCTTTGCCGGCTGCTGGGGTTTCGTGCCAGCTCCCATGCTGAATTAAACGGGTAATATTCGGGTCCCGCACTGGCATTACCCGGCACCTTGATCTTGGCGACCATTCGAAGGTTATTGCCTATGTGGGCATTCGGCTTAGCTGCCGTGATAACAACTGGGGCGTTTATGTCTGCGGTATTGTGCTCAGATGCAGCAACAGGGCCTGCAAGTGAGAGCATGACAAGCACGGGGAGTCTGTTTAAAATCATCGTTGCTTTTTTTAGTATTCTTAGTGGCGTATTAACGGATAATGTTACTGTTTTGTACCAACAATATCAAAGATCATCGCTCGGGGTTTCGAACTGTGGCTTGTGGCGTACTATTTGACTGATAGGGGAGAATCTGGGGCACGCACAAAGCCGTGCCCCGGATGGTTTTTAAAGGCTGTGCCTTAGTGCGCCACTACAATCAGGCGAATGGCGTCTAGTTTGACCTGAGCCTTGCTGATGTGCTCGCTGAGCGCGCTGCGTTGTTTATCGAACACCTGAATTTCTTCGTCACGGATATTCGGGTTAACCGCTTTCAGTGCCTGCAAGCGGGCCTGCTCGTCGCTCAGGCGGGTTTCCATCTGTGCTTGTGCAGCTTGTTGCAGGTCAGCCATCTGTGCTTTGGCCTGCTCTTCGGCTTTGCTGATCAGCGGATGGATACCCGATTGCAGTGCATTGGCCAGTTTACTGGCGGTCTGACGACCAACGGCAGAGAGCTGGTTGTTAAAGGCATCAAATGCCACGTTTTGTGCCAGATCGTTACCGCTTTTATCCATCAGCACCCGGATCGGTGTGGGTGGCAGGAAACGGCCAATTTGCAGTGATTTCGGAGCCGATGTTTCGGCCACAAAGATCAGCTCAACAAAGAAAGTACCTACCGGCAGTTTGTTGTTTTTCAGCAGAGCAACAGAGGCACAGCCAAAATCATCGTCACAGATCATGTCCATCACACCTTCCACCATAGGGTGATCCCAGCTGATAAACTGAGCATCTTCTTGTGACAGCGACGTAGCACGGTCAAACGTTACTGTGATGCCGTCGTCTTTCAGACTTGGGAAAGACGGGTTGAGCATATGCTCGGTGGGCTTCAGGATAATGGTGTTTTCACCTTTGTCTTCCTGATTTACCCCAAAGATGTCGAACACATTGATCATGTAAGTGGGTAAGACAACGTCGTCGTCGAGCGCTTCAATTTCTTCTGCAATGCCATCGGCTTTGCCCATACCGCTAGAGTGAAGTTCCAGCAGACGGTCCCGGCCTTGCTCCATTTTGGCACGCAGCACTGTGTTTTGCTTTGCAACTTGTTCTAGCAACGGATCCAGCTCTTCTTCATCACAGTTATGCGCAGCAACCAGTTCGAGTAAATCTTCAGAGAATTCTTTGTAAAGCAACTGGCCGGTGGTGCTGGTGGTTTCGAACGCATCCAGTGCTTCGTCATACCAGCGTAGCAGCACTTCCTGGGCTGTATTGGCAAAGTAAGGCACATGAATATTCACATCCTGCTGCTGACCAATGCGGTCCAGACGACCAATACGTTGTTCCAGCAGATCCGGGTTCAGCGGCAAATCGAACAGCACCAGGTGGTGGGCAAACTGGAAGTTACGACCTTCCGAGCCAATTTCTGAACACAGCAGCACCTGGGCAGAGTCATATTCATCGGCAAAGTACGCCGCAGCGCGGTCACGCTCTAAGATAGACATCCCTTCATGGAATACGGCTGACTTAATGCCTTCGCGTTCACGCAGGGTTTGCTCCAGGCTGATGGCGGTTTGTGCTTCAGCACAGATCAGTAGCACCTTTTGCTGTTTAAGCTCTTTGAGCTTATCGATCAGCCAGGCAACACGCGGGTCGAATTGGGTCCAGCTGGCGCTTTCACCTTCAAACTCCTGAAAGATTTTTTCCGGGAACAGGGCACGCAGAGCACTTTTATCTGCACTTTGAATGCCGCCCAGATTACCCATGACAGAGATAGCGGTTTTGTATTGCTTTGGCATCTCAACAGGACAGGCATGCAGTATACGGCTTGGGTAGCCGTCAATACCACTGCGGCTGTTGCGGAATAAAATACGGCCGGTGCCATGGCGGTCCAGCAGGTTGTTTAGCAGCGTTTGTTTGGCCGACTCCTCGCCCTGTTCAACCTGGCTAAGCAGATCGGTGATGTCGGTTTCTTTTAACAGCTCAGTCAGGGTTGCTTTGGCTTTGTCGTCCAGCGCGGCGTCTTGCAGCAGTTTGTTGGCGGCATCGGCGACTTCTTTATAATGGCTTTCTTCTTCCACAAAGGCGTCGTAATCGTAGAACCTGTCCGGGTCAAGCAGTTGCAGACGAGCGAAGTGGCTGCGGTGGCCAAGTTGATCTGGCGTGGCGGTCAGCAAGATCAGGCCTGCGATGTCCTGGCTCAGTTCCGCAATGCGCTGGTACTCGGTGCTTGGTTTGTCTTTTTCTACCGTCAGATGGTGCGCTTCATCAACAACCAACAGATCCCAGTCCGCTAATGTTGCCTGCTCAAACCAGCGGCGTTTCTTGGTGATAAATTCCAGGCTCACCAACACCAATTGCTCGGTTTCAAATACGTTTGGTGAATCCGCAAAGGCTTCGTCACAGCGGTCTTCATCAAAAATAGAGAAGTGCAAGTTGAAGCGGCGCAGCATTTCAACCAGCCACTGATGTTGCAGGCTTTCAGGCACGACGATCAGTACACGGCTGGCACGGCCCGTCAGAATTTGCTGATGTAGGATCATGCCGGCTTCAATGGTTTTACCTAAACCAACTTCGTCCGACAGTAAAACTCTGGGCGCGAAACGTTTGCCTACTTCATCGGCTATATAAAGCTGGTGAGGGATCAGGCTGGCACGCTGACCAATGAGGCCTTTTAAATGAGACTGCTGGCGATTGAACTGATGTTGCCAGGTTTGATAGCGCAGCGTGTAACGGTCAAATCGATCAACCTGACCTGCAAATAGACGGTCCTGAGGCTTATTAAACTTAATGAAGTGATCCAAAAAGGTTTCTTTCAGTGTGACCGGTTCTTCATTATCAATACGTTCACCGTGATAGCACAGCAAGTCGCCTTGTTCTTCGACTTTTTCAACACGCATTTCCCATTCGTCAACACAGCGGATCACATCGCCGGGATTAAAAATCACGCGGGTAACCGGGGCTTCCTGTACAGAATACACGCGGTTTTCACCACTGGCAGGAAACAATATGGTCACCTGGCGACCTTCCAATGCCACTATGGTGCCCAATCCTAAATCTGACTCAGTATCACTGATCCAGCGCTGACCTAAGGAAAAATTCATGCTTGTCTCGTCTCGCGGAAAAAAGGCGGCCATGGTACCGAGAAGCACCGCCTTGTTCAAGGTTGTGAGACAACGATAAACGTACATAAACTGTGATTTTTTTCACATTATGCTATTGACCTGAGCGAACACAGGAGCCTGGGATACTTGTTGTCCTGTTTGGCGTTATTTTCGGCCACAGTGTTTACGTCCTCACGACGAAAAATAAGCATAGCCCAAGTGTTCAAAATTGACGTAGCGATGGCGCATTGTCTTACCGGGTGGTTAACGCGGCTGTCATAAAAACGACTTTTGTGACAAATAGACTAAACTTAGGGTAAGAGCATTGGCTTGCTTGGCGACCAAGTCTTTGTTCAGTAGTAGTTTTCACTAAATAGGAATGCACTATGGGAAATGATGACCTCGACCGTAAAATGTATGTGTTAGATACCAACGTACTCCTTCACGAACCCCTCGCTTTCTTTTCATTTCAGGAACACGACGTAGTAATCCCCATGACAGTTCTGGAAGAGCTGGACCACATAAAAGACAGAAAACGCGACGTCAGCAGCGATGCCAGGGTGGCCATTCGCAGCCTTGATGACGTGTTGCGTAACGCCTCACCAGAGCAAATGCTGGAGGGGGTTTCTTTGCCCAAAGTGCAGCGCGATACGCATAAACCCGCGAGCAGTGGCAAGCTCATCGTGATCAACGATCACTTGTATCCGGATAGCATCTCTGGTTTACCGGGTAACGAAAATGACCACCGAATTATTAACTGCGCCATTCAATTACAGAAACAATACTCAGATAAAAAAGTGGTGCTAGTCACCAAAGACATTAATATGCGCCTCAAGGCCAAAGGGGCCGGCCTCAAATTTGTAGAGGACTACCGCACTGACCAGCTCATTGATGACATTAACCTGCTGACCTCGGGGTATAACAAGTTTACCGGGGATTTCTGGGCCAATGTGGGCGAGTGCCAGACAGAGCAGCAGGGCCGTTACACTTTGCATCAGGTGCCCGCAAAACTGATGCCGGAAGTCTTTGTCAATGAATACCTGATAGATGATGGGGAGCACTTTGCTGCCCGGGTGGTGGGTTATGATACAGAGCACGTGACACTAAAAGACATTAGCGTTGAGCGCCTGATGCACCAACAGGCCTGGGGCGTTGCGCCTAAAAATGTCTATCAGGGTATGGCGCTGGATGCGTTGCTGGACCCAAATATCGAGCTGGTGATCCTGACAGGCCCGGCTGGTTGCGGCAAAACCTTACTGGCGCTGGCCAGTGCGTTGGAAATGATCATTGAAAAAGGCGTATACGATAAGGTGATTGTGACCCGCAACACCCCGGAAATTGCCGAAAGCATAGGCTTTTTACCTGGCACGGAAGAAGAAAAAATGGCCCCATGGCTGGCGGCAATCACGGATACGCTGGAGGTATTACACAAACACGACGAAAGCCCGATTTCGAGCCGTAACTACATTATGGAAAAGGCCAACATTCAGTTTAAGTCGGTCAACTTTATGCGTGGACGTAGTATCCAAAATGCGGTGGTGATTCTGGACGAGAGCCAGAACCTGACCGCCTCTCAGTTAAAAACCATTATCACACGCTGTGGCGAGGGCACTAAACTTATCTGTACCGGAAACCTGGCGCAGATAGACAGCAATTATCTGACCCCTGTGACTTCAGGGCTTACTTATATTGTTGAGCGCTTTAAAGATTTTGAAGGCTCTGCGACGATTAATCTCAACGGAGTCGTTCGAAGTCGTCTGGCCTCATTTGCTGAGCAAAACCTGTAAGCGAGACAGCGCAGTGGCGTCAAGCCATTGCGCTGCATCAGTGCAGTATGTGTATTGCTCTTCTTGCAGATGGCACGTTTATCCGCATGGAAAATTACCAGTTATCGGCTGAGTATCTCATTCTACCCGAAACGTATTGCAGTGGTTACTTGCCTATTTTCACACCAACGACTTCGCAGTGGGTAAATTATACCCATTTCACTTAATACCTGCTCCATTTGAAGGAGCAAATAAGACGCTAATGGCGTTAAAAATTTCTCACTTAGAACCTTCACCTAAGGTATAGGTTCGTACATGTTTGCCTCGCCTACTTGGACGTAGGTGTCTCAGCGATAGCAGGACGCGGGAGCGGTGTTATCGACCCTATTTTCTCGCCTCAAAACAGAACACTTAATTAAGTAAATTGGTATTAGCAAACTCACCGACCAGAGTGAAAGCACACTCGATGCTTTAAAACATACCTCATTAATCTTTGTAAATGAGCTGGTGACTTTAAAGAATTTAAAGTGCTATATTTTTTACATCTCAGGGAATGGATAGCGCTTTTCTGAGCGCCAGCTTGAATATCATTATTGCTAAACTTGGCTTTTTTTGTTTTATTTATGTTTATTAAGTTAATTTTGTGGTGTTTTGTTTCTATTTTTGATAATGCAAGGTTTGTCCAGTTGTGTATCCTAGCTCTATTTTATTGACATTTGTTTTTCTCATGATACTTTTTTTGCGTTAAGTGAATGTAGTGTAGATGGACTTGTAGTGTTAAGTAGTTATCTTTATTCCAGAACATTGCTCTTTGTTACTTGCGTGTCCATATTCCTCTTCGGTTTAATTGGTGCCTATAAAAACAAAGTTCAGTTGTTGCCAGATGTTGAGCCTCCCAGGATCTCTTTTTCAGTGAAATGGCCTAATGCCAGTGAAGCATTTTTACTGGCCAATATCGTTGAGCCTTATGAAAAAGTGCTCAACAGTAAACTTAATACGCTTGAAACTATAAAAGTTACGTTTAGTGATGAAAGTGTCAGGTTCGAAGTTCAGTTTGAATACGGAACTAATCTTGAAACTACAGAGCAAAAGATGCGCACTTTGTTGTCTGGGGTGCGAGCATTTCCAACCTATGTTGCTCCGTTAAGGTTTCATCAAGGCGGTAACAATGTGTCGAATCAAGTTGTCGGCAGCTACTTCTTTACTTCAGAAAATGGTCAATTCACTCAGGCTCAGACTCAGTTAATAAAAGACATCGCTAAAAAACAGCTAGTCAGTATTTCGGGAGTGGAAAAGGCAGAACTGTTTCCTAACCTCGAGCAGCGAGTTGTTATCCGGCTTAAACCTGAGCAGCTAACGGCATTTGGGTTAACTCTTGGAGATGTACAGTCACGTGTTCGGACACTCTTGCAGGATTCAACGGGCACATTCGAACAAGATGCGTATTTATACACAGCAAGCTATCAAAGTGTTGACTCAATCAGTTCATTACAAAATGCAACTCTGGCAACCAAACTGGGGACTGTTATTCGTCTCAATCAAATCGCCAATGTCTCAGTTGAAGCTACACCTTCAAAATGGATGACTCGATTTAACGGACAATCGGGGATCCTTGTACGTGTTTTACGTCAGAAGCAGGCTGATCTGTTGACCATTCAAAACGCAGTTGACGAACAGCTTGCGCTTAATACCACTGCACTCGATGTGGTTGCGTTAAATTATGAAATCACCTTTGATACTGGCCTGTTTATCAAGCGAGCAGTGTGGATGATGGTAGAAGCCATTTCACTAGGATTTGCTTTGTCTTTGCTGGTGTCGTTTATCTTTTTTCGCAGGGTAATACCAACTCTGTTGAGCAGCCTTATCACCCTGTTATCGATTATGGGGGTCCTTGGTGTCCTTTATCTGTTCGATGTTTCAATCAATGTTATCTCTTTGGCCGGGATCACTTTCGCGATAGGTATGTTTGTAGATGGTGTCCTGATTTTAATTGAGTATCTCGACAGACAGCCACACGCACTCAAACAGTCTCCGCAAGCAATTTTTAATGCGATATCGACCATGATCCCTGCTTTATTAGCGTCTACGGTGACGTCTGTCGTGGTGTTTTTACCCATTATCTTTAGTGAAGGAGCAGAAGGGCAGTTATTTTCTGGTTTGTCACTGGCGTTTGTATCTGGGCTACTTATTTCTCTGGCATTGACCATTCTGATTGTGCCTGTGTTTGTGCACGCTTTTATGTCCGGCGAAGCAGGCCAAAAGGGTCGTTCTTTTGTGGCTGGTAAGTTGACGCATTTGGTTTTAAATAACATACCCGCCAGATTGGCGGTGATAGTTGTATCTACGGTGGTTTTTCTTTCATCGGCAATAATGTTGCTGCCCTCTTTGGGCTATTTACCTGATATTAAGCGTGATGCAATTGATGTTTATATTCCGCTTAAAAATACGGAGTCTAAGGAAAAAGTCAAAGAAGAGCTTGTTGAGCCATTAAATCGCCTTATTCCTCAATTAGTTGATGGGGATATTAAAAACTATTATGTGATTAGTCTGGGTCGGCTTGTTACCGTAGGTTTGCGCCTTGAGGACAATGAACAATTGCCTCAGACATTGGCGAAATTGAAGGCTGAGTTACCAGATGCATTTGCAAACTATAATGTCATCACAATCCATGGCAATTTATTCGGTGGAATTGAAGCAAAAAACAATCTAAAGATATATCTGCATGCGCATGATAAACAGTGGCTGGCGGCCAATCAGGACAATATTAAAGCACTATTTAATAAACACTTATCTGGCGTATCACTGCGTTTCAAACCCGATTTAACGGCACAAAAGAGTGTTTATAAAATTATCCCTAAATTCGACAACGCCAGTTTCATTGGTGTCAGCGAAGTCGAGCTTAAACAGTTATTTAAATCATTAACTCAGTCAAATTATCTTGAAACCTGGTCAATGAATGGCGAGGCCATCAACGTTTATATGACCCTAGGTGAGAGACAGTCTTTAAGTGAATATGCCAATGTGCCTTATGTCACACAGGCCGGGCGGCAGACCTATATAGGTGAACTTTTGGCGTTCGAGCAGACACAAGTCATTCCGTCACAAGTTCGCTTTAATAGCAGCTATGCCATTGAACTCAATATTGGGATCACCGATAAAGCCCTGTCTGTCAGTGACGTAATGAGCCAAATTGAACAACATATTGCGCCTGAGTTAACGGCGTTATTTGGTGACAAGGGACGGTTTGAATTAGAAGGCAGTGCTGCGAGCATCACGAAAGCTAAGCAGGCACTCAGCGGTATGTTTTTGTTTGTGGCTTTATCCCTGTTTGCAATTGTCACGTTCACCCTAAAAAACTATAAAGCCGGCTTGTATGTGCTTGCGAGTCTTATTACGCCGTTACTCGGAGGGGTGATAGCCATCATTTTACTTGAAGTGATGACTGGGATCCGACTCGATGTACTGAGTGTGATCGGGTTTATCATTATGCTTGGCACGGTTGCAAATAACTCAATTTTGCTGGTCGACACGGCTGCTCGTCTGGCAGAGTCTGGGTTGGCGCAATCACAGGCTATATTGCAGGCCATTGCGCAAAGGAAACGTGCAGTATTGATAAGCTCTTTGACAACCATTGCCGGGATGGTGCCGTTATTACTATTCCCGTCGGAAGCGGGACAGCTTTACAAGGGAATCGCCGCAATTATTATTGGCGGAATGGCGTTTAATTTACTCAGTATTTTTACAGTCGTTCCTGCTTTTATGGCCCAATTTGGCTGTAGCTCAAATAAATCCCCTGAAATCGAACAACAAGAAAAACATCAAAACGAGTATCAAGGAGCTGCTTAGATGAAATATTTGGTGGTCATGGCACTGCTTTGCCATGCAATCGGTGCTGCGTGCGCGTCAGAACTAAAACAGAGTCGTTTCCCTGCACAGGTCTACTCTAAACATAATTATGTTTTGTCTGTGGAGCTTTTCGGAACGTTAGAGATGGTGTTAGATGAGGGCGCTAAGTTTAAAAAAGGTGATACGGTGTTCCGCCTTGATACGTCCCTGGAGCAGGCTCAGTTAAAAGCATATCAGCAATTGGAAGTGCTTACACAAGATCAGCTGGCGATCAATCGTACGATCTTTGCTAATTATAAGCAGATGCATGAAAGAAAGGCACTGAGTGAAGATCTGTTATCTGAAAAAGAACTTTCAGTCATTAACAGCGAAATTCAGCGCACGCGCAACTCTGTAGACATCGCACAAATGCGCAGTGCTATCAAAAGAAAGCAATTTATAGCGCCGTTCGACGGTGTCGTACTTGAACGCTTGTCCAGCCCTAGAGAAGTTGTTCAGCAGGGTAAAAAAGTGGTCAGAATACTCAAAGACAATGATCTTTACCTCAAGGTAAAATTGCCTGTCTCCAGCCTGTCTAACTATGCACTTGGTAAAGCGTCTGTGATCAACGGGCAATTGTCTTTGCCAATAGAGTTGGACTATGTATCCCAACAAGTTGATAAGCAGACGAATACTGTAGAGGTCAGCTACGCATTACCTGATGCGCCGTTTAGGGTGAATGAGACCGTGATGATCACCATGCCGTTGAACAAGGAGGTGTGATCATGACAACACAACTTAATGAAGCTCAGGCGCATTTTTTGTCTTTTTTTGTGCAGGTGCTTGGGCAGCCTCTGGGCTGGCAAGAGAACTTTTTTGAAGCCGGTG
This sequence comes from Pseudoalteromonas rubra, assembly GCF_005886805.2. Taxonomy (NCBI): domain Bacteria; kingdom Pseudomonadati; phylum Pseudomonadota; class Gammaproteobacteria; order Alteromonadales; family Pseudoalteromonadaceae; genus Pseudoalteromonas; species Pseudoalteromonas rubra. Next base: position 1,223,353 of record NZ_CP045429.1, read on the forward strand.
CCGACTCTGTTGATGTGATCACGCTAGTCGAACGACTCGAAGATGAGTGTGCTTTGTATGTTCCAGATAATCTGGTGTTTGAATATGAGACGCCAATGGCCATTTGGCAAGCGCTCGAAGAGAATGCACCGTTGGCACCTTTTCAGTCACCTGAGCATGCACAGGGAGATGTCCCAATTTCTGCCAGTCAGTATTCTTTCTGGCCCATCTATCAGGACCCGGATAAAACGCCCGCATACAATGTACCTTTGGTACTAGAGTTGTCAGGAAGGGTGGATCTGGACAAACTCAAAGCGGTATTTCGTGATATTTATCTGGCACATGATGTGCTGCACAGCGTATTTCGCTATCAGCACAATGACGTGGTTATGTCTACGGCCGTTGACCCGAACTGGTGTGTGACTGAGGTTGAAGCATCTGAGGATGATTTTGCTGAGTACATTTCAACTGAGATGGCCCATATTTTTGATCTGTTTTCAGGCCCTTTGTTTCGTGTCCAGATTGTCCGCTCTGGATCCGAGAAAGTGCTGGTTCAGCTCAATGCACCCCATATCATAATGGATGGTGTTGCTATGAACCTGCTTTGGCGTGAGTTCATCCAAAGGTATGAAAATAATTATAGGCCTGGCCCTGAACAATCAGATTACTTTGCTTATCTGGCAACTCAAAAAGTCGAAGACAACGCATTCTGGCAGCAGTACCTGAGTGGGTATCAGCCTTTTGCATTGCACTCCTTTGCGGAGCCTGCCAGGGACAACGCGTTTAACTGTCAACTGGCCTTAGGTAACAAACTGAGCTCTCAGCTGGAGACGATGGCCAGTGAGCACAAAGTGTCAGTATTCACTGCTGCAATTCATGTTTTTGCTCACACTCTGGCACAGTATGTTGGTGAGCAAGAGGTGGTAATAAGTACCCCTTACGCTAACAGAACACAGCGCCAGACAAGAGCAACGATTGGTCAATTTGTGGCAATGTTGCCATTGCGTTTTCGCACCGCGTCTCAATCGATATGGCAGCATGTGGACGAACAGGATAAAGCCATAAAGCAGGCAATGGCCTGCGCAGAGTTTGATTTAGCTGCACTCAGTGAGCAACTGGGACTAGCCAGTCAGGGAGGTATTCATCCTCTTCAGCAAGCCGTTTTTTCCTGGAAGTCTGGTTTACTGGAAGCTGACGATTTCGCTGCCGTTAACGTATCTCGGCGTAATGACAGTCGGGCTGCGAGTAAGTTCCCGATTGCCCTAACCATGTACAAAGTGGGTGAGCAGTATCAGATGGACTGGGAGTTTGATACCCAGTTATTATCAAAATCAACCATTCAGGTGCTGCAATCTCGTTTTGAGCAGCTGGTAGCGCAAAACGGTGCACTGAGTTTTCTAGATCAGACAGCCATTCCAGCAGACCCTGGGGTGACCGTCACACTGCCAGAACAGTTCAGTCAGGTTGTCGCACAATATGGTGATAAAACAGCTGTGCGACATGAATTACGCTCACTCAGTTATATTGAGTTAGATAAACACAGTAGTGCCATTGCTGCTTACCTTCAAGCACAGGGATACGGTCTTGGGGCGCCGATAGCTGTGGCCTTACCTCACGACTTGGAACTAATCATTGCCGTACTGGGTATCATCAAAGCGGGATGTGTATACGTCCCCTTATCGCTGAGGAACACGCCTGAGCAAAACTTAAAGATGATGCGCATGGCACACTGTGATATGTGCTTCAGTGCACAGCAGGATTATACCGACATTACGCTCGCGTCGGTGTCGGAGATAATCGCAGCCGGTGCCGTCGATTACACTGATCCTCTCATTGCGCCTACCGCTGCGGCCTACATCAATTTTTCATCGGGAACCACTGGGGAGCCAAAAGGCATTGTATGCCCGCATCAGGGCATTACCCGGATGGTGCTGAACCCCAATTATATGTCACTGAGCAGCGACACTATCATGCTCTGTACTTCCAGTATTGCTTTCGATGCATTTACGTTTGAGCTTTGGGGTGGGCTGCTCAATGGGGGCACTCTGGTTCTGAAAGAAAACGGCACCTTAGACACGCAGGGTTTACGCCAACTGGCAGCCGAGACTCAGGTCAATACTGCCTTACTGACCTCAGCATTGTTTAATACATTAGTCGATATTGATGTTGGGGCATTTGAGGGGATAACTCAACTCCTGGTGGGAGGGGATGTCGTCAGTGCCGGACACGTAGCCTCTTTGTATGCCAGCAATGAAAATATTCAGGTTATAAATGCCTATGGGCCGACCGAAAATACCACGATGACCAGTTGCTTTTTGATCCCCAGAAGTGTTGCGGCAGGGAGTAAATTGCCGATTGGCAGGCCGCTAAATGGTACTCAGGTTGTGATTTGTGATCCGCAAGGTCAGATCCTGCCGCCAGGTTTTACGGGTGAAATAGTGACAACTGGTGCTGGGTTGGCACTTGGCTACCTGGACAACGCGTTAAACGCAGGCAAGTTTATCGAGTTAAACATTGCCGGAGACACAGTACGGGCTTATCGTACCGGTGACTTGGGCTACTTTGATGCGCAACATACTCTGCAATTTCTGGGGCGACGCGATCAACAGGTTAAAGTGAACGGCCAACGAGTTGAATTGGAGGCTGTCAATCACTGTGTCGCCCAACTGACCGGAACGCACACTGTTGAAACCTTGGTTATTAAAGCAAATGGTACGGGATTTTTAGTCAGTTTTGTCTCTGGCCAGAGTGTCGATATGGACGAAGATACGCTATTGTCGGCTGTTTCTGCACAGCTTCCTCCTCATCTGACACCGAACAGTATTCTGGGCATGGATACCTTGCCTGTCACCTCAAATGGTAAGGTCGATAAACGTGCCCTGGAGCAGCATTATTATGCCCATACCGTGCGCCAAAATGCCGAGCCTGTCAGCCTTACGCCGGCGCAGTCTGAACTGGCCGATATGTGGCGTGCAGAGCTGGGAGACGTTGCCTTACATCCTAGAGCGCACTTTTTTAAACTCGGTGGTAATTCTATTCTGGCACTGAAAGTAAAAAATCGGATCGAGCAGAAGCTGGGGCACAGTATTGCGTTTTCTCGGTTGCTGACAGCACCGTTATTAATGGATATGGCGAAGCTGTTGCAAGCGAGGCAGCCGGAGCAACCTAGGTTCAATGAGTCCATAGATGAGGTTAACCGTGGCGTTGCCTTGTCGGCGCAACAGCAGGGGCTTTGGCCAATCTACCAGGATCCGACACTGAGTCCGGATTACAACATTGTATTTGCCATCGCCGTAGATGGTCCGTTGGACACGGCCAGGCTGGAGCAGGTACTAAAAGATGTTTATGAGCAGCACGATGCGCTCCACGGCAGGTTTGTGCAAGATGGCGAGCAAGTATGGTTTGCCAGCCACTCCACTTCTGAGTGGTGTGCCCAGACCATCAGGGTGACACCTGAGACACAACAGGAGCACATTACGCTGGAGTGTCAGCGGGTGTTTGGGTTATGCACTGATCCCTTGTTTGTCGCAAAAATTCTAAAGCAAGACACAAATACGCATACCGTGTTACTTAATATGCCGCACATTGTGAGTGATGGCTGGTCGATGAACAAATTATGGGCGGATATTGTGGCTCGTTACGAAGGGCTGGATAAGCCGGCACCTCAGTCTGGCTTCAAAGCGTATCTTGCCCAACGGGTCACTCGTGCAGACAATGCTGTGTGGCGCGATGTATTACAGGGTTATGAACCGTTTAGCCTGCATAGTGTCTCAGTGCCACAACAGACTGGGCAATACGTTGTTCACTCGACTTTATCCGCACAACAGACTGAGGCATTGCGAAAACTTGCAGAGCAGTACGAATGCTCTGTATTTTGTGCTGCCCTGAGCGTGTTTGGTCAGAGTATTGCTCAGTATACGGGCAAAGACGATGTTGTTATTAGTACGCCTTTTGCCAATCGCCTTGACGCCCAGTTTGCTGAAGTCCTCGGTTTTATGGTCACTATGTTGCCGATCCGGATGCGGTGTGGCAATTTAACTCGGGATCAGCGTTTTACTCAGCTAAAACAAGACTTAACAAGTTTGTTTGATCACACTGATGTGGATATTAATCAGCTGGTGTCTGACCTGGCTTTAGCGGTTACAGAGGGGCACAATCCGCTTCAGGAGGTCGTATTTTCGTGGCAGGAGAGCTTGTTATCGCTGGACGCATTCACTGATACGACAGTGTCCAAACAGGAGGTGATGCTATCTCGTGCTAAGTTCCCGGTATCACTTACGGCGTGCCAAAATGGTGATGAGACTGCGCTGAGGTGGGAGTTTGATACGACACGTATTTCCGTGCAGACTATCGAGCTATTGGATGAGTTGTTTAAGGCCAACCTGCTGGAGACATCTCATGTTAAAGCACTGGATGTATCGTTTGATGAACCACTGAAAGCAGACCTGAATCGCCGTTTTGCAACGGTCGCTGCTGAAAACGCCAATGCCATTGCCCTCAGGCAGGGCACACAAACACTGACTTACACACAGCTGGATGAGCTGTCGAATAACGTATGTGCTCATTTGCAGGCCGCGGGCGTTACTGCTGGCACCCGGGTAGGGATCACCCTTGCCCACGGACTTGAACAGGCGATTGCCTTGCTGGGGATTGTGAAAGCGGGTGCTGTTTACGTGCCATTGGATATGTCAGATCCTGATGAGCGGTTAGTGAGCCTAATTGAGCTGTGTGAGATAACACATCATATTCACGCCGAACAACCAATTGTGCATATCATTCACAATCACCCTATCTCAGCCTTACTTGAGCCGTCGGCTCAGCCTGTGTTAGTTGCTCAACTTGATGGTCCTGCGCCGTTATACATAAACTTTTCATCTGGCACTACGGGCGAACCCAAAGGCATTGAATGCTGTCATCAGGGAGTATTACGTCTGGTGGATCAGCCGAACTTTATGCGTTTAGATGCCGCTACTACCATGCTGTGTTCAGCACCACTGGCCTTTGATGCTTTTACTTTGGAATTCTGGGGGCCGCTACTCAACGGTGGTCAGGTCAGTTTTCGTCAGGCTGGACAGATCGACAATGCTGAGTTGAGCTACCAAATCCAGACATTGGGTGTTAATACAGCCTGGCTGACTTCGGCCTTATTTAACACCTTGGTAGACATTGACGTGAGTGCATTTAAAGGCCTTAAGACGCTCCTGGTTGGTGGGGATGTTGTGTCTCCTGCGCATGTTCAGCGTGCTTACCGTGAACATAGTGAGCTAAGCATTATCAATGGTTATGGCCCAACGGAAAATACTACCTTCACTTGTTGTTTTCACATTCCCAGAGACTGGCCACAACAAGCAAGCTTGCCTGTAGGGCAGCCTATTCAGGGGGGGGCAGTGTATGTACTCAATAATCGGGGAATGCGTTTGCCGGACGGTTGTGTGGGGGAAATTGCCGCTGCGGGACTAGGGCTGGCAACGGGCTATCTGGATAGCGCCCAAAATACCGGGCGATTCGCTTACCTTGAAGAGCAGGGTATACGCACTCGTATCTACAAAACCGGCGACCTGGGCTTTATTGATGTTCAGGGAGACGTGCACTTTATGGGACGCCGCGATGGCCAGCTTAAAGTGAATGGATTCCGGGTGGAGCTGGATGCCATTGATCGAGTGCTGGCTGAGCAACGAGGAGTCCAGCAGGCACAGACAATCGCATATAAGCAGCAAACTCAACAGCAGTTGATTAGTTTCCTGGTTCTGGACGCAGAGACTATGTGCTTCGATGCAGATGAGGTCGCGCGGCTTGTCAATGAGTATAAATCAGACATCAGTACTGCTTTGCCATCTTACATGCTGCCAAATGCCATATTGGCTATACCGGCCTTGCCTGTGACGGCCAATGGTAAAGCGGACCGTCGTGCGCTGAAGCGTATTTATCAGCAATGGCTGACAACACGAACTCAGACAAGTCATACCGGGTTTTCTGCACTGCAAGCCACTGTTGCCCAGGTTTGGTGTGATATTCTGGGTTGCGTCGATGTCACGCTTTACGATCACTTTATGCAGCTGGGAGGGACGTCTCTTCTGGCGCTGAAAGTATCTCACCAGTTATCACAACAACTTGGTTTTGAGGTCAGCTTTATTGATGTGATGCAGAACCCCGTTTTGCAGCAGTTATGTGATGAGCTAGCTGCTCGCAAGTTGACGTTTAACCACACCAAAGAAGCCATTTTTAAACGCAATATCACAGCTGCACAGCTGGATGCACGGCAGATGCAGTTGTGGCCTTTGTACGTGCAAAAACAGGCCGCACATTACAATATACCATTGTGTTATGACCTCAAAGGGTCACTGAATACCCGCAGATTGTGCAGTGCATTTAAATATGAATATCTGCACAGGCAGGCGCTGCACAGTGTGTTTGAACAACGTGGCGATGCTATTTGTATGGTGCCCAGACCACAGCTTGACTGGCAGGTTGAGCTTCATCAAGGGACAGAATCAGACTGTGTTGCCTTGCTACACCGCGAGCAGCATAGAGTGTTTGATCTCAGTTCGGACCCTTTATTAACCGTGCACCTTATAAAACTGACGGACGAGCACCATGTACTACTGATGAATACGCCACATATTGTCACCGATGGCGTGTCGCTTGATGTGCTTTGGCAAAGCGTCGCTGAGTCATATAACTCGGGAATAGGCCGCAGTCAGAGTATTGATTTTTATGACTATGTGGATGCCAGTACACAAGGTGATTTGGATCAACATTACTGGCAAAGTCGGTTAGCAGGTTACGACCCTGTGACGTTACACAGCTTTGGCCGGACAAATACATCGGGACCTCGTCGCCATCGGGTGACTGTCTCGGCTGAGCATACCCGGTTGCTGAAAGAGGCTGCTCAATCCCATGATGTGAGCCTATTCAGCTATACATTACAACAATGGGGTCAGACGGTTGCAAGGTACCTGGGTGAGCAGGATTTAGTGATCAGTGTTCCCCTGGCCAATCGTCAGGACGCTCAATGGCAGTCAGTGGTCGGCTATCTGGCTTCGGTCGTGCCAGTCAGGTTAGATACCAGCCTGGCAGCACAGCCCTTTTATCAGTCTCTGCTGCGCGATTTAGATGCCCCGGCATGTGACTATCGGGCAATCTTACCCGAACTTGGGCTGCAGATGGCCGGAACAAGCCACCCTCTGCAACAGCTGGTGTTTTCCTGGCAAAGTGGTTTACAGCTATCAGCTGAATTAGACCAGCTAACCACATCGCGAAGGGATACATCGGGTGTCAGTGCCAAGTTCCCATTGAGTGTGTCCGTTACGGAGCAGGATGACACGCTCGTGATGCACTGGGAGTTTGATAATCACACTCTGAGCTTGTCAACTATCGAACAGTTACAGCTCATGTTCGTTGCGCAACTCGAAAATGCGTATTGTCGGGAGCTGCCAAAGTCTGTACCTCAGGCAAACTACCCAGACGTGATCTCGGTCTTTGCAAAGCAGGTTGCACAGCACCCGGAGGCTATCGCCCTCAGAGCCGGTACCATGTCAATGACCTATCAAGCACTGTGGCAGCAAAGCAGTCAGGTGGCACATTATTTAGTTGCTCAGCAGGTTAAACCCGGTGAGCGCGTGGGTATCTGTATGGCACGTGAGAACAGTCTGGTACCTGCTATTATCGGTATTGTGATGGCCGGAGGCGTGTATGTACCTATGTCGGCAGAAGACCCCTCAGAGCGCTTGTCCGAACTAGCGACGCTGGCAAAAATAAGCCATTGTCTGGTTGATTTACCTCGGGAAGGGGCCTTTACGGCACATCAAATATCTGAGGTGCTTGCACAGACCACCGCGGTGCAGCCTCTGCCAGAGCGTTCCGGAAATGACCCAATTTATATTAACTTCTCGTCCGGGACTACAGGCAAGCCCAAGGGAATTGAATGTGTGCATCAAGGGGTGACACGACTGGTGTGCGCGCCGGACTTCATGCAGCTGAACACACACACCCAGATGTTGTGTGCAGCGGCTCAGACGTTTGATGCTTTCACCCTTGAGTTCTGGGGGCCTTTACTGAATGGCGGTTGCTTGCATTTGCTGACAGAGCCGCAGCTCAATGGCGCATTATTAAACACCTACAGTGAAACCAATGGCGTGTGTACCGCATGGCTCACAGCTGCGCTATTTCATACCCTGGTAGACATCGACCCCAGTGTGTTTAAACACCTTAAACAATTGCTGGTCGGTGGCGACGTCGTTTCGCCTGCTCATGTTCAGAAAGTTTATGCAGTCAACCCGCAGATTGACATTATCAATGGTTATGGACCAACTGAAAATACGACCTTCACGACCTGTTATCGGATCCCAAGAGATTGGCCAGCAGATGAAGCATTACCCGTGGGCAAGGCCATTCAGGGGACTGCTGTTTATGTTATGGATGCACACGGGCAGATACTCCCTCATGGCTGTGTAGGTGAGATAGTGACGTCAGGTTACGGTCTGGCTAAAGGCTATCTGGAAATAGCATTGAATCAGGATAAGTTTATTACCCTGTCGCTACCCACAGGAGACGGTCGGGCCTACAGAACCGGTGATTTCGGTTACTTTGACAGCGAAGGGTTGCTGCGTTTTGTCGGGCGTAAGGATCATCAGGTCAAAGTGAACGGCTACCGTATTGAGCTGGATGCCATTGATAGAGCGTTACAAACGCTGGAGCCGGTGGAGTCAGCACTGACACTGGCAATAACTCAGGGGAATAGCCAGATCCTGGTAAGCTTCGTGGTTGCCCCCAATTTGCCTGTACAGCCGGACGGGGCGGCACAATTGCTGCACCCGTTGGCGAATCTGCTACCTGGTTATATGCAACCAGGCACGCTAATCCAGTTACCCGCACTTCCTTTAACTGCGTCCGGTAAAGCGGATCGCAAACGACTCACTGACATTTACGCTCAGTGGCAGGCTAACACCCAGCAAAGCGATCGTCAGATGACACCGACAGAGTGCTGCGTGGTATCCATCTGGAAGGAGGTGCTGGGTGTTGAACAGATCTTTGCACAGTCACACTTCTATCAATTAGGCGGTAACTCGTTGCTAATGTTGAAGGTACATGCGGCGCTCAGCGAGCAGTTGGAGCAAGATGTTCCTCTGACTACGCTGATGCAAAATCTCACCGTAGCCACCTTGGCCTGTGCGCTAGAGGCGTTAACGAGTCAGGCTGTGGCAGTGTACCCGGAGGGCATCGATGACTTTGAAGACGGTGCCGCTTTACGATTGACTGCCCAGCAGGAGAGTCTGTATCTGGCAATGGCCAAACATCCTGACAGTGCCTATAACGTCCCTTTATTTGTGCCAGTGGATACGACATACAGCACGGCACATATTTTGGCGTGTGTCACAGCGTTGCTAGACGCATACCCTTCACTGCGTTTGTGCCTTTCGGAATCTGCAAACGGTGTTACGCAAACGGCACTACCAAGTCATGAGGTTGCATTGAATCATACTCGTATGAGCCAGCAACAGTGGCAGGAGTTTAGGCATATAGCTAACAGTGCACGTATTGACCTGAGCCAGTGTGTTTCCGATATACAGCTGGTTGATGTGGATAATGGTACGCGCTGGTTGTGTTTGAATGTGCACCATATTGCGATTGACGGACAGTCCGCTGCGCCACTGATTAATGCGCTTTCCTGCGTGCTACAGGGTGAGTCTTTACATCGGGATACGGGCTTTATGCGGCAAGCGAAATGGCAACAAAGTGACGACTACCAGGCATTGCTAGCTACTCAGTTGCATTACTGGTCAGACAGACTTGCAGGATTAACAGAGTTTACCGGGGTAAGCTACCTGAGCACGCCGGATAACGCCCGCCCCGCTGCATATCTGGATACTACATTCTCCCCTGAACTCAGCACAGCGGTGACGCGTCTGGCTCAACGGCTGGAGATCAGTGAATTTACCTTTTGGTCCGCTATTGTGACTTATGTGTTGGGACGTCTAAATCAGACGACTTACGCCAGTGTGCTAACGCCGGCTGCAAATCGTCAGTTTGCTGAAGACCGCAACAGTGTTGGGTATTTTGCTAACACCGTTTTACTTTATGCTCATTGGGATGAACAGAGTAGCTTCTCCAGTTACTTACAAAACTGGCAATCCCAGATCACTGACGATCTGTGTCATCAGGCTGCTCCCATTGATCGTGTTCTGGCGCAAAGAGCACTGCAACAGGCTGCACCAGAGGGGGCGCCGGGCGTCATGTTTAGTTTCCTGGCAGGCGGAGAACCTCCGTTTGAAACAGGGCGTAATAGTGAAGTGAAGGTTGATCTGGGGATTAGCATTCGTAAAGGTACCGACAGTACCCACTTAACGCTCGAATACAGAGCTAATGCATACAGTGCACAGATGCAACGTGCATTGGCTGATACAATTAGCCTGGTTGCTGAGCAGTTTGTCTCTGCAGATACTTTGACGTTAGGTGAAGTAGCTTTATATCAGGGGATGATGGCAGGTGATACGCTGGCACCTGACTATGTGCATAACATTGCTGATGTGATTCTGACCAGGGCGCTGATGCAGCCTCGTAGTTTTGCATTGTCATGTCAGGCTGAGCGATATACCTATCAGGAAGTCGCTGAGCAGGCGCAGAGCATAGCAGCCAGCCTGCAGCATCGGGGAATTGTAAAAGGCGACCGTGTTGCGGTGCTGATGGGACGCCATGCTGGACTGCCTATTACGCTGCTGGGGATCTGGCTTGCGGGAGGAGTTTATGTGCCACTGGATCCGGACTACCCTGAGTCACGAACAGAATACATTTTGCAAGATACTCAGCCCAAGTTGGTGATTTGTGACAGTAAGACACAGTATCAGTCTGAGCAATTTACCCTGGTTGAGCAGTCCATGCTTACCTCATCGACTGGACAGGCCCTGCGCACGTTAGTGCGTGTTACTGAGTCCGATCTCTCCCATCTGATCTATACATCAGGATCAACCGGAAAGCCCAAAGGCGTTATGGTTCGTCATGGCGGCGTACTGGCGTTGTATCAGTGGGCCAAAGCTTACTACACACCGGCGGAGCTGGCTCTGGTTTACGGTGGTACATCTGTTTGCTTTGACTTATCCGTGTTTGAGATTTTTATTACCTGGAGTCTTGGCGGGCAGTTGCACTTTGCGAACAACGCACTGCAATTGCTGGATGATGCATCTGAATTGCCGATTACTCTGCTTAATACCGTGCCTTCAGTACTCAAAGAAGTGCTGAAACACCAGCCTCTGAGTGACACTGTGAAAGTGGTCAACCTGGCTGGAGAGCCTTTGCCCCCTGAACTGGCAACTACACTCTATGAGCAGCAGCCAAAGTGTCGGGTGGTCAACTTGTATGGTCCGAGTGAGGACACCACCTATTCTACCTATTATCAGGTACCGAAAGAACAGTCTGAACCTATGCTAATTGGTGCGCCACTGACAGGCACACAGGCTTTTGTGGCCGATCAGTCAGGCCGGTTGATGCCGCCTTTATTCAGTGGCGAATTGTATTTAAGCGGTGCCGGATTGGCACGAGGTTATTGGGACCGGGAGGACCTGACAGCCGAAAAATTCGTCACTTTACACGGCAGCCTGAGCTATAAAACGGGCGATCTGGTGCGTGATATGGGCCAGGGGCAATATGCCTACCTTGGCCGTATTGATAACCAGGTTAAGCTCAATGGATTTCGCATAGAACTAGATGAAATTGATAATGTGTTGCTCCGTTGTGACGGTATTGTCGAATCCTGTTCGATTGTGGTTGAGCTGCCCGCTGGCAAGCAGATAGTGTCTTTCGTTGTGACAAATGGGATGTTCATGGACCTCAATCTTGCTTATCAGAGGGCAGGTGAGTACTTACCACCATACATGGTGCCGGCGCATATTCAGCTGATAGATACTATGCCTAAGACGCTGTCTGGCAAACAGGATCGTAACGCATTGCAGCAACAGGCTCAGACGCTTGAAAGTCCGGTCTGTGAGATAGACTGGTCTAAGTATTCAGCAACGGTCAAGTGGTGCTGCGAGCTATACCGTGAGCTGCTCGGCTCAGACGTGATCACGCCGCAAAGTGGGTTTCTTGCTTGCGGAGGTAACTCATTGTTGGTGGTGTCGGTGATTAAGCGTATCAACTCGGAATTTGAAGTTGAAATATCGTTTGCGGATGTCTTTGCTGCCTCAACACCTGAGCAGCTTGGAGCCGTTATTGATGGCCTTGGCGTGGAAGATAACGCCGACGACGAGTTAATTTTGATTTAAGTGTGCACCGGGGTATCCGGTAAATACATCCGATTGACAGGATATAGAGTGGCGCTCAGGTAGCCACAAAAGCAAAAATAGTGAAACAAAAACAACCCAATAAGGAACGTCAATGTTAGACAAGTACCAACAAAATGGAAGCAAAGTACTCTTATACTTAGATACCCGGGAGCTCCCTCTGGAGAGAAAACAGGAGATAGCTGCGGCAAAACAACAGGGTTACAAGATACTCATGGCGACCCCAACCCCGCGCGCTTACGATGCGTATTGTCTTGACTACGTGCTGGACGTAAATGTCGGTAATTTTGCTGAAGCTGAGCCGGTGATTCTCGACTATATCGCGACACATAAACTCAATGTGACCGGTATTTTGGTCTGGAAAGATCGCGAAGTCGTACTGGCATCCAAACTAGGACAGGCACTGGGATTACCCCATACCACACCTGAGCATGCTGAAAATGTTCGTGATAAAAGTAAAACACGTGCCTTACTGGAGAAGTTTCCGGGTCTGAATCCTCGCTTTTCAGTGGTAAGAGATGAAGCTTCTTTCATGAGCGGATTAGCTGAAGTAGGCGTTCCCGCAGTATTAAAACAAGCTGGTAATTCAGGTAGTCGTGGTATGTGTGTGATCACTGACCTGGAAACGGCTCTGGATAAGTACCGCGAAGTGGTTGCTGTTAACAAACAGCAGGCCGGTGATATGTATCATTACTACGAAGATATCATGCTACTGGAGCAACGCCTGACAGGCAGTGAACACTCTCTAGCTGGGGTTGTGGCCGATGGCGAGGTGATCACATTTACCATTGCTGATAAGAAGTTTGATACAAGTCTGCCTTTGCAGTATGAAAATGTAGTACCCTCTAAGTTAGCAGTTGATCTACAAACAGAAATTGTAGCACAACTGAAACAAGCTGTAGCTGAAACAGGTATAAATTGGTGCGGCTTCCATGTCGATTTTATGATCACCGAAGCAGGCCTGAAGATCCTGGAAATTGGCGGTCGTCTGGGTGGTGAGATGATTAACTCTCATCTTATCCCACTGACCCTGCCTGGTGTCAGCAGTTACGCTGCACTGATTGAGGTTGTGCAGGGTAATAACCCGCTTGCACATACGGATTACACCCAGCTTGCTCACTCCCGTGCTGCATCTCGTGTTGTGATGCCAACAGCGAAAGGCGTGATAAGTAAGATCGAAGGGGTACAAAATGTGATCAAAGATCCCCGTTGCCGCGAGTTTATGCAAACCTGGGGTGTGGGGGATGAAATGGTCTATCCGGACGTCAAATTCAAAGGGTATGAAATCGGCTACTTTATCGCTCAGGTTGGCCTGGATGACGATATTGAACAGGCTATCGAAGCACTGAATAACAAAATAACAATCACAATTGAATAGAATTTTCTCACAGGATAGTTCTACACAGAGGCAAGCGAAATGAAAAAAACAACTCTTTTAAGACAAATGCTAAATGACCAAAACATCCACATTGCACCGGGTGTCTTTGATGGAATGAGTGCACGACTGGCAGAGCAGACAGGCTTTGATGTCATTTATGCCAGTGGTGGTGCGATTGCCCGAAGCTGTGGTTTCCCGGACATTGGTATCATCAGCTTTACTGAAGTCATGAATCGCGTTGGTCAGATGGCGGAAGTTACGAAAGTCCCTGTGATTGCGGATGCGGACACAGGGTTTGGTAATGCAATTAATGTTAGCCGAACAATCAAAGCGTTCGAGCGTGCTGGCATTGCTGGTGTGCACCTGGAAGATCAGACGTTCCCGAAACGTTGTGGTCACCTTGATGATAAATCACTGATCAGTGCAAAAGAAATGGCACACAAAATTCGTGTAGCTAAAGACAGCCAAACTGATGAAGACTTTGTGTTGATCGCGCGCACCGATGCCATCGCCGTTGAAGGGTTTGATGCGGCTATTGAGCGCTCACAAATGTATATGGAAGCGGGTGCTGATGTGATCTTCGTTGAAGCGCCTGAAACTATCGAGCAGATTGAGCTGATCGCTAAACATATTCCACAACCTAAACTTATCAACATGTTCCACAGTGGTAAAACCCCTCTGGTACCAAAAGAGCGCTTACAAGAGCTAGGCTACAAGTTTGTTATCATTCCATCCGACTTGCAGCGTGCCACGATTCAGGCTTGTCAGAATACTCTGAGCACCATTTTAAAATATGGCGACAGTGGCAGTATTGCTGACAGCATGGCGTCATTTTCTGACCGAGAGCAAATCATCCGTACTAAGGATTACCTGGCCATCGACGACGGTTATGAAAAATAACCGTTAGCTCGGGATAAACGAGCCAGGGGGGCTCAGCTAAGTTAGCTGAGCACTTCTCCCAATACGTTAATGAAAAAAATCATGGGCCTGCTTGGCTTCGGCCTCATGCGGCCAAAATTTAATGATTTATCAGCTCTGTGGGAAAGTGGAGTTAAATGTGAAAAAAAGAACAATAAAGGAATTGTTGCAGCGAGTATGGCAGGCAGGTTGTCAGCTGACGCTCAAATCGCAACAGCTAGCTCTAAGTGGAAATACCAAGAATATCGACCGTGCACTGTTACAGGAAATCAAAGATCACAAAAGCGATATTATCAGTTACCTGAGTAACACGAGTGACAACCTGGTACTGACGGAACAACGACCAGCTCAGTTACCACCGACTGCTAGTCAGTCTTCACTGTGGATGGCGCACAAGCTGGCTGAACTGGGTAACGCCTATTCAATGCCGTTGGTTAAAACATTCGATAGCTTGCTGGATATTCAGCGGGTTGAGCAGGCTTTTCATGCCTTGCAGATTCGTCATGAAGCGTTACGTACGAATCTTGAAGACACAGACGGCGATGTATACCAGGTGATCCATCAGACGGCGAGAGCCTCTGTAGTGCATCTGACGCAGGAAGCAGATTTATCTGCACAGGTACAAAGATTATTGGCGGTGCCTTTTTCGTTGCAACAGGAACCGTTGATCCGGCTGTATTGCATACGGGGTGAAGCGCAGACGACCCTAGTGTTTAATATGCACCATGTCATCAGTGATGGTGTGTCTTTGGGTATTCTTAGCCAGGAATTCGCAAAATTATATCATGGCGAGGCCTTGTTACCGCTGACCTACCATTATGCGGATTATGCTGTTGCACAGGCAGCCTGGTTGGACTCGCCTAAGTTGCATGCTGCGGTCAGTGCCCTATGCGGGCCTCTACAAGATCTGCCTGATTACACTAACCTACCGATAAAAACGGCGCGCACCGCTGAGCGTTCAACACTCGGGGAAACCTATTCGTTTGCCATTGAGGCGGCGCATACCAAGCTGGCTGGTGAGGTGGCTAACCGCGCGCAAGTAACCCGGTTTACAGTCATGATGGCAGCCTTTTTCGTGATGCTGAATAAGGTCAGTAGCCAGGACTCTCTGTGTATCGGTGTGCCATTTTCAAATCGTCAGGCAAACCACACCGACGACATGCTGGGGTTATTTGCCAACACGCTGCCAATTGCCGCTCATATTTCTGGCCAGCTGGGCTTTAGTGAGTTTGTTGAGCAGTTGCAGACGCAAATTCTGGATACCTATGAATGGCAGGGTGTACCACTTGATCTCATGCTTAATGAGCTGAAACTCAAACGCAGTGCGACTTATGCACCGCTGTTTCAGGTGATGTTTGCTTACCAGAATATCGCGGCGGATCCTTTAGTGCTGGACGGTGTTAGCAGCAAAGACATTGAGTTTGATGTTAGCCATATCAAGTACGATTTGAAGTTGACAATAATTGAAGAGGGCGACGAGTTGCGCGCTGTGTTTGAATACAGTAGTGCATTGTTTGAACGCGACACCATAGTGCAGCTAGGTCATAACTACCTGCAAGTGTTGTCTAACCTTGCATCGGCCGCTCCGTTGTCTCAATGGTCGCTGTTAAGCGAAGCTGATCAGAGTCAACTATTGGAACACACGAGCAATCGCTCGAATGACACGCCTGTTAGCCCCTTGTGCTTACATCAGCTTTATGAGCAGCAGGTCAAGGCACAACCAGACTTTACAGTATTGAAGTGTGGTAGTGAGACTTTGAGTTACGCGGCGCTTGATAGCAGAGTAAATCAGCTTGCCAATGGGCTGATCGCACTGCCCGGTTACCAGGCTGGCAAGCTCATCGGTGTGTGCACCGATCGCAGTTTTGACATGGTTGCGGCCATCCTGGCTGTACTCAAAGCCGGCTGTGCTTACGTGCCTTTAGACCCGGAATATCCGTCTGACCGCATCGCTTATATTTGTAAAGACGCAGCGTTGGAGTTGGTGCTGACTCAGCCAGAATTGAGTGCACAGTTTGAGGCCATGGGAGTTACGCCGCTGAATGTCAGTGATACTCATGGCGAACACTGGTATCAGGCTTATAGCAGTACAGAGCCTGATACAGCGGCTCAGGTAACAGCAGATCAACTTGCCTATATCATCTATACCTCTGGTTCAACGGGTAATCCGAAAGGGGTGATGGTTGAGCATGGTAATGCAGTGGCAATGCTTGAATGGGCAAAGCGTACGTACTCAGAGCAGGAGCTGGCTAAGGTATTGGCTAGCACGTCGTTATGTTTTGACTTGTCTATTTATGAGTTGTTCTTGCCGCTGTGTTTCGGTTCTCAATGTGTGATCGTCGATAACCTAATTGCGTTGTTGGCGGAGCCGGTCGAAGTAACGCTGATTAACTCAGTACCTACCGCCATTGAGCTGATCCTGGAACAGGACGGATTACCGTCCGAAACATTGGTAGTGAACTCCGCTGGTGAACCTTTGTCAGCCACGTTGGTGAATAAATTACTATCGGCTGGGGTGACTAAAGTGTGTAACCTCTATGGGCCTTCTGAAGACACCACTTACTCAACGTATGCAGAGTTTACATCACCGCTGAGCGCTGCGCCCAGTATTGGCCGGGTCATAGACAATACTCAGGGTTACGTATTGTCAGAACACAACCAGCTGCTGCCTTTTGGGGCGGTAGGAGAGTTGCATTTGACTGGTAAAGGGCTGGCCCGTGGCTACCTGAATCAGCCACAGCTAACAGACGACAAGTTTATTACGAACCCTTTCTATCACCCTGAATGTGCCTCGACCAGTGATCGTATGTACAAGACCGGTGACTTAGTACGCTATTTGCCCAGTGGTGAGCTGGAGTATATTGGCCGTGCTGATGAGCAGGTAAAACTGCGCGGCTACCGGATAGAACTCAATGAGATTAAAGCGCAGGTTGAATCTCAGCAGGCGGTTGAGTCAGCACTGGTGGTGGTACGTCAAAGTGGCACTCAAAAACAGCTGGTGGCATATCTAAAACCAGCTTGTGAGGATTTTACCCCTTACTTGGCACCGCTTAAGGCAGCACTTGAATCCCAGTTACCTGGTTATATGGTGCCGGATGCTTTTGTGGTACTCGAGAACTGGCCGCTATTACCAAATGGTAAAATTAATAAACGCGCCTTACCCGAGCCGGAGCTTACTAACCTGACTGACAATTATGTGGCGCCACAGACGCAACTGCAGACTGAATTGGTGGCCTTGTGGTCGGCGCTACTGAGTCTGCCTGAGAGTGAAATTGGTATCCGTCACAACTTTTTTGAGCTCGGAGGTAACTCCATTTTGGTGGCCAAAATGTTGTCTTCTATCGCCAAGCAATATCAGGTTTCTATATCGTTTACCGATGTGTTTAATAACGCAGCGATTGTTGAGCTGGCTCGCTATATTGAACAGGGTGAATTGTCTGATCTGCCGCAGCTATGCAATACAGATCCTGTTGATTCATTACCTGCATCACCGCAACAGATCCGTTATTTCGAAACCTATAACATAGATGCCCCAACGTCTAAGCGGATGACGAATACCTTTGACTACTGGGAAGACATTGAGATTTTGCAGCAGGCGGTTCAGGTTCTGGTTGAGCAAAACGATATTTTCCACACGGGTTACGACTTTGATGAGCAAGGCAAGTTGCGCATTTCATTCAATCCTAACCCGGTGGTAGAGCCCATTTTCTTTACACAAGAAGTGGAAAGCGACCATGAATTGCAAAAAGCCATGTATGGACGCATTGCTCAGGAAACATTTGAGCTGGCTCACCCACCGCTACTCAAACTATTGATCTGCAAGTCGCCTAACGGTGGTGGTCATGCGGTGATAGGGATCTTTAATGGGATCCTGGATGCCTACTCGGGCGGTCTGGTGACGACTGAAGTTCGACGACTTTATAACCTGATTGCTGAAGGGAAAACCTGTGCAGCGCCGGATGTTGCCTATCGGGACTTTGTGCAGTGGCAATATGCCCTGACGGACAGTGAAAAATACACTGAAGCCCGCACATTCTGGCGCACTCAATATCCTGACGGGTTCACGCCTTTTTATCTGACCGATCACCCTCAGGGTAGTCAGGGCGGCACCATGTTCGCGTTTTTACTGGGCGAAACTTTGTCAGAGCAGGCTGCAGCAAAAGCAAAGCAAACGGAATCAAGCTTGTTTAACTTTTTGCTTGCTAACTTCGTGGAAGTGGCAAGCGGCTGGTATAAGCGCGATGACGTGTCTGTAGGTCTGTTATATCACGGCCGCGATCAGGCCGAACTGGAAGATAAAATTGGTTACTTTGTTGACTTGTTATGTCTCAAAGCAGAGTACCAGGCAGGCCAGCCATTTGCGCAGTTGGTAGAGCAGGTTAATAAAAACCTCTTTGAAAGCATAGATAATCGCATTTATCAGTACCAGGATTTGGCTGCTGATTTTGGTCAGTCACTGACGGAGCCACGTTTTCCATTGACGGGATTTCACGTCAACAATGTCATCGTACCTGGCGAGGAGAAGCAAGTCCCGGCGCACTTCGAACAGCAAACAGCGCCGCTGCCCTATGAACCTAAGTTTGACTTCAACATTTATGTTCATGAATCAAACCGCGGCATTTTAATCCGCATGGCGTACGCAAACCGCATCTTAACCGCAGAAGAGGCAGAGCAGTTTGTTACCACCTTCAAAAATACCGTTAATAAAAATAGTCAATAAGGAAGTCTTACGTGAATAATAATAAGGTATATGATCTCATCGGGATTGGCGGCGGCGTGTTTAACCTGTCGCTTGCAGTTATGTTAGAAGAGCAGGGCTTTGAAAACGCCATTTTCTTCGAGCGCAATGAAACCATCCATTGGCATCCTGGGTTACTGCTGGATACCTCAGAGCTTCAGGTTAACTTTATGAAGGACCTGATCCTGCCGGTGTCGCCCACCAGCAAATACACTTTCATTAACTATCTGCACCACAGGAACTTGTTGTATCAATTCTTGAACCGTAAAACGGATACGATCTCCAGAAACCAGTTCCAGGCGTATTTTCGTTGGGTGGCTGACATGTTGCCGTCACTGAGAATGAATAGCACCGTTGAGCAGATCCGTCATGATGGTGAGCTATTCATTGTGACGGTGAATGGAGAGGATTACTTCGCCAAGGATATTTCGATTGCGGCGGGGATTAAGTCAAATGTCCCTGAATGTGCTAAAGATGTTATCTCTGATGATGTTTTTCATGTCACAGAGTTTGCCAGACGTCGAGATGCACTGGCGGGACAAAGAGTATCCGTGATCGGTAGTGGTCAGAGTAGTGCTGAAGTTTTTGCAGATGTTTTCTCGCAAAATCATTGTAAATCCATTCACTGGCTGGGAAGACGTTATTCCTTTGCTCAGCTTGAAGATAACTGCTTTGTGAACGAGTTTTATTCGCCAAGTTTTATCAAGGTGTTTAAGGGACTGACTACAGATAAGAAGAAAGACTTCATTCAGCGTATGGAAATGTCCAGTGATGGTATCAATCAAGGCCTGCTGGACAACATCTATCGCAGTATCTTTGACAGAAAGTTCTTTACGGAGCACGACTGTGATTATGCGATCCGTCCTTATCATGAGCTTCAGGCCATTGAAAAGTCAGGTAGTGCTTATGTATTGACCTTCAAGAACCTACTTCAGGGTGACACCTATACGCTCGAATCTGACAAAGTGATATTGGCAACCGGATTTAAGTCTGCGTCCTGGGATCTGTTGCAGTCTTTGGTGAGTGATGAATATCAAAGCGTGGACGAACTAAAAATTTCCGACGACTATGAGTTGCACTGGCAGCACATGGGGAAAAATCGAATTTACGTGCAAAACACCAGTAAAATGCAACTTGGACTGGGTGATCCGAACCTTAGTATCTCAGCTTATAGAGCTGCGATGATAGCGAATTCTATCTTGAAAAAACCGGTATTCCAGACCCAACCTGATACGCCGTTGCTAGGCTACATGTAGGAGCTGAGCGATGAAAAAGAAACAGTACTTACTGATTTCAGCTAAGCCTGCGCCAAATGGTCAGCTGCATTTGGGGCATTTGTCAGGTCCTTATTTGTCACAGGACATGTACTACCGCAAGTTGTGTGCAGACGGACACGATGTGAAGGTGATTTCAGGAACCGATGCGATTGACTCGTTTATTCAGTTGAAAGCTGTCCAGCAAGGTGTGCAGCCCGCACACCTGGCTGCGCAGCACTTTGCAACGATTGTTGACAGCTTCGCAGGCTTTTCAATCCATTATGATAACTTCATTAATCCTTTCTCCGAACAGTGGCAACCTCGTTATGTCGCCACGATGCAGGAGGTGGTGACGGTTGCCGAACGTGAAGGCAAAGTCATCACAAAGGAAGCTCCGTTCCCTGAGAATGAGGCGGGCGAGCCTGCATCGGGTGCCTGGATTGAGGGAATTTGCTGTGATTGTGATTCCCCCATGAGTGGCTACTTCTGTGAGCAATGCGGCGCGCATCTGGAACCAGGTGAAATCCTCGATGCTCGGCACAGAAACACTGCTCATACCTTGTGTTTTGAGCCGCAGAGTGACGTGTTTTTCCAGATAGCGGACAGTGATGGCTTATTGCAATCGCTACAACAGGCTCAGGTTCGTGAACAGGAATATGCCATTGTCGAAAAACAGTTCCAGAATAACCGTACTCAGGTGCGGTTGACGGAACGTGCTGCTTGGGGTGTCTCGTGTGGCGATAATCAACAGGTATATTTCGGGCACGGTATGCTGTATGCCTACTGCCGTATGATAGGTGAATCTTATCAGGCGCTGACCGGGTGTCAGACTCATCCATTTGATGCAGAGTCTGAAGTGACCACCATCAACTTCTTCGGCATGGATAACACGGTATCACACATGGTTAATATTAATGCCATTGGTGCAGAGATCCCTCAGTGGAAAGGGTTTGACCACTTTGTGGTGAACCAGTTTTATCTGCTCAACGGCCGTAAGTTTTCCACCAGTGCTGGCCATGTTGTGAACGGTAATGAAGTCATTAGTAATCCGATGATACAGGCCGAAGGCGTGCGTTTTGTACTGGCAGCTACCTCACCGGCAAAACACACGATGGACTTTACTCAGGCGTCTTTGCTGCATTGGTATAACAATGTATTGATCAACGAGCTGATGCAGCCACTGGTGATGGCTGCGGAGCAATTGAGCGGTAAAACCTGGCCAGTATTACCAGCTGGACAAGACTTCGCGCCGGTGTGGGAAAAACTCACACATATCTATGAATATCACAACTTTGACCCGCAAGAGGTTGTAGCCATTGCGCGGGATTATATTGCTACTGGTGCGGGGATTAAGCGTGAGGATGCACTGGCACAGTATCTTGCTCAGTCGGCGTTACTGCTGTATCCGCTGATCCCCGAAACGGCACGCACCCTATGGCAGGCCTGCGGCTTGTCGGGCGACCCAAGCCTTGCCGGGTTGGCCTGTGACAGTGCGGCTTTTAACGCATTTCCTTGTCCGTTCGAACGGATCTCTATGCATATGATTGATGGATTATTTAGGTAACAGCACTATGTTGAACAAATTTACATTACTTCCGCCCACTTCAAGCCGTCCGGGCGTTGAACTTAAGATGGTGGATTTTGACCAGTTTGGTGAGCAGCGTATTCCGTTTGAAGGCGGGCAGTTTTTTGTCGAGCCTGGTAAAACCTCTAAGCCGGATACGCATGATGTTTCTGAATGTTGGTTTATTGCACAGGGTCAGGGGATCATCAATTACGATGGTCAGGAGTATCACATTACGCAGGGAGATTACTTGTATTTTGAGCCGCGCAAAACCCATTTTGTCCATAATGATGGTGAGCAGCAGCTGGTGATTTTCACTGTGTGGTGGATGGCACAGTCATGATGCAAGCATATGATATTGCTGTGATAGGCGCGGGTGTCATGGGCACCAATGTCGCCTATCAGGCAGCACGAGAACATCCTGATAAACGCATTGCCCTAATTGACAGAGATAAAATTGGAGCTGGCTGTAGTGGTTATGCAGGGGCGATTATTTCACCTATTTCATTGACTGCAGCTCATCAACAGCAAACCGCTTTGTCGAGGGATTGGTATGAAGATCCGGCATTGGGTTGTCAGCACTTGTTACGTCAGCTAGATACACTGATTGTATATAGTGATGCATCGCAGGAGACACTGAATCAAAAAACCGATCTGCTGACGCCGGTGCAGTGTGAGGTACCAGGGTGGTTGTCGCCCCCGTCTGATCTCCAGCTGTCGCAAAGTCGTGCCACGTTATGGGGCAATGTGTTTGAGATCTGTCAACATCTGGCGTACGCAAACGATAGTGTCGATGTCTATGAATGTCTGGCTGTTCGAGATTTCAAGCGCTCTGACGACGGTTGGCAGTTATCTATGAGTGACGGCAGGACGTTGCATGCAGGCCAGGTCGTGGTTGCCAAAGGTGCCTGGCTTAGCGCAGAGGAACAGTCTTGCGACTTGATTATAAACCGCAAGAAAGTCGTTGCCTATGAAATTGATGCACCTGTTGATGAAACCAGTCCACTGGTCTATCTCTATGATCAGGGGGCATTTTTATTGCCCTTACTGCATAAGCAACGCTGGATCATGAGTATTACCTCTCAGCAGTGGGGTTGCATGCCTGAGCGTCATGAATGCGAAATCTCACAGGAAGACCGTCAGATTGCAGAAACCATTTTGCAACAGCATGCTCCCAGCCTGATTGGCGCTTTACGTGGCGGACGGTGCCACAGCGACGGTTATGTTCGTGAGCGTCGTCCTCAGGTAGTGGCCAGTCAACCGGGTCAGCTGGTTATCGGAGGTGGCTCGGGGAGTGGCTTTCGTTTTGCCCCAGCGGTAGGGCGGCAGGCTTGTGAACTGCTATTTTCGAATTCAACAGTTTAAAGAAGAATAATAATGATAAATCAAACTCAAGAAAAACCGCTTAGTGGGATCACGGTGATCGATCTTACCCGGGTGTTGGCCGGTCCTTTTTGTACCATGATGCTGGCCGACCAGGGGGCACGTGTTATCAAAGTTGAGCTCAGCGGCAGTGGTGATGATGCTCGCCTGTATGGTCCCAATGTGAACGAGATGTCTGGCTATTTTGCTTCCATTAACAGGGGCAAGGAAAGCATAGCGTTGAACCTAAAAGATGAAGAAGATCGGAAGGTCTTTGAAGCCTTACTGGCCAAAGCGGATGTACTAACCGAAAACTTCAGGCCGGGCGTAATGGAGCGGCTTGGTTATGACTGGCCGACTTTACACAGTAAATTCCCTCGCCTTATTTACGGTGCGATATCAGGGTTTGGTCAGCATGGCAGCCCTCACCGTGATAAGCCAGCGTATGATATGGTGGTGCAGGGCATGGGTGGCATTATGACGGTGACGGGACACAAA
This sequence comes from Pseudoalteromonas rubra, assembly GCF_005886805.2. Taxonomy (NCBI): domain Bacteria; kingdom Pseudomonadati; phylum Pseudomonadota; class Gammaproteobacteria; order Alteromonadales; family Pseudoalteromonadaceae; genus Pseudoalteromonas; species Pseudoalteromonas rubra. Next base: position 1,247,321 of record NZ_CP045429.1, read on the forward strand.
AATACCCCTCCGACCCGTGTGGGTGTCAGTATTGGGGATCTCAGCTCGGGCTTGTATCTGACCATTGGTGTTCTGATGTCACTGAACATGCGTCATCGCACTCAGGTTGGCAACCAAATTGATATCGCGATGCTGGATTGTCAGCTGGCATTACTGGAATACTCTATTATGCGCCATCACGCAACGGGAGAAATTCCCAGTCCTGTAGGTACTTATCGTCCAGCAATTGCCCCACCATTTGGCATGTTTGCTGCGCGCGGTGGTTACATGGTCATTGCTACGGGTAACGAAACCTTGTTTGGTAAATTATGTGATGTGCTGGGTCACAGTGAACTGAAAACAGATCCGCGCTTTAATGGCCCTGAGGCACGTAAAGATAACGAAGAGGAATTACAGCAGCTGTTGGAAGACATCTTGTCTCAGGCAACACCCCAAGTCTGGGTCGAGCGGCTGAGTGCACATGGGGTACCGTGTGGACCAGTTAATAATGTTGCACAAATGCTGAGTGATCCACATGTGCAGTTGCGCAATATGCTGGTGACTACAGAGGGCGGATTTGGGCCTGAGCAGATAGTGGGTACGCCGCTGAAGTTTTCCAATGTGGCAGACATGACCAGCGTACGTTGTGCTCCGACACTGGATCAGGACAGAGACACTATCCTCCGAGACTTTGGTATTGTTGAGGAGGCACTAGGGTGAAACCCGTGAACACTCAACCTCTATGGCTTGAGGAAGCGGTTACGCTCGAGACGCAAGCGCCATTGGCTAAGGCCGATGCCGTTTTCGTCGGTGGCGGTATCACGGCATTGAGTGCCGCGATACCTTTGCTCAAAGCGGGATTTACGGTACAAGTTCTGGAGGCAAATGCACCACTCTCAGGGGCCAGTAGCCGGGCCTTTGGTAACCTTGATGTGGGTGTATCTGTGTCTAACAGTGCTTTACGCGCGCAGTATGGTACTCAGTTGGGTGACGAATTGTGGCTCGAAGCGGCAAATGCAGCAATAGAATTGCAGGCATATATCGCTCGGTGCCAGATCGCGTGTGATCTGGATACCAGCGGTCATTTGAAAGTTGCCTTCAATTCGCGCCAGGAAGCGGGGCTGGTGAACGAGTACCATGAGCTTAACGCAGTTTTTCCTCACTCGCAGGCAAAGTTAGTGCGTGGTCAGGAAGTGAGCCACTATTGGCCGGGCCGTAAAGCAACTTTGGGGTTTTTTAATCCGCTGAGTGCGACCGTCAATCCCTACAAGTTTGCCAGCGCGCTGTATGCACAGTTTTTAGCGCTCGGTGGTCATTATAGCGCCTATTGTGCTGTCAAACAGGTGAGACCAGACAAAGGTGAAGGCTATACTGTGGTGCATCAAGCAGGACATACACAAGCGGAGCATGTCGTGCATACCACCAATGGTTATACTTCTAAAGTTTCGGGTGCGCTAAGGCAACACATATTGCCCATTGGTAGCTACATTATGGCCACCAACCCTTTAAGCGAGCAGGAGTATAAAGCGTTTACCCATCCCCATCAGGTCGTAACCACAGCCTATCATTTCAAACAATATATGCGACTGGATCAGCAGCGCCGTTTGATTTTTGGCGGACGCCTGGGGCTGTCCACTGGATTACAGGAACACAAAGTTGAACGGGAATTACGCAATCTCGCGACTCATTTGTTACCGTTTGTGGACATCCAAAGTAGCCATGTGTGGGGCGGGAAGCTAGCCATGACCCGAACTATGTTACCTTCTATGGGAGCGCTGGCACACAATCAATACTATGCCATGGGGTACTGTGGTCGCGGGATACCTATGGCCTGGTGGTGCGGTATTAAGCTTGCCGAAATGATCGTTCAGGGGTCCACGCGCAACATTACCAGCTTTACACGTGCACCCAATCAGTCTTTTCGGTTACTCAATCTTATCCCGTTAAGAAATGAGCTATTGTCTGGCTATTTTTACCTAAAAGACCGTGCATACCGGGAGTTTCAGTAAGCACTTCGGGGCCAGTCAATATGCGCTTCCTGGGCTGGCCTGCATCATCAATTACAATAAAAAATAAAGGCATACATATATGTCACAAGAAAAAAGTTGGCTCTCTAACGGCCTTGTTGTGTTTATTTCCTCTGGCGTTATTGCTGTCAAAGCATTGCTGGACAGCTTTTTACTGGAATCCGTTGATCAGGTTTTCCTGCAGGCGTTTGCATTGGTGTTTCCGGTGATTATCTTGTCCAATATCGCATCTGTGTCTATTTCAAACGCGGTAATAGGTACAGCGTCCAGCTGGATAGACAAGGAGCGCGTCTCAGGTTCTGTGATAGTGCTGAGCATATCAGCCGCCGCTTTGCTGGGGCTAAGCGTATCCGCAGGGCTCTATGTGTTGCAAAGTAGTTTGATTGAATGGTTTGGCGCACAACAATTAGGTACTGCAATCGGTAGTTTTCTCGACCACCTGGCACTGTGGTTGCCTCTTCAGTTTTGCTCCGCCGTATTGTTACAGATTGCCCGATACCTTGGCCTGTTCAAATCATCAGGTTTATTGCAGGTTAGTTCAGGTGCCGTGGGTATGCTGACGAGTGTGGTGTTGCTTATGTGGTTGCCGCTGTTGCCCCCTTTGGTGAGTGTGGTGGTTTCCAATGCCATTATCGCTTTTTGTTCTGTATGTACGTTGCTGTACATGATGAAGTCGCGAATCCACTGGCAAGCCTGTGAGCGAGAACCTGCCCAACGTGGGGTGGTTGGCAAAGCACTGAGTATCTGTAGTACGACTTTCCTGGGGCAGAGCGCTGCGGTGGTGTTTATTTTCTTTATTACCAAATCAGTATCAGAGCAGGGAGAGGCTATGGTTGCTGTGTTTGCCTATCTGACCAGATTAGAGCAACTTATTTTGATGCTCGCGGTGGCATTTATGAATGTCATGCTGCCAGAAGTGGCCAAGTTGATTAAAGATGAACAGGCTGATTTACAAAACTACTTGAAAAAAGCACAGCGATTTTTATTGATAAATGGCGTTATTGTTGCGTGTCTTCTGACCGGGTTGTTAGTGATGAAAATTAACCTGGAATATTCAATGTCAGAGCAAGCCTGGACACTGAGCTTGGTGTCAGTTATCTGGCTGAGCGGCACAGTGCTGCAGGGCATCACGGTATTCTACTCTCAGTTACTGAATGTTTTACTGTCGCCTAAAGTTGCCGTTGTGCTTAACTTGTTCCGCTTTACTTTGCTTGGTATGCCTTTGGTGTATGCTGGTAGTGTGTGGGCGGATGCAATTGGTATAGCAACGGGCTTGCTGATGATGCACACCATATCTCTGCTTATTTATCAGCACAAAGTCAATCAGCATATCGTGGCGAATAATGGCATTTCAAGAGCAGGCTTGAACACCTAATATGTGAGGGCGTATAACAGTAGTTTATAAATGGGCTGGCGGATGCAGCCCTTTTTTATTAAGCAAATTGGTATTAGTGTGCATTTATTCTCATTGGCGTGTCCATCCGTTGCACTGTCTTGATGTCGGGCTCTGAGTATGACAATCGAGCGGCTTTCCACGGTGATGAATGCTCGCACTTGAAAGATTGGCATGTGCTAGTTACTCTTGCTAAAACAAGGAACTAACGTCGAGCCACTGCGTGCCGGAATTTCTCCCTCTTAAGAACTATCGTAAGGCGATCAGTATTGCCTTGCTGGTGCCCATGTTGCTGGCCGTGGTGCTGTGTTTTCACCTGTACCAAATTAAGCTTGAGCGTCAGTATCAAGTGTATCAGGCCCAATTTTTTGTACTTGCCGGCCAAGTTGAGCAAGAAACGCTGGCTGCGCAAACGGTCATCACCAGTGTCCGCAATAGTCTCGCTGAACCTATCCGCTATCAGCTCGATGCACAGTGGCAGCAGAATATTCGTCAGCAGGCAGGTTATTTTTATCGCCAGCTGCCAGATAATGGAGGCGAGGTGGTGGGACTAGGCCGTTTTGTGCCAACGCCACAACTGATAGACCAATGGCAGCAAATTATGGCATTGGGCCCCAGTTTTAATACCGCGCTTGCCCTAATCGATGAGCTTGAAGCGGTGGTCTTTATTCAGGAAAACGGCTTTGCGTTTGTCAAACGGCGTGATACCAGCCAGAGCAATCTGCTAACAGCCATTGTTGAATCGCGTTTCACGCCACAATTTAGTCAGGGGATCACAGCCACTAGCATGCCTACCCGGGTATTTGGTAAGCACTATTTTGCACTGGGACAGCGCCTTGCCAGTGGCTCGCAGTCGCAGATCCTGTTGATTTATGATGTTGATAAGCTTGCCAGCAGGCTACAACAGATGACATTTGGTGGAGGAACTTTGGCACTTAGAGGCACTCAGCCGGGTGTCATATTGGCTTCCAGCAAAGGTTATCAGGATCTGGACGATGACCTGATACGAAACGCTAAGCTACCCTGGGAGGGGGGCGTTCTCTTTAACTATCGTCCGACCGGGCAGCCTTTTACCTTAAGGTTTGTCCAGGAAGAAGCCCGTTTTTCTGCACCGGCGCGATATGAAGTGTTACTGGAGCTCGGGTTTTTGATCATATTTATTGTGTTTACCTTTGCCGCTTACGTTTGGCTTAACGCACAAGTATTTATCCGACCACTTAAGCATTTTGTCAGATACCTGACTTATCAGGAACATACCCCGGAAGCGACGATGAATTATGCTGTTCCGAGAGACTGGCAGCCATGGTTCAGAGAAATCAAACAGGTCGTGACACAAAAGCGGCATGCGCTACAACAGTTGCAGGAAAACAATACCAAACTGGATGAGCAAGTACAGCGGCAAAAGAAAGCCCTGTCGCGCAGTTTAGAAGCCAAAGAACGCCAGGCGGCCTTACTAAAAACGGTCCTGAACTCAGTGCCTGATCTGGTTTATTACAAGAATATTGACGGCTCATTTATTGGCTGTAATGAAGCGTTTGAACGGTTTATGGGAATACCTCAGGTTGACCTGGTTGCGCGAGAACATCAGGAAGTGACAGAGCGTCACCTGGCTTTGCTGGATCTTGAGCACACGATGAATTTCCAGGGACAAAGCCTCACCGATACTTTGGTTCTGGAGGGGAGTAGTTATCTGATCACCGTTTCACCTTTGTATAACGACCAGCGTAAACGCATTGGGACTTTGGGGGTGGCACGGGATATCAGTGAGCAACAGCAAGCGTTGACGGCTTTGCGGGCGTCGGAGCAGAATTTTAAAGCTGCTATTGAGTACGCCCCTAATGGGGTCATTTTACTGTCTATTGACCGGCTTGTGCTGGAACTCAACCGAACAGCACGTAAGTTATTTGTACGTGTTGATATTGGCAGTAGTTTGTACAGCGTGTTTGAAGATGCCGATGTTGAGGCGCTGAACGATGTGCTGGATCATTGCTTACAGGAACGACAGGGGGCCAGTGAACTGAGTCTGGCGCAGCAAGATCCCAAACGCTGGTTGCACCTGAGTGTCTCTCTGGTTTGGGACAAACAAAAGAACCCCAAATACTTTGTTATTCACGTGCAGAATGTGACTGCACTGGTGCGCGCCCGGTTGGATGCCGAGCGGGCCAATCATGCCAAAAGCCGCTTTATTGCTAACATCAGCCATGAGATCCGTACGCCCATTAATGCCATTTTGGGTATGGTAAGTATTCTCAAGCCCGAGCTGGATAGCCAAAAAGAGCAACGGAAGCTCGGACAAATTGAAAGCGCCGCACAACAGTTGTTGACCATGCTGAATGACATTCTTAATTTTGCCCGGCTGGAAAGCGGGCAGGGTAAACCCAATAACCAACCGTTTTGTCTGGTCGATCTAATCGCTAGTTTGAGTGGTCTGATTGCACCATTGAGCAGTGCCAAACAACTTGAATTCGAGATAGAAGTTGACCCTTTTATCTGGCCTAGATTGATCGGTGATGAAGCACGTATCAAGCTGGTATTAATGAACCTGTTGGGCAATGCAGTTAAGTTCACAGAGCATGGCAGGGTGGGACTGAGCCTGTCTTTACAACCTGGCATACAGGCACCTGAACAGACTATCCGGTTTTGTGTCTGGGATACTGGCCCCGGGATCAGTGAGCATGATCAGGCGCGTTTGTTCGATGCCTTTACTCAGGGCAATGAAACGAGCTCACGTCCCCATGAAGGCATTGGGCTGGGTCTGGCGATTGTGAAGCAGGTGCTCCAGTTATTAGGGGGTGAAGTGACGCTATCGAGTAAGCCTGAAGTCGGCAGTCGATTTGAGTTTACCCTGCGATTGGAGCGTGCGGCGTTATCTGATGAGCAAAACCGAAAGTCGCTCTTTTTGATTTTGGACGGGCAGGCACCTTTGCCTTATCTGACCCATCAGGGTATCCACCAGGGCAGTTTGGCTGATTTGAAGTCGCTCACTCAGTCGACCCCGGTTCATTACCTGGCGTCTAACGAACCTGCCCATGTTCGTGCTCTGAGTCAGTCGGAACCTGCGTTGGACGCACAGTGGTTGGTGCCTGACACAGCCGCATTTTCACAGCTGTTACCCGCTGATTCTGAGGCGATCAGGTTAGCTCAGCCGGTGTTTTACCAGAGCCTGAGTACCTGCACTTTAGAAGTCCCAAAAGCGGCGTTACCGAATACCTGCATCTTATCGCCTTTGCTGTGTATTGTGGTGGACGATAACCCGGTTAATCTGGATATCAGCAGGACGGTACTAGAGCAGCGCGGTGCCACGGTGGTTGCACTAAGTAGTGCTGAAAATATCGTTGCTATTTGTCAGAAGCTGCGCCCGGATGTGGTGCTGATGGATTTGTACATGCCTAACATTGATGGCTATGAAGCTAGCCGACAATTACGTAGTCAGTTTGATCGACAAAGCTTGCCCATTATTGCATTAACCGCCAATGCTCATGAGCAGGAAAAGCAGCAGGCTATGGCGACCGGGTTAAACGGTTTTTTAGTTAAGCCTGTGGCCCCGGTTGATCTGTGTGCTGCGCTTCAGGAGTATGTGCCCAGTAACGACTTGATATTAGATAGTTCGTTTGCGCTGACACAAATGATGGGCAATGAAGCGCTGGTGCGCGCCATGTTGGAAAAGTTTGCTAAGCTTGGTGAAGAGTACATCGTATCTTTACAACAAACGCTGAGTGCATCCGAGTTATTTAGCCTGGCTCACACCATAAAAGGGTCAGCAGCAGGATTAGGATTACATCGATTAGCGGCTCAGGCACGAATATGTGAGGCCGCCGCGAAGCAAGTAGATGAAGGTGTATCAGATCAATTACCGTGTGATCAAGCACAGTTACTGGCAGCTGTAGAACAAACTTTGTGTTTTATTTCGTTTTGGCTAAAAGGATAAGAAAATGCACAAATCGGCTCATATTTTGGTCTTAGACCCGGACCCGCTCAACCGGGTGGTGTTACAGAACACCCTGGAAGAAACCTATCTGGTGACGTTGAGTTCGTCACCTGAACAGGCGTTGACACAGCTGCAAGGCACCCGTATTGACCTCATCATCATGGACAATCAGCAGCTTGGTGAAGAGGCTGAGGCGTTTTTGCAAACGCTAAAGGCAAACCCGGAAACAGTGCAATTGCCTGTGATAGTGATCTCCGCAAGCGCCAGCTTTTTGGATGAAGCACAGAGCTTGCAACAGGGCGCAGTCGACTACATTACCAAGCCGTTTAACCCCAATATTGTTAAGGCGCGGGTAAAAATTCACCTGGGCATAAAGCAGCGCAGTGACCAGCTCAGTCAACAAGCTTTGATAGATGGCATGACATCATTACCCAACCGACGGGCACTGGATAAAACTTTGGCAATGTTCTGGCGGCAGTGCGCTTCGGGGGTTCGGCCACTGGCCGTGTTTGTATTGGGTATTGATCATTTTGAGCGTTATAACAAGTTATTCGGCCATGCCCGAGGCGACGAGTGTCTATATAAAATCGCCCAGGTAGTGGCGGGTATTATCAATAATATGGATGGCTTTACGGCGCGCTATGATGGCGGACGTTTTGTGGCGTTGCTGCGTGATATCAGTGAAGTTGAAGCTCAGGAAGTGGCCGAGGCTATTCATATGGCGGTTGCAGCCTTAGCTATTCGGCATCCTGAATCTCCGACTTGTGCCCATGTGACAGTGAGTGCGGGCATTTGCTATACCAAAGCCGATTTTGCCCGAGCTCACCGGGATCCGCTGGACTTGGCTGCTACAGCCCTGAATGATGCACGCGAACGGCAACAAAAAGCGGTGTTGAGTGTGGTTTGAAGGTTCAGTGTTGAGTTGCACTGAACCGGGTCAGTTGTGCTGGCTACAGCAGTTGCGCCAGGGCCGTGTCACCAAATCCAACGAGTTTGCTGTCTTTAAACAGTAGAGGGGTGCACTCATCTTTGGTGACAACGCCATCTGAATGTTTACTGTTGGTTGCGAAATACAGTACCTGATAGACAGTATCTCCCTTGGACAGCATATCTGTGAAGTCAGGTGTACCAAGCTTGTTCAGTACACTTTGATATTCAGTGCCCATTTTAAGTTGGCTGATTTTCTCGCGATTTTGTTTTTGCTCTTTTTTCCAGCCATAGTGGCTGCCGTTAACTTCACCATCCGTGACCGCGACTACACAGCCTGTCAGTACGGTTGAACTTAATAGCGCAGTTGCAAGTAGTAGTTTTTTCATCTTTTATATCCCAGGCTTAGCCGTCTTTGTTTTCTTTGAAGTGTAGTCTGCAAAGAGTTTGCCAGTTTTTAATTTCTTAAAAAATCAAACGGTTACTATTTTAAGTGAAATGGGTGTTATTTAAAAGTACTAAGTTTTGAATAAAAAAACTAATAGTTAGTTAAAATAACAACTTGCGATTTCGCGCCAGATGTCATTACTACTCGTTACCGGATATCGCTTCGGATGATTTGTTGCTGGGCGGGCACTCACCCGTTGTACGTGAATAGTTCCCGGCTCGGAAGCCGGGGATGATGGTGCTGAGCTGGCTGGGTCAAGTGCTCAATGGCGTTGAGCTGACTCGTTGTTGAGCGTAAACACCAGAAGCGACCTGTTTACACCAGGCGATTGCGCTCACTTCCTTGTAAAAAGCTGGTGATATTCGCGGCAATACCGTCAATCAGACGTGTGATAGACTCCTGACTGGCCCAGGCGATGTGAGGGGTCAGTAATAAGTTATCGCCTTTGTACTGCACCAGCGGGTTTGTCGCTGTTGCAGGCTCAACACTGAGTACATCAACGCCTGCACCGCCAAGCTGCTTCTGGGCTAATGCATCTGCCAGTGCCTGCTCATTGACAATGCCGCCTCGCGCGGTATTCAATAAAATGGCGTGAGTCGGGAGTAAGGCCAGCGTACTGGCGTCAAATAAATCTCGGGTGGTGTTCGTCAAAGGGCAGTGGACTGAGACAATATCTGCGTTTCGCAGTGCTTCTTCAAATGCAACGCGTGAGTCACGTATCACCTCTTGTCTGGGGCGCTCTGCGATAATAACCTCGGCACCAAAGGCGGCGGCAACCTTTGCCACGGCCTGGCCAAGATTACCATACCCGACGATCACAAAACGTTTGCCCGACAAGTCGTGTATGGGGTAGTCCAGACGACAAAATATGTCACTCTGTTGCCAGGCGTCATTCGCACAATCTTGTGCATACCGGTGAATATTGCTCATTAAGTTGCCGAGCAGCGTAAAGGTGTGAAGGACCACAGAGGGAGTGGAGTAACCAGCGACATTAGTTACGGCGATATTGTGACTACGCGCGGCTTCCAGATCGATATTGTTGGTGCCGGTTGCGGCCACACAGATCAATTTGAGATCAGGCAGCTTACTCAGTGTGTCGGCATTGAGCACGACTTTGTTCGTCACTACCACATCTGCACCGTTAAGGTGGGATAGTAGCTGGCTGGGTGACGTGGTTTGGTACTCGGTGACGGTACCGTGTTTTCTCAGAGGATCCAGGCTGACGCCCGCTAATGTGGCGGCATCTAAAACTACAATATTCATGGGGCAAATATTCCTTACTAACAGATGGCGTGAGTGTATCATTTTTATGGTTAGTTTATCTTTGCACTTGACCTTGAACTCAACTCCAAGGTTTATACTCTAAGTAGATTCATAAGGACGGCAAAACTGACGATGTATAAGATTGGCCATATTGCAAAACAATTGAATGTGTCTACCGACACACTGCGTTATTATGAACGCCAGGGCCTGCTGCAAGCGCGAACACGCAGCTCGGCGGGCTATCGGTTGTATGATGACAGCGCGGTTGAACAGATGCGCTTTATCGTACGAGCCAAAACTGTGGGCTTCAGTCTCAAAGATATTCAGGAGTTGCTGGCCATTAAAATTGATAAACATAATCACAGCTGTGAAGAGGTTAAATCACTCACTGTGCAAAAACTGGCACAAACCCGGCAAAGGATTGAAGAACTGGTGAAGTTTGAGCGTTCTTTGAGTGTGCTCGCTGAGCGGTGTTGTGGTGGTGAGGAAAGCGCTGATGATTGTTCTATTTTGACTGCGTTGGAGGATATAGATGGCTCTGCTTAGTAATTTTTGGCAACTCTTTTTGGTTTCGGCACCCTGGCTGATGCTGGGCTTGTTACTTGCCGGGTTGCTTAATGTATTTATTCCCAAAGACTTTTTACAAAAGCACCTGGGCAAAGAAGGGCTCTGGACCACCATAAAAGCCGCCTTGATTGGGGCACCCATGCCGCTGTGTTCTTGTGGTGTTATTCCGGCTGCGATTGGACTCAGGCGTGCAGGCGGGTCAAAAAGTGCTACCACGGCCTTTTTAGTGTCGACACCCGAAACCGGGGTGGATTCTATCTCTGTGTCCTATGCACTGTTGGGTCCATTCATGGCTGTGATACGGCCCATTGCGGCCGTCGCCAGTGCCATTACGGCCGGTGTACTGGTTGGCAAAGATGAGGGCAAAGCGCCGCAAAATGCAGCGAGCAACTCAGCGGGGGGCTGTTGTGGCAGCTCGGTAAAAAAAGTCCAGCCTGAAAAAAGTAGTTGCTGCGCCAGCGAGCACACTCCGGTTGCAACGCAGTCTGCAAGTTGTTGCGCTGGTCAAAATAAGACTGAACCAGAGTTTGAAAAAGGCTGTTGTGATAGTGAGCCTTCACACAACAAGGCAGAGCCTGTGGCTTCCTGCTGCGCGCCAGCTGAGTCTAAGCCGGGGCTGTGGCAAAAACTGGTTTCTGCTGTGCAATTTAGTTGTAACAAATTACTCGCAGATACTATGCAATGGCTACTGATTGGTCTATTCTTTGCGGCTTTAGTGCAAACCTATGTTCCCGAAGCCTTTTTGGCTCAGTGGGGTAATGGGATCCTGGCCATGATAGTGGTTATTCTGGTCAGTATTCCGATGTACATTTGTGCCACAGCGTCTACCCCGATTGCAGCCGGGTTGCTACTGGCAGGTGTATCTCCGGGTGCTGTGCTGGTATTTATGCTGGCCGGGCCGGCCACCAATGTTGCCACCATAGGGGTGGTCGCTAAAGAGCTGGGGCGTCGTGCCGTGTTTGCTTATCTGGGTGCAGTCATTGGGGTCGCGATTGTATTCGGATTCTTGACCGACTGGTTGGTTGCTCAGTTTGGCTTTACCGTTTCTCCAATGATGGGGCACGACCATGAAGTCTTACCTGGTTGGCTGACGTTGGCCAGTGGTGTGGTATTGGCTTTATTAATGATCAGGTTGATGCTGATGGGAATTAAGCAACGCTTTGCACCAACACAGGTTTCGGCATAGTAAACGTGAGCCGGCATCAGGCAGCGCGTCGTGCTAGGACTTCTGGTCAGACTTGATATTCTTAGCTTCCGATCCGGGCACACGATAGAATAAGACGTTTTGATGACAACCACCAATAATAAAAGAGTAGTTTAGTGGATAAATACGCAGATATCAGACCTTACAATGACGATGAAGTCCCCGCAGCTTTGCAGCGTTTGTTGGACGATGATCAGTTTATTGATGTGATTGCGGAGCATAACCTGCCCAAATGGCTGGCAGGATGGGCGCTGATATCCCGGCCACTAGTGCGCAGCCGGTTGAAGAAAAAGTGGCAGTCTGTGAACAGTGTCGATGCGGTTCAGGATGAGGTAGCAGGGTATCTGGCGGTGTTGATTGAGCGCACCACCAGCAAGGTGACCTATTCAGGGTTAGATCAGCTTGATGGCCAGGGGGCTTATCTGTTTATCTCTAATCACAGAGACATTGTCCTGGACCCGGCCCTGGTTAACTGGGGTTTGCATCAGCAAAAAATGAAAACAGTGCGTATCGCCATTGGTGATAACCTGCTTCAGGTCCCTTACATCACTGAGTTAATGCGCTTAAATAAGAGTTTTATTGTTAAGCGCTCTGCCAAAGCACCAAAAGAAATGTTACGCGCTTTGTCTCAGCTGTCGGCTTATATTTATGATTCACTGACTGAGGGTAATTCAATCTGGATTGCACAAAAAGAGGGCCGCGCTAAAGATGGTGTCGACTTTACCGATCCGGCGTTGCTGAAGATGTTGCAACTACAAGGGCGCAAGCTAAAACTGCCGTTTGCTGAATATGTGCGCCAGCTTAAGATTGTACCGGTATCGATTTCCTATCAGTACGAGCCATGCGCCGTGTCAAAAGCGCGTGAGCTGTATCATAAACAGCAGTTTGGGGAATATGTTAAAGCTGAAGGTGAAGACATCAACAGCATCATCGAAGGATTTAGCAGTGACAAAGGCCATGTACACGTGGCATTTGGTACGCCCATTGATGATGACTTTGAAACACCGGAGCAGCTTGCTGAAATTATCGATCAGCAGATTGTCAGCAACTACTATCTGCATTCCAGTAACTATCTGGCTGCGGGCGACGAAAGCCAAAGCAGTGAGCAGGATAAAAACCATTTTACGAATGCGCTGGAGCAGGTGCCGGAAGAGTTACGTCAACTGGTGCTGTCTATTTACGCGCAGCCCGCCAAACGCAAATTGTCGCAGTAACGTGACGATTTAGCGATTCAGTTAAAAACGCCTCTTGGGGCGTTTTTTTGTGTCTATCAAAAAGCACTTACCAAAATTAATACCTCAGCTGAATATGGAAACCAAGTCGTCATCATGCTGGGTGGTTAGCACTGAGTAAGCTAGAGCTGAATTATTCGGAGTTTTTGTATCTGATTAGACAATGAGAGTGGGAAAGGTGTCCCCGGCAACGCGGATGCAGATGTCAGTCCTTGAACCCTAAGGTTCAAGGCGGAAAGCAACAGCCTACCGTAGGCTTCTCGGTACCTGCCGAGCCTGCGCAATAGTAAGCAAACTGCGTTCCTAAGAAAAAGTTATCGGCTCAGGGACATCATCCACTGTCCGACGTGCTAGGGAACGATTTCAGTATATAAGACCCAGCCGCATCTAGAAACCTTTATCCGTAAATATCTGCAAAAAGTCGTTCGACTGGCTGCGATTTATGCACTTTTTGTTTGCCATCTGAGCAGGGCAAAAAAGTGCGCAGATTATTTATACACAAACAGACAAGTCGTTGCTGTTGCTATACTTCGGGTGGTAGCATTAACGAAGCAGACGAAAGCAAACGAGAACAATATCCATGAGTGAATTTAGAGATTATCAGCAAGCGCAGCTACTGCTGGAACAACACGATATCTACATTGCCCCGGCTGAAGTGCACGGTACCATCAGCGGGTTACTTGCATGTGGCCTGAATATCGAAGAGCAGGAATACCTTGGGCTGCTGAGCGATGTCTTTAACGATGGTCAGAAGTTTGCCGCGCCATTGAAAGAATTTTTTGCCGAGCTGTATAAGCTGGTGGTTGCACATTTTAATGATCCAGAGCACCACTTTGAACTGTATTTACCACTAGAAGAAAGCCTGAGCGATCAGGCCAATGCACTGGTAGCCTGGGTGTCCGGGTTCTTGCTTGGCTTTGGCCTTAAGCAAAAAGACTATGGTAAGTTTTCGGCTGACGTAAAGGAAGTGATTGGTGACTTTAGCGAGATCACTAAATTAGATACTCATTTCGATGAAAGTGAAGAAGACAAACAGGCGCTGCATGAAGTGATTGAATACATCCGTGTATCGGCACTGCTGTGTTTTGCTGAGCTTGGTAAAGACGCCGCTTCATCGACCTCTAAAACAGTGCATTAATTATGATGATAGCCAACCTGGAATTTGTAACGCGCCGCACTCAGTTGCTGGCGCAGATGGATAACAACGCCGTGGCGGTGATCCCCGCTGCCGTTGAGCTGACCCGCAGCCGCGATACTGAATATCCGTTTCGTCAGGACAGTGACTTTTTCTACCTGACCGGGTTCAAAGAACCGGACGCGGTACTGGTGCTGAGCAAAGACAAAGACGGCGCAACACAACAGACACTGTTTTGTCGTAACAAAGATAAGCTGGCGGAGATTTGGCATGGTCGACGTATGGGCCATGAAAAAGCTAAAGCAGCGCTTGAGCTGGACCAGACTTTTCCATTGAGCGAGCTGGACGACGAGCTGCTGGGGTTGGTGAATGGTCGTAAGGCACTGTATTACGGTCAGGGCACATACACAGCGTTTGACGATAAGATCTGGACCCTGCTTGGTACATTACGCAGTGCACCTAAAAAAGGCTATCGGGCACCTGAGATCATCAAAGATGTACGCCCACTGCTGCATGAAATGAGACTGTTTAAGTCCGACGCTGAAATAGCAGTGATGCGCAAAGCGGGCGAGATCAGTGCGCATGCACACAAGCGTGCCATGCAATTTGCTAAACCCGGTGCCACCGAGTTCCAGCTGGAAGCTGAAATCCACCATCATTATGCCATGAATGGGGCCCGGCACCCAGCCTATGGCACCATCGTGGGCTCGGGTAACAACGCTAATATTTTGCACTATACCGACAACTGCGATGAATTAACCGACGGAGATTTGATCCTGATCGACTCCGGCTGTGAGCTTGAAGGGTATGCTGCCGACATTACCCGTACCTTCCCGGTAAGTGGCCGCTTTAGTGCGCCACAAAAAGCGGTGTACGAATTAGTCCTGGCCTCACAACTGGCGGCTTTTGAGCAGGTTAAGCCGGGTGGCACTTTGGTCAAAGCCAATGAAGCGGCCATGCGAGTGATGACCGAAGGGTTGATTGATTTGGGCATTCTCGCCGGTGAAGTGGACGAGTTACTCGATAAACAGGCTTGTAAAGCGTTCTACATGCATGGTCTTGGCCACTGGCTGGGACTGGATGTGCACGATGTTGGCGAATACAAACTGGATGAAGCCGACAGACCATTTGAACCTGGCATGGTACTGACCATAGAGCCGGGCCTGTACTTTGATGAAGATGCCGAAGTGCCGGAGCAATTTAAAGGGATTGGAGTGCGAATTGAAGATGATTTACTGGTCACCCCGGATGGCTTTGAAAACCTCACCGCAGCGGTGCCTAAAACCATTGCTGAGATAGAAGCTTTAATGCGTTCAGGCGAATAACGATAAGCAGGAGCAAGACTTGCAACACTTTGATGTGTTAATCGTGGGGGGCGGCATGGCAGGTGCTACGGCCGCCGTCACGATAAAAAAACAGCAACCCGATAGCCGGATAGCGGTTATTGAAGCCTTTGAACCTAAAACTGCACATCATCCCAGCTTTGACGACCGTAGCCTGGCATTGGCCGAGCAATCGGTATCTTATTTGCGTGCTTTAGGCTTGTTTGATCCAAACTGGGATTTTGCTGAGCCTATCACTCAGGTACATGTGTCAGATCGGGGTCATTTTGGCAAAGCCACAATTACCCATGATGAGTTTGCCGTTGATGCGCTGGGCTATGTGGTTGAGGTCAACCCTTATGGCGCTTATCTGCATCAGCAGCTCAGCAAGCTGGATATAGCATTGTATTGCCCTGCTAAGATAGCCAAGCTGACGCAGCAACAGGCGCAGGTCGAGGTGTTGCTAGACAGTGGCGAGAGCCTGTCGGGTAAGTTACTGGTTGTGGCCGATGGTGCGCAATCGCCGACTCGCAGCAAGCTGAATATTGGCTTTGACAGTGTCGCATACACACAAGGTGCCCTGATTGCTAACGTACAGATCAGCGACAAGCATCACGGGCAAGCGTTTGAGCGTTTCACAGAGCACGGTCCGATGGCGCTGTTGCCCATGAGCAGCAACCGCTACTCTCTGGTGTGGTGTATGCCTGAGCAGGCACTGACGTCTTTAAGTGAGTGCGAAGAGTCTGAATTTTTGACTCGTTTGCAAGCGGCCTTTGGCTATCGTGCCGGGATGTTTGAACGGGTTGGCAGACGAACCAGTTATCCACTGGTACTGGGGCGGGTAGAGCAGCTGGTGCATCATCGTTGTGTACTTATAGGGAACGCCGCACATGCCATTCACCCGATTGCCGGACAAGGCTTTAATTTGGGGCTGCGTGACATTCAGGCGCTGGCTGAGCAACTGCAAAAGATTGACCGACAGGAGTGGGGCAGTCATGGCTTTACGCACGGCTATAAAATCGCGCGCGAGTCAGATATCCGCCGTGTTATGACGCTAACCGATGCACTGGTCAGGCTGTTTTCTAATGATTCTCGTATGTTGGCATTGGGACGCAGTTGCGGCCTGTTGTCGATGAGCCTGTTCTCACAACTGAAAGCGCCACTGGCGCGACAACTCATGGGACGAACCCTGTAAGGAATAATCATGCAACAAGTACAAGTGTGCATAGTCGGTGGTGGGTGTGTTGGTCTGGCGCTCGCGCTGGGCCTGGCAAAGCACAATGTCTCGGTGATGGTGCTGGATGCCGGTCCTGAGCCGCAGCCACTCAATGAGGCGTATGCCGCGCGGGTCAGTGCCATTAGTTTAGCCAGTCAGAGTTTGTTTGAATCGTTGGGTGTATGGGACGCCATCAAAGCGCAGCGTGCTACGGCTTATCGTAAAATGTCGGTGTGTGATGCCGATAGCTTTGGCCGTATTCAGTTTAATGCACAGCAACTGGCTTTACCTGAACTGGGTCATATCATTGAGAATGATGCGATTCGCTATGCTCTATACCAGGCTTTGCAGCAGCACAGTCAGGCAAGTTTGATGTTTGGCAGTCGTTACCAGTCTATTCACCAGACCGACAGTGACGTGCTGATCACGCTGGAACAAGGGATGCCGGTAATGGCCAAATTGCTGGTTGCAGCAGATGGGGCAAACTCAGGAGTACGTAGTCAGTTTAAGTTGCCGATCAGCTTCTGGGATTACGATCATCATGCCATTGTCGCGACCATCAAAACCGAGCAGCCTCACGATGCCACAGCGCGGCAAGTGTTCCTGCCGGAAGGTCCGCTGGCACTGTTGCCTTTATCTGATCCGCATACCCATTCAATCGTCTGGTCAACTGCACCTGAACATGCCCGTGAGTTAATGGCGATGGACGAGCTGAGCTTTAATAAAGCATTGAGTGCTGCCAGCGACTTGCTGTGTGGTTTGTGTACGGTGCAGGGCGAACGTGCAGTATTTCCGCTAACAATGCGCTACGCACAACAGTGGTTAACCGGAAAAGTGGTGTTAATGGGCGATGCGGCACATACCATCCACCCACTTGCCGGATTGGGCATGAATCTGGGCCTCAAAGATGCCGCGCATCTGATCAAAGCACTCAGTGGAGAGAGTGAGGAGTTTGCCTCTCACCGAACACTGCGTGAGTATGAGCGCAGCCGCAAACTCGATGCACAAAAGCACATTGCGATGATGCAGGGGTTAAAGGAGCTGTTCAGCGGCAGTCACCCGCTGAAAAAGTTAGTCCGCGGTGTGGGTCTGAATGTGGTAGATAACCTCGGCCCCATTAAAGACTTATTTGTACAACAGGCCATCGGCGAATAGCAGGTGCCTAAGGGCTACTGTGTGCAAAGCAGTGGCCCTTTCAAATCGGCAGATTCATTACCCGGTTATCAAGCTCAAAACGCGTTATCTCGTGTTCATTCTCAGCCATCCCGCACTTGATGCGGAAACTACCATCTGTCATTTTTTACTGTGATATGCAAAAGAGGCATGTAAGCAAGTGAAATATCTTTTTGGTGTGGGTTAGTTAATAATATCAATAAGTTAATCCATTGCCTATCTTGATGTGTATAGCAATACGTCAGAGTGGCTAAGATCGCAGTAAACAGTATCGCCGAATTAAGTAGTCCAGGAGCAGATATGTCAGAGACAAAAACCAAAGTAGAAGAAAACCAGCAAAAACTGGTGGATGGTCTGGTCAGAGCCGTAGTGGGCACCTATACCGGGGTGCGTTCAAAGAACACCATGCTTCCCATACTGAACGGAGCGCAGGCTTATAGCAAAGCTTTGCCTAAAAATCGCCTGAGATATGGTTTTGGTATGGGGGGAGCCGTGTTATTTAGCTTTTTGTTGGCGAGTATTTTTGACAATGAAGTAACGGAAAGCGAAAAACTAAGTGAGGCACTGAATAAGCTGGATGATCTCCACATTGCTATGCTCAAAAATCAGCAAAAATTGGTACAGTTAATTGCCAACTATCATACTTATCAGGAAGTTCTGAGGTTTAATGACCTGATGCGGGGGATCCACAGCATCAGCAGAGATCTGTACAAATTCAATAATTTGGAAGATAAAAGCCAGACAGCCTGCCAGGATTTACTAAACAAAATAGAAATCGCCAGAAACCTGGGAGTGGTCTCTAATTTACTTTACCCGCTCGTTGAGAAAAAGAACTATACCAAAGACCTCATGCATGAAGTCATTGAGCCTCTGATTGAGTGCCATGGCACCATTACCAGGCATGAAGAGTTTGCAATGAATTTGTTTTTTCTACAATTTTTTACCAATCTCGGCGCTTTTATTAGAATCGGCCGGGTACTATTTGAAAACATGCAGAGTGTGATCCACTCTGATATGCCGTGTCGTGAGCGGAACCTGCTGATAAGGCAGTACCTTGACGACTCACTGGACTACAGAGGCTCCACAAACACGGTATATGATCTGAAATATCGAGATTCACTGATGTTGCAATCTGTGGTTTATGATGAATTGCGTTACTCAGAAAAAGGCATACAGGCTCTGAGTGAGAAGACCAGCTTGCGGATCCAGCAAGTCTGTGAAGCAAGTATCAATCAAAATATCCAGGATTACGTTACGACACACATTAATTTTGGCAAAATGAAATCGAACGGTAAACATCTCTATGAGTTTCAGGCCCAGCTTGAGAAAAACTATCCGTCTTACGCTTTCTTTTCTGTGATCACGCCCGCAACTAGAGGTACACACAGCTTTGATATTGGAAGTGATAAGTTTAACAGTATTTTGTTTCTCAATAAAAAGTTATCCGGCGACGTGCGCAATATTCAGGTCTTTTTTATTCACAAACGTCATCTGAACAGTGCCACACAGGAATTTGTTAAACAAGGATTAGAGCGCAGGCAGCCAGAAAGCTATAAGCACATTGTGCCCAAAAATAGTCACACACGTAAGGGAGATAAAAACCTTGATGCAGCGGTAAAAAAGAGCCGAAATTATAGTGAAGCGCTGTCTTTATACTGGCACTACAACTCCTCTAATATGCTGCTGAAGACCTATGATCCCAAAACATGCTCCAGTGTAGTGACTTGCGCTGCGGGTAAGGAGCACATAAAAATCAGACGGGGCAAGAGTATTTACTATTACATGGGCAACGATTTTATGTTTGAGCCCATCTCCACGACAGAGACTGGTATGTATGGTTACGAAGGTCTTGCATTGCACTTCTTCCCCAAATATAAATAAGTGACTGCCAGGGGAGAGGACCCTTCAGTCAGCTTCGAGTAGTTCCCGGCTCTCTGTCCGGGATACCGAGTTGCATTAATACAAAGCCAGATCTGCTTAAAGCCACACAATGGGGTTGTTAAACGCCACCCCTGCATTCACTGCCGATCACCTCGCACCACTTTCTGTCATCCCGCACTTGATGCGGAAACTACGAACAGGCAGCGCCTCGATACACTATGAGCGGATCTCAAAAGCAGTGCTTACCCCAAGCGCAGTGCAATAAACTCGGCCAGCTTATTCACCGCGTGCGCAGACTCCTGGGTGTTTTTAACCAGGCTGATACCAATCTGACCCAGCTCTGGCAAAAAGGACGTTTGCGCCTGGTAACTGAGCGTAGCCGGCACGGTGCTTTTGGCCAGTACCGTAATGCCCAGGCCTTCTTTGAGGGCTGCCGTCAGGCCGGTTAAATCCGCATTACTATATACAATGCGGTATTGCAGCCCGGCCTGTTGTAATGCTTCGATGGCACGGCGACGATAAATGCAGCCTTCTGGTGCTGTCACCAAAGTGACAGTTTGTTGTTGTGCCAAAGACAGGTCGCCCACCCACACCAGCTGGTCCTGCATAAACACCGGGTAGTTAGACGAATTAAGGTCTTCGTTTAGCGCCAGGACCAAATCGAACTGATCCTGGCGTGATACGGATAGTAAATGCTTACTAAGTCGGGATTTCACTTCCAGCGCGACATCCGGATATAAAGACACAAAGTCGCCGATAATGGCGGGCAGAATACGCGCGGCAAACTCACTGGGGATCCCCAGACGCACCCGGCCGGTGACGCTCTCTGAGGTAAATTGCTGAATGATCCCATCGTTGAATTGCAGCATTTGCTTGGCCTGAGGCAGCAGTAGCTCACCATACTGATTGAGTACCTGGCGCTGACCCTGTTTTTTAAATAGTTTACAGCCCAGTTGTTCTTCAAGACGCTTGATCTGCAAACTCACAGCGGGCTGAGAGAGGCCCAGCAGCTCACCTGCTTTGGCAAAACCGCCTACTTCAACCACAGTCACCAGGGTGCGCAGGCCATCAATCGATAAGTTTTTCATATTAATAAAATCAATTTATAAAACCCAAATACATTAATATTATTTATCAAACGATAAATAAATACAATTTGTTGTTGCGCAGGCGGATCCCTATACTTTTCTCCATCTTAATTTCATCAGGATAGTCGCATGATGAGCACGCCAATCATCTTCGCTAAACACCGTCAGGGTACGGTGGCGGCGGAAAATCGCCTTTTTTCGCCACAGGATCTGGTTGTACTGGATTTCAGCGGATTTGAAACCACGCCTTTTCTTAATCAGGAATTGGGGCTGAACCTCAATAAACTGATGGCACCCGGACTGGGTGTACAAGGACTGTTGGTTGGCGGTCAGTCTTTTGCCGTGTATTACTTCAGCGAAACAGCCTACCGTTTTGTGCTGAGTGAAAGCGCTGCTCAGGCCCTTTCTGCGCTGGTAAGTAAACATGACAGTGACTACGATATTGAACTGGTACGTCGCAGCGACCTGGCGATTGCTCAACTGAGTGGTCAGGCAGCGCTTGAGACGGTGCTGAACAGTTTTTCGCTGACGCCGGGTCTGCAAATTTCAGATGAACTGGCCTGCTATGGTAAACAAAGTGGCGATGTGTTTGTGACCACTTTAGTACAGCAGGGTCAGCAGCACTATCAGCTGATTGCAAATCAGGAATCTTTGAGCCTGTGGCAGGCTCGACTGGTTGAGCAGGGTTTTGCTCATTCAGACGAACACGCCCCAAATTAACCCCAATCGCCAGTGTTGCGCTGGTGAACACAATCTGGACCTTGCCGGATGTGTGATGACAATAAGTGAAGAAAGAGTATGACTTCTAAAACAGTACTGCATGCCAAGCATCTAGAAGCTGGCGCGAAAATGGTCGATTTCCACGGCTGGGAAATGCCAATCAATTATGGCTCACAAATCGAAGAGCACAACGCTGTGCGTGAAGACGCAGGCATGTTTGATGTATCTCACATGACAATCGTTGATGTGAAAGGCGCAGGTGCACAGGCGTTCTTGCGTAAGCTGGTTGCTAACGATGTGGCAAAGCTCAAAGTAGCGGGTAAAGCACTTTACACTGGCATGCTGAACGAGCAGGGCGGCGTGATTGATGATTTGATCATCTACTTCTTCACTGAAACTGAATACCGCCTGGTTGTAAACTCTGCTACACGCGAAAAAGACTTAGCGCACATGAACGGTGTTGCAGCTGACTTTGATGTGGCGCTCACTGAGCGTCCAGAGTACGCGATGATTGCGGTACAGGGTCCAAATGCCAAAGCAAAAACAGCGACCATTCTGAGCGATGCGCAAAATGCAGCAGTAGAAGGCATGAAGCCTTTCTTTGGTGTACAAGCCGAAGAGCTGTTCATTGCGACCACGGGCTACACAGGTGAAGACGGCTACGAAATCGTTGTACACAACGATGATGCTGCGCAACTGTGGCAAAAATTATTAGATGCGGGCGTCCGTCCGGCTGGCCTAGGTGCACGTGATACGCTACGTTTAGAAGCAGGCATGAACCTTTATGGCTCAGATATGGATGAAAGCGTTTCTCCATTGGCTGCTAACATGGCATGGACCATTGCCTGGGAGCCGGCAGAGCGTGACTTTATCGGTCGTAAGGTGATAGAGCAGCAACGTGCAGACAAGAGCACTGATAAGCTGGTTGGCCTGGTACTTGAGAGCAAAGGCGTTCTGCGCGGCGGCTCTAAAGTTATCGTAGAAGGTGGCGAAGGTGTTATCACTTCTGGTACATTCTCGCCGACGTTAGGCTTTAGCGTAGCTTTGGCCCGTGTACCTCGCTCTACGGGTGACACAGCTCAGGTTGAAATGCGCAAAAAGCTGGTAGACGTTAAAGTGGTTAAACCTTGCTTTGTACGCAATGGTAAGTCGGTTCTGTAACGAACAGAGCATTAAAGAATAACGGGCGATGGCCCACATAAATCGACCAAAGGAACAAAAAAATGAGCAACATTCCTAGCGAGTTAAAGTACGCAACGTCACACGAGTGGGTTCGCGCTGAAGGCGACGGCACTTACACAGTAGGTATCACTGAGCATGCACAGGAACTTCTGGGTGACATGGTATTCGTAGACCTACCTGACGTGGGTGACGAAGTTGACGCTGGTGAAGACTGCGCGGTTGCTGAGTCTGTAAAAGCAGCTTCTGACATCTACGCGCCAATCGGCGGTGAGATTGTTGCTGTTAACGAAGAGCTGGAAGACTCTCCTGAATCAGTAAACAACGACCCTTACGGTGACGGCTGGTTGTTCCGTGTTAAAGCGTCTGACGAAAGCGAGCTTGAAAACCTGCTTGACGCAGAAGGCTACGAAGCCAACATCGACGAAGACTAATTCGTTGTAGATACCATAAAAGCCCCCTGCGTGGGGCTTTTATAGTTGCGCCCAGTGTGGGGCGTGGCAACACCGTTAAACTCTGTGACTGTTACCAAGGTAATTTCGTCGTTCCGGAAGGCTAAGCCAATCTCCGGCCGGTCGAACAACAGTGACACCCCCATTTTTACTTGGATCATAGGAATCTGGACACATGTCAAACGCCAAATCTCTTGAACAACTAGAGCAAAAGCAAGACTTTATTCGTCGCCACATTGGCCCGAGCCCGGCTCAGGTGAGTGACATGCTTGCTGCGCTTGGAGTATCGAGTGTTGAAGAGCTGATCGGTCAGACAGTACCTAGCTCAATTTTGTTAGAGCAAGGCCTGCAAATTGGTGAAAGCCGTACCGAAGTAGAAACGCTGAGCTACCTGAAATCTGTAGCAAGCAAAAACAAGGTCTTCAAATCTTACATCGGTCAGGGTTACCACCCGACACACGTGCCAAACGTTATCTTGCGTAACGTACTGGAAAACCCAGGTTGGTATACTGCGTATACGCCATATCAGCCAGAGATTGCACAAGGCCGCCTTGAGTCTTTGCTTAACTTCCAGACTATGACCATGGACATCACCGGCCTTGACCTGGCCAGTGCGTCATTGCTTGACGAATCAACCGCAGCAGCCGAAGCCATGGCGCTGGCTAAGCGTGTTTCTAAAGCGAAAAAAGCAAACCTGTTCTTCATTGCTGAAGACGTACACACACAAACCATCGACGTAGTCACAACCCGTGCCGAGCAGTTTGGTTTTGAAGTGATCGTTGGCCCTGCAAGCGATGCGGCAAATCACGAGATCTTCGGTGCCCTGTTCCAGTATCCAACTACGTCAGGTGAAGTGGTTGACATCACGGACATCATCGCACAAGTACAAAGCAAAAAAGCGATTGCCTGTGTGGCCGCTGACATCATGAGCTTAATGCTGCTGAAAGCACCAGGTAAACTGGGTGCAGACGTGGTGCTGGGTTCTGCACAGCGCTTTGGTGTACCTATGGGTTACGGTGGTCCACACGCTGCTTTCTTCGCAACACGCGATGCATACAAGCGTTCACTGCCAGGTCGTATTATTGGTGTATCAAAAGACCGTTTAGGCAACGATGCGCTACGTATGGCAATGCAAACACGCGAGCAGCACATCCGCCGCGAAAAAGCCAACTCAAACATTTGTACAGCGCAGGTACTTCTGGCCAACATGGCTGCATTCTATGCGGTGTACCACGGTCCTCAGGGCCTGAAAACCATTGCTGAGCGCATTAACCGTTTCGCCAGCATTCTGGCAACTGGCCTGAAAGCCAAAGGCGTAGCACTGAAGCACGACACCTGGTTTGACACCATCACCGTGGTTGCTAACGATGCTGACAAAGACGCGGTAGTCGCGCGCGCCGTTGCAAACGAAGTGAACTTTGCCATCAACCACGCTGGCGAGTACTCAATTGCACTGAACGAAACCACCACACGTGCTGACATCGCTGAACTGTTCAACATCATCCTGGGCGAAGGCCATGGCTTAGATGTAGCTGCACTGGACAGTGAAGTTGCTGCAAATGGCATTACTGGTATTCCGGCGAGCCTGGTACGTGATGACGAAGTACTGACACACGACAACTTCAACAGTTACCACAGCGAAACTGAGATGCTGCGTTACATCAAGCGTCTTGAGAACAAAGATTTGGCACTGAACCACTCTATGATCTCTCTGGGTTCTTGTACCATGAAGCTGAATGCGACCGCTGAGATGATCCCGGTCACCTGGCCTGAGTTCGCTGAACTACACCCATTCTGCCCGCTAGAACAGGCACAGGGTTATCAGGTAATGATGACTGAGCTGCACGACTGGCTGGTTAACATCACAGGTTACGATGCAGTGTCACTGCAACCTAACTCAGGTGCTCAGGGTGAATACGCGGGTCTGATCGCTATTCGTAAATACCACGAGTCACGTGGCGAAGGTCACCGTAACGTGTGTCTGATCCCAAGCTCTGCACACGGTACTAACCCGGCGTCGGCGCAAATGGCCAGCATGAAAGTGGTTGTGGTTGGCTGTGACAGCGACGGCAACATCGACCTGGACGACCTGCGTGCGAAAGCAGAAGACGTATCTGAGAACCTGTCTTGTATCATGGTTACTTACCCGTCTACCCACGGTGTATACGAAGAAGCTATCCGCGAAGTGTGTGAGATCGTTCACCAGCACGGCGGCCAGGTTTATATGGACGGCGCGAACATGAATGCACAGGTTGGCGTAACCAGCCCGGGTTCAATCGGTTCTGACGTATCGCACCTGAATCTGCACAAAACATTCTGTATCCCGCACGGTGGTGGTGGCCCGGGTGTTGGTCCTATCGGTGTTAAATCACACCTGGCACCATTCATGCCTAACCACAGCGTGATCAAAGTAGCTGGCACCAACGAAGGTAACGGCGCAGTTTCTGCGGCACCTTACGGCTCAGCAGCTATCCTGCCAATCTCTTGGGCGTACATTGCCATGATGGGCAGCGAAGGTCTGAAGCAGGCCACTGAAATGGCCATCGTGAACGCGAACTATCTGACAGAGAAGCTAAGCAAGCACTACCCGGTACTCTACCGTGGCCGCAACGACCGTGTTGCCCACGAATGTATTATCGACCTGCGTCCGCTTAAAGAAAGCTCAGGCATCACTGAAATGGACGTGGCTAAGCGTCTGATGGACTATGGTTTCCACGCACCGACTATGTCATTCCCGGTTGCTGGCACGCTGATGATCGAGCCAACGGAGTCTGAGTCTAAGGTAGAAATCGACCGCTTCATCGAAGCCATGATCTCTATCCGTGCGGAAATCGCCAAAGTAGAAAACGGCGAATGGTCAGTAGAAAACAACCCACTGGTGTTCGCACCACACACCCAGGCAGACGTACTGGGCAACGAGTGGGATCGCGCCTACGACCGCTTCTACGCAGCCTTCCCGGTCGCATCAGTAGCAAAAGACAAGTTCTGGCCAACGGTAACCCGTATCGACGACGTATACGGCGACCGTAACCTTATTTGTTCTTGCCCAGCTGTAGAGACTTATGCTGAGTAATGAATTGTAGGTCGGGCTAATCCCCGACTTAGATTTGTGAAAACCGCCTTAAGAGATTAAGGCGGTTTTTTATTGTCTGTTATTTGATTCGCTGTGGGAGGTGAGAAATTGGACTTACCACTCCTTGGCCTCCTTGCTGGATAATATGCGTGTAAATCTGAGTTGTCCGGACGTCACTATGGCCAAGTTGAGTTTGTATTGTTCTTTTACCAGCGCCATTTTGCAGCAGATGTGTCGCAAAAGAGGGCCGTAATGTATGCGGTGTTACCTGCTTAGTGATCCCAGCTAAATACGCTGCTTTTTAACTGCTCTTTGAACTTGCTTCTCATCAATGTGGTGCCGTCTGAGTTGTTTTGTTTCTGGGTCAACACTTAGCTTGTGAGAAGGAAATATATACTGCCACATCAACTGCTTTTCGTGACCATTGTATTTGTGCCTTAGTCTGTGGGGTAACCATACGCCACAGTACTGAGGATTTTGTAGGTCAAGTTACAGATAATTTTCTACTTGGAGGATTTGGCTTCTTAGTAGGGGAATTAACTCTTTAGCGAGCGTCACAACTCTGTTTTTACCGCCTTTACCGTCCCATACTCGAAGACAGAGATAATCAAAATCGATACCTTTAACCCGAAGCCTTTAGGCCACTGCCATAAAGTAAGGCGCAAGACAGGTAATGACGAGTGCTACACATTGTGAGTAATGAACTAACCTCTTCTTTTGTCAATACAACAGGTAACTTACGAGGACGTTGGCTTTTGATAAAGTTTAGTCGTAAAGACAATGGCATTTTGAGTATCTCTTTATACAAAAAACATAAGGCGTTTAATGCCTGCGCTTGTGTGCCTTGAGCAACATTTTGTTCATTTACCAGGTGGTTAAGAAATAGTTCAACTTCTTTATCCCCCATAGTTGTAGGGTGTCGCATATTGTTAAAGCGAATAAATGCAGCAGTCCATTTTAGGTACGCTTCAATGGTGCGTTTGGCATAACGTCGCAGGTACATCTGCTCTTGCAGCATGAGTAGAAAAGGTGATTTCATGAGCGTTCCATTTGGTAAGGTTGATACTGGATGTATAGACAGTGTTTTGGCTGTTGTCCAATAACATTATTACGTGCCGTTTTGTCCGATTTTCACACAAGTGTGTTTTTGCAGGTTGCAACCGATTGTTTACTTTGAGTTTGTTCCATGGGACTATGAGGGTATGTAATACAGCCCGTTTTGTCGGTTTATATTCCGACATTTTGGGGTAGAATAAATTGTTAGCAAGCAATGGAGAGTTCGGTGTTAAAGAAAGTAGGTAATGGGTTCATTACATTAATAGGTTTTATTATTATATTGAAATATTTAGTCGGTTTCTTTGGGTGGGAATTGAATTTTAATGTGGAAGCAGTTCAAAAAGTTGAAATTTCCCAGACGCAACTATCTTATTTTCCAGATTCTAGTATTGAGGGAGTGTTAAACGGCTTTATGGCTGAACAACACGAAAAGGAGTGGTTAGCTAAAACAGCTAAGAAGTATAACGTAACACCTCAACAGCTATCAGATTCTTTAACTATTAATTATCTACAAAAAGAAGATGAAAATTGGACGGTTGAAGTCATATCATCTATCTCAGGCAAAGGAAAATCCAGTGTGGCTAAAGAGGTAAAGCTCAACCTAACGAATTATGTTAGTCGTGTAGTCCAGCATGCTAACAAACCAAAGCACTAGGACGTATTTTTGAGCGCTTTTTACTGTTGTTTTGGTGAGTGATTAAGTTGTAATCTTCTGTTTTATTTATCAAATACGCCTGTGTTTGGGGCGTTATATATACAAAATCACTATTGGAGTTAAACCTAAATGGATGCAGAAACTTTATCTTCATATGAATTGTTATCAGACTTATGCAAGCAAGGAATTATTGGTTGGCCAATAGACTTTGAGCTATCTTCTTTATCAGAAGTTGCTGCAGATGAAGAGTTGTCTTCTTGGGGACTTATCGCTAATTGGAAAACAGAGAACGATAAATTCATTAAATTTGGCCAAGATGGCTCAGGTTCTTCATACTTACTATGGCAATATGCCGAGGATTTTCCACCAGCAGTTGTCTTTTTAGGCTCTGAGGGTGAAACATATAATGTTGCTCCAACATTAAGCTTTTACATGCGATATTTAGCTTCAGGTTGTGATTTTGGCTACGGAGAATGGTTTGAACCTGAGCCAGAGTTAGACCCTGATGCAATAGACAGAAACCTACTCTCTTCAAAAATATCAACTGTGTTACCTCAAATTACTGAGCATGCGAATGAACTTAATCAAAAATCATTAATGGCCATTCCTTCGTTTGAAAGTTGGGTAAAAAGTAAAACGTGATTATCAGCGTTTGTATATATAACAAGGTGCTCAAACGGACACAAAAGTTTGGCTTGTGCTCGTTCCTCGCTAATTTTAAGCCAAACTTTTCTGCCGCATAGCACGGCGTTATATAACACTCGGGAATCGGAGAAATGAGTAAAATATTACTAATAATCGGTATAGCTCTAGTAGTTGCTGGTGCGCTGATGTTTATTGCTGATTTCTTACCAGTTGATTTCTTAAAACAGAGCTCAGAAGAAAGTTATCTAAAAATTGAAGATAGTAAATCATTTTCTCTAATAAGTTTCAGGTTGTATTTTCTTGTTGTGGGTATTGTCTGTTTGGTGGCTTATAAATTTAAAAATGTAATCGGTTTTTAATGTGTTATATAAGAAATTAATTAAACCGTGGACGCAAAAGTTAGAAGTTTTGAGAGACACCCACCGATATCTGTACCTTTTCTGTGGAGGGAAGCCGCAACTTCGAATGGGTGTCTTCAATTATTACTCTTTTGGGTGGGAGTGTCCGGAAACCCCTTATGTGCCTCAATGGATAGTGAAAAAAGCATTCACTTTACCCATGACAGGCGCACCATTACCTGTGTTAGATTAACTTGTAGAATATGCACATATGTGTCTTTGGTTTTTTTATTTCCATGGCACAGTGTGTCACTAGAGGGGAAGTGGGCAGCTGGGAAGTCCATATTATTCGTTAATATAGTAGGTACTTGTTTGAAAAAAATTGAAAAATTTACTTTGTTATTGTTCGTGTTATTGCTTGTCCAGCTTTATCCGCTTCTTAGATTTGATGTAATGCTAAACTCTGAATATGAAAGCCTTGCGATACAGATTGGTTTGTGGATAGCTATTTCTGCAATGCTCACTTTTGTGTTTTTTTTCATAAAGTCACTCAGAAAATCCTACGCAAAGATCAAATATGATGTTGATAAAAGGTCTTTATTTGCGCTTTTTTTGTCGGGCTATCTCTGATTAGCCTGAATATTGCAAATTTTTTGGGCATCACTTTCCCATACGGTTATGCAAGGTTGTTTGGTGAAGTAGAGGTAGTTGAATTGAGGGCTACAATAAAGTTTTGAGAGACACCCACCGATATCTGTACCTTTTCTGTGGAGGGAAGCTGCAACTTCGAATGGGTGTCTTTAATTATTACTCGGTGTCTTTAATAGAAGTTTTGAGAGACACCCACCGATATCTGTACCTTTTCTGTGGAGGGAAGCCGCAACTTCGAATGGGTGTCTTTAATTATTACTCTTTTGGGTGGGAGTGTCCGGAAACCCCTTATGTGCCTCAATGGATAGTGAAAAAAGCATTCACTTTACCCATGACAGGCGCACCATTACCTGTGTTAGATTAACTTGTAGAATATGCACATATGTGTCTTTGGTTTTTTTATTTCCATGGCACAGTGTGTCACTAGAGGGGAAGTGGGCAGCTGGGAAGTCCATATTATTCGTTAATATAGTAGGTACTTGTTTGAAAAAAATTGAAAAATTTACTTTGTTATTGTTCGTGTTATTGCTTGTCCAGCTTTATCCGCTTCTTAGATTTGATGTAATGCTAAACTCTGAATATGAAAGCCTTGCGATACAGATTGGTTTGTGGATAGCTATTTCTGCAATGCTCACTTTTGTGTTTTTTTTCATAAAGTCACTCAGAAAATCCTACGCAAAGATCAAATATGATGTTGATAAAAGGTCTTTATTTGCGCTTTTTTTGTCGGGCTATCTCTGATTAGCCTGAATATTGCAAATTTTTTGGGCATCACTTTCCCATACGGTTATGCAAGGTTGTTTGGTGAAGTAGAGGTAGTTGAATTGAGGGCTACAAAACGACTTGACTACAGTTCAAGTAAAGGAAGAAGAAAATACAATGTTGATATATTAGATAGTCAAGAAAACTATTCGCAGCTTACTTTTCCTATATCAGAAGAAGCTTATAACAGGCTTTCTTATGATTTCTCTGTTAGTGCCAAAGTTCATAAAAGTACAGTCGCAATAGCAGTAAGTAATCTATCTTTTTAGCTTTTTATAATTAACACCAACAATACCATCAAAGCCTAGACGCATATAGGTTGGGTCCAATCAGCTGCGCCCTGAAGCGATGATCAAAGTGAAAGTACTCGATAAAACGGCAGAGCTAGGTGGGTGAATTTTGGGGAATTTTGGGAGACTCCCACCGATATCTGTACCTTTTCTGTGGAGAGAAGTCACAACTTTGAATGGGTGTCTTTAATTTTCACTTAGTAATCTGTCTTTTTAGCTTTTTACAATTAGCATTAACAATACCATCAAAGCCTGGACGTATATAGATTGGGTCCAATCAGCTGCGCCCTGAAGCGATGATCAAAGTGAAAGTACTCGATAAAACGGCTGGGCTGGGTGTGCCTGAATATCAGAGGAAGCAGCTGAAATCCCGGTGTTACCGGAAACTATCTGGGGTTGGTCAGCAAGGCCTTAAGCTAGCATACAGTGGCATTTGTTAAAGCTGGCTCAGTTTCGCTTCGCCACACCATTTAGCCAAGTATTATTAGCTTCCCTTTTTGGAATGTTATGCTATTTAAAAGGGGGAGATGTTAGATATAATCGAAATATTAAAGGTGAATGTATGTATAAGCAATTTAATGCGGTGGTATTCATTCTGAGCTTGGCTTTGTCGTTTAATTCGTACTCCTGGGATAAAATTGTTTCGGGAAAGGTTTTACGTATCTCGGTAAATAGTCCTGCAAGCTCGAAAAGAAATGTGATGGTCAAGCTGGAGGGGGGAGATTCTATGTGTAGCTTGTCTAGCAACAACGATACGGCCTATATCAATAAGAGTGAAGCACCTGACACTTATGATGTGTTTGTAAGTATGCTTTTAACAGCAAAAGCAACTAGCACTGGAGTAAAGCTGTATATCGATAAGGGACAAGAAGGCTGTCAAATACATAGCCTCGATTTGCTGTAAGTTTTGTAGCAAGAACACATGAAAGACACCCACCGAGATTTATAAATTTTTCCCGAGGGGAAGTCCCATGTGGAATTGATGTCCTTGGCTTTTTTGGCGGCTTCGGGGTAAGAGGTGAAGTATTACTTAAGGTCGGCTTTGCTGTCGGAGATAGCGCGGATATCCAACATGAGCCAGCCCCCTTAGGGAATTTCAATCTGGAATGGGTGTCTTTGATTTTTTATTTTTTGGATTTTACGTTTATGGTTTTTAGAGTAAAAGAGCCCAATTGATGGGCTCTTTTATTTTAACCTTAATTTAATAGGTTGCTAATCACTGGTATTAGGTAGGCTAAATCGTGCCTGCCTTGTAACTCTGAATCTAGCTTAGACATGTCAGAAGCATTAAATTCGTAATCGTGTGTACGGCTATTTACATGATGAATTCTGTCGAACGGAGAAGCCGCCTCAAGCTTTTGAAGTGTTTCAGAATGACTTGCTCCTTTAAGCCTGTTTAGGTCAGTCCCATACACGGCCGGATCAATGTCTAGAGCACTAAAAGTAGGAATAAAATTCGGCTCTTGACAATTATGGCATCTAGCATAGGCTGGATGGGAAGGCGTCGCCTCTAATATATTGTTATTTATCGTATTCAACATACTTCGGGTAAGGCCAATATTAGTGCCGGGAGCACTGTTTACATACTGATAATAAGGAAACTCATTCAATTTTGTGTCTTCTTTTACATGCTTATCGTTGCCGAAAGGTCGATCTACACGTGTGTAAGACTTGAATAGACTCTCGTTTCGATTGCCATTAGGTGTGTTTTCCTTAAAAGTAAAATCAGCAGCTTCTAATTCGCCGGGATTCCCCGAATGTGGTGCAACAATAAATTTTGATGCATTCCAGTTTGAAGGTGTATTATAGCTGTTTACAAGAGATGTATTAGTAAATACAACTTTGCGTATATCGTTAGGGAGGGGCATCGAGTTTAACTCTCTTAATAAAGTTGAGCGATAGCTCCCATTTTTATCAACAATATGGTTTATCAATAGTTGCTTAGATGAGGTGGAATGTATATTTTCGTATGATACTTGCACCATCGAACGTATATCACGTATTGCTCGCTTGGCTTCGCTAGTTAGTTCAGACAACTCAAGGAAGAAAAGTGGTGTATAATCTAGAGCTGAAGTGAGAAAATCAAAAGTCGATAGGCTAATTACACCAATACTACCGAAATCATCGAGCATTGAGTCAATAAATAAAGGTAATCTTTGATAAGCTAGTGGTATGTTTGCTCCCTTAAGTGGGGAATCTATGGTAACCCATGTTCTAATGTTGGTTTCGATACCATATTTGTGCGCATAACCGATGGCATATTTAGATACTACACCACCCAAGCTTGTACCAAGTACTGAAATGCTTGGTTTATGGTTATTGGTTTGATTGGCTTCGTTTATCATTTCAATACCTTGTAGCACCGTGAAGGCATTGAGCTGTATATGGTCACCTGAGCCAAACCTTTTACCTTGTTCATATTCATAGGCAAAAAGAAAAATATCAGAGTTTGGATATCTTGCTTTAATTTCTGACGGACTAGCACCCATAAAAGCATTTCTAAATACTAGGTCTAGATCTTGGTAAATAGCTTCTGAGTTATTGTTAACTGCAAGCAGTGCGCCAGGATAAGGTGCTACTACAATTATTGGTTGATCATAAGCTTGAGCACCAGAGTCATTGGTATACAGTTTTAGCTGCATTGAGCCTCGTTTACCAGCATAGGATCTGGTAGAAGACAAAATACAGCCATTTGCGTTTAGAGCATAGTTAATATTATAGCAAGATTGAGGTAAGCTGGTTTTTGAGCTATTAAATAGTGCGAATGCATCCGCACTAGCTAAAAAAGCTGCCATGCTTAATAAAGCAAGTTTTAATTTGTAAAACACAAAATATCCTTTTGTTTATGATTGTTTAGATAAGCCAATAAAAATTGAATTTCATCTGATATTTATAAAAATTCAACAGTTTTGAAACTGGAAATTATAAAGTACCTAGTTTAAGTCAGTCTTGTACCTTGATCAAGAGCATGAGTTGGCGTCATGCTTGTCCTAGTTTTTGGAGAGGTCTAGGAGGTTACAAAAAGTTACATTAGGGCCCCTTGTATTCACAATTAAATTTCAAAAAAGTCACAATAACATCCTCCTTAAAAGATAAAACGTACCGATCCTGCTATTGGAGCGTAAAGTTTAGGATAGATACAGGATCGAGTCTTCCAGATGGATATGCTAAGCGCTATATGGATACCCTTCAAAAACTTGGTATGCAGATGATACGTTGTCTATCTTTAGAACATGCTCAATGGACTGAGGATGCTAGATTATGCCAACGGCAAGAAAAAGGCAGGTTAGCCTATCAGATACTAAATATTACCACTGCATATCCCGGTGTGTTCGCCGGGCATTTCTATGCGGAAAAGACCGTCTCACGGGCAAGTCATATGAACATCGGAGAGATTGGGTTGAGGAAAAACTGCTGACCCTTGCTAAGGTGTTTTGCATCGATGTATGTGGCTACGCGGTTATGAGTAATCACACGCATATTGTATTGTATTGTATGTTGATGATAAAAAAGCGCAAAGGATATCAGACAAAGCAATCGTTCTTCGCTGGCATAAACTGTTTAAAGGCAACTGGCTGACGCACAAATTCATAAATGGAGATCAGCTGAGTGCATCCGAGTACAGTATGCTGGCAGCTGATATTGCTGAATTCAGACTCCGGCTTGCGAGCATCAGCTGGTTTATGCGGGTGCTTAATGAAGACATTGCCCGCAGGGCTAACAAAGAAGATGGTTGTACAGGTCGATTTTGGGAAGGGCGATTCAAGTCGCAGGCTTTGCTGGATGAAGCGGCATTGGCAGCGTGCCTGGCTTACGTTGACCTGAACCCAGTCAGAGCCAAAATGGCAGAGACACCGGAAACGTCAGACTACACCAGCGTTAAACAGCGTATTGAGCACGCACAGCAAGGAAAGCAACCCAAAAGCCTATTGCGTTTTGCAGGTAATCCAAGAAAGTACATGCCCAAAGGGCTGCCGTTTGAGCTGACCTATTACATTCAACTGGTAGAGTTAACAGGTCGATGCATGCGTGCAGATAAGCGAGGTTATATCTGCGATAGTCAGCCACTGTTGGCGAGGTTACAAATAGAGCCGGATAACTGGCTCAAACTAACTACGCAGTTCACGAAGGTCTTTCATGGCGCGGTAGGGCGAGAGCAAGCGATGACAAATTACTGTGAGCATCTTCATAAAAGGCGTCGAGCCAATCTGACACAGTGTGAGCGGTTACTGGGTTAATGCTTTTTTTCAGTATTAGTTTGAATTCTCTAAATTCAGGTTTGGTGCGCTTTTGTACAGCCGGGCTCTGGCTATTTTTCCGTGGGGCGAGTTTAAATTTATGACACTCATTGCTACTGGCTAATAAGTATGGAATTCAATCGTCTAGTATCGTCAATTTAGAACATACCATGGTATCAAGCTCGAATGGGCTGTAATATATGGCTATGATCCAAGCCATGGGCATCGCAGAGTGTTTTTTAATCAAAAAACTCATCAGGATAAGCTGGTTTGGGGCTATTGTTGATTCGGAGTATATCTTGAAACCTTTATTAAACTTAGTTCAACTTCATTGGCTTTCATTCACAGCCTTAATAGCTTTGCTAATTACAGGTTTGTCTTTATATCCAGTAGATAGCCTTCCTGCGGTTCCTGGTACAGACAAAACTCATCATTTTATTGCTTATGGTGCTTTGGCATTTCCAGTTGCGTTAGCGAGACCTGAAAGGTGGTCGCTGTTTATAACAGGTTTTTTAGTTTATAGTGGAGTTATTGAGTTAGTTCAGCCTTATGTTAATCGCTATGGAGAATGGCTCGATTTAGGCGCTAATGGTTTAGGACTATTGGTGGGTGTTTTATTAGCTTCTTTTTCTAGGTCAATTTTCTTAAAAGAAAAATTTTTATAGATATCTAGCACCATTTTTTCATTTCCAAGTATAACACATAGGCTTTAGCGTAGGTGATGAGATGAACGTTTCTAAACTCGGCTGTTTTTTTAAGGTATTGGATGTATGAAGACACTGCTTTTGTACATAAGTCTGCTCTCAGTAATTTTCATATTATTAATAAAGTCAATGTATTATTGGCCAGAAAGTAAAATTAAGCATTTTACTTTTGTTTTTACTTATTCTGATCAATTTGTTGAAGCTATGCGTGCCACAGAGGACGCCGGGTATGTTTCTATCCAATGGCATGACAAATCCCAACAGCGTGATGAAAGCTCAATGGCCTGGGAAGCTGGCGAACCCAAATATAAAAAAGTGGTTAAGCCAGATTTGAGTAAAATTATTGGGCCATATAAAGAAACCGGTTTACAATCACTCTGGCTTCAATACTACCAGGGGGCCTGGTTAATTAGGAAAGCGTTTTCATACAAAGATGAAAATGGAACAGGCGAAGGCATTTATGCTTTTGGTACAGTAAACCCCAAAGATGTGTGTTTGCCAAACACCCAATGTGTGGAGCACCTTTTTGGACAGTGGCATGTGATAAAGAATTAGCAAATCACAGGCTTCCAATCAAACACACCTTGTTTCAATATCAACTCAATGACAAACTCTGGCGGGTCAATTTTTTTATACTCGGATTGCACAAGTGGCAGAAAATTGAAGAGACACTTCGGCTAAAACAATATAGACTTCCGGCGCACAGATTTAAGTAGGGTATACCAACGTAACCATTCCGAATTGCCTAAATATTAATCTGTTAATTTGTGCCTTATATTTAGGTGTTGGCTTTCTTTCAGAGTTTTGAGATAACTTAATGATCCGCTGTATTTTTATTTTTTCTTTGATAATTTTCAGTTCAGCTTCTTCTGCTGGCAAAAGAGAATCTGCTGACTTAATGTTGAAAAGCTTGGCGGCCAAGGCCTGTGAAAAGTCAGGCACAGATTGTGAAATAATAAAAAGGCGCTGCCCTCAGATGGTTCCAATGCCAAATACCTGTATTGTTATGGAGTATTTTGACTTGGAAGTGGCAAAAGAGCGGTGCGGTGCTGATACATATATGACATGTTATCAAGACAATATTCGCTTTAAGGGAAAAGCCCTTCATGAGTTTACGCTTCCCAATCAAGGTAAACCGATTCTAAAAAGA
Source organism: Pseudoalteromonas rubra (assembly GCF_005886805.2). NCBI lineage: Bacteria > Pseudomonadati > Pseudomonadota > Gammaproteobacteria > Alteromonadales > Pseudoalteromonadaceae > Pseudoalteromonas > Pseudoalteromonas rubra. The sequence continues at coordinate 1,284,017 of NZ_CP045429.1, forward strand.
GCCTTCAAAGAGTGTGGTTCTGTTGGTTATTATGAGGTCAAATCAAGTCAGCTAAAGAATATCGAGTGGGCGATTATCGGTGTTATGAATAGTGTGATGGAACAAGCAGAGCTTTACCCACCAACTTATCAAGATAGTAAAGTGTTTTTTGATTGCTTAAGTGTTGTCAAATAGCCTTATAAAACACCAATTAATTAGTATTTAAAGGTTTCTAGTGGCTTAACCCTTGTTTCATAACATAAGTCTCTTGAAGTGTCGGGGTTCACTTATCACTTAAAAGCGTCAGAGCTAGCCTGGTTGCAAAGCAAAAAGTCATTGAGTGGTCGATATGATTTTTCATCCAGCCCATTGAGTTGGACAGATCCCAAATGCAGGCTCTGCTGGTTAACAATATGTGTCTGTACTTACGTTCTCTGTACATCGTGTGAGACTCATTGCACGGTAAAAGCGTTCAGCGAGTGCCACTTCTGCAATTTATGATTTAATCAGAGCCTTTTCTTTCCCGAAATTTACAGTGCATAAGATAGTTGCAGTACATAAGAGATGCATAAGTAAGTGAAGAGATAAGTAAGTGAAGAGACACCCACCCCTATTTGCAAATGCGAACAGCTGGCAGTTTCACTTTAGTAAGTATAAGTAAAGAGACACCCACCCCTAGTTGTTATAAAACACCAATTAATTAGTATTTAAAGGTTTCTAGTGGCTTAACCCTTGTTTCATAACATAAGTCTCTTGAAGTGTCGGGGTTCACTTATCACTTAAAAGCGTCAGAGCTAGCCTGGTTGCAAAGCAAAAAGTCATTGAGTGGTCGATATGATTTTTCATCCAGCCCATTGAGTTGGACAGATCCCAAATGCAGGCTCTGCTGGTTAACAATATGTGTCTGTACTTACGTTCTCTGTACATCGTGTGAGACTCATTGCACGGTAAAAGCGTTCAGCGAGTGCCACTTCTGCAATTTATGATTTAATCAGAGCCTTTTCTTTCCCGAAATTTACAGTGCATAAGATAGTTGCAGTACATAAGAGATGCATAAGTAAGTGAAGAGATAAGTAAGTGAAGAGACATCCACCCCTATTTGCAAATGCGAACAGCTGGCAGTTTCACTTTAGAAATGTATGAAGCACTGTCCTCTCTAGACAAAGCTATTTTTGAATAGAGAAATAAAGAGTTTGAAAATTGTTCTATCCTTACTAACTGAGTATCAGTGTGTTGTGGGGTAGTCCATGAAAAGCTCCTTAAAAGTTAAGCTGTTAACACCAATGTCTGCAATGTTAGCTATGTTTGCTATTGTCGTACTTGCAATGTTGTTTACTTTGCATACGCTTGAATCTCAATTTGTTGAGCTTAAAGATAAGAATATACATGCGGCCAACCAGGGGCGGTTGGCGCTATCGCTGTTTAAAACACAAGTGCAAGAATGGAAAAATGTACTGATCCGCTCTAAATCAGTCCAAGAGCGAAATAAATATTGGCAGCGTTTTTTAAACTCAGAAAATGAAGTGAAAAGGGTACTCGAGAACATTGGGCAGTCAAAACAGCACTCTATGGCGGTTAAAACACTTATCTCTAAAATATTAAAAGACTATAGTGATGCGACAGGAAAATACAAAGCTGGCTATGATATTTTTCTGTCTTCTGATTTAAATATAGAAAAGGCTGATCAACACGTTAAAGGCATAGACAGGGCCTTGAGCGAATCACTGGTAGAGCTTGTTCTGAAAATAGATGAAAGTGTGGATGATAATTTTGAAAGTTTAAAAGATTTTTCATCACGCACTAGTTTTACAGTAAGTTTGATCAGTATGTTGACCGCAATTATTGGGGTTGCGTTTGTTCTGCTATATATTCAAAAAATAATTGTCAGGCCGATTGGCGATCTCAATGAAGTATTAAAAGCGATTGCGGAAGGGGATTACACAAAGAACATTTCGCATTCATCAAGTGATGAGATAGGAGAGTTGGTTCAGAGTGCGCGATATATGCAAGAAAAGTTATCTGACAGTGTTGGGCTCATTAATTTAGTCAACCATGAAGTGAGTACTGCTTTTGCTAAGCTATCAGAAATTTCCGATGAAATTGGTCATAGCTCAGTATCGCAAAGCAAAATAGTCGATAGTTTAAACCAGGCTACTGCACGCTTATCCACCATCGCCGAGCAGAATAAAATGGACTCAAAACAAGCGTTCGATTCTTTTAAATCAACAAGCGAAGCGACAGCACAATGTGCAGCTTCTTTGGACTTAGCCGATAAAGATATGGGCGAGTTGGTTGGTGAAATGCAAGCAATTGCAGGTAATATTGAGCAGTTAGAAAGCCGGTCTTCTGAAATTGTTAATGTGTTACAGGTTATTCAAAATATTGCAGAGCAAACCAACTTATTGGCGCTCAATGCCGCAATAGAAGCCGCTAGGGCTGGTGAACAAGGGCGAGGGTTCGCGGTGGTTGCCGATGAGGTGAGAAGCCTTGCAACACGAACCCAAAATTCAACACTTGAAATAAAAGACATTATCGACGGCACTTTGCTAAGTTCTAAACAAGCGGTGGCCTCGATACAATCAGGTCTATCTAAAACAACGCAAACCGCGCAATCAGTTGCACAGGTGAGCAGTGTGTTGGGTCAAACCTCGACTTCGTTTGATAGCCTGATCACGGTGACCCATTCAGTAGATGATAATGCGGTGCACCAACAAGATATTTCGCAAAGTATTGTTGAAGACGTTGCGCAAATGCTGGTGATTTCTGAAACGCTAGAAAAAATGGCACAAAGCGATGAGGTCTCTGTCGCAGTGAACAAAGCTTCTGTCGATTTGCAGTCATTGGTTGAGCGGCTGTCAACCAATAAAGGTGACGTGAGTTTGTTTTAATGATGGAACCAGTCGAGTCTCATAGGCCAGGTCTCCCAGCATGCCATTTAACAGCACATATTCGCGATATATCCGACGTATCCACTTCACTGTTATAAAATAACTTCTTCTGAGCCTGACATCTTTGCCTGGTTCTGTACTGCTAGTGCGAGGGAGCACTGGAAATCTGAATGTTTCAAAGTGCTTAGTATCAATATCGGGGCAGTTTTTTCTGAGCACTTCGTGTAGGATTGTGAAATAACGCATAATGTGGCTATTTTTTCTTTTGACGAAAATGAATTCGCTCAGGCTATACCGTGATTTTTTATCAAATTGATTTTCATTAAGTATCGGAGAACCTTAAGACCACGGCGTAATTTCAAAAACCGACAACTGTAGCTTTATGAAATATTTTAGAAAAATGATTGAGCAGTATATTCCTGTCACTGATGACGAATGGGGGGATGCTTGCGGAATGTTTGATATCAAAAGTGTTAAAAAAGGAACGACGGTTCACCATGCAGGTGATGTGTTTAGTGAAATATGGTTTATAAAAAGCGGTTTAGCCAGATCATATTTGATTGATATGAATGGCAAGGAGCACACCTGGCAACTCTATTTTCGCGGGAAAAGTAAACATGGTTTGAATCACTTTATGGACGATAGTGTTAGCTTCTACGAAAAAACAGGCTCAATGCTTAACTTTGAAACCCTTGAAGATTCGGTCTTTTACGTAACGTCTCTGAATAAGCTTGATAAGTTCATATCACAAGAGAAAAAGTGGGAGCTTTTAACCAGAATATGGATACATAACACCTATTATTCTGCCACATACAAACGTGTTCTTTCTCTCATGTCAGAGACTGCTGCCCAAAGATACGCGCGCTTACTTGAAGAGTACCCTTTTATATTTAATCAAGTTAAGTCATATCATATCGCCTCTTACCTGGGGGTTGCTCCCCAGACTTTGAGCAAATTAAAAAATGAATCTAGGTGAATGAATTCACGTATTTCGTTGTTTACCATGTGCTTTTTACTGGAGACTAACAATGAATACCTTTCAAAGATGTAAAAAACAACCTGAACAAAGTACTTCGCTTTACATTGCCAGGTGTGTATGCCGCACTGTTAATACTGCCGCTGAATATATGCAAGGAGTGAGGTGATGGAGCTTACACAAACAGGTGCACAACTTATATTTATTGGAATTGCCTTTTTTCTCATTGGTTTAATACAAGGTGCATTGATACCTGCTGTAAAAAATTCCCGGATGGCGCTTTCTGGTCACTTGACGGCTGTTCAATGTGGTATGGCAGTGGCCCTTTTTGGTGTTATCTGGTCACTCGTGGAGCTGTCTTTATTTTTGGAATTGCTTGCAGCCTATGGCTCCGTATTTGGGTTCATGCTTATCTGGCTGGGAATAACCATTGCGTCAGTAACCGGTGCAAGTCAAGTGCTTCCGATCGCGGGTGCTGGATTCACAGCTAATATTACAGCTGAACTCGTTGTTATGATGACGGTACGTATTGGATCACTCCTTTCACTAATCGGGTGTACGGTACTGGTTTTTGGACTACTGCCAATACTGGGGTAGAGTTATTGCAGGACTTTTTCAAGACACCCATGCTAACATTGGGCGATATTCACATTAGTTTGTGATGGGGGTCAGGTCTGTAATATGCACCTGGCCTATGAGCAAATTAGTGTCTTCTCTCCATATTGAGATATGCATTGTTGAAAACTGACTTGCATTCATGACAGCAAAATAAATCAAAGACACCCAATCGAACAGATGATTCAAAGATCTCTTTCTTTGTGCAGACACCCAGTGTAATTAGGTCTTTGTAATGGGAGTGATTATGCGGGAGTAATGTGAATCGGATCTGCATATCAAGTGAATGTAAGTATGCCATTAGTTCAGATGGTTTCCCTGCTCACTGTGTCCACTATTTTGTTCAAAAGCATACTATTTCTATGCATTTTCTGAGTATCAAAAATGTTGGATGCTTGCTGTCGATACAAGTAGTTAGTTAAGAGCTGCAGCGACTTAGCTTACTAGGATATTTAAATGTACCTGTCTAGTCATCTCGTGATACAGTCCCAGTTTATTAAACAAAAAATAACCGGATGCATCATTCTGAGTCGTGATTGTTGCCAAAAAAGAAGTTGCACTTGCAAACACACAGCCTTCGGGCTTCGGTAGCAGCGTTCAGCCTTATGTGTCGGTATATGTTGCTCAATTGGATTAAGGAAATATGAAAAAGAAACTACTCGTACTGTTTACTTGTATGCTGGCTAGTACAAGTGCATTTGGTAAATATATTACTCATTTAAACTCTAGTGGTGTAGAGATTACACGATTTTTTACTCATGAAAATGGGGCTGTCAGCTTGTATATATCGGGTGCTGTAGACAATCTGGATGAATGTACGTCAACATTTAGAGTTTATATCCCTCACGATCTTCCTGGAAAAAATATAATGGTTTCTAGCGCATTAGCAGCATTTGCATCCGGTAAAAAAGTTGGTTTTCATGGTTCTGGTTGCCGTACCACTTCTTTTTGGGGGGGAACACAAGACGTGCCGATCGTAAATAATATGTGGATCATAAAGTGAGGATATCGCAAGTCATACATGATGAGCCATACAGACACCTGATAGTATGAGCCTTCAACGCTGGCGCAGTCAGAGCTTAGAACCTTCGGAGAAGCTCTGACTCCGCCACTCTTATCTGCTTGCGGTTGGTGTGTCGAATAGTGCTTGTTGCTGGTACGATGAGTTGTTACTCTCAAAGTCATTAATCATAATGAGAGGCAACATCATGCAGGAATTTTTCGAGAAGTTTGCAATTAAGACCAAGATCAACGTTGTATGGGGTGAAATGGATGCGCTGGGACATGTCAACAACGTGTCGTACTTTCGTTATTTTGAAACCGCACGGATCGATTTTTTAAAGCAAACAGGACTACTTTCTATCTTATCAGAACCCACCCATAGTCCTGTATTGCGCGATACTTATGCCCAATACAAACGACCAGTTACTTTTCCGGATACCCTCTATATTGGTTCGTATATTACCGACATTAAAGAAGATCGTTTCACCATGCGCTATGAAGCGTTTAGTGAGTCACAGCAGGCGATATGCACAACGGGGTATGCGAATGTGGTGATGTTTAATATGAAAACAGGGCAAAAATCTCCAATACCAGAGAATATGTTGTCGATACTTAAGCAGTACGAGATGGAAGGTGAGTAACAGAACCGGGTTGTTGTTGGCTAAGCCTGTTTTTGTTCAATTCTGCTAACTGGATCCGGTTAACGTTTTCACTTGGGGCTTATTTATGAGCCGCTCTTTTAGCTACGGGTTTGTTGGTGCTTTTGAAATGGTGAGCGGGCAGCGCCCGCTGTAATTGGCAGCTGCCTTGTCCAAATATTGTTAATGATTCTGACTGTTCTCGTATTCCCTCGTCACCGCTTTTTGATGGCAAATGATGTATGATCAATTTACTATTCTTAGGATAAAAGTGTTGTCTGGTTCGTCTAATGGCAGAGTAATATAGCCCTTAAAGCGAAGCGTAATAATCAAAAAATTCCTGAAGGCGCATGCCGTTAACAATGTAGATAAGATTATGTATAGCAAGCAATATAAAACGCTCTTTACATCGCTCAATAGCCGGAAGAGGCCTGAAGATATAGCGCAGGTGATACTAGAATTGCCCGAGCTGCAATTAACTCAAGAAACGATGAGTAAGCTTAAGCTGGCCGCTGAGGGCGCATTGTCAAATAATCAATTTGGTTACTCATCAATGTCCGATGAGTTTTTCAATCCCATAGGATGTGAAAAGCAATTGAATAAAGGTAAAGAGCTATTTCCGTCCGTGGTGTTTGAACCTGATAATGGAGCACTGCCGCAGCATGCAGATACACTGATTGAACAAGCTTGCCCTTTATTAGGGGGAGCGCCATCCAAGTTAGACTTTAAACATGACAGACTAAACAAGCTTGAAAGAAAAGCGGCAAATCTGGATATATCTAAACGACAGTACAATAAAAAATTCAGATATTTGCGCAGACTTCAAGCAAAAAGAGCTCGCCTTGCCAGGGAGCTTAAAAAAAGAGAGTTTACGCTGATAAGCAAATCTGGACTGGCCTTTACAATTGATGAACACCACTTTTTCGATGACGCTTTGACGGCAGCATTTATCGCTTACTACGTGGCCAGATGCAATTTAAGAAGTGAATATACAACCGATAAACAGCAAAGACCTTACGATGAAATAGCACATCAGCTATTTCAGGATTGTATGCGAGCCAACTCTACAAATTGGTGGGCAATAAGCCATGTTTATCCCGCGCCATTTGTGCTTAGTAAGTTAACCGACGAACAGAAAGGAAAGATGCTGGGTACCTGGTATTCAGTGCTGTGTGAATTAGCGGAATTTTTGAAGGAGCTTTGGGGCAAATCTGACATTTCCAGAAAGACAATGATCGTAAAACGCGGAAATGACTCAACGACATGGAACAACACCGCAGGTGCATGGAATAAAGTGCGCGATGCCTGGTTCAGATTTCTTTTTGATTTGGGTATGCAAGATATTGTTGATGTCTTATGCCCTGGAAAAGTACTGAGATTGATGGCTGCGGATGTTGTTGCATGGCACCACCATGAAGAAGGGACACTTGAAGTGGATACCAAAATCTGGAATGAAGTGCCGTTGCCCTGGGAGGTTCTATCTGGAGAGGCTGAATGTAGTAGGCACTTCGTGGAGCGTGTGTGTCGTCGCTATGGCGTTGATCCGGTGCATAAAGGTTGGACTGCACCACCACCTGATATTCAAGTCGCCAAGTTTAGATTAACGCCGGAACTTGTTCATGGTGTTACAGTCTCAAACCCGGGTCTGGCAAAAGTATTAAAGAAGGCTGGTGTTTTTTCAGGAAAACCTGTAAAAAACTAACCTGACAGTCTCCGAGGTAGCTCAGTGGTAGAGCGCCCGGCTCTTTTTCCGGGTGGACGTAGGTTCGAGCCCTGCCCTCGGAGCCAAATTTCACACAAAGCCTGTTGAGCATCCTGCTTCACAACCCATTTCACTAAAAATTAATCAAAGACATTTAGTCGAGTGAATTTATCGTCAGGATAGATTCATGTTGTTAGGTTTACAACTTGTGAGATTGGGTTTCTGGTTAGCATTGTCTGGCGGCTGGGTATCCAGCGCAAGTAATGGGAGCAGGGGAGCAGTAATGCAAATAATTAAAGTTATAGCATTAATCACTATGACTCTAATTTCTGGCTTTATTCATAGTTCGACTAGAGATCTATCGCCGGAAGAGAAAGCGTCTCTGGACATTAAACAGCTGGCTAAAGCCGTTGAGTATTATCACCAGGAATTTGGCAGATATCCTACCGATGAACAAGGTTTAAGCGTATTAAACCGGGAAATATTTGTAAGTAAAGATTGCCCCTGTAAAAAAGTAAAACTCCTTAATGGGTTGCCAGAAGATCCTTGGGGGAGAGACTATTTATATCTTATGCCTGGAGAAAACAATTCGGAAGGATTCGATATATGGACAAACGGAGCGGATGGGCTTTCTGGTGGAACAGGCATAAACAGGGGATGCGGAAACTGGGATGACCTCAAGTGCGAGTTAACCGAACAAAATGACACTCTGGAGGCTGTTTTTCTTCTCCTGACCATTGGCTTTGGGGTTGGTTTGCCGCCATACATTGCTGGTGTATACCTATCTTACAGAAAAGGGAATTCAATCAATAGCTCCCTATTTGGTTATCACTTGGGTGTGCTATTTTACTTGGTGTTCGTGTTGCTCCTGAGTGTGATTTTACCAAGTGCACTTTAATGATAGAGAAGCGCAGCCCATTAATAATTAAATGAAGGTTAAGAAAGGAATACAATGAAAAAAATATATGGCGTCTTTTTTTGTGTATTATTGCAGGCCTGTTCAACTGTCGGATCGGTTGAGCGCCCGTCAAGTTATTATCAGGAACAGGCATCGAACTCTCAAAATAGTCTAGTGGGTGATCCAGTTTTAGGTAATAACAACGACAGGATCCAGGAACTACTCAATTATCAGGTTAGGTTGCCCGAGAAAAATAGAATCGCAGTGCTTAAGCTCAGTCAAGATAAATATTGGCGTGCTTATTCTAATGACTTTACTGTACTAAATGACTCACTGGTGAAGTCACTGATCACTAAGTTGCGTTCTTCTGATAGGGTTTATGATGCCTCTTTTTTACCAGCCATGCTGGTTTCAGAAAAAAGATCGGTCTCGACGTTAAGGGAAGCTGCAGCCAGGTTTCAGGCAGATTTACTGTTGGCTTATACTAGTTCTTGTTATTCATACCAGAAATACAAATTCATTGATCCCAACAATTCGAAATCTTACTGCTCGGTCGAGTCCATATTACTGGATATACGCTCCGGAGTAATCGTTAAGTCAATTGTCAGTACGGAAGATTTCATAGCTTCAAAGGCATCAACGGATACGAATTTTCGTGAAACGATGAAACGGGCCGAGCTCGAGGCTGTTGCCGCCGCACTGGGAAATGTCGCCAGTGAAGTGACTTCATTTTTAAATGGTGTGCCAAGAATATAGCGTTTACAACGCGCCAAGCGTAAAACCGCCAGAACGGTATGACATTTGTCTTAGTACTTAGCATCACAGGAGTTTGTTTTGGCAAACTCCTGATCAAGGCTAATCTCACTAAGACTCTGCGGGCTAGCTACTCTCTAATTCGTAACCCTAATGCACTGTAATAGGGTGATCATTAACCACGAGCGATTGACCATTTTTCTGAGCACGATGAAAACTGGATATTAAAACGTCATTCGATAAGGTGTTAATGTCGTCAACTTCTTCCACCATACAAAACATAATGGATTCCCACCCTAAGTCCTTAATAAAGGTCTTAAGCTGATGCATATTGTTCTGATAGTTTTCATCGGTTGTTAAGAGGCCAATGGAGTGTTTATTGCCGAGTTTGTACTTCCCTGTGTGAGAGGTTGAACATTTCGCATATCCACTTAACACATAAACTGTATTGGTGCTTTTATTCATGTTGGTAACATTCTCTGGATTGACTTTGACCCATATATGCATTTTTCGAACCAGGCTGAGCAGTATGCTGATGTCGCTTTTCTATGCCTTGAAAATAGAGGGTTAAAATCACTATCTGGTGACTTTATTGGTTGATGGCACGAGTTGGTGTCAATTTTTTGCCAGAGAACACAGGGAGTAAATACAGAACACCCTGCGTTATTGTTCTCTGTTTTAGGTTCGTGAGGTGGGGGCACTTGTAGTGCAGTTACCAAATAATGGCTTAGCGGTGAAGCGAGCCTTTTCTAACCGACGCTGTTGACGGAAAATGGCATAAACTTGCTGGGTTATTTAGCGAGCTTTTTTGCTTGCATGATGCTCATACCAAATGTAGAGCGAAAAGTACGACTAAGATGTGCACTGTCAGAAAATCCAGCCACGTATGCCGCCTCGGTTGCGGACATTCCTTTTAGGAGTGTCTGTAGCGCACAAATCAATCTTCGCCACAACAGAAAAGGGCGCCACGCAATACCAACCTGATCTTTGAAGATGTGCAGAAATCGACTTTCTGAAAGATTAAGGGTTTGTGCGACGCTTGCTGCACGCCATTGCTGCGGCTTAATACAGTCGGCCACAAAACAGGCATCCAGGTTTTCAAGTAACCTTTGGATACGTTCATCAGTGACTGAGCTCTGATTACAGTTTAGTAAAGTCTGGTCAATTGACATTACTCGGAATATTGGCGCAACAAGCTGAAAAGCGCTTTCCTTGTCTAAGGGGGGATATGCCTTGCAGTCAGCGTTAAGTTCAAAGGAAACCATAGACTGACCTTGTAACTTTGCTTCTAACTGTTCTCCTAACAGGCTGTGTGGCTCTACTAATAAGATCCATCCTTTGGACATTTTAAGACAATGACTGTGTTTAGACGCGATCACGACCAGGCCCCGGAGCGTCTCTCCATTCAATTCAGAGGATGAGTCACAACATGGCCATACTATCTGTATAGCAACATGCTGGTGATAGTTGGCATCTAGCTGTGAGCCGTAAATGAGCACAAGGCCTGTGTCTATCCATACATTGGAGGTTATCACACCAATCGTCTCCGGTTTTTTTTGCGTTTCTTGGGCGCTGGAGGGGCTGGCAATGTCCCTGCATTACGCATTAATTGTATCTTAATTTTCAGGCAAATGGCTGGTCACTTGCCTGACACAGTATCATATTCGCTAGGCCAGTCCTGCGCCTTCCCAAACTGAATCGTATGGTGCTTTTATCGATGCTGCATTTTGTGCTAAGCGCGTTAGGTGCTCAGGTAAAACTATTTCAAGTATTCAGCTAGATCGGCTGGAATTGGCATAGGTTTGATGGGGCTCACATTGGTTCCGCCGGTATTTCCTTTTGGCACCCAAATTCTGGAGAAGATAACAGAAGCAAAGATCCGGGCTATTTGCCCTATTACCTCCCTGGCGCTATATCTTTTGAAGCCTAATTTGAGCATCCACCAGTGCGACTGCGTGTGAGGAATAATAAAGGATTGTCCTAATATGTGTGCTCTTTCTAAGTGATAAAAGCTCTTACTGTATTGGGTGTTGTCATACTGCTCTTTAGCCGCGGCCATTTCCTTTTGAAACGCTAGTTTCAGTTCTGATTTCATGGCTAAGTACCTTGTTGGTTATGGTTGATAAATTACCTGCTCTCAGGATCATTCTAAACGCTGAGGATTTGGATGAATTGAATAAACTGGCTGCAAAGTTGTTCTGGTTCAGGGGCAAGGTTGCATCTGTAATCCGTGTGTAATAGCCCGTACTTTTGATTCTGATTAGGCTAGGGCTGTGAACAAATAAAAAAGCGTAATTAACGGAGAATCAGATGAACACAAGTGAACTTTATAAACACATGTTAGAAACAACATTGAAAGCGGTTGGTGAGGAAGCAAAGCCACTTTTGGCGCCATTGGAAAAGGCATTAGAAGCTCAAAGGGAATCAATTCAGGCTCTTGTGCAAGCGCATTTGAACAATGAGATCAGTGGTGAAGACATGGAAAGTGAGTTGCTAAGAGAGCAGAAAATTTTGGAGGCTGAACTTATCTCATTAGAAATTTGTGCAAAAGCGGTAGTTCAAAAAGCCGTAGCCGCGGCTATGTCGAGTCTGACTTCGCTATTAACACGTTAGTTTGTTCCGTTCGCACTGTGTATTGACTATTTCGCAGCACAGTATCGAGGGGGAGAAGCGCCCGGCAGAAAGCATTCATCAGAGGTCCTACGCCATAGTTTTCTTTTTTGGGCATAGCTTATAACAATTGGAGTGGGTGTTCGCAGTGGCTCCTGCACACATGCCTACCCAAACGGGTCGTCATAAATAATTTGTAAAAGTGCCTGCATGTTGAATGGCATGTATGCAATTTTAATTACAGAAAGAGCTTTGTTAGTAGTTGAGTGGTTGGCAAATTTTCTAAACATTTTTTAAGGAAATAAAATGAACCAACCCTGTTACCTGCAATTAAGAGTCATACTGTTGTGTTGCTCCTGTGTGTTTTTGAGTGCGTGTTTTAAAAAAAGCGTTGCCCAGGACGACAGAATTGGGCCGAAAAAAGTAGATTTGTTTAAACAAATACTGGCGGATTACTGTGGTAAGTCGTTTTTTGGCACTGTCTATGTCACCTCAGGTGATGATGTGGTGTATGAGGCCAATTGTGGGCCAAGAAATATCCCAAGCTATACGCAATTTATGACGTTTGCGACGCAGCATAATATTGATACAAATACCTTGGGTGCAAAGTATCAAGTTGGCTTCAATACGTCTGACTCCAAATACCGCATTGGCTCAAATACCAAAGAATTTACGGCGGCGCTGTTGCAAAAAATGCTTCTGCAGGAAGAGATTGAAACAAAGACTATCGGTGATTATTTATCTTGGTTTCCTAAGAATGCGTGCAAGGATGTGACGCTTCACAATTTATTGACTATGTCGTCAGGCATAGATAACTATAGCGATAATCCTGAAGTATATTTGAACTGGGGGTGGCGGCCATTCCTATATGAACCAGGCCTAAATTTGAATGGACCTGAGGCGTTCAGCAATCGTTTTTGTACCTGTCAAAAACAAGGGGGTGTCCCCAGCTTTACACCCGGTGAGAAGTTTGAGTATAGCAACTGCAATTATTATCTCCTTGGTAATATTATTGAGCAGCTCGCAGCTGGAAAGCAAGGTAAAATTCCCTCCGAGTTTTACTTTGGCAACATCTTGAAGCGCAAGATACTAGACAAACTGGCAATGGCCGACAGCGGCACATTTAATGCGATTGGTGTCTATGAAATCATGACGACTGGCTATGTTGATAAAGATAATCCGCTCTTGTCTGACACTACGGGTCGTTTACCGGACACGGGTTTGCCTGATTACCCAAATATTTTAGAAAGCCCTTATAGTAACCCAATGGTGCTCTATTCTGCGGGCAACATGTATTCCACTGTCAAGGATATGCATCGCTGGGATAAGGGTTTGTATGGTAATTTGATCCTTGATCATGATCAGAAAGAAATAGCGTTTACGCCTTACCAGAAGGCTGACAATGGCGCTCAGGATGGCAATGAGCCTCAGGATACACAACCTGATAGTGTGTCTCAGTGCGAGTATTTTGGCTACGGCTGGTTTGTTAATTACATTCCTAAAACTTATACAGAGGAACTGGACTGTCCAGATACGCCTATTTCACCTGATGAGATGGAAAAATTGCAAGGATATGAAAAGTTTGTAAGTTACTCTGGTAATTACCCTTATTCCTGGGTGACGAGTTTTTCAAGATTGCTGGATCGCAATCAAGCCGTGATGGTATTTAGTAATTATAATAAAACGGGATATGAGACAGATTGTATAGCCCAGGAGATCCGTAATGTTATTTTTTATAATAAGGCGTATCGCTCAAAGCATTGCCAAAATGTTTTGAATGGTGGTATGCGAAAACAACTCTTTGAATGGTACTAAGCAATTTGCGTGCTTCTCAGTGCTTGTGGGCTGGATCCGGCTTTTATTTGCGATGCATTGTCGATGTCAGCGAAAGGCTTGTTATGTAGCGTAGTCAGAATCGTTGCCTTTGACTGTGCAAGGACTTAATTCCGAAATGCCTTGCTGAATCTGGTTCAGCAAGGCATTTATTAAATCAGGGCAATCCAAGCAGGTGCTTTGGATTAATACTCTTCTGACTCATCGTCAGACATATTACGCGCTTTTCTGACGGCTGGCTTTGCCAGGATTTCTACATAGAAAGAGGTAAGGTTTTGTTCCTGGGTTTTGTCGATCAGCTTATTAAGCTGTGAGACGTGCACAGGCTCAGCTTCTGCTTCTGTGTTACCAAATTGGCAGTCAAAATCCCAATAGTCAGCGCCTGCTGGTAGCGTTTTGTTGCGCTCACGCTTAAGGTACTTTTTAAGCTCATGTTTTACAGCATCAACGCGTCGTGCAAGTTTGATTTTCGGGTGAGTTAGTTCAAATGTTTTTTTCATAGTTGCCTTCAAGCAAGAGATACTCAATCAGCAAAAAGCTTGCCTGAGTAGATAAAGTGTATTCATTTAGCGTCAAAGACGAGTGGATAAATACAGACATGTAATAGACCATTTTACGCTATATTCAGCGAACTGGCGAGGGGTGAAGGCTTGTCTTAGATAATGCGTACTCAAAGCGAAACGCTGTCAGCAGACTGCGCGCCCTGATTATCCATTTAAGTGCCCAAAGCCGGGGTAACCAGTCTGGTGTTCGCCAGTATTTTCCAACCGCGTGCTTATCCAACCACCAAACGATTATTGGTATCCCGACTGGTCAGGATTTGGCCTGCATCAAACCCGGTGGTGCGTTTTGCCATGCGGTCATACAGCAGCACGTTAACCGTTGCAGCCAGATTCATGCAACCGGTTGTTGGTACATACACAACGGCATCGGCAGCATCCACAATGTCTTGTGGCAGGCTGCCATCTTCGGGGCCAAAAACGTAAATTGCATTATCGGGATGCGTAAATTGTGGCAATGGTGTCGCACCTTCAACCAGCTCAATACACACGAGCGATCGGCCAGGCACTTTCAGGCTGGTAAGATCATCAACCTGTTGAATGGGGATATTATCGGCGATGTTTTTTGTGTCGGTATGGTATTTAGCAGCCTTTGCGTAGCGATTACCATTAAAATAAACGGCTTGTGCTTGATAGCAGCCCGCAGCTCTTAATACGCCACCTACGTTAGTCGGCGATTTCGGATTAACTAATCCAATCGCGGCAAACGACTCACTCATACTCTTTCACTCTCAATATACGGCAGCGAGGCTACCAGGAACGCTTAACACAGGCAGCTTAGCTACCAAAATATCTGGCAGGCGATTGTATCATGTGGATGATTTTGTGCCAGCCAAAAGCCTAGTACGGGCGCAGTACAGAGATATTATCACGCAATCCGGGCTTTTTTGTGGGTAGCAATGCTGCTTACAAATGTGCATTGGTGAGATTACATTTATCTGCGCTTATAAAAAGCGGCTCCGAACGGATTGATGAGTGCGTTCGAAAACCGCTTAGTAACCTTATTAAATAGAGATACAACGCAATTTATAGGCCGAGTTTAAAGGTTATCTATTTTACATACTGTTTGGTCCTGGCTTTCATTTACTGTTTGCTCCAGGCTTTCATATACTGGGTTACTATGACCATTCACAAAGGTATAGCAGGGTTTGATGGTATGGATCTGATCGACCTCTTCTGCGAGTGGATTACGGTCTAAGATCACTAAATCAGCCACTTTATTAACCTCTAACGTGCCTATTTTCTCATCGAGCAGGTTTTGCTGTGCAGGTACTATGGTTACACCTCGTAAAGCCTGATAGACATCGATATTTTGCTGTCCGGCAACAGGGTTGTAAGGCATCGGCTCTTTTTGAGCCGTTGCCAGGCGAGGATAAAACCAGGTATCGCGATTGACCATTTGCTCGACATACCACAGTGGGTTAACGGGTGAGACGGGCATGTCACTGTGTAATGAAAATGGAACATCATAACTGTGTTCAAATTTCGCTGGGTCAAGCATAGTTGCACGACCTGTCGAGTCCGATTCTCCCTCGTGACCTTTGCCATCCAGGATTGATTGGAATGCGCCGCCCCAGTAAGCAACGTGGGCAGGCGTATGGCTGACGGTAATGTTCAAATGCTGTTTCAGTTCAGCATCATGAGAATTTATACAGGGTATGGCTTCATTACGTGCTTGTACAATCAGGTCAACAGCCGACTCGTTTGCAGCCGGATTTCCACCAACGGTGGCATGATGCAACGTGATTGGAAAAGTGTTGTTGCCACTGTCTCTTTGGCATTGTGCTTTTTGCAGCTCCTTGAATGCAGTCAATGCTTGTTCTATAGCTGCATCGCCATTGGCATGGACCTGAATGAGCCAGTTTTCCCCCCAGTAATTTTTTAGTTCTTCCACAAAGCTATTATACTCATAGTTTTTGCCGCTATCGCCGCTTTCACCATTACAAATTCCGTTATTGGCATAATCGTCTTTAAGGTATGCGCTACAGCCCTGAGTCGAGCCATCAGCCCAAATTTTAACGCCATACGCACCGTAAAGACCGTTGGTTCCGCTATCCCAGGTGTCGGTGTGCAGTGAATTAGCGACCTCAAGTGAGCTGCGATCTGCACCCGTTGAGTCTGCAATGTCTGTGGCGACAAGCGTACGATAGCGCATGTTTGGAGTGTCCTGGTTTTTCTTAGCCAGCTTTTTGAAAAATAGCGCTTCTGATGACTGAAAGGCACCGGCATTGACCAAGGTAGTGACACCGGTTTGAGCTATTCTGTGTATAAAATCTGGCGCTATATCCATTCCTTCGTCCTCAGAGAGGTAGACGAACGGGCTGCCAGGTTCAGCACCTATACTTAGAGAGATAGCTTGCAGGAATGGGACAAAATTGGGAGACTCTAATACTCGACCAGTAAAGGTGCCGTCGCTACTAACTGCAAAACCACCGGTTTTTTGTTCATTGTAACAAAAGCGCTCTGAGTCTTCAGGGCAGTAGTCTTCAGGTATGGTGTTCTCTTCTTTACTGCACTCTTTAACCGAGTGACATAAACCCGCTGCTACAAACGCTCTCAGATTAACATAGGCCACATGTCCGGACTGGTCCAACAGCATTATGGGGGATTGCTGTCCTGGCTCAAATGAATTAATGGGTTGTTTCGCATCCGCATTGAATACATTTTCATTCAGTTCAATCGCTGGGTTATTGATAAATTGACGAATATCTTCGATATTTTTATCACTGTTGCCCAGTCGCGATGGGTCAATGCCATTTCCCCATACCCAGACAGGAAGTTTGGGTTGGGGTTCACCACTTATACGTTTTTTGCTGTCATTGAGTGTGTCATAGGTCTCTTGCAATGAGGTCGGGCACTGAAAATTGTCATTGTCATCCTTGTAGTAGGTGGTTTTGTAAGGTTCTGGTAGACACGGTGATAAGTCGGTCATGACAGAAAGGCCAATCACAAATGCCAGATGAGTATGTGGCTCAATAAACCCAGGCATTAGCGTCTTGCCTGCTAAATCCAGTTTACGTGCGCCTTGTCCTGCCTGTTGTTCGAGTGTGTTGAGGTCGCCGAGGGCCTTAATAATGCCATCTTGTATCCATATGGCTTCAGGGTATGGCTCTTGTGTTGCTGATTCATACGCCATAGTGACTATCTTACCATTATGGATGATATAGCTGTCGGAGCCTGACGGTTCGTTTTGTTCTGCGGTGCCATTACTCATACAGGCTGTTAAGAGTGAGGCAGTACAAGTCACTAGCAGTGCACTTTTGAGGTGCCTTAGCAGCGGTTGCGTTATTGAAGGTAGTGTTAGTTTCATACTGAGATTTCCTTGTTTTACGGGTCTTTAAACCCTGATGCTGGACAGCACCTGATTGCGTAGTCATCCATTTTGTCTGTCGGTAGGTCGAAAAAACATTACACTTTGTTACATGAGCAGCGTATGGAGGGGGTCAGCATTTTTATCACAGCAAATCTAGCTGGGAAGTGGGGATCTGGATTATGTAAATCTGTAGTAACACTCGCCACGATAGGAAAGGCTGGTATACAGGTGGTAAGTTCAGTGGCTTAAGTCATCTAAATTTAACTGATATTCAGTAGATAACTGGTCAATCAAACCTGTTTGCCTGGCTTTGTTGAGAGAGCGCTGCATTTTGTTGAAAAAGGCTGTGGGGTCAGTGATGGTTTCTGAGCGTTTGGATACAGTAATATAATACGCTTTTTCCTGAACCACATACGCACCGATTGAGAGTGCTTTCGGATAGCCCAGTGCTTTTAGCTCTGAGATCAGCGTATGGGTTGAGGCAGCGGTAATATCACTTCTGTTGGCCATGATTTTTTTCAGGGCATGTTCCAGCGTCACTGAGGTGTACACATCTCTTTCAAGTGCATTGGCTTTTTCTCTGATCTCTTGGGTGTATGACACACCCCGCACAAACTCAAACCTGAGCGGCGAAATGTCGTTTACATGGCTGATATTGGCGTGCTCAGGCCTCGAGATAAATCGCAAGGAGACAGTAAACAAAGGAAAGTCAGCATAGCTGACAAACTGGGCGCGTTCAGGCCGATAAGAGAGTATCGAGACATCGAGTTTGCCCGTTTTAATATATTGATTGCCGCGTTTAATAGGTAAGGGAACAAAACGATAGGTGTAGCCATTGTCTTCCAGCAGATACCTGAGGAGCTCTTTGGCATAGCCTGTGGCAGTGTCATCATAGGTGAAGTAGGGGCGCCAGTCAGGGCTGTTAATCAGCAGTGGTTTGGTATGCGCAATATTTAAAAATGCGCTTAGTGCGCAAAACAAGATGATTGTAAGACGCATCAGCAGGATCCTAAAGGCCACCATTAAGCAAGTTTAGGTCATTTTTATAGCTGATGCATTGTGTATTGAAAATGCAATAAATTGTTTGTATTCTGGTTTTTTATTTAACAAAAGGAAATTACAAAATGAAGATGAAGCTAACATTAAGTAAGAAAAACATTAAAATGCTAAGTGCCGACAGCCAAAAATTGCCAACCCAGGCAACGCCGGCTGTTGCTGGTGGTGGTTTTAAAACCTATCGCTGTACGTTTGACTGCCTGACAGAAACGCCATTTTGCAGAACTTACAACCCAACTAATCAAACTGGTTGTTGTAATTCAACAATTTGTTAAGTGATATTTAAAGGCAAGCTCGGCTTGCCTTTTTAATGCAGTTCCTGATATTTGGCGGTTTTACTTAAGCCAATGCAGATCTGCTGAACGTCTCATTCACCGCTAAATACCGTACATCGAGCTCTAAGCGGTAACCTATAGAAAGTAAACTGCGCCTTTCATACCTCAATCTTCCGGGCCTTCCAGCGTAAAAGTGAGGTGTTTACGCATATCTTTCAGGATCACCCCTTTTTTCAGCATTGCGGCGCTCAAGCGCTTTTGCCATTTGAGTAAATCAGGTTTGGCGGCATCCAGTGTGGCTTGATCTTCAAATTGAAAATACAGAAGCAGGGAGCCAGGAAAGAGGTGGTATTCCACATCAAACCAGCATTGCACCATGCCAGGGATTTCTGCGCGTGCTTGTTCTTCGATTGCGTCGGCTACCGTGAGCACCAGTGCCTGTTGTTTTTGCTGAACTTTAGAGAGCTTTTTCATGAGGTTTCCAAATTTAAAGCCTGTATGGCGATAACCGCGAATTATACCTAACAGGCTATCGGTAAAGGAAGTGAGAAGTGTGTCAGGCTGATAGTTCCCGGATGTTTGCTGTCCGGGATTGATCACAGCCCAACATGGTATTGATGATGAACTGAATGTTTTTATCTGAAGAAGCACAACATTCATACTGATTGTTGTGCGATAAATGTCCGATACCTGTGTGATTAATCACCGGTAAATGTTTGAGGTGCTTAACCAGCCTCAGCCAGTTTACGCACTTCTGCTCTGGTGGGGGCGTCTGTTGTGTTATAGTTACTCAACTCAATACCGTCACCAAACACCTGATTTAATAGCGCTTGATAGTCTTCAGGTGAACGCTCAGGGGAATACCTGAACAGCTCTTTAAGCGCTTCTCTTTCTATGCCTCGCGCATCTGCTACGTCTAGCAGGGGCAGGCCAACGTCAACAAAGCCTTTGTCATCTCTGCTTGCTACAACCTGGCCATCAACGCTGAACACACTGGTTTGCGGCGTTTGTTCAAACATCAGTTTTCTGCGGTAGTTTTCTTCGGCAGCAATCTGGTTGGTCAGATACTGATCGCTATAGTTGCGTACCTGTTCGTCTACATAGTCCTGATAGGACTCGCCGTAGCGTAATTCAAACACTTCGGCATTGGTTGGGCCTTCACCTTTGGGGTAGACCTCAATGTGGGCATCAGGAAATTGTTCTGAAATGCGTTGCTGTCGTTTTTGTGGGTCGTTGCGCGTTTCTTTGAATATCTCAGCCACCGGACCATGGCCGTATACAGTGCCGTCATAGCCTTCGGACACAACGGCTTTGCCATCAATAAATACGATGCGCTCAATGTCTTGTTGCTGACCTTTGTGGTGATATTGCTGCGCCAGGTCGTCCTGATTCTTAAAGCCGCTGAAAAAATTGTTGAGGTCAGGCATCTCACCCTTAAACTCGCTAATGTCTTCGGGTTTTAAGAGGTATATCAGGTTGACTTTACCCGTTAAGTCAAAGCCAGTTTGGGGCACATCTATTTGATTTGTTTGTGACTCAGACGCTTCTGTATAGCCCGTTTCTTGTGTGTTACTTGAAGTTTTCTGATAGGTGTTGTGCGTGTGATAAGGGATCGATGTCACTTGCATGTTCAGCTCCTTTGGTCAATGGGTTAATTGGCTACGAATATTCCGGTATTCGTGGGCCTATCTACTGAGCTTTTATAAGCAAGCTACGTTCCAGACTCAAAAACATACCGAGAGGGCACGTGTTGCACGTTATGACTTGGGGAGAGTAACAGCACAGCCGCTGTATAAAGGGCTGTGGGGGCAAGGACTTGCCGCTTAGGGGTAAGCGGCAAGCTTCTGGCAGAGCTAGTCTTTTTGTTGTTTTAGCAGCGCATCTAGTTTGGCTTCAACGCGCGCGATATCCTCACGTGTGGCCATGACCTGATCGGGTTTGCCTTCTTCTTCATGCATTACCTGCATGGCATCGACTATGATACCAATAAAGAGGTTCAGTACTGCGAAGCTGGTAATAATGATAAAAGGTACGAAGAACAACCAGGATTGCGGGAACAGCTCCATGGTCGGACGTACAATGCCCATAGACCAGCTTTCTAACGTCATCACCTGGAACAAGGTATAAGCAGAAGCACCGATACTACCAAACCACTCTTGCATATTAGGATCCGGATGCTGACCAAATAGTTTGGTTGTCAGAACCGCTGAGACGTAAAACACTATACCCAGCACGCCAATGACCGAGGCCATACCCGGCAGAGAGTGGCCCAGTGCCCCAATAACCCGGCGCATCTGCGGTACAATGGAGAACAGTCGTAACACCCGCAGGATCCGAAACGCACGCAGTACGGAGAGCGGCCCACTGGAGGGAACCCAGGAAACAGCAACAATAATTAAGTCAAACCAGTTCCAGCCCGACTTGAAGAATTTAAGGCGATAAACCACCAGCTTAAGTATCAGCTCAATGGTAAATATCAGCAGGATCACAAAATCAATTTTATGCAAAATGGCTGCATTGTCTTTACCAAACTGTGTGGTTTCCAGCCCTAGGGTGACCGCATTAAATAAAATGACGGCGACCAGGAAGTTCTGAAACCACTGCGCTTCGACGAGCGACGTCAGTTTCGACATAAAGGAAGTAGAGGTTGTCATGGCTCTTTTTTAGGTAATTGTCCAGGCCAGTTATCATGTCGGGAAAATGTGACTTTTTCAAGGTTTATAAAGCAGTAAATGGGCGGAAAGAGTACCGCATATCAAGTTGTTCAGGGAGTTGATAGTTACTCAAATCTTTATTCCAAAAGATTAGAATAGATAAATATGGTGGATAACTAGAGAACACGCTCTGTGGGGGGGGATCAACGTAAATAGTTGGGTAACAACGCGATAGGATATTTGCATATTTTCGATGTTTAGCAACTAAGGAGACATCAATCGACCTTCTAGACGGAATTCTAATCCTTAATTGTTTTTTTTGTAAATTTAGCGTTTACAACTTTGGGTTATGGTGTAACTATAAATCAAAAGGTTTGTTTTTGGGGAGTGTTCGGTTGATAATTAGTTTCACACTAGGTGTCATTTTTGGTGCAATGGCACTCTTAAACGTTGTACTTTTTGCTATCAAGAATATTAGGGAGCTACTTAGGTGCTCTTTGTTTTTAACGCTTCCTCTTCTAATCCATTTTGTTTTTCCGTTAGTATCAAAGCTAACAATAGGTGAGCCTAAGCAAATTGATTTATCGGTGCTCTACCTCTCTTTTATCGTCACGTTAGCACTAGGTTTAGCTGTTGTTTATCTATCTTCATATAAAAGTGCTATAAAAAGATATCCTGTTACCTCTCGAGATTTCCTAGACTTTTTGCTGCTTAGTAACACTGAGTTTAAAGACCTACTGAGATCTGAACCACACCATCTGAGTGATATTATTTCAGTTATAAATAAGAAAACACCAGGTTTTGTTGATGACCTTTATTCCTTGCTAAGTAGTGGAGAAGACGTTGTTGATGATCTGGATGGTGAAGAGATGTTAATATATGTACTATTTTTATTTAATGATACTTTTTTAGAGACAGAGTTTAGCCGTTTCACGATCAGAGAGTTAGATGAAGACAATTTAGTGATGAAAACGATTAAAACAACACGAGAAGACTCCCCCCCTGGAGATATAGACATTACAAAAATAAATATAATTACCAAGTCAATGCAAGAAAAAAAGCCTATACTTTATTCCAAACATAAAGCAAACCACTTTAAAACCAAACAGAATAGCTTAGAAATGGGCCTCTATGATGACTATGCTTCATACTGTCTAATGACTAAGTCTGTAGAAGGTGAAGATCTTCCGTGGTACAGTGTTTGTATCGATGTTAAGGGTCATGATCTTGTAGCTAAGCTGAATGCTTTGGTGGATCATCCTGTATTTGAAATTATGTGTGCTCGGTTATCTGAAAAGCTACATGATGAAAAGTTCGCAAAACAGGGGGCAATTTGAAATGCAATGCAAATTGGCTAAAAATGTTGTTTCAACCAGAGAAAGAAAGATCAGGAGCGCCAAGCTCAAAGCAAGGTCAGTTGCCTTGATTTTAAAAAATGAAAATAACGTAACCATTTCAAAGCAAGCAATAGAGCAAATTTCGACAATAATTCATGATAGTAATTTCACTTATTTAGGCTCGAAACAAAACAATACAAAAAAACTGTAATATTCGACCACACTTTAGTGTTTAAGTAGCTAAAACTATTCACTTAATTAAATGGCGTATTGCTATAAATACCTGAAGCATAATCGGAACTAGCCAATCAAACCCCCAGTACTTTTTTATAGGTCAACAAGTAATGACAATCTAATTGGTACATGACAACTATATCTAAGAGCATCTGCCTTATAACTCAGAGTGATTGTATGTATTAAGCCAATAGCTGGTAATGCTAAATGTGATAGAAGGTGTTTGAATTATTAACAGGATGTTCTTGCTCGATGTACACACTATTTAAAGTCAATTTAAATATCGTATTCTGTATTTTGGCGCTTTTCCTGAGCGCCTGCGGAGGCGCTGATAACTCGGACACAGGCACAGCACAGCAGGGCCTGTCTGATCAGGTGGTTCAGTCTTTTGTGCCTGGTGAGCGGTTACAGTTGGATGCGATTGCTTCCAGTTACACGGGTGTGTCGTATCCCCTGAAGATTTATCTGCCACAAAACCGGGTTGCCAATAAAACGTACCCGGTGATCTATGCGCTGGACGCTGAATGGCGTTTTGACACCATTGCAGATAGTCTGGATGATAACAAGATGGAAGTGATTGTAGTCGGTGTGGAAAATTACGCCGATGATAATTACAAACATCGAGAAGGTTATTCACAGTGGCCATTGGCCAGAGATTACTTTGATTTTATTAATAACGAGCTGGCACCGAGTATTGAAGCCCGGTATCCGGTGAATCAATCTGATAGGACGATCATGGGACACTCCAATACAGGTTTGTTTGTTGGTCTTGTCTTATTGATGGATGATCCTCAGCAGCCTTTTTTCCACCGCCACGTGTCGTTTGATGGGAGTTTCTGGGCACATCCGGAAACTACCTCGCAGCTCATTGATGATCGCAGGGCGCAGAGCCAGGCCTTAAAAAGCCGAACTATTCTGGTTGGTGCCAATGGCAGTATCGGCAATGTACTTTATGTACGACAGTTTGATGCGTTACTGGAACGTGCTAACTTTGCACAGCTGGATCTGACTTACCTTGAATATAAACAAGATCATATTCCAGTGGTGGCGCACTCGATGGATGACGTGTTGACGGCTTTGTATCAAAATTGATGCTAAGCCAGTCGAAGAGATTGTGTGCAATCCGTTTTTCATCATCACAACAGGTGAAATATAACACGTCTCTTAGCAGATGTGTTTGCTGTCTAAAAAGCATAGGCTTAGCGTTATCAGTTTACGGCCTTATTCAATAGGCAGTAACGCTCCGCGAACTAAGGCAAAAATAAACTTACTCATACCGAAAAATAGGCTGCCAGACGTTTTGATTTTATTGAACGTCTGGTCATCACCATAGCTAGCTCTGTGACGCCAACAGCTAAAAAAGTTGCACTGATTTTGAAAACCACAAACGGAATAAAGGCCAGGATCAGCCCCATATTGATCAAGCAGAGTAAGGCCACCAGCCAAACAACGGCAGTGAGTTGAAGGTGGTTTGTAGTAATTGTTTGCATTGGGTGCTCCACAGTTATATTGGATGAAGATTTATAAGCCTTAGTCGATGTACCGGCTCTGGTCTTACAAAATTTTTTAATAATTTTTAAGTGCCTGATAGCTAATTGCTGGCTTCTGTAGCGAAGAGTTAGTTGCATTGTGAGAATTAAAAATAAACAAAAAAATGTTGTAATAGATGCGGATCCCAGCCGACTAATACGGGCACAATCATAAAAGTGGGGTAACTGAGATTGAATGAGCGGGGCAGGGAGCTGGACAGATCGGCCATCGTCGAAACTTACTGGCCACAGATCAATCGCGCAGCAAGGGGCTACGAAAACCGGCCTTCCCTGTGTGAAGAGCTTACGCAGGATATGGCCTTTGCGCTATGGCGCGCCCTTGGACATTTTGACGGCAAGTGTCAGTTAAATACCTACGTGTACCGGGTGATCCACAATGTTGCGGTCGACCACATTCGTAAGCACAGCAGACAAAAAGAAGATGAACTGAGCGAAGCGCATACGCTCAGTACGGATTCACCTGAGTCAAACATACAAAAATACCAACAGCAACAGCAGCTGACCAGAGCTATACATCGGCTGCCATTGAGTCTCAGGCAGGTGATGCTGCTCAAACTTGAAGGGGTTGATACGGCTCAAATCAGTGATGTGTTGGGGATCAGTGATGCCAATGTCGGGATCCGACTGCATCGTGCTAAAGCACAACTCGCTGAACAATTGAAGGAGAATAGCTGATGGATAATCATGACTTTTCGGATTTAGCACAGTTGTGGCAGTCGACGCCAACGTCATCACTGGCACTGGAAAGGTGTATTCAGCGTCACAAAAAGCAGCGTTTCAGGCTTTGGTTTAGTATTGTCATTGAGACACTGATATTGCTGTTGGTGAGCGTCTGGTTTGTGCGTGCAATACTTGAATCCGTCCCTCTGGTGACGCAACTGTGGCTGGGCTTTGGCTGCTTCTGGGGTGGGAGTATGTACATTATGGTTAATAAAAGCCGTGCGGCCAGTTTAGGTATAATAAAAACTCAACAGCTATCAGCGGGACTCAAAGTGCATCAACAGCTGCTCAGGGAGGAGATTTTTCGTTGGGATCTCAGCATAAAGGCCACGCTACTGTTTGTTCTGGTTCTACTACTATATGCCCTGACTCCGTATCTTGTAGGAAGCGTGGAGATGGTTAAGGGGGTGATTGGACTGACAGCATTGCTTATGGGGATAGGCGTGTTTACGTTTAAAAAACGCCAAGCGGAACAGGTACTAAAAACACTGAGTGAGTAATCACTCAGTGCCACGCACCTGAAACACAAATTCGCTACCTTCACCAAGTTGGCTGTTGACCTTAATCTCCGACTTCAAAAGCCGTAATAACCTGGCTGTGATCGCCAGTCCCAAACCTGCATGGGTTTTTTTACAGCCTTTGCTGTTGCTAGCCTGGTAGCGTGCTTCAAAGATATAGGGCAGCTCTTTGGGGCTGATCCCCACGCCGGTATCCTGAATAGCGATGTCATAGCCACCGTCTTTGGCGGTCACCACAATGGATATGGTACCACCAGCCGGCGTATGGCGCAGCGCGTTTTCAATCAGGTTACTCATTATCCTTTCCAGTTTGGCGATGTCTGAGTAGACCACAAAGTCACACTCGGTTGGGGTGACGCACAACGTGATGTCCGCCTGTTGTGCCTTGAGGGCAAATTTGGCCAGCACATCATATATCAGTTCACCCATGTTAAATACTTCAAAGTGCACCTGAGTGTGGCCGGATTCTAGGTGTGCCAGTTCAAATATTTGATCAATCAGGTTTTTAAGCTGCGTACAGTTCTTTAATGCAATACTCATATAGCGTTGCATTTCACCTGATGAGGCAGCACCTCGCTCCACCAGCTCCAGGTACCCCTGCAAAGAGGCCAGCGGTGTGCGCAGGTCGTGTGACAGGTGGGCAAGCAACTGGCGGCGTTGTTCATCCACTGCGGTCAGTTGCGACATCTGTTGATTGATGGTTTGCAGCATGGTGTTAATGCCATTGCCGAGCTGGTGGATTTCGTTATCCTGCTGCTGCCAACTGAGCAGGGGGGCTTGTTTGATATCAAATTTATGGTGTTCAACGGTATGAATATATTGATTCAGCCGTTTCAGTGGTTTGGTCATAAAACGGAACAGCAGTAGCAGCGTGAGAAACAATAGCAGCAGAAAAACCCCTAACCACACAGCCTGTTTCACCAGCTGATCTGAACTATTGAGTTGCGCCACAATCGAATCATAAATTGACGAGCCTATAATGACATACAGATACCCCTGCAATTTCTGCTCGTTGTACACAGGTGCTACAGAAAAGATTTTACTGCCGTCAAGCGAACGGGGGTCATCCCCATAAACCGGGAGCTTAGCAGGTGATTTGATCAGCTGCACTAGCGGGCCCAGGTCAATTGACTCACGTTTTACCTCACCAGGTTTTGCCGAGTAGGTCAGCAACTTTCCGCTGGGGTCGACAAAGTAAAATTCAAACGCCGGGCCCAGTACCATTAAGGTATGAAACAGGTTTTCCAGTGCTTTATAGTCGTATACACCCTGTTGCAACAAGGGGTTATCCTGCGCCAGATGCTCAGCCAGTCCAATGTGCAGCTGTTGTTCTGCCTGCGCACGGGAAACGGAGGACAGGTTCTGTGTCCACCATACAAAGACTGACACGATCAGCATAAAGACGGCCGTAATAGTCAACGCCAGACGGTGATAAAGTGAAAGGGTCATTGCATTTCCTGCTGTAGCGGTTTGGCATTGAGTTTATAGCCGACACCCCACACCGTTTCTATGATGGCGTGCTCAGTGATTTGCTCAAATTTGTTGCGAATACGATTGATATGAGAATTGACGGTGTGCTCATATCCCAGATGATCATAGCCCCAGACTGATTCAAGTAGTTGGGCCCGGGAAAACACCTGGTTGGGATGCCGGGCAAAAAACAGCACTAAATCAAATTCAGTCGCGGTGAGGTCGACAGGCATTTGCTTGAGGGTTAGCTCATGATAATGGGGATCAATATGCAGCTGGCCAATGACCACCGGGTTGGTTGTGCTTGAGCTAGGTTGTTGCTGTGGTTCTTGCAGCAGCTTGATGTGCCTGAGCTGGGCCTTGACTCGGGCCTGAAACTCCCGGTAGCTAAATGGCTTGCAAATGTAGTCATCTGCGCCCATTTCAAGACCAATGATCCGGTCCATTTCACTGCTTTTGGAGGTCATCATGATCACGCTAATTTTAGGGTAGCGAGTTTTGATTTCCCGGCACAGTGTCAGACCGTCCACTTCAGGTAGCATGATATCGAGTATCACGATGGCATAATGTTGATTGGTCAGTTGTGGCATAACCAGATCTCCACTGGCAAGGTGATCAACGCCGAGATCTAGCTCGTTCAGGTGAACGCGTAATAGATCGGCAATATCAGCATCGTCTTCAACGATAAGCACTTTTTGCTGCATAGCAGGTCTCCACACCGGTGTTTGCTACCGGTTGTCAGTGCTCCGTGACCGCAACGGTCACGGAGCGGCTGGGAGACTACTTGGTTCTGGTAATGGTAACCGTCATTAGCGGGTTGTCGAATTTATGGCTGCTTGTTAACACCGACGTTGTCAGCCCGTCATCCATACCAACCACACCTGGGTGCATGGCCACCTTGTTTAACGCTTCTCTTTCGGCACTAAACCCTGTACCACCATCGGCTGGGCCAGGTATGGTGCCCTGGGCTTCCGTATTGGCCTCTGTGCCCGCGTCATAGGCATGTGTCGTGTATGTCATCACTTGACCTACAGTCATTGCAGACACATCCAAAGCATTAAGACCGGTAAAGCCATCATTTGTATTCACCATCATGGAAATCAAAGACAACTTTTGTCCATCCAGGGAATCATGGGTCAGCGTCAACTCGGTTTTTTGCCCAGGTGGTAGGGGCGCGGTTGCAGAGGTCTGGCTTTGCACGACGTCGAGTGCCAGCAGGCCGCTGCTATCCCCGCCTTCTGCTAATACTTCCAGTGCATCGATTGCCGGTTCGCCCAGTTGCCAGAATTGTCCTTCCTGATGCAGCGCAACGGCAATGGGAGAAAGCGGCTGAGCGTAAGTCAGGTTAGTTGCAGTGATCATTAACTCCACTGTGGTTGGCGTGGGGTCTGTTGGATCTGTCGGATCAGTTGGGTCAGTCGGGTCCGTTGGATCTGGGTCAGCAGGATCGGGATCTGCGGGAGCCGGGTCATCGACCATGTTCATATCATCATCGGGCATAGTAACGGGCATGTTATCGTCGTTATCGCTGCCACAGGCAGCCAGTACTAAGCAGGCCGCAGGCAGGGTGAGTCTAAATAATTTCATGGCGGGCCCCTTACTTAACGGTTACGGTAACTTTGGCAACGGGGTTCAACCAGCGGTGTACTGTGTTATGTAGGTCACTTTTTCCACCGGTTGCGTCATCATCGCCCAGATTGCCGCGGTGAATATGTACAAACGCATTTTCTTCCATATCCGTAACACCACTGCCCTGAGTACCTGGGTCAACGCCCGGAGAGGCGGGAATACCTGGCGTGCCTGGTGCACCTGAGCCATCTACAATTAGTTCATTATTTGCTTCGGTACCTGCATCATAGGCATTCAGATAGATATGATAAGTACCAGGTGTAGTGGGGATCGGCCAACTGTTCAGGCCAACAAATCCATCATTGGTTGGCAGCATCATCGCGACAATTGACAAGCGGTCATTGCCTTCATCGGTTTCCAGGCTGGTCATGGTTGAAGTGACCGGTGCGAGTAGTCCTGCGGCTGGATTTTCCATTGTGTTGGCGTTGATGCCTGTCAATATTTCGCTTAAACCGGCCAGTGATCCACCTTCTGCCATGGCTGTGAGTGCTTCAGATGCGGCTTCGCCAGCATTGAACAACATGGCATCGCTGGTGTGTGCGCTCACTAATAACGGGGTGAAATAGATCCCCTGTGTCAGGTTGGTGATCTTCACGTCGAGTGATGCAGCGTTGGCTGTACCGGATGCTAATAAAATACCTGTGATGAGGGGGATGATGCGTGTTTTCATAATTTACTCTTGTTGTTTGGATTTGACCCTAACAAGCATGCAGGTAAATTATTGAGAATCACTCCCGCAATTATCACAAAACCATCACAATACGGTGACGTTTTTGTCTGAGAGCATAATCCTTATTGCTAAAGTGCAACACCCATGAATCCGCCATTTGTAGCCAAATCTCCATTTATTATTAATAATCATTAAGTTAAGTGTGGTGGAGCAGAGCGAATCCAATGCAGTAATACTGCCATATAAAAGTGTCAGCTAACGTGGGTAGGAATGTATAAAGCGATATGTTCTGATAAGCCCGCCTGATGAGTTCAATTTAGCGAGTCTGGTGCATTCCTGTTTGATTAGTGTTGCCATGTGACCGGTAGTCGTAAGTTTTACTGCACTGCCCGCAGTTTTGATGTCATTTTTGCAGGTAAGCGTACATTTTCATTTGATAGAGCTTTCATTGGTTGTTTGTGTAGTCTCAGGAACTTAGATATCCCCGTTTTTTGTTTCAAAAGCAACGTAAAAATAAGTCCAGAGTGAAATAAAAGTAAAATATTAACCCGGGTCGCTCATGTTATGCTCAACTGTCATTACCGAAACGAACTACAAGGAAACAGTTATGAAGCTTAACCTCAACAAAAAACAGTTGAAGCGTTTAACTTTTGAACAAAAAAAACTGGAAGGTCAGACACCTAAGGTTGCTGGTGGAGCTGGGTCTTACTATGCCTGCTGGTCAGATCAACCATACTACTGTATGACCTGGGATGCAGACTGTATTACCGAGCGTCGTTGTAACACCTGGCCAAATTAATACCAATTGCACTTAATACCTGTTCTTTTTGAAGGAGCAAATATGACGCTAACGGCGTTAAAAATTTTTCATTTAGAACAACTAAATAGCAAAATTTTTGCCTGGTTATCGACCCTATTTTCTCGCCTCAAAATAGAACACTTAATTAAGCAAATTGGTATAAGACGGGCAGAGGTTTAAACGAAACACTGCAGAAAAGGGCTGTTAGTCACCCTTTTCTGTCTTTAGCCTGGCTGGGGCGGTGGAAATAAATACTAGTCTGCACACTTTAATTCGTATCCGAATAGTAAAGTGTTATCAGTAGGGAGCCCATTACTTCTGGCTGCGACAAGCGAGTCAGATAGAAAACTCAGCTAATGCAGTGCTTAGTCGTGTAGCAGTAGCTGTTCCAGATCGCGGTGAAGTACGTCATCATCCCCCAGGTTGAGTTCAATCAGACGCTTGAGATGCGTGACGCTGTCGAGGTCGATCTGATTACAGTGTACACCGAGGTGACATTCCTCAATATGACGGACCTGTACTTCCATGGCTATCTGTATGTCACTTTGCGGCAGGGCAAAGCGCAGGCTGGCCGGCTCATCTCTAAGGGGCACATACCCAACAGGTAAAGTCACTAAAGCGCCATTGAGTGACAGGTCGATGACTTCGCACTTGTAATCGCCGCTGGCCGTCATCAACACCGCCGGGTTAGAAAACAGTACGCGTGAAAATCGTCTACGTTCTTTCATCAGTATTCTCTTAGCTTGTTTATCTATAGCTTAGCTAGTTTTTGCCCCAGTCTCCACTAATACCAATGCCACTTACAACTTGTTCGATTTGCAGGCGAAAATTTGGCACTAGCGGCGTTAAAAGTTTCTTATCTAGGTGCCTAAACCGCAAAATCTTTACCTGGTTAACGATACTCTTTTCTCGCCTTGAAATAGTACGCATTAGTTATGTAGATTGGTACAAACTCTCGTTCTGAGTAGGTATAAAAAAGCCCTGAAAGTCAGGGCTCATATCTGGCATTATTGGCGATTAACCAATTTTTTTGTACTTGATGCGCTTAGGCTCTGCGGCCTCGGCACCATAGGTCTTTTTCAGCCATTCTTCATATTCTGTGTAGTTGCCATCGAAGAAGTTCACCTGACCTTCGTCACGGTAATCCAGAATATGGGTTGCGATACGGTCAAGGAACCAGCGGTCGTGCGAGATACACATGACACAGCCCGGGAATTCCAGAATCGCGTTTTCCAGTGCACGCAGGGTTTCCACGTCCAGGTCATTGGTAGGCTCATCCAGCAGGATCACGTTACCACCGGCCTTGAGCAGTTTGGCCAGGTGCAAACGGTTGCGCTCACCACCAGACAACTCTTTCACAAATTTCTGCTGGTCATTGCCTTTGAAGTTAAAGCGGCCAACATACGCACGGCTGGGCACTTCAAAGTTACCAATTTTCAGGATGTCCTGGCCATCAGATACTTCCTGGAATACGGTGTTGTTGCCATCCATGTCGTCGCGGAACTGCTCAACGGTCGCCAGCTCTACGGTTTCGCCCAGTACAATGTCGCCGCTGTCCGGTTGGTGTTGACCACTGAGCATTCTGAACAGGGTTGATTTACCCGCACCGTTGGCACCGATAATACCGACGATAGCACCTTTAGGCACTGAGAAGCTTAAGTTGTCAATGAGGACGCGATCACCAAAGCTCTTGGTCAGGTTATTGACTTCAATTACCTGATCACCCAGGCGAGGCCCTGGTGGGATGAACAGTTCATTGGTCTCGTTACGTTTTTGGTAATCAGACTGCTGAAGTTCGCTGAACTGTGCCATACGAGCTTTAGATTTAGCCTGACGGCCTTTCGGGTTTGAACGTACCCACTCAAGTTCTTTCTCAATAGACTTCTGGCGTGCTTTTTCAGATTTTTCTTCCTGTTTCAGGCGGGCATCTTTTTGCTCCAGCCACGAAGAGTAATTACCTTCCCACGGAATACCATGGCCACGGTCTAGTTCCAGGATCCAGCCCGCCACATTATCAAGGAAGTAACGGTCGTGGGTAATGGCAACGACAGTGCCTTCGTAGTCATGTAAGAAACGCTCTAACCAGGCCACTGACTCAGCATCCAGGTGGTTGGTTGGTTCGTCCAGTAACAGCATGTCTGGTTTTTCAAGTAACAGGCGACAGATTGCAACCCGGCGACGTTCACCCCCTGACAGGTGCTCAATTTTAGCATCCCACTCAGGTAAGCGTAGTGCATCTGCGGCACGTTCCAGCGCGTTGTCCAGATTGTGACCGTCGTGTGCCTGGATAATGGCTTCCAGCTCACCTTGCTCTTTAGCAAGGGCGTCGAAGTCGGCGTCTTCCATTGCATACTCTGCGTATACTTCGTCGAGACGGCTCAATGCACGCTTTACTTCGCCCACTGCTTCTTCAATGGTTTCGCGCACCGTTTTGCTTTCATCCAGCACCGGCTCCTGAGGCAGGTAGCCAATTTTTGTGCCTGGCTGCGGACGTGCTTCCCCTTCAAACTCGGTATCTACCCCGGCCATGATACGTAGCAGGGTTGATTTACCTGCACCATTTAGACCAAGCACACCAATTTTGGCACCTGGAAAAAAGCACAGAGAAATATCTTTTAAGATTGTGCGTTTGGGTGGTACGACTTTGCTCACCCGCGACATTGTATAGATATATTGAGCCATGAATTTTGCTTCTCTTTATTTAGATGTGGTTATTTTAGTGAATGCCGTGCACGGGGGCAATGTTTGTCTGACACACTGGCCAATTTGTGAAGAAAATCCTTTCAAATTTTACAATTGTTAATCTGGTTTGCTTTTATCGCGAGTCGCTAGTTAGCTTTTACAAGATTCAGGGATAAATTTTAACTTTATAATTGTTAGGGCATTTTTGACCTGTTTCGGGCCAATGAAAACGGTATTATAGCCCTAAGCTTGATAAAGCTACGACATGGAGTTGTAAACATGTGATGCAGTTTTGGCATCAGCGCACTTTTCCTTCATTCCCTGCGCCAGCACATTCAGAACAGCGGATGTTACATGGGGCTTGTGACCAGTAAGCCAGGTTCACATACGCACCAGTTTAATTCAATGACCAGAGAAATAAACAGTGGCCACCATTGTCTACAACCGCTTATCTTCGCGGCCTGGCACATACGAGTGCTGCAATTTGTTAGCCATTTAAGGGACGCTGTTTTGTTTGATGAATGACTTCACAGTATAAGGAAAACGATGAAGCAATATATGTATGCAAAGCCGCGGTTAACGCAGCAAAAAAGAACCCCGATGGGGGCAGATATCCTGAGATTTGCCCGTCTCTTAAGAGGTTATACGCAGGCTGAGTCAGCAGCACATTATGGCGTCGAAGAGCGCACGCTGAGACGCTGGGAAAACAAAGAATACAGCCCTAGGTGGAACGACGTTGTCGGTCTGGTCGAGGATGTTTATGCACTCGATATTTTAGAAGTAATAGGAAAGATCAATGATGATGACACAACCAACCATTAAGCAGTTACGCGCCGCTTTAAAACGCTGGGGTCGTTTCTGGCGTGCAAAAGAACTGGGTAAAGGGTTTAGCCGTCAGGCCGTGACCGAGCGAGTAGGTGATTCCAGTGCCCGTTATGTGAGCAGCGATATGATGAGCGTGCCTGAAGAAATAGAGACATTGACACAGCAGATTGCACAACTTAGGCCTGAATGTATCCGTGCACTGCGCGGTAAGTATCTGGTTGAAGGAGACATAGCACAGGTTGCAAAAACGCTGGGTTTTGACTCAAAACGCTCGTTAGAGTTTTGGCTCGTTAAAGCTGAGCGTAGTCTGCTTCAGAGCTTGTGTCAGCCATAAGGAGGAACACAATGACAATTATGAATACGGTTGAGCAGATAAAAAAACATGAGGGATTCCGTCGTTTTCCTTATTACTGCACCGCTGGCAAACTCACGATAGGGTATGGCAGAAATTTGGAACAAAATGGT
This sequence comes from Pseudoalteromonas rubra, assembly GCF_005886805.2. Classification (NCBI taxonomy): domain Bacteria; kingdom Pseudomonadati; phylum Pseudomonadota; class Gammaproteobacteria; order Alteromonadales; family Pseudoalteromonadaceae; genus Pseudoalteromonas; species Pseudoalteromonas rubra. Next base: position 1,318,668 of record NZ_CP045429.1, read on the forward strand.
ATAGCTGAGGAAGAAGCGGAGCAGTTATTGGCACAGGATGTGGCCAATGCTCAGGCTGGTGTGCGGCGTCGTGTTGATATCTCTCATTGCAATGAAGCTCGTCAGGCAGTGCTGACAAATATGGCCTTCAACCTCGGTGTGCGAGGGTTGCTGGGTTTCAATAACATGCTTGATGCGGTGCAACATGGCGACTTTGAGCGAGCAGCACTGGAAATGCTGGATAGTCGCTGGGCCAGACAAGTTCCTGAGCGCGCAGAGGAGCTGGCGCAGCAAATGTTCAGTGGGCAGTGGCAATCTTAAATTGGGGGAAACTATGAATGAGGAGGTGGCCAAACCATGCAAGCCGACCAATGGCAAATGAAAAAGGAGCTGAATCTGGCTCATATCCTGACCACCATTGCACTGTTGGTGTCAGGCATTTTATATCTCAATGATCTGGACAAGCGGATCACCACGAATTCGCAGGAGCTTGCACATCTCAAGCAAATCCGCAAAGAGGACCAGAAGCGCATTGAAAAGCGTCTTGACTCTATCGATAAAAAGCTCGACGCATTGTTGAGTGCTAAACGAAACAACGGTTAGCCAGCAGGGCGGTCGATACCGACACGCGTATCGTGAAGTACCGTCACCACATTTCTACACATTGACTGAAACTGACTTACCTGAGCAACGCTGTTCGGGCCGGACAGTTTTTGCCTGAGGAATTGACCTATGAATACCGCGATAGATCTGTCACGCCTGGCACCACCAGCGGTGATAGAAACATTGAACTACGAAGAGATCCGCGCTGAGTTAGTTGAGGCGATATCGGAACGTTTGCCTGAACACAGCTTTTTGGCATCTGATCCTGCCATCAAAGTGCTGGAGGTTGCTGCCTACCGGGAATTGCTTCTGAGACAAAGGGTGAACGACGCTGCACAAGCGGTGATGCTGGCCTTCGCCTCAGGCAGTAATCTTGATCACCTCGGTGGCTTGTTTGGTGTTGCACGGGCTGATGCAGAAGATGATGAGCGTTATCGGGCGCGTATTCCGCTTTCTTTAGAAAGCCACAGTATGGCCGGTACGACAGGTGCTTATCAGTTTCAGTCTTTGCTCGCAGACGCTCGGGTACGGGATGTTCATGTTACATCGAGCACACCCGGCGTGGTTGAAGTAACAGTACTGACCGACATAGGTGCTGATCTGGCAGCGGTACAAAGTGCAGTGTCAGACCATCTGAATCATGAGGATGTTCGGCCATTGACGGATCAGGTGCAGGTATCGGCCACCAGGCCAACCAGTGTGCCTGTTGAAGCCCACGTTTATCTTAACCCGGGTGTGAATGAGTCGCAGGTCAGACTGGCGATTGATACTGCACTGGATGCATTTAATCAGGCGCATACCCGGTTGGGTAAAGAGATCCCGCACTCTGCAATTATCGATCTGTTACATCAGGGCGGGGTGCGCAAAATTAAATTATTGTCACCTTCGGATGACATAACGCCCGAAGATACGCAGGCCGTGAGTTTGTCGCTGCATTTGAGTTTTTTCTAGGAGGTCTTCGTGACAGTCAGTACTGATTTACTGCCGCCAGGTGCCTCTGAATTAGAACGCAGCCTGAGTGCAGGCACACACTATGCGGAGCGGGGTGTCACACCTGAGCATGTGGCCAAGCTCTGGGATCCGCAAACGTGCCCGGAGTCTCTGCTGCCCTGGCTGGCATGGGCCCTGTCGGTGGATGAATGGGATGAAAACTGGCCGAGCGAAACCAAACGGGCGTTGATCGCTCGCTCAGTTCCGATCCACAAGCACAAGGGAACCGTCGGCTCAGTGAAACGAGCGCTCTCTTCGCTGGGTCTGGAGCTGGAGTTTTTCGAGTGGTTTGAAGATACCGATGATGTTTATCTGGCGCCTTACTTAAGCACGGAGCCACATACCTTCGTTTTTATTGCCTGGGCCAATGCGCTGCCTTACACCAGCCGGGCTGTCAAGCTGGATCAAAGCCTTTACGATGCTATCCATCGGGTGACCAACCAGACTAAGCCACAAAAGGCGCACTTTGATTTCCTGGTGGGGATGAAAATGGCGAGCGCTGCGGCGGCGGGGGCAATTGTCCATCCGATCACGCATAAGCGCTTATATGGTGCGGTTGAGCCCTGTATTGGCGACAAAGCCAAACAGCGTGACAGCCAGGCGAGTGTGTCTGTGGCTGCGTCTTTATCCGATAAGCGTTATCAGGTACTCAGGCACCGTGCTGGAGTGGATAAACTACGTCACCGGATCTCTCAGTGCGGTTTACGCCAGGCATTTTGTATGACACGCCGACCTGTGCAGGTTGTTCGTTTCAGAGGACTGTCGGATCAGCGTATTCCCGATGAATTTATTAACAGTGTCAGTTGCGCCGCCCCGGTGATGCATATCAGTCGCCGTCGGGTGAGTGCAGTGCGTTGCTATGGCACGCTTGGCGCACCTGCATAAAGGAGTTTCTAACAATGAGTATTTTACTTCAGCCCGTGATCACTTCGGCGGGCTTGTCGGCGCTGTTCAGAGCGCAACAAGGTGGTTTTAAAGCCAAAATCAGTAAAGTGGGTCTGGGCAGCGGTAGTTATCAGCCCCATGAAGGGATCACTCGTCTGCAGGACGAGAAATACAAACTGGATCTGGCCAGTGCCAAAACACTCGCCGATGGCAAACAGCTACACCTCACGGTGCGTGATGCTGAGCCGATAGCGGGAGAGGGGTTTTTCGTCAATGAAATCGGTTTTTACACCGAAGAAGAAGTCGATGGACAAATACAGCATGTGTTGTTCGCTGTGTATTCCTCCCCAACTGAGTCAATTGCTTATAAATCCAATGACGTTGAGTTGCTACTGGCGTTTGACTTGACCCTGACAGGCGTGCCATCAGACTCAATCACAGTGATCGATCAGGGGGTTGAGTTCAATATTTTGGTGGCCCCTGAGCTGGCCAAAATGGGCAAGGCACAAATCGGCAATATGCATCGACATCTGAAACTCAAGTTTGCACTGATGGACAACGGCGTGCTTTAGGCACCAGAACAGAATACACAAGGAGGCACTACGATGACGCAATACAGCACGGCTCCTGAGCGGGCACAACAGCTGGCCGAAGAGGCCATAAAATTACTCAAACAAGCCAAAGCACTGCAACATCAGGCGCACGTTGATGCTGCCCGGGTGCAGGCCTATCAACAGCACAGTGACGGCCTCGCATTTCAGTTTTTGGCGGCATGCGCTGAGTATGGTGAACACAGCCCGCAGGCTGGCAAGGCCCGTGAGCGCTGGCTGGGCGCACGTAACGCCATTAAAGCGCAGTTTCCAAGAACTTCAATTTAGACACTTTTTAACTCAAATTTAAACGGAGAAATATATGGCATTAGAACACGATATTGCCAGCCTGGTTGAAGCCTCAGAAGCCCTGACCAGCACGGTAGACAACAAAATTCAGAGTATTGATAGCGCGCTCAATGCGGCTATTAGTGCTTCACAGAGCAAAACGGATCAGCATCTGGCAAAAGTGGATGCGAAGCTGAGTTCGTATACGGAATCTCAGTCGCATTTTCGAGTGACAAAGAACCAGGCCCTTGTTCCAAATACAGATGGTTCATTTCCAAAGGACTGGGGCGCAGGGATTTTAAAACAAGCCAGGTTAGTTGAGACTGTAGAAACCGGGGTTGAAGTAAACGACAGAAGCGAGCTTGCACGTGAGTTTTTACGCGCAATCGGCTCAGACACGAAGTATTTTGCCAAGAACTTTAATATCTGGGAGCTGGAGTTTGCCCCTTACCGCAATATCACCAATGCGCAGGGGAATACTGAGAAAGCACAATCATACATGATGTATCAATACGTGCGTCGTCCTACCTTCATGACGTGTGCAGCGGTTGTAAAACACATTCGTGGTGTGGTGCCAACTGGGTTTTGGTGTAGCGGTTTAGAAGCAAATGCGCCTGCTAAGGTGTGCGGCGGTGGTATAGGCCATAGTAATCGTAATTTGTACACACATTGCCACCCTTACATCAATGGTACGCACCTTGATCTGTCTGAAACAACGGTGATTCAGGTTGCATTGCCTGCGGTAGTCACTGGTAATGTCCCAATTGCTAGCGCCTGGGGTCAGTTCCCATACTTGGGTGACAGTGCAGTGTCTGCTTATGAACATCAACCAACCCCAACTTTACCTTAGGAGTGCAACATGGCAAAACTTATCGTCAATAATCAAATAGCAGAGCAATTCTTTGACCCATTTACCCCACCCGCGGTGATTGCGCAGTTTGTGGAGGAAAACTTCGGACAACATAGTGAGTACTCCATTGAGCTGAGTGAGGCTGAGCAGCAAATGATAAATCGTATTCAGGTTCGTAGTGACGTAGAAAAGCAAGTAGCAGACAGCCAGTCCTTGCTTGGTACAACGTCGGACACGACACACTTATTACTCAACGAACTCAGTGGATTCGTCAACAAACTGTCGGAAGCCAATAGCCTGGAAGACGTGAAAGCGTCTGTGACCTCTCTGAAAGCCAGCATTGGTGATATTGAAGGGAAAGTGGCAACGGGTGAGCTGACTTTTCCATATCAGAGCAAAGGGTTGGACACTGTAAAGCAGGAGATCATTGAACGCGCCAATGGCGTTAACAACCTGCTGTAACCCTTGCCCGCTCGCTACATTTTTTCGCTGCCCGCCTTAATTTCCAAACTTGTAATATCAGGAGCTGCTATGTCTCTGACCAATTTTAGTGCCATAGATATGGCCCGTTTACCTACGCCTAAGCTGATAGAGCAGCTGAGTTTTGATGAGATAAAAACCGCGATTGTGGCGGATTTTTCCCAACGCTATGACGGGGCAGTGCTGGATTATGCCAGTGATCCCGCCATTAAGCTCATAGAGGCCTTTGCCTATCGAGAAATGCTGTTGCGGCAGCGTATAAATGAGGCGGCTGAAGCTGTATTACTGGCCAAAGCCAGCAGCACTGAGCTGGATTACTTGGGGGCACGTTTTGGCGTTGAACGTGCTGTAACCTCACCAGGCAATGCCAAAGCGGTTCCTTCTGTGTCTGCGGAGTATGAAAGTGATGAGCGCTATCGTGAACGCATTCGCCTGGCACTGGAAGGATTCAGTACTGCGGGACCCGCGGGCGCTTATGTGTTTCATGCTATGAAAGCCTCACCGAAGGTACGGGATGTGTATGTATCCGCACCTGAATTCGAGCGTGCTTCAGTGACTGACGACAGCGCGACAAGCGCATTCGTACTGACCTGTACATCAAATGCGGGATTAAGCGAGCCGATGCCGGGTGATGTGGCAGTGACCATTCTCAGTGATGAGGGCTCGGGCCTGGCATCGGACGCTTTATTGAATACAGTCCAGACGTATCTCAACCAGGATGAGATCCGTCCACTGACGGACAGAGTCAGGGTGATACCCGCTTCTATCCGCAGTTTTACCATCAATGCTCGCTTGTATTTATATCCGGGGATGGATAGCGATGCTATTAAGCAGCTGGCCATAAAAACCACCTCAGATTGGCTCAATGAGCACCGCAAACTCGGTCATGATATTTCTTTATCTGCTCTGTATGCGGTATTGCATCGTGAAGGCGTACAGCGGGTTGAGTTACTCGAACCACAGTGGGACATCACGGTGGATCAGGATGAAGCAGCTTATTGCACCGCAATTGAAGTTGACATCGGAGGCGAGCATGTCTGAGTCACTGCTACCCAATCAGGCAAGTAAGCTTGAGCGGGCATTGGATAACGCAGCAAGTCGCATCACCCAGGTGCCTGTATCACTTTCGCAACTTTGGGACCCATGGCACTGTCCGGTGCACTTTTTGCCCTGGCTGGCAGATGGGTTAAGCGTGGATAGCTGGGACAGTCTCTGGCCTGAGCATATTCAGCGTCAGGTGATTGCCGACAGTGTGCCTAATCACAGAATTAAAGGCACCGCGGGGGCAGTTAAGCAGTCGCTGAGTAGCCTGAATGCCAGTGTTGAATTGCAGGAATGGTGGCAAACCGGTGGTGCACCACATAGTGCTGAGTTACTGGCACTGGCCCATGACAATCTGGACCCGCAAGGGGACACATTACTGACGCCAAAACTTCAGGCACAGCTGTGGCAAACAGTGGCTGCGACTAAACCATGTCGTAGTCAAATTCAGTTTCGCGTTGGGGTTGCGCAATCTGCTGAGTGTTCGCTAACCAATATGGCAGCCTCGCACTCCATGAGCCAGCTCAACATGCAAGCAAGTCCTGCTTTTACGTTCAGGACTGAGTTATTCGCGATAGCTGGAACAGACAAACCTTCAATATCAGACAGTACAAACCTGCTGAACGATGAGGGGGCTGAGTTTGATGAGCATAGCATAGTGCTCGCAGCGCGTTCTATGGGGTCCTGTATTGGAACCGGCAACTTTGAACAACAGAGCTACATGCGGTTTGAAGGTGAGTCAGAAGTAGCATCAAAGGCTAATACGCTATCAATTCAAAGTGTAAAAATGACGCTTATTTAAAAGGACATTATATGAATACGTATACACCTGTCATAACACAGCAGGGGTTAAATGCCGCTGTTAGCGCACATGATCAGGGGATCAAGATTGAAATTGCGCAGATAGCAGTGGGAGATCAAGGATATATCGCTCATCGTGACCAAATTCAGCTTAAAAACGAGCGAAATAGAGTCGATGTGAGTGGTGGTAAGGTCGTCGGTGCAGGTCATTACAACGTGACTGGGACTTTCAAGGATACAGCGCAATATGCCGTGCGTGAAGTGGGGTTTTTTCTTAATGATCAAAATAGAACATTGTTTGCGGTGTGGTCTCACCCCGAAAATGCATTGTTCTACCAGACTCCCTTGGCACAAATTGTTCAGGGGTTTGATCTGATCTTGAATGCTGTGCCTGGAGATAGCATTGATATCCACGCATCGGGTGACCTCAATCTGTTCTACGGTGAAGAGTTTCTCACCATGGCACTGGCTCAGACAAAAATGGCCAGTGCTCAGATCCAATCAAATTTACGACAAATAGCTTTTAATGAGCAGTTAATTCAAATGAGGAAAGCATTATGACGACGCTGAGTCAGAAAATTGCAGAGCTAATTGATGAAAATGCCAACCTTGTCGCCGGCGCTCAGTTATTAACGAATGAAGTTAATAGTCAGCTGGGTCTCATTGATACTGCCCTGAATTCAGTGCCAGATACCGCAATTAATGCCATCAAGTCGCACTTGGAAACCGAACTGTATGTAAATGCTGACCCCAATATCGGTAGCGATAACCATGATGGTAAAACGCCGGAACAACCGTTACAAACGTTGACTGAGGCATGCCGCCGTTTAACAGCCGGCTGCTCGGCACGCATAAAATTGGCGGCTAACGAAAAAACGCATTATTTCAGTGGTGTTATCCTACCAGACTGTAATGTTCAATTTGAAGCATACACACAAACGGATTGGCTCCATTACGGTCTGAAATTACACTGTACAGGTGCAGTGGCATTTAATACGCGGGGTATTAATACCCGAATTGCGCTGCAGTTTGATGGTGACTTTGAAAAGCATATTACGTTAGAGCACAATCGCTTGTTTGAGAACATTGGCAGAGCGAATTACTCACTTTCGAGCAGCAATGATTTTTACCCTGTGATTGTACTTTACGGGGGAGAAGGCGCACTGTTTCCGCACTTTGTTGCCGTTAACTACAGTCGCTTCGCCGGGGTTGGTACGGTTGCCATGCAAAATGTTACTTTTGCGGCAGATGTCAGCATGGTAAATGGTGAAAGAAGCTTCACATATATGCCACAGTTTAGAGCAGATATCTCGCCGACTGGTGGTGGCATTCTGGCATTTTATCGAAATGTAGAGGTATACGCCGAACAGTTCACTCCTCCGGATATCGAACTGGCTCCGGGTTGCTACCTGATAACCCAAACCAGTCCTGACAATTCGTGGCTGGTACATAACAAGCCTTCTCAGCCTTAAGCATACCCGCCGTACATTTTAACTATAAGGAATTGAATTGTGTCAACCAATACAGAAACGTTGGAAGGACGTCTCGTTTCATTAAACGAGGAAATTGCCAAACTGACTGAAGCCAATAATGCACTGACCGGTCAGGTTATTGCTAAGTCGTCAGTAATAGACAAAGAAGTAGCAGAAGCCCGTACGTCTTTTCAGGGCTTTATGAAAGAAGCGAACAGTCGCTATTTGAGTTCAGCATATAATATTTACACTAAAGTAGATGCCCTCAGTGACGTCGATGTTGCCGAGCAAGTCAGGGAACAGTTTGAAGCAGGGCACCAGAGTGTTGAGATTATCATTCCTGAAAACACCATCTGCACTTGGAAAACGGAATTGTATGTCCCTCCTGGTCGTAACTTGTTAATTTCAGGACGAAATAAAGAAACTTCAATTATCGAGTTTAAGGCCTTTCGACAATATAGTGCGGCCGGTGAGTTGTGTGACTTTATTAATCCAATCAGGATCACAAATGGGGTGAATCTGGCGACGAAGAATATCACACTCAGACAAGTTGCTGAAATTGGTAAAAAGTCTGCTCCTTACCGCCACGGTATGGTTACTCTACAGGGGTACAACGAACACAGTGGCACCGTTGATTTATATTTCCGGGACACGCAATTTGAGACGTACGACTGTATCGTCCACCCAGAGGGGATTGGATTGGGCACTGCCTCAATCTTGTTTCAGGGTTGTCACTTAAAGCAAGTGGCAAATCCACAGTGGTTTACGGCCCATAATTGCGGATGGATTGGCTGGCATTCCTGGTCGTTCATCGGAAAGTACCTATCGGTGATTAAGAGGAAGTGCACGCAGGAACCTTTGAATGTAGATGTTGATGTCTCTGATGGTAAAGTGCTTGATTTTATCGCCGCATGGGGCTTTAGCGATTCGGTGAAATCCGGAATGGATGTCAGTGAGAGATTAACACCACAGACGAATACGAGTTTACAATTTTGGGGAGCAGTCTAATGCTGGCTAATATTAAGTATCAGGGAATCGAATATATTAACTCAACAAAAGCGGAATTGCTGGAGGCGGGCGTACCGGAAAGTATTGTGGATGATGCCTGTCGGACCCAGTTACTGGATGAACTAAGAAAACGACGCAATATGCTACTTCAGGAGTGTGACTGGACGCAGATCCCGGACGCACCGATCGCGCCAGAGCAGCAGCAAGTATGGGCTGAATATCGTCAAGCACTCCGTGACTTACCGAATGGATTAACGGATCCCGGGCAAGTTACCTGGCCAGAGCTACCCTAAGATAAATTGTTTGTTTACCTAATCAACTGGATTTCTTGCCATTCCTTGGGGCAATGTGCTGGTTATTGTAAGTGTGTCAGCAGCCTTACTGTTTTTGGCTGATGATTACTACAGTCCAGCGCATCTTCGCTTCACACTTATGTTCACTTAAAACAGGTTGTACTATGACCGACCTTTTCGATTTTACGGCGCTCCCTGCGCCCGATATTTTAGAATCTATTGAATTTGAAGACATTTATCAGGCGCGGGTGGCGCGGTTTAAAGCCCTTGCGCCGCAGTATGCAGACGCATTGGCCCTGCAAAGTGATCCGTTATCGGTATGCTTGCAGGTCGAAAGTTACCGCGAATTATTGTTACGACAGCGCATAAATGAAGCCGTACAGTCTAACTTGCTGGCAACAGCGCAGGATGCCGATCTGGACCAGCTTGGGCTGTTTTATGGTGTCCTGAGGGCAGCCAATGAAGCCGATAGCGGGTTCCGTCAACGGATCCGGCAAAAGACTCTGGCATCAAGTACGGCGGGTAGTAAAGACCACTATCGCAACGCAGCATTGACCGCCGCGCCCAGTGCGATCCGTGACGTGGAAGTAGATAGTCCCGAGTCCGGTAAGGTTCGCGTGGCGGTGCTATTTCATGCGGATCAGGATCCGACAGCGGCATTGCAGCAAGTACGCAGCTATGTACTCAGTGATGAAGTCAAAGTATTGACCGATACAGTGGACGTAGAGCTGGCAGAGGCCATTGAGGTGGATGTCCACGCTGATATTTATCTCAACTCAAATACGCCTTTACGGGTGTTTGAGCAGCTGGAAGCGAAGCTGCGTGCTGCGTGGCAGACAGAGCTGGCGCTCGGCACGGTAATGACACCCAGCTGGCTCAGTGCCCAGTTGCATGTTGCGGGCGTTAAGCATGTTGAAATCCATACCCCAGCTTCTTTGGTCGAAGTGGCGGCAAATCAATATGTTCAGCTGAAGCAGGTAAGTCTATGTCTGAAAACTTAACCGCTAATACACCTTTGGTACCACCCAATCACACCCCATTACAACGGGCGTTAGATCAGCACGGGCAGCTTACACAAACACTGGAAGCAAGTATTTCGTTGCTCAGAGGCTTTAAGTCTCATCCCAATCCCAATTTGTTGCCCTGGCTGGTCTGGGAATATGGTTTGGATCCTCTGGAACCTTATCTGGATAACCTGGATCAAGTGCTATTGCAGGGGCTGAGCTGGCAGCGGATCCGAGGTACGCGGGCGAGTCTGGCGATGGCGGTTGGCTGGCTTGGAGAGCCCTTATTACACATTGAAGAGTCGGGATCACTTCGGCACTTTTATCGTTATCAATTGCACCTTGATAGTGTACCAGGTGAGTGGCAACTCAACCGGCTGGCACAACTGAGTGAGCTAAGTGCACCGGCCCGCAGCGAGCTGGTTCGGATCACTTATCAGCTCGATATTCGCGAGCTGGCGCTGTCATCAGGTCAGTTTGGCGATCTGCTCAGTGATCAGTCAGGCTTTCATTATACTTTGAAAGATGGCAAGCAAGTGAGGTTGTCTCGCCAGCGTACTCACAGTGAACGAACGGAACTGTCTGCGCAGGGTGGGAGTAAAGTGTTGCGCAAGCGAGGCCAGCTGTGGGGTCATGTCCACAATCACCGTCTGGGCACGCTGGTGCTCAGTGTACCGCCTGTAAGTCACCTTCAGGCTGGTATTTCGCATCAACGTGCCATTGTCAGTCATATCCAAACCCAACCCGGACTCTGGCAAGCAAGCTGGTCAACAGTGAGCTGGTCTGACAGTCAGACACCTCAGCTTGTTCAGTGCCATTACTCACTTACCTAACCACTCAACAAGGAGTTACATTGTCTATTTTCACCTTTAACGGGCGGACTCTGCTTGCGCGCAGCGTAGCCCAAACCTCACTTTATCTGGCCTGGGGCCGCGGTGATGGCAACTGGCAGGCGCCACCATCCGAACCCATCAGTGCCACGCAACTGGCCGATCCCTTAGGGTATCGAAAAGTTAAATTTCAGGGTTTTTGTGAGCCGGATGAGCAAGGCGACATCGATGTGCAGGGGGCGCGTTATCGCCACAGTGCTGAACCTACGCGTCATGTTTATTGCCAATTCGTTTTCGATTTTGAAGATGCACAGGGCGAAACTGTTCGCGAACTGGGGATCTTTTCAGGCACGACGTTCACAGCTGATGTGGCTGCGGGGCAGGTCTATGTACCGCCGGAGCAAATCGCATCAACGGGGACTTTGTTGTTGTTGGATCACCGGGCGCCTTTGGTCAGAGAGCCAGGCGTCCGGGAAAGTTTTGAATTTGTGATGAGTTTTTAGGAGAGCCCATGCTACAGGATTATTATCACAATTATGATAAAGCCAATGGCTATGAGCGGCTGCTGTTTCGTTCTGGGCGTGGTTTGCAAAGCCGGGAGCTGAACGATTTACAATCTCAGGTACGGGATCAGGTGAAAGGAATTGCCGATGTCTTGCTCAAAGATGGCGATTTGGTGTCTGGCGACGATGTCGTGATAGACGCCGTATCCGGAGAGGTTCAGCTGAGCGCGGCCCAGGTTTATCTGGACGGTCATATCAGAGAGATACCCGCAGCCACATTTACTATTACGCTGCAAGGTGGTGTTGATATAGGTGTCTGGCTAACTCACAGTGTTGTAACGGAAATTGAAGATCCATCGCTCAGAGATCCGGCCGTCAATGCCCTCAATTATGATGAGCCCGGCGCTGCCAGATTGCAGCAGCATTGTCAGTGGGGGCTGCGAGAGGACGCGCTGGCCGAGGACGATGCGTTTTATCCTGTACACCGCATTGAAGATGGTGTGCTGATCATCAAGCAAGCACCGCCTCAGCTGGATGCGGTGACTCAGGCACTGGCCCGTTATGATCGCGAAGCCAACGGCGGCAGTTATGTCGTTGAAGGGATGGCGCTGAGTTATCGTGACCGCGAAGCCGATCAGCAGGTCTTTAGCCTGCAAGAGGGGAAGGCGCATATTCAGGGATATGAAGTGGCCTTTGATACTGCGCGCAGCACTGCCTTTGACTGGGACCCGGATATTGGCACGGTCAGAGAAGAGCCCAAGGCGTTTATCAGTGTTCCGGCATCAGACGATGGCGCACGCAGTATGCGGGTTGACCTGGACTTCTTTCCGGTTAAAGCCGTAGAAGAAGTGAATGTCAGCATTGAAAAAAGCGCGATATTGACTCGGGCTCAACTGGCAGGTGGTGAGGATCTGCTTCCGGATGAGTCAGTACTGGAGATCCTGAGTGTCACGCAGGGAGAGACGACCTTTGTTGCCGGCGTTGATTTCCTATTCTTACGGAATCACATCAGCTGGCAGCTCAGTGGTGAAGAACCAGCCCCAGGCAGTCAGTTTGAGGTGCGATACCGCTTTCGTACTCAGGTGGCAATTGAACATGATGAGTTTGGCTTCACCTTGCAAAAGCAGCAACCACAGGGAGAACTGGTTGAAAATGCTCTGATCACTGTGGATTATCAGTGGTATCGGCCACGCATTGATCTTGTGGTGCTGGACCGCTTTGGTCAGCTTAAGCGCATTAAAGGACAACCGGCACATCAGCTGCCCGTTGCGCCAAAAGTGCCGGCCAATCATCTGCCACTGGCGCAGGTGAGTCAGAGCTGGTTTACCGATCAGGCACCGGAGATTGAAAACCTTGCGGTCAGGGCGGTGTCTATGTCTGAGCTGGAACAAATGCAGTCTCAGATCAGTGATTTATATCAGTTGCTGGCGATTGAGCGGTTGCGTAATGATGCCAACAGTGAGGAATCCGCCAGCAAGTTCGGCGTATTTGTCGACCCTTTCATTGATGATGATATGCGTGATGCCGGTATTGAACAAACGGCAGCGATTGTCGATGGTGAGCTTATTTTACCCCTGAGTGCCGATATCGTTGAACTGCCTTTGCCAAGCGGTAATGTGCTGACCTTGCCTTATGAACTTGAAGATGTGCTGGCGCAAACTAAACAAACTGGCAGCATGAAGGTCAATCCCTATCAGGCGGTTGAACCTATTCCTGCCACGGTGCGTTTGACACCCAGTGTCGACCACTGGACCCAGACAAGCCGCAGCTGGACCAGCCCCATCACCCGACGTTTTGATATCGGCCGGGGGCTACGCAGGTTAACGCGCACACGCACCAGCACTCAGGTACTGAGCCGCACCACGCGTCAGGCTCAATTCATGCGTTCACGTTGGGTGAACTTTACTATTTCCGGATTTGGTCCACAGGAAACCCTGGAGCGGGTGACCTTTGATGGGATCAGTGTCCAGGCTCAGGAGGTTTAATGATCAAGGCAGACAGCAACGGCCAGATACGTGGCCGTTTTTTGATCCCAGGCAATGTGCCGGTAGGCAGTAAAGATGTACGTTTCATCGGTGCGAAAGACTCGATGGGGCAGGCGCGTTATACCGGCAATGCCACTATTCGTAGCGAAACGGTACGCCGTATCAATTCAATTGTGACGGTGCGTTATGATCCATTAGCGCAAACCTTCACCTTGCCAGAGCGCCGCTTTATAGCCGCCGTTGAGTTGTGGTTTAAAAAGACAGGAAAGGAAGCGGTCCGCGTGCAGATCCGCGAAACCGAACTGGGGATCCCCAACCAGACAGTGCTGGCAGAGGCGACATTAGAGCAAGGCGACATTAAACTTGGGGGTGAACCAACTTTGTTTGAATTTACTCCGGTGTCGCTTAATGCCGGTGAAGAATATGCGATAGTGGTGCTCACAGATGGTGACGAGCATGAAGTGGCGATTGCAGAACTGGGCAAGTTTGACAGCGACAGTGGATGGGTAACCAGCCAGCCTTATCAGGTCGGTGTGTTGCTGTCTTCAAGTAATGCGTCAACCTGGACACCGCACCAGAACCGCGATCTGGCGTTTCGTCTTAAAGCCGCCCGCTTTACGCAAACAGAAAGTCAGGTGGCTTTGGGCGAGGTGGCGCTGGATGGCCACACAGACTTGCTTGCGCTGGCTGTTGCAGAGCGCCCGGGAAGTGACACTCAGCTACAACTTGAGTTTTCAGGCGAAAGCACAGGCACGTTCAGCTTGCAGGAATTACAGTCCGTCCGGCTAGCCAACAAAGCCACAGAAACAATCAATGTCAGTGCCAGGCTGACCGGTACCGCGACCCAGTCTCCGGTATTGTTTGAAAGCGTCCAGGCTGCACTGGGCACAGTGGCGGAGCAGGCCGACTACGTGACTCGGGCGATCCCCTGTGAAGTGGATGGCAGTCTTAAAGTGAGCTTTGAGGCCCAGCTGCCAGGGGTTGCGAAAGTCACGGTACTGATTGAGCAGGGCGACAGCTGGCTTGAAGTGCCGCTGAAATCGACACAGGCCGCGGATGAAGGCTGGCAGTTGTGTCATTACCAGCTGGATAGCCTGACCGAGCGCAGTGCCCGGGTAAAATTATTGCTTTCTGGCAGCCATACGGAGCGTCCTCGAGTGCGCGCTTTACGGGCATTTTCTATCTAAGGAGGCGGTATGCATAATCCACTTACCCCGCATTTTTCACTGCCTCTGCCGCATCCGGACAATTTGCTGCAACAAGATGTAGTGCGGCTGGCTAATGCCCTGACGGCAGTAGACACGCAGTTATTTCAGCAACAACACATTCAACAGCAACAGTATCTTGCGGTGCAGGAGAAGCTGCGTCGCAGTCGCCTGAACCAGCTATTAGGTGAACCCCTGCTTGTGCTGTAGTGCAGGCCCCTTCATTTACTTTCAAAATCATTCAACGAGGAATTTATGGCAAGTATACAAACTGCCGTGCAGGTCATGGTCGACAAACTGGTCGCCGACATGCAAGGCGAACAACCGCTTAGTGCCGAAGAGCAGGCGCTGGTCAGTAATGCAATCACCAAACTGGCCGATAACGAAAAACTGGAACAGGCTGTTGTGGCCGTGGCAGAATCGCATATTGATGAGGCCACCACAGCACTGCAACAGGTTGCTCAGGTCAGCCAGACCAGCCTGCAACAGGCAGCACAGACACTCAATGACAATGGCACCGCGCTTGAAGGCAAAGCGGCTAAACTGGATCAGCTGGATGCAATGGCGCCGAGCCTGGCTCGGGTTGAAGCATTGCAGGGACGGGCTTTTACCAATCAAATACGACCCTTGTTTGGGATTAATTCGATAGAAACAAATCACACTTCAGCCAACTATGCGCGTACCACTTCGGTATTTGCAGTCTATGACCACAGTGGCGAAACGTTTCTAGTCAGACCATGCTTCACTTATAACAACAGCTATGAGCAAAGCCGGCTGGAGTACTTAAAGCTATTCGCTGATGGAAGTGGCAGAAGCATTACACATAGCAGCTTTGTACACGCAAATTCGTTTGCACAAAACCCGACTAGTACGACTTATCTTTATGGTGCCAGCGCTTATTTACCACTGGGCAGTAAAGACAATCCGGCGGATATTGAGTATGACATTGTCTATAGTACTCAGGACTCTCAGGCTACTGGAGTGGTAAACTATGGGGGGGTCTACGTTCGTTCGCAAGGCTTTACGTCAATGAGTAAGCCTAAAAAAAACCTGAATGCGACGGACCAATATGGTGTTCCTTCCATCACCAGTCATAGCTACGCTGATGTAGCAGTATTGTACGACAATCAGAAGCATTGCCTGCTTATGGTCGACGAAAACACGTCTTTACTGATTGAAAAATATCGTGATGGAAACGTTATCACTACGACAGCTATTGCGAACGAGTCAGAACTACAGGCATATGTGGACAACGGTGATTTTACTACGGTTAAAATGATACATCATTACCTGAATTACCCTTATGGTATCAGACGCTTAACAGGCCAGGAAGCACAGCTGAGTCAACCTTGGGATTATTATGGGTATTTCGGTGTATTTAACAATACAGTGAAAATGGGAGGGAGTCGCTACTGCGCGCATTATCGCTTTACACCTGAACTAAAATTAGAACCCGTAAACTATTTCTTTATGAATAGCTCTCGGGCGGCTACAACTTCAGGGAATGCAACTGGCACCGGAGAGGCTACCGTGGCACTTGAGAGTATGTCAGGTGAGTTATTGGGTATGTACTCTTATCGCTCAGAACCAGATACGGCGGGGTATCATGGTGGCATAATGGCTAATGCCATTATGTGTATCAATCCATATAGTCACACTGGGGTGATTAATGAGCACTTCACCCACAATTATCACGGCCTCGGCCGTACCTGTCGCGCATTTTAAGGAGAGAACATGAGTTGCGAATATTTTGCCGATAAAGGCATGAAAATCGAGGGAAACTACTGGCTGGTGCATCCACAGACCGGCGAAGCCTGGAATGATGAGTCTGCAGCCGCCTTTATTGCTGGTTACGTGCCGCCGCACCTGAGTGAAGATGCCATTGCTTCACGTAAGGCTATGTTGATCGATGAGATTAAACGTGCTGTGTATGATTGCCTGGAGGCGCAGGTGTGGCGTGTCACCAAAGCGCATGAGCGAGTGCTGCTCGCGCAGCTGGGTGGCTCAGAGGTTGAAAGAACAGAGGCAAATGCGGCCTATAAGGCAGAATTGGAAAAGCGTGAAGCGCTGCGTCAGAGAAGTAATGAGGCGGAGTTACAGGTGGCAGATCTGGCATCCATCGACGCGCTGGACGAATTTTCCTTCAAAGCTGAGTTGTAATACCAGGCTATTTGCATAAAAAGGTAGGAAAAAGTCCAATCCGGTCAGAATTGACCGGTTTTCTTCCCTTTAAATCAGTAAGATACACCTAAGCTTGAGAAAGTTAAGTCAAGAGATACAGTAAGCTGTCAGAGAACAGCAAGATTCCGCAAGTTAAAAACCACCGGCTCAGAATGATGAGCGGTGGTTTTTTTATGTCTGAATCCGGAGGGTTTACTGTGTCGAGTTTAAACCGGTCAAAGTTGACCGTTTTTACTCCCTTAAAATCAGTAAGATACACCTAAGCTTGAGAAAGCTAAGTCAAGAGATACAGTAAGCTGTCAGAGAACAGCAAGATTCCGCAAGTTAAAAACCACCGGCTCAGAATGATGAGCGGTGGTTTTTTTATGTCTGAATCCGGAGGGTTTACTGTGTCGAGTTTAAACCGGTCAAAGTTGACCGTTTTTACTCCCTTAAAATCAGTAAGATACACCTAAGCTTGAGAAAGCTAACGAAAGAACAAATCGTACTTCCCGTGATAAACCCGATGCGGTACTGCCTTATGCAGTGCCAAGTCGGGTTTTTTATAACTTAATTTTGTAAGACAGAGGATGAGATGAGCCAATTTGCGACACCAGACCTGTCCCGGGTGCCTTTACCTGAGCTGCTACAGGATGTGGATTTCGAACAAGAGTTTAAGGAAATCAAACAGCGTTTTTTAACCGCTCATCCTCACTATGCCGATGCGTTGGCGCTTGAAAGTGACCCGTTGACTGCCTTGTTGCAAACGCTGGCTTATCAGCAAGTCTTGCACACTCAACAGGCAAATGATGCGGTTCGGGGCGTGATGCTGGCAACGGCCACTGGTGCAGACCTGGATGCCATCGCCTCGCGTTATAACCTGTTGCGAGGCGACGCAGAGGAAGATAGCCGGTTTCGTCAGCGTATTCAACTGGCCTTTGATGGCTTGAATACCGCAGGTAGTGCCTCGGCTTATACCTTTCATGCTTTGTCACTTGATACGCGCATTCGCGATGTCACCGTGTCCAGTCCGGCACCCTGTGACATTGCCCTGACCATTCTCGGTACTGAAGGAGATGGCACGCCGTCTCAGGCATTGCTTGAAAAAGTAGGTAAACACTTTGCTGCCCAGGGATGGGAGCACCAAGGGGGGTCACAAGTGAGACCCCTGGGCGATAGGGTCACCGTTCGTGCCGCTGAAATTGTGCCTTTTACCGTTAAGGCGGAGCTGGTGGTGTTACCAGGGCCGTCTGCTAACGCAATCCGTCAGGCTGCCGAGGTCGCATTACAAGATTATCTGGTGAGCCGTCAGGCGCTTGGGAAAAAAGTGACCCGGGCCGGATTGTTTGCCGCGCTGCATCGCGAGGGCGTCGATGAGGTTCATTTGCTGTCTCCTGCAAGCAATGTATCCGTCACGGATGTGCAGTCGGCTTGGTGTGAACACGCACAAGTGACTGTGGCGGTGAAAGATGAATGAGTTATTACCAGGTAGCGCATCAGCACTAAGCCGGGCTCTTGCCCGACAGATGAAAAAACCAGGCAAAGTAAGATTATTACTGTTTGATACACTGGATATCAGTAGCAGGACCCAGGCTGAGCGGCAGCGACTTGCAACGCAGTGGCAGCTCGATGCGATGACCAACAGTGCTTTTTTTGGTGCAGATATTAATCAGCTGCTCACTGTGGTTTGGGACAGCACCCTTTGCCCGGTGACTAAGCTCACTGAACTTGCCCAGGCACTTAACATCCCCAATCTGGATGATGCTCCGGATGAACAGGCGCTGCGTCGCAGTGTGCAGGATGCTTGTATTTTACAGGATATCCGTTTGCTGCTGCGTGCATTATGGGATCCGATGCTCTGCCCCACGCCGTTATTGCCCTGGCTGGCTTGGTCTATGTCTGTGGATGAGTGGGACGAAGCCTGGTCAGAAGCACTTAAGCGCCAGGTGATCCGCGATGCGTTTACAGTTCACCAATATAAAGGCACGCCCTATGCGCTGCAAAAAGCACTCGACAGTTTAAACATTGCTACTGAGATCAGGGAATGGTGGCAGTCCGAAGGAGCGGACATCCCCTCAGAAGAGGCCATGCCGCCCGGTACGATTAAAGTGTGGGCATTAGTGAATCAGAATTTGGACGACTATCAGCAAGGACTGCTGACACCCCAGATGTTGAAAAAAGTCCGCCGGGTGATTAACGCGGTCAAGCGCGGTGCCATCCATGTCGATTTACAGCTGGGCATTTCACTGAGCGAGTCTGTAGCACCTTTTGGGACTGTGCAAGCACCGCTCAATCTGATTGTTCATGAAGCGGCGGGCCTGGGTATCACGCCAGATCCGACACAGGGCTCGGTGGCAACCTCAGCGGCAGGACACATGCTTAATTGCCAGCACTGGCGTTTACAAGGCGAAGGCCTTACGCCAGACCGAACTGAGTGCGGGATCACATCTTGTGCTCTGCTTCATTCATTGAACCGCGCTGATATTGTGGCTGGAAGTTTGGGTATTACACCTGAACTGGTGGCTGGTGAGTTGGCGCTGTTGTCAGGGATTCAAGCTCTGAATATTCAATCTTTTCATTTACAAGGAGTGACTTAATGTCAGCATTAACCTTGCAATTTACTCAGGCGGGGCTGGATGCCCTATTGTCTGCACGCGCCAGAGGTTTTAAAGGGCAGATAAGCCATATGGCCTTTGGGGACGCAAGCTATACCCCGTCGAAAAATCAAACTACGCTGCGCTCTCAAAAAGAGCTGGTGGAAATTGCCGATTCGGACTACACCGACGGTGAAAGCAGCAGCCTGAAAGTGGCCGCCAAATTCGAGGCGCCCCTGGAGTACGCAATTGGTGAAATTGGCGTATTTCTGGATTCCGGCGAAAAGCTGGCAAACGGTCAGCCTAAACTGATTTTACTGGGTGTGTATTCTAAACCTAACACCACGCTGGGGTATCGCACGCCGGACGTTAAAGTGTTGCAGTGGCTAACTTTGAGTCTGACACAGCTGCCCTCAGACAGTGTTGAGGTCAAACTCGGTGTCGATAACCTCAACCTGATCCTCGATAACGAGCTGGCCGAATTAACTTTGGCCCAGATCGATACCATGCATCGCCAGATTGAACAAGAATGGCGCCTGACGGCCCTGGAACATGCCTGATGAAAGTGACTTACAAAGTTCAAAGGAGACTATATGACAACTGAAACTAAACCAATCTCGCAGCAGCTAACAGAGGTCGCAGGGCGTGCTAACGCATTGTGTCAGACTGTGGCCGATAAAGCAGGTGAGATCACAACGACACTGAATGCGAAGTTAGCGCAAGTTGATGCGCGCATTACAAACGCTGAAGCGTCGCTCAATACTGAAATGGCTCAGGCTCAGGCTGAGTTTAATAGCTGGAAAAGTGGCCATACTGAACTGGTTAATGGCTTAGAAGTTCATAAGCAAGGCAAAATAAAGCGTTACTTCTTTGCGACTAATCTCGGTAATGGTGGGTATACCGCAGACAGAGATGGGCCAGATGCTGAATTTCCGCATTGCGCCGCGCCACAGGAACCTTATTACATCAACTTACTTGAATTTGATGCACAAAATGGCGGTGGTTTCGGCGCAGGCGGGGACTACTTTAAATGCGAAGTTATTATGACCCACCGGGGGATGTTTGCAACGAGTTACACTGAACACTTGGTATTTACCGGCACGTCATTTTCGGATTGTGTTTCTGCCGTGATGGAAGCAAAAAGTATTGTTCACAATAACCATCTCAGCCTGTTTATTTCAGAGCCGGACAACCCGGCGAAAGAAATTCCTTTGGGTCCGGACCTGAAAGGGTCTTCAGTCCCTGTGAATTTCAGGGCAATTGGTCAGGGGGGTGACTCGGGAATCGCGAGGTTAACCCTTAAAATTGACCCGAGATACCACTGCGGCGCATCCCGAGCTATTGGCGTCAGTACTGAGTATACGTCGGAGCGTGGTCGCCCAAGTGCAGAGCGCATCAGTCATAACCAACCAACATGGGAGCGATAAACATGGACAGAATAGAAAACGAAGCTCAGATGCCAGTTCAGCAACTTGCAGAGGAGAGTCAGTGGCACTCAATCAGAGCAATGCGCGATGCCTATCTGCGTTCAACAGACTGGCTGGTACTTAAATATCAGGAAACGAAAGGTGCGGTACCTGATGAGCTGAAGCACTATCGTCAGGCATTGAGGGATTTACCGCAAGCATTTGACTCGCCAAACGACGTCGTCTGGCCGGTCAAGCCTGAGCTGTAATACCATCCGACTTCGGGCACGTCGCCCGCCCTGACTCACTGATCGTCTTCGAGTCTTTTTAATCTAAGAGCAAGTCTATGCAAAGAACTACCTTAATCACCCAGGTGCTTGAGCGTCTGACGACGTCCCTGGCGGCTGTGGCTCAGGTAAATTATTTAATCCCGAGCCAGGTTGCCCCGGACCTGACCCAGCAAGCCCAACTGACATTAACGCCTATACTGGAACGACAGGCCAGCGAGCTGCAAAGTAAAGGCACCGAAATCGGTGTCAGCTATGGACCGGCATACAACAAAAACCTCAGCCCAAACCCGCTGGACAGGCGGGTGCTGAGTGTGCAGCTTGATATTGAGTTGATGGATGGCGATAAAGCCAGGCTGCTGGAGCGGCTGGATGAGGTACTCAGTAGAGGCGAAGCCGCAATGATGGCGGACGACGTGCCCACCCATTGGCAACACTTTATTGCCGATAAAACGACCTTTGCCTTTAGTCAGCAAAGTGAGGGCGTGAAAGCTCAGTTACAGTTGAACTGGTCATTTTACTATCAGGTTGAGCAGAGCGAATCGCCAGGCGTGTCAATTACCGACGTGTATTTGGGGCAACACGGTCATGAGCATAAATTGGTCTACAGCACCCAAACGCCCGCAGGGGAGATATTATGATTCCGGACCCTGCTCAATCAGAATTAGCCTTATCTGACTTACAGCATCGTTTAAGTAAGCTGATCACGCTTGGTACAGTACATGAAGTTGACTACGAGGCAGCTCGTGTGAAGGTCAAAATCGGTGACTGGATCACAGCTAAGCTGCCCTGGCTGACCGATATGGCGGCACACAACATGACCTGGCGTGCCCCCGAGGTCGGCGAGCAGGTTATCGTCCTTGCGCCTTGTGGTGACACCGCTCAGGGCGTGATTTTGGGCAGTGTATATAGTGCGGCCGCAGATCATCATAAGCCAGACCATGTATTAGGTGCGGGTGAAGGGGAAAGCTATGCAGCGGCAAGCAGTCGTGAACATGTGCACCGCACCCGCTATCAGGACGGCGCGCTGGTTGAATATGACACTCAAAATCACACTTATCATCTCTATGTGCCGGATACTGATGGTGAAGAAACCGCAAAAATAACGGTACACAGTGAAAGAGACCTTCGTATTGAGTGTGGCTTCAATGCCACGGTAGAAGTGGGCAACAACGCCTCAATCAATGTCGTTAATGATGCCAACCTCACAGTGGGCAATGACGCTTCTGTCAGTGCAGTAAAAAACATTCATGTAACGGCAGAAGAAACACTGAATTTAGCGGGCAAGCAGGTCAATATCAGCTCATCGGAGCAGGATATTGCCATCGCGGCGACGGGCAATCTGTTGCTCAATGGTGCAATGATCAAAGCGCAGGAGTAACCATGCCAGCCATTTCATTAAATAAAGCCCAAACCAATTTGCACGATGATTACAACCCGGCCACGGTGGCTGCAGCACAAAATACCTTTAAGGTCGGTGGAGAAGCGGTGTTGTGTGTTGGTGACGTATTGTCCGTGCACTTACACAGCAAAGACAGCAAGCTGCCGCCTCATGCGGGGCAGACGGTAACAAAAGGGGCGCCGGGCTTTACCATTGGGCGCAAAGCAGTTGCCCGAGTGGGTGATGTCAGCAGTTGTAACGCAAAGATTGAAGATGGGTTTGCGCAATTCATTGTGGGCAACAAAGGAGGTGCCGCATGATAGGGATGAATGCCCAGACGGGCAAGCCACTCAGTGGCGTTGAACATTTAAAGCAAAGTATTCAAGACATAGTAACGACGCCCAAGGGAAGCCGGGTGATGCGTCGTGATTATGGCTGCGGCTTATTTGAATTAATTGACCGACCATTTTCACATTCTCTGGTAGGCGACATTACGATTGCTATATCCAACGCACTTGAGCAATGGGAGCCCAGGTTCTCACTTGAAGGGGTGGCGGTGCACCCGGTCGGAGACGGCAAATTATCAATCGCTATTGAAGGGTTATACCTCATCAATGGTGAACCGGTAACCATCGAAGGGATCCAAATCTAACTTCTGTTTTTTTAATTTATTTCAACTTAAGCCACAGTACTGTGGGGCCAATTCATTGCCTCACGTCTGTGGCTTTTTTATTAGCTAATTGACATACCTTTAAAGGAGATATCTATGTCTGAATTTCTACACGGTGTAGAAGTCATCGAGGCGCAATCTGGTACGCGCCCTATTAAAACTGTAAAAAGCTCGGTAATTGGTGTTATCGGTACTGCACCTGATGCTGATACAGACGCATTTCCTGCCAATACACCGGTATTGATTGCGGGTAAGCGCAGTGAGGCTGAAAAGCTCGGAACCCAGGGTACGCTGCCTGACGCACTGAACGGGATTTTTGACCAGGCGGGTGCCGCTGTGGTTGTGATCCGTGTTGAAGGTGCAGATGAAGCTGCTGTGATGGCTGCGATGACAGACAGTTCAACGGATGATGGCAAATACAAAGGGGTGTTTGCATTCCTGGGTGCTGAGTCTGTACTGGGCGTTGCACCACGAATTCTGGTTGCACCGGGTTATACGCATCAGCGCGATGGTGGTGCGAACCCTGTTGTTAGCAAATTGGTGGGTGTGGCAGAGCGACTGCGTGCAGTGATCATCGCTGACGGTCCGAATACCACAGATGCCAAAGCCATTGAGTATCGAGGTGATCAGAGCTCACGTCGTGTCTTCCTGGTCGACCCGCATGTCCGCGTATTCAAAGACGGTGTTGAAAAAGTTGAGCCAGCCAGTGCCCGAGTTGCGGGTATGATTGCCAAGTCGGATAACGACCGTGGCTTCTGGTGGAGCCCGAGCAACACGGCAATGAATGGCATTGTAGGCACTGCTCGTCCAGTGGACTTCCAGCTGGGTGACCGACAAGCTCGCGCAAATCATCTGAATGAAAACCATGTTGCGACGATTATTCGTCAGAATGGTTTCAAATTGTGGGGTAACCGCACTTGTTCTGGTGACCCGAAATGGACTTTCCTGTCAGTCGTACGTACTGCGGATATGATCAACGATTCACTGCTGCGTGCACACATGTGGGCGGTTGACCGCAACATCACCAAAACTTACATCGAAGACGTAAAACAAAGTGTGCAGTCTTATCTGGACAGTCTGAAGGCGCAAGGTGCGATTTTGGGCGGTGAGATTTGGGCAGACGAAGAGCTGAATTCGCCGGAAAACCTCCAGGCTGGCAAGGTTTACTTCAGTTTTGACTTTACGCCGCCAACACCGGCTGAGCACATCACCTTCAAGAGCATTCTGACAAACAACTACCTAGAGGAAATCGTATAATGGCAATGTCTCCTAAAATCCTTAAAAAATTCAAACTGTTCGTTGATGGCAAAGGCTACCTGGGCATTGCGGACGAAATTCAGCTGCCAAAAGTCACAGTCAAAACCCGTGAAGTCACATCAGGCTTTCAGGCGCCTATTGAGCTGGACGTAGGTCAGCTTGAGAAACTGGAAGGCAACATTACGTTACTTGAATACAACGCTGACATGATGAAGCTGCTGGGCGACTGGAGTGGCGCAACCACACCTTTGACAGCGCGTGGTGCGATTCAGGCGCAAGGTCAGCCGCCACAGCCTGTGGTTGTGACTCTGGAAGGCTTCTTCAAAGAAGTGGACATGGGTAACTGGAAAGACGGCGAAGAAGCTAAGTTGACGCTGCAATACACCGTGCAGAAGTACAAGCTGGAGATCAATAACGAAGTGATCTACGAAATTGATTTGTACAACGATGTACGCAAAATCAATGGCACAGATCAGATGGCGTTGTTACGCGCAGCGATTGGCGCTTAATTCGCGTTCTTGCCTAGATGTTAGCGGGTACACCTTGCCAGTTTAGCGACCGGTAAGGGGCACCCGCCTATGCGCTGAGTAAATAATAATAGGAGCAAAAGCATGAAAGAAATCATTACCCTGGCATTTCCAATTACGGTTGATGGGCATGAGTATGCCGAACTGACAATGAGACGACCAAAAGTACGTGACCGGTTAATGGTGGATAAGGCAGATATCAGCGAATCGGAAAGTGAAATTCGTTACTTCTCCAATTTGTGCGAAGTCTCGCCGGATATCATCGAAGAGCTTGACTGGAGCGACTTTGTGAAGCTCAGAGAAACCTTACAGGCTTTTCTCGTATCCCGCCCAGGCGCTTAAGAGCCATGGTTATCGCCTTAGCCAAGTATACCGGCTGGGGCCTGGCCGAGCTCAACGCATTGACCGAAGATGAATTAATCGACTGGTTCAATGCTGCGGTTGACTATAAAGAGGCAACCGCTGTGTCCTGATCCGTTGCGGGTCAACATTTGCAGGCATGCGCCTTTGCGCATGTTTGGCACTCAATATTCGGGCATTGCTCAGTGGCTTTTTTAAGGCTGCTGAGCAATGCCACACAACATCTCCCTTCACTCCCTGGTATCACCTCTTAACTCTTTCAGGTAAATCTATGAAACAAGGAACTGTCGAACATCTTCGTGCTCCTGGCGGAGCCAAAAATAAAGTTAAACATCGCCTGGCGCAGAGCAATGGCGTGGACCAGCGACTGGCGAAACTGGGTCGGACGCTGCACGCTTTGCAAGTACAAAGTGATGCCAGTGCAGCCTCTGTGGGACAATTACTGGCGCAGCTTCAGGCGCTGGCATTACTCGCGCCTCAAAGCAGCGATTTGCAAAAACGCCTGCAATCTGCGCTGGCACAACAGGGGTCGTCGGGTCAGCCTGCGCCAGCCGAAGGAACGGTTAACCTGAGTGTTGACAACCCGGCTTCTGCTGAGGTGTCAGACGCTTTGCTGGCGTCTATAGATAACCTTGGCGCTGTGATTGCTCGCCTTACAACTCAGAATGAGTATGTACCTCAGCCTGGCGGAGTAAGCCAGATTTCAACAGTTACGGCACCTGGCTTTGTTGCGGCGAGTGCGTCTGAACAAAGTCAGGATCCGGTTGAATTGGGTGGCTCGCATAGCGCAGGTGGTGAGGTTGCTGCCCCTGAGCAGGCATCGGATGTGTCCAGTGTGACTGCACTGTCTCAGG
This sequence comes from Pseudoalteromonas rubra, assembly GCF_005886805.2. Classification (NCBI taxonomy): domain Bacteria; kingdom Pseudomonadati; phylum Pseudomonadota; class Gammaproteobacteria; order Alteromonadales; family Pseudoalteromonadaceae; genus Pseudoalteromonas; species Pseudoalteromonas rubra. The sequence continues at coordinate 1,344,971 of NZ_CP045429.1, forward strand.
CAGTGAACGCTGATTTGAGCCGTCTGAGCAGTTTGATGCCCCAGGTGAGCCGCTCTTTAGACCTGAGTCCGACAGTCGCCGCGTTTCAGTCCGCATTACCTGCACTTCAAAGTCAGGATCTTAAAGCGTTGCTTGAAGGCGACCTGGATGGTCTGAAGACAGCATTGCCAGCGCTGATTGAGGCAGTGGATTTGCCTCAGCTGCAGCAGGCCTTGGCAGCAGAATTGCCTGCATTGGCACAGTTAGATTTGTCAGGTGTGCTGCGCGGTGACGTACAAGCGTTAGCATCGCAGGTCCCTCAGATGCTTAGTGCGTTGGGTCTGGACGGCCTGTCGGCCGGTGTCGCACAAGCGTTACCGGCACTTCAGCAACTGGATATGCCAGCGCTGGCTTCGGGAGAGCTGGACTCACTGATCCAGGCTGCTCCACAGCTATTTCAGGCACTGAACATGCCTGGCGCTTCTATGGCGATGGAAAAAGCCCTGCCTGTGCTTAGTAAACTCAATGCGCCTGCAATCATTGAAGGCGATCTCAGCAGTTTACTGGATGCCGCGCCAGAGGTACTGCGCGCGTTTGAGCTGGAAGGGGCCGCAGACAAATTGCAGGCAGCTATTCCAAGCCTGACACAACTTGACCTCAAAGGCATTGCTCAGGGCGATGTTTCCAGTCTGATGAAGGTTGCTCCCCAGTTACTAAACGCGCTGGAGCTGGGTGACGCTGGCACAGCTATGGCCGCGGCGCTGCCAGCTTTGCAAAAGTTTGATGTTGATGGGTTGCTTAGTGGTGATCTGACTTCACTGGCCGAAGCCGGACCTGAGTTGCTAAATGCGCTGGGCATGGAAGATGCTGCGGCTGTGTTACAACAACATGCTGGCATAGTGCAAAAACTGGATATTCAGGGAGTCATGCGTGGCGATCTGGCTTCACTGGGTGAGGTTGCTCCGGCTGTGTTTGAAGCACTGGACATGCCAGGGGCGTCGGCTGCGATGCAAAAGGCCATGCCGGTGCTTAACAAACTCAATGCGTCGGCGATTATGGAAGGCGACCTGAGCAGTTTGCTGGACGCTGCGCCTGAGGTATTACGCGCCTTTGAGTTGGATGATGCCGCAGACAAGTTGCAAACTGCAATTCCAGGTTTGGCTCAGCTTGATTTAAAAAGCATTGTGCAGGGCGATGTCTCCAGCTTGATGAATGCCGCGCCGGATCTGCTCAAAGCACTGGACTTGGGAGATGCCGGCGCCTTACTTGAGTCGGCTTTACCAGCACTACAAAAATTCGATGTGGACGGGCTTTTGAGCGGCGATTTGTCGTCTCTGACCGAAGCCGGCCCTCAGCTGCTGAGTGCTTTTGGTATGGATGATGCGGCTTCATTGCTGCAACAGCATGCCGGGGTGTTCCAGAAACTGGATGTGAAAGGCGTGCTGGATGGCGACCTGTCTTCGCTGGTCTTGGCAGCACCGGATCTGCTGAATGCGTTTGGTATGGACGGCGCAGCATCTTTGTTGGCGCAACATCAAGGAGCGCTCAGCAAGCTGGACTTTAAAGGACTGATGAGCGGCGATTTATCCTCTTTGGGTGATGCCGCATCTGAGTTTTTAAGTGGCTCGGGTTTATTTGGCGATAACGATGGCGACGCAGAGGGGGCCAGTGTCTTTGATGAACTCGACGGGCATTTAGAGGATGAGCCTGAAGAAGAGAAAAAACAGCCACGTAAGCGCAAAAACAAGGGCAAGTCAAAGGGCAAACCTGGTGGTAAGCGAGGGCGTAACAAAGGGCAACGCAAGGGCCAGACAGACTCCGAACCGGAGAAAAATGCAGCCAGTCAGCATAAACGCAAGCCCGCAGCACAGGGCAACGCTATTCGCTCGCTCGATGCTGGCAGGCAGCTCCCTAACGCGACATCTAAATCGATACCGGTTCAGGCTGCGGCAAATGACGCAAAGGCCGGCAAACTGGGGCAGTTCGCAGGGAAAAAAGGCGGATTATTCAGTCGTCTGCCCGGGGCCAAAATGCTCGGTAAACTGGCTGCCCCTTTGAGTGCGGTGATGGGCGCCGTGGACGTTGCAACTACGTTGTCGGATGACAGCCTGAGTGCAGAGCAAAAAACGCAACAGGTTGGCAGTGCAGTAGGGGGGGCCGGTGGTGCCTGGGCTGGCGCAGCCGCTGGGGCTGCGATTGGCTCCGTGATCCCAGGTATTGGCACTGCCATAGGTGGCCTGGTCGGCGGCGCATTGGGTGCGATGGGCGGTGAGTCTGTTGGTGGCTGGCTGGGCGAAAAGCTGGGAGGCTGGTTTGCTGATGATGAACCTGTCAAACCCCAGACAACACCAGAAATCAACAGCACTGTTGGGACACCCCATCTTGCAGCGCAGGAGGCTGGCAAGTCCGGCACTGTGTCTCCAGGTGGCGATGGAAGTAGTTTGCTGAATGTTGCCGAAGGCTTTATCAAAAACCAGTTTATCAATCCGTTTAATCTAGCCGCGGGCACGGCGTCTGCGTTTGCTGAACTCAGCGGGAATAACAAAAGCCGTGCGCATACAGTGGCCAGAGTTGGCAACTTTGTCGGCGATGCGCTGAACTATCACACCGTCTGGCAGGCTGCCAATGATGATACTTTGAGTGGCTCGCAAAAAGCACAGGTGATTGGCGGCACGCTCGGAGGTATGTTTTCCGCGAAAGCGGTGAGTGGTTTGATGGAGAAAAGCCGTAATCCCTGGTTGAAGATGGCTGCGCCACTGGCTGGGTTTATCACTAATGCGGTAGTCGGCACGCAAATCGGTAGTTGGTTTAGCGAAGAGAACGCGGATGAGTCCGGTGAAGGGGCAGCAGATAAGGCTAATCTGGTAAACACGCCAGAGGCTCTGTCAGGTTCACAAGGTCCTGCAACACCGCACACAACGCCTGGGTCTGAAAATGGTGTCAAAGCTCACCAGGCGGCGCAGGTAACGGTCAACGCCAATATCACAGTCAACGCACGCGGTGGTGAGCAGGCTCAGGACATCGCTATTCAGGTTAAGCAGATCCTTGAACAGCAACAACAACAGGCCATTCGGGACTTGAATGCGCGTTATTTTAATCAGGTGGCTTGAGCCCACATTTCATAATTCAGGTGAACAATGAGCAATACCAATCATGCCAGACACATGATGCAGCTGGGCAACTATAAGTTTTCAGTCAGTACAGCGGCATTCAATAAATTGAAATACGACACGCAATATCGCTGGAAATCACTTGATGCTCCAACTAATAAAAACAGCCCCTTGATGCAGTTTATTGGGGTTGGCGAGCAAACGCTGGATCTGGAAGGCACCATCTTTCCGCAAATTGTCGAAAACGGGCTAAAACAGCTTGATTACATGCGTGAAGAGGCGGCCAAAGGGCAGCCTCTGACTCTGGGTTATGTAGAAGAGAGTGGCAAGACCAACCCCAGTGTTGGTCGCGTACTGGGCAAATGGGTGATCAGTAGTATCAGTGAGACTCGAACCTTGTTCTTTAACGATGGTATTCCCAGAGAGATCCAGTTTTCAATGCGATTAAGTCGTTATCAGGCAGCATTGAAGGAACCCGAATAAGGAGACGTTATGAAAGGGGTCAATTATGTAACACGCGACGGCGATTGTCTGGATTTGATCTGTTACCGACATTACGGGCAGAGCTCAGGAACCGTGGAAAAGGTGCTCGGTGCAAACACCGGGCTAGCCGGGCTAGGTGCTATCTACCCGGCTGGCATCGAAATTTTCCTGCCAGAGTTACCCAAGCCTAAGACCAAGCATGTGATTAATATTTGGGATTAACTATGAAGCAACAACCCTATTTTTCTATCAAAGCAAACGGCAATGAAGTCACTCAAAGCCTTAAAGATCGGATTGTTGAAGTTAGTGTCACACAGCGAACCGGGCTGCTCAGTGATGTATGTGTCGTGCGCTTCGACAACCTGGAGGAGTTACCAATTCAACTGCCCGAGCCCGGTAACATACTTGAAATCGCATTGGGCTATAAAGATGGCACGCCTGACAACCATGTCGCACTGACGCCGGTAGGAAAGTTTGATGTGGGCGCTTACGAACTCAGCGGTCCTGCGCGGGCACTCACCTTATATGGCAACAGCATCATGTGGGATGCCGACTTTAAGTCGCCAAGGTATCGCTCCTGGCCTGAGCAGGGTAATGATACACCGGTCACTCTGGGCGAGCTGGTGGAGCAAATAGCGTCAGAGTATGGCTTGCAAAGTGGTGTGGATGACACGTTGCAGAGTATTAGTTTGCCTCATTTGGAGCAAAGTGAAAGTGACATGCAGTTGCTTACTCGCCTTGCCCTGCGTTATGACGCAGTAATGAAAGTGGCTGCAGATAAACTGCTTTTCGTTGCCAAAGGGACTGGACGGTCTTTGTCCGGACAAACCGTGACATCAGCGACTTTGGGGAAAAACCACATCATCCACTGGTCCCGGGTCAGCAATCATTGTCATTTAGTGGGGGCGGTTCAGAGCTGCTATCATGATCCGGAGCAGGCACTGCGGATCGCAGTTCAGGCAGGGGGTGGGGCACCTGTGATCACATTACCTTACCTGTATCCGGATGAAGCCAGCGCCCAGGCGGCAGCACATAGTCAACTGACACGCCTTCAACGTGCTCATGGCGCCGTAAAGCTGACGGTACCAGGCAACCCAGACATAGTTGCCGGGGCATTAATTTCGGTTGATAAAACGGTCGATCATCTTGAAGGTGAATGGTTTATCAAAGAAGTCACACATCAGCTGACGTCACAGGGCTTTATGACTCAAGTTACAGCTGAGCAACCCAGTTAATCCCGCCTTTGCATCTGCCTGATGTGAATAAGTCCTTTCCTTTTTCCTTTCAATACATCATTTGGCGCTGTTATGCGCCAAATGATGTCCTGCCATCTGGCTCGACAAAGACAACGTATTTATCGGGCTATCTGAGCAATTTGCATATCACTTAATACATACGAAGGATGCGTGAATAAGCTGAGCTGTTTGAATCCCAAGGTTCACATGCCGCTGTAGAGTCATAAGTTAGACTCACTGCCTGGCCGCTCGCTTTTTTGGCCAGCAGCATAGAGTACATGCGGTTACGTCTTTCTTCGGTCAACCCGGAGCTGATAGCCAGCGTAGGGGATTTAGTTGTGCATTTGTTATTTAAGTTGCTTGTACCAGCTTGTAGCGTGACCAAAATGGTATTGGTATTTGCGTAAACCACAATCGTATCTATGCTTCCACCAGCAGTCAACCAGGCCGCCTGTGCCTGCCCTGCGATTAACATTGCGCAGCCTAAAATGAGTTTTTTCACTTTGTTTCCTTATGCTTATTATTGAGTTATCCAATATTGTATATATAAAAGGTAAATGAAACTAGGCTTTTGTTTTTGATAATTAGGTTAACGCGTTTGAGGTGACAGTCAGAGGGGTTAAAACAACTCGATGTCAGTGGTGTTTGTACCGGTAGGTTGCTCATTTAGGATATCGATGAGGCTTGCCAGTTGTTGCTCAATCTCTTTACCGGACTCTAATTTGGTGCCCGCAGAGGATCGAGCAGCTTGTATAAGGGTAATGAGCTGTTGCTCGGCTTCCTCTGACAACTCATTGTCGATACTCATGCTGGAAAATAAGGTATCGAGCTGCACTTCAAGATCGTCAATCAGCGTGACAATGCCCGTTTTAATGTCTGTATTTTGCGCCTTAAATTGGATAATGGTCTGGCGCAACTGCTGCTCCAATAACACCTTGTTGACGCATTGCTCCACACCATCCATTACGTAAGCGAGATAATCCCGCATAGTGCCCACTTTGTCGGCATGCACTGGCATGTTTTTAACCAGTAAAGAGGCATGACGCCAGTTAAATGCCGCCCTGTGCTTGCCAAAGGCCATGATCCTGCCAGCGCCTTGCAATGATTCCAACAATGCTGCATCGATATTCTTGGTTATCCCGTCGTCAAAAAAGCAGGGGTTGTTTTTTTGATCGCGAATAATCAACGAGCACTTCAGGCCAAACCCTCGGGTGAGCTTGAAAACGGCCTGAGCGAGATGAGGCAAATCACCACATTGAAAACTATCCCGATAAAACCCCATCACATAACCGAGCGACGATAAATCCGACAGTGCTTTAACCGCGACTTCCTCTGCATTGCCCGGATGGGCTTTGTGTGCTTTGAGCAGCACAGAGATTTTCTTGAGTAGCTCCTGCTCATCTACTGGTTTGGCAATAAAGTCGTTACCGCCCGCATCATAGGCCTTTAAGCGCTCTTCCAATGAATTCAGATTAGAAAAAAACAAAATGGGCATAGTGTGACCAGCAAGCCTGATTTTATAGGCAGCCTCATAGCCGTTCATACGGGGCATCTGAATGTCCATTAAAATCAGATCAGGCGGACATGAATCGACCAGTTTAAGTGCGGTTTCGCCGTCCTTTGCAACCTCTGTATGATAGTGTGATGACAGCATATGTGTGTGGTATTCAACAACAAACTCGTCATCATCAACGATCAGTATGGTCTCCATTCAGTTCACCTGTTTAGTTTACTTCGCGCTGGCTGACAGCTTAATTACACTGCTATTTCTCTCGTCAGCCCCCAAGTTCTCAAATCAAGACTAGAATACAAAAAGAAACTTTACCAATGACCTAATGGACGGGGCACGAAGTGAAATTTTTGTTGTTAGTACTCACATTTGCACTGATTGTCGGGTGTTCTGATGCGCCGCGTACCCAGCTTAGGGTAGGGTTCAATTTGTGGCCGGGCTATGAGACCCTCTATTTGGCCAAGCAAAAGGGCCTGCTGGCAGATAACATTGAGTTGGTAGAGTTACTGTCTGCCACTGACACCATGGATGCGTTTCGGCATGGCCGTATTGAAGTAGCTGCACTGACGCTGGATGAAGCACTGCTTCTGGTGTCTGAGGGTATTGCGCTCAAAATCGTATTGATTATGGATGTCTCAAATGGGGCTGATGCGGTCGTTGCCAGAGCACCGATTGCTGAATTAGCACAACTCAAAGGAAAGCGTATCGCTTACGAGCAAACGGCCGTAGGTGCGCTGATGCTGCATGAAACACTGGATGCTGCGCATTTGACGATGGCTGACATTGAAGCGGTGCACTTACCTGTGAACCAGCACCTTCGGGCCTTTCAGTCACATGAGGTCGATGCCGTCGTGACGTTTGAGCCGGTCACAACTCAGTTGGTCAATCAGGCGCATCATATTATTTTTGATAGTGCGCAAATTCCGGGCAAAATTGTTGATGTGTTGGTGGTTCGGACCGCACAGCTCTCTCATCATTTTGATGCCCTACAAACACTTATTTCTGCTCAGTTTTCAGCCCTCGCTTTTATAAAAGGTAATCCTGAAACAGCTGCGCAATTGATGTCTCCCAGACTTGGATTACAGCCCAATGAACTATTGGCAGCACTTGATGGGATAGCATTGGCCGATATGCCTACCAATCGTGACTTGTTGGTGGGTACAGGCACACTCCCTCCCTTGCAAGTTACTGCTGACCAGCTGCTAGCTGTTTTACTCGAGCATAATATGATTGCACAAATTAACGATGTCGATGATTTGGTTGACGCGAGGTTTGTGACTCAATGAGACGCCCGGGTGTGCCAACGTCCCTGGCATTTTGGGTACCTGTGGGGATATTAGTGCTTTGCTTCGCAGTACTGAGCCTGAGCACTATGGTTATTTATACGGGGAGTCGGGATGCAGCTCAATCAAGCCACAAATCACATGCTAATTACCTGCTACTGACATTGAAACGTCATGTCGAAGTGAACCTGAGTTCGAATAAAGCTGAGGAAATTCGGCATGATTTATCTATTATCGGCACGGTTCCGGAAGTTGCAAACATTGCGGTAGCTGATGAGGCGGGGAAAATATTATTCAGCAACCAGTTTGCTGATATAGGCAAATCGTTACAAGACGTGGCCAGTCACCACACCGGTCAGGCGTTTAAAATCGCGCTGACTAACAACATGCCGTCAATGGTGTTCTCGGCGGACCATAACACACTTGAAGCGTTGCAAAGCTTTGCCTTGCCCTCTGACACTGAGATTCGTTCTACCCGTCGTGGGTTGATTTACTTAGATTATAATCTGGCATTGAGTGAGCAAATGCTGTGGCGCAATATTCGCCTGAATCTGGCGTTGATGTGGGCAGGCTGTGGTGGGTTGATCTTAATGGTGATGGTACTGTTAAGGAAAGGCGTTATTGCGCCATTGGGGGAGCTGGCCAGACAGGCGACTTTACTTGCAGATGGCACTTATACACATCAGAGCGTACGTTATGGGTTTAAAGAAATTGCAACGCTGACAGAGACATTTAACTGGGCTTCCAGTGCTATTAGTGAGCACATTGCACAATTGGACAAAAATAAGTGCGAGCTTGAATCCAGAGTCAAGTTACGCACTGCGGAATTGCAAAGTGCCAACCTGAATTATGAGCAGGCACAAAAAATGGCTCGTCTCGGTCGCTGGGAGCTCGAATTGGAAAGTGGTTTGGTACATTTATCTCAAGAGGCCTACGATATCATTGGAGCGTCACCCGCACAGCCTGTGACGTTAAGTACATTGTTTGGCCACACAGATGTTGTATCTGAGCCTGCGTTACAGGCTATTTTTGATAAGCAGCAACAGCACCATGACTTTAATTATGAGCTGCAAAGCGACGACGCATGCCGTTTCATTCGACTCGTCGCTGAGCGATGTGAAGACAGTAATACCGGACACTACAAAATGGTCGGTATTGTTCAGGACATATCGGAGCAGATGCACAAAGAGCTGTCGCTGATAGAAAATCAGGCGATGACGCGGGCCATCATAGATACAGCTGCGGATGCCATTATAGTGATTAATATGCAAGGAGAAGTACAGGAGTTTAGCCCGGCGGCGGTGGAGATGTTTGGCTATGCGCCTGATGAAGTATTGGGTAAAAATCTGCGAATGTTGATGCCTGAGCCCTATCGAAGTAGCCATGATCAGTATATGCAAAATTACTTTGATACCGGCGTAAAAAAAGTCATCGATAATAAGCGTGAAGTGACAGCACGCAATAAAAGTGGCCGGTGCTTTCCCATCGACCTGGCTGTTGCCGAAACTAAGGTGGGAGAGGCTAATTATTTCACTGCCATTATACGTGATATTACGGAACGTAAAGAGGCAGAGCAAAGGCTCCTGGAAGCGATGCAGGCCGCTCAAAGTGCGACCCGTGCGAAGTCGGAGTTTCTCGCCAACATGTCTCATGAAATTCGCACCCCTATGCATGCGATAACTGGATTAACGCATCTGGCACTCAAAATGGATGCGCCTCCCAAAATGCATAACTATCTGAAAAAGATACGTTATGCAGCAGATAACCTGCTGGTACTTCTGAATGACATTTTGGACATTTCTAAGATAGAGGCAGGTAAACTGAGTGTGGAGTCTGTTCCGTTTGGTTTGCAGACTTTGATTGAGCATGTCTGTGGTTTGATTGCGGCCCGGGTTGACGAGAAACAACTGAGCTTTGAGGTAAAGCAAGACCCTCAACTGCCTGAAGTCCTTATGGGGGATGCGCTCAGGCTCAGTCAGGTATTGCTAAATTTGCTCAGTAACGCAATCAAATTCACCCCCCATTTTGGCCGTATCACCCTGCAATTGACTGCAAAAGCGTCGACAAAATCCAATGCTCAGATACTATTCTGCGTGTCTGATACCGGCATCGGTATTTCACCGAGTCAGCTGCAAACTTTGTTTGCCCCGTTTACTCAGGCTGACGCTTCTACCACCCGACAATATGGAGGGACTGGCCTGGGTCTGGCGATCAGTAAAAACCTGGTGAAACTCATGGGGGGCAGGGTTTGGTGTGAGAGTAGCGAAGGAGAAGGTGCACGTTTCTTTGTCGAGATTACATTTCCAGTTGGTGAGACTGCAACAGAACCGGGCGTACAAATCGGTGCCAAAATTGAGCCTGGGGCAGTATCAGCAGTACTTGAAAGGGCAACTGTGTTATTGGTGGAAGATAATGATATTAATCGGGAAATCGCACAGGAGATACTAACTGATGTGGGTATGCAGGTGTTCACGGCGGAACACGGAGAGGAAGCGCTGGAGCGGGTACGTGAAGCGGATGTTGATTTGATTCTAATGGACTGTCAGATGCCCGTGATGGATGGATACACCGCGACCCGGGAGATTAGAAAAATACCGACTTATCGCCAGGTGCCAATTATTGCCCTGACGGCGAATGTGATGCACCATGATTTGCAAGAGATAAAAGCGTGTGGCATGGACGATCACATCGCCAAACCAATTAATGTTGAGCTGGCTTATCAAAAGATTTACCAATGGCTGTGTCGTCAATCCCAGCTAAGTATGCCTGAGGGGCTCGTTGTTATGGAGCCTGTGAAGCCTTACTCGATCGTAACCGAGCCGATGGCATCACATGAAAGTGCAGAGAGTGATTTGCTTGATATGGCGCAGGGTCTTAAGCATGTTAATGGCAACAGAGACTTTTATCGTAAAATGTCCGATAAGTTTATTGTGGCACAAAGCACGTTTTGCACGCGCCTTGAACAAAGCTTGCAGGAGAAAGATATTGAAGCGGCTGCCAGAATGGCACACACATTGAAAGGACAAGCTGGATACCTTGGGTTGTTGCGCTGTGCTGAGCTTGCGGCGCAGCTGGAGCAGTCAATTACGCAACAAACATCGCAGCAGGCGAGTTTGCTTGAGGCGCTGGATGCCGTTTTGGCACGTTCTTGCCAGATGCTAAAAGCCGCATTGGCAGAGCCTGATGTGTGAATTTTAATTTTAGACGGCTAAACATCTAGAAGTTGAAATTTATTCCCATTGCTTCATAATGTCGCTGGAAAGTGGATCGCGCTACGGAGATCCAGTCACTGAGGGGAATACCATGCCAATCACAGTAACCGACGATTTACCTGCCATCAGCCATTTACGCCATGAGAATGTTTTTGTGATGCCGCAAAGTCGCGCCAGCACGCAGGAGATCCGGCCAATGCGGCTGGCCATACTCAATCTGATGCCGAATAAAGTAGAAACTGAAGTACAGTTTATTCGCCTGTTGGCGAATTCGCCGCTTCAGGTTAATGTTGATCTGTTGCGCCTGGATACTCACCGTAGTTCAGAAAATTCTGAGCAACACCTCAATATGTTTTATCGCTACTTCTCCGATGTAAGAAAAGAAAACTATGATGCGCTGATTGTCACAGGTGCGCCACTTGCGCACCTTGAGTACGAAGACGTGACCTATTGGGAAGAGTTACAGGCATTCTTCGACTGGGCCGAGCATCATGTAACGTCGACCCTGTTCTCCTGCTGGGCAGCGCATGCAGGCTTGTTCCACCATCACGGCCTGAAACGTGAGTTGAAAAAAGACAAACTATGTGGGGTGTTTCGTCATCAGTGTTACTTTGAACACGGCGCTTTGACGCGCGGGTTTGACGATGAATTTTTGGTACCCCACTCACGCTATGGACATATTGAGGCCAGTCAAATTGATGCGTGTGAGGAGCTGGTGACGCTGGCGGGGTCCGAGCGAGTTGGCGCTTATTTAATTAAAAATGTGTCGGGTAGCCAGGTTTATATTACTGGACACCCTGAATATGATGCCGATACCCTCAGTAAAGAGTATTTCCGCGATTGCGAAAAAGGCCCGGATGCGCCGAAGCCGGAGAACTACTTTCCAAAAGATGACGCGTCTGCAAAGCCATCCAAGACATGGCAAAGCCATGCTTTTTTGTTATTCTCCAACTGGTTAAACTACTATGTTTACCAGACTACTCCGTACGATATTAATCTGGTTAGCCAGGATGTTAGGACTAACAATTATGCCGAATAAACATATCACCACTGCGGCCGACGGCGCAGCCATTGCTGAGGCGCTAAAAACGGCCATGCAACAGCGTATTTTGATCCTCGATGGGGCCATGGGCACCATGATTCAAAAACATAAGTTTGAGGAAGAGGACTATCGGGGCGAGCGCTTTAAAGACTGGCATGTATTGATCAAAGGTAACAATGACCTGCTCAGCCTGACTCAACCTGAGGTGATCCGTCAGATCCACCGCGAATATCTTGAAGCGGGTGCGGACATTATTGAAACGAATACTTTTAATGCCACCACCATTTCGATGGAAGACTATGACATGGCCAGCCTGAGCCGTGAGATCAACGTCGAATCGGCCCGGCTTGCACGCGCAGTATGTGATGAGTTCACTGCTAAAGACCCTGGTAAGCCGCGTTATGTGGCCGGTGTTTTGGGGCCGACTTCAAAAACCTGCTCTATTTCACCTGATGTGAACGATCCGGGTTATCGGAATGTGTCGTTTGATCAGCTGGTGGAAGCGTATATTGAATCTACGGAAGCCTTGATTGAAGGCGGCGCGGATCTGATCCTGATTGAAACCATCTTCGACACGCTTAACGCCAAAGCGGCAGCGTACGGGGTGGAAGAAGCGTTTGAGCGAACCGGTATCACTTTGCCGGTGATGATCTCCGGTACTATCACGGATGCGTCGGGGCGTACTCTGTCGGGCCAGACAACCGAAGCGTTTTACAACTCTATTCGTCATATTAAACCTATCTCTATTGGTTTGAATTGTGCGCTGGGTCCCGACTTGTTACGTGCTTATGTCGAGGAATTGTCGCGGGTATGCGAAACCTACACGTCCGTGCACCCTAACGCCGGCTTGCCGAATGAATTTGGTGAGTATGATCTCGAAGCCGATGACATGGCAAAGGAAATCATCGACTGGGGTAAAGAAGGCTTTATCAATATCGTCGGTGGCTGCTGTGGTACCACGCCTGAACATATTAGCGCCTTTGTAAATGGACTCAAGCAGGTCGCGCCGCGTACCTTACCTGAGCTTGAAGTCAGAATGCGCTTGGCGGGCCTTGAAGCCTGTAATCTTAATTAGGAAGTACTGATATGACGCAATCTACAGCCATTTTTACCAACGTCGGTGAAAGAACCAATGTTACCGGCTCGGCGCGTTTTAAGCGTTTGATCCTGGAAGAAGATTACGAAACAGCACTTGATGTGGCGCGCAGCCAGGTCGAGAACGGCGCCCAGGTGATCGACATCAATATGGATGAAGCGATGCTGGACTCTAAGGCCGCCATGGTTAAGTTTTTGAACCTGATTGCCTCGGAGCCGGATATTTCCCGTGTGCCAATCATGGTTGACTCATCCAAATGGGAAGTGATTGAAGCGGGCCTGAAGTGTATTCAGGGTAAGGCTATTGTTAACTCCATCTCGCTGAAAGAGGGCCGTGAGCCGTTTGAGCGCCAGGCGAAAATCATTAAGCGCTTTGGCGCGGCAGTGGTGGTCATGGCATTTGACGAAACGGGCCAGGCCGAAACGGCCGACCGCAAGTTTGAGATCTGTGAGCGCTCTTATCGCATTTTGGTGGATGAATTGGGCTTCCCGCCTGAAGACATTATTTTTGACCCCAATATCTTTGCTGTTGCGACCGGTATTGAAGAGCACGACAATTATGCGGTCGAGTTTATTGAAGGCACGCGACGTATCAAGCAGAACCTGCTGCACTGTAAAGTGTCGGGCGGGGTGTCGAACGTGTCTTTCTCATTTCGGGGCAATAACCCGGTGCGTGAGGCCATTCACTCGGTATTTCTGTACCACGCCATTCAGGCCGGTATGGATATGGGGATAGTGAATGCAGGTCAGTTGACGGTATACGATGATATTCCGGATGAACTGCGCAAAGCCGTTGAAGACGTGGTCCTCAACACTGACCCCGGCGCCGGTGAGCGTCTGGTAGAGATAGCGCCAAATTACTCAGGAATGGCACAGGCTGAGAAAGCGGAAGATCAGGAATGGCGTAGTTGGCCTGTGGCCAAACGCCTGGAGCATGCGCTGGTTAAAGGCATTACTGAATTTATTGAAGAAGACACCGAAGCTTGTCGTCAGCAGTTTGATAAACCCATTGAAGTGATTGAAGGTCCTTTGATGGACGGCATGAATGTGGTCGGCGACTTATTTGGTGCCGGTAAAATGTTCCTGCCTCAGGTGGTTAAATCTGCACGCGTGATGAAGCGAGCGGTGGCCTATCTAGACCCTTATATTGAGGCTGAGAAGCAGGCCGGCTCAAGCAACGGTAAGATCATCATGGCCACGGTCAAGGGCGATGTTCATGACATAGGTAAAAACATTGTCGGTGTGGTGCTGCAGTGTAATAACTACGAAGTTGTAGATTTAGGCGTGATGGTGCCGGCAGAAAAAATCCTGCAAACGGCCATTGATGAAAATGCCGATGCTATAGGTTTGTCGGGTTTGATCACGCCTTCGCTGGACGAAATGGTGCACGTGGCGAAAGAGATGACGCGTCGTGGTTTTGAGATCCCATTGCTTATTGGCGGTGCAACCACGTCGAAGGCACATACCGCGGTGAAGATTGAGCCGCAGTATGATAAAGGCGTCGTTTATGTGAATAATGCCAGCCGTGCGGTTGGTGTGGTTTCCAGCCTGCTTAGTGCTACACAAAAGCCGGTATTTTTGGAAAAAACCGCCAGTGAATACGTCAAGGTACGTGAACAACAGGCGCGTAAAAAGCCTCGTTCCAAGCCGGTGACGCTGGCGCGTGCACGTGACAACGCCGTTAAGCTGGACTGGGACAATTACACCCCGCCTGTGCCTAAAAAGCTCGGTATTACCGAGTTTAAAGATGTCAGTATTGCCACTTTACGTGAATACATAGACTGGACGCCGTTTTTCATGACCTGGACACTGGCGGGCAAATATCCGCGTATTCTGGAAGATGAAGTCGTGGGTGAAGAAGCGAAGAAACTCTTTGCCGATGCAAACGCCATGCTAGATGAGTTAACCGCCAAAGGCAGCTTGCAACCACTGGGTGTGATTGGTCTGTTTCCGGCCAACCGGGTAGGGGATGACATAGAAATTTATCGTGATGAAAGTCGTGAGGAAGTCCTTCTAAGATCTTGCCAGCTACGTCAGCAAACCGAGAAAACTGATTTTCCTAACTACTGTCTGGCTGATTATGTTGCACCAAAAGGCACGCCGGACTATTTTGGGGCGTTTGCCGTTACGGGGGGTCTGGAAGAAGATGATCTGGCGGATGTATTCGAACAGCAGCAGGATGATTACAATAAGATCATGGTAAAAGCGGTTGCAGACCGCCTGGCTGAGGCTTTTGCAGAATACCTTCATGAACAGGTTCGTAAGCAGTATTGGGGTTTTGCCAGTGATGAAAACCTCAGTAATGAGCAGCTGATCCGTGAGAATTATCAGGGGATCCGACCTGCGCCTGGCTATCCTGCTTGCCCAGAGCACACCGAGAAAGACAAGATCTGGCAATTACTGGATGTGGAAAACCGTATCGGTATGAAACTGACCAGCTCATATGCCATGTGGCCCGGTGCTGCGGTATCTGGCTGGTATTTCTCCCACCCAGACTCCAAGTATTTTGCGGTAGCGGCTATCCAGCAAGATCAGGTTGAAGACTATGCCAAACGCAGCAATATGACGTTGGCTGAAGCCGAACGCTGGTTGTCACCTAACTTAGGATACGAGCCACAATAGTGGACAATAAAAAGTAAGGGCCGATAGGTCCTTACTTTTAGCCAAAAAAACAACCGTTTTTCTTGCATTTTTTTTATTATTTCGTTATTATTGCTCTCTTGCTTTAAATAATCTCTTATTTAAAGCGTCATAGAAGTAATGCCCTCTTGCCTTGATCCAGTAAGCCCGCATTAAAAATTAAGAAGTAGAGCTTATTATAGTCAGGCGATATACCACTGCAGTTACCCCACCGGGGTCGTTGTGAATGCAGCTATTAAGATCGCCAGTACCATTTCCTTTTAAGCGCGCGTCGGTTTGTTGACTCCAAAGTGTCGAAAAATTGATCGCAGATTTTTTCAGGTATGGTATCAAACTGTCATAAAGCTCGTTTATTGTTTAAAGCGATAGCCGACAGGCTGCGCATTATAAAAGTGAGTTTTATTATGTCTTATACATACAACGGAACAGAGATCCGTGTTGAGCAACCAATTCGCTCAATTTCGGTCAACAAATCAAAAGTCGTTTTTGCTGATGGCTCAGGCCGCAAACAAACGCAATTTTCAAGTGGCAGCGAAGCGCGTCACTTTATCAATTGGTTGACTCGTGTCTGCTAAGTAATACCGCAGCACCAATCAATACCGAACGCCGAGGTGACTGATAAGTTACGTCGGCGTTTTGCTTTTTATACATTGCGCTGATGCGCGTTGTGGTGTATTTTTTCGTAGTTTTCACGGGGACATTGCCGTGAATGCATCAATCGTGTGAAAACATTATAATAACGAAAAAGGAAGCCAACAATGGATTCGACTTCTACTCCTTCCGCTGCCGAACCTGGCAGTCAAACCGCTCCATCTCAATTGCAATTTACCGGTAATGCCAAAGAGTATTTTGGTATTTGGATTGTCAATATCCTACTGACGTTGCTGACATTGGGTATTTATTCGGCCTGGGCAACGGTGCGTACTAGGCAATACTTTTACGGTCATACCGTACTGGACGGACATCGCTTTGATTATCTGGCTACGCCGATTCAGATCCTAAAAGGCCGTTTGCTCGCTGTTGGCCTGTTTGTTATCTACAGTGTGGTGTCTGGCTATTTTCCACTTGTGGGCGCGATGATGGCATTTGCACTGGTATTTCTGGTGCCCTGGATGATCAATCAGGGGCTTAAATTCAGCATGCGCATGACCCGTTACCGCAATATTCGCTTTGCCTTCAAAGGCAATTTGGGCGAGGCGATGGTGAACTTTGTGGTGCTACCATTTGTCAGTATTTTTACCTTGTATCTTTTGATGCCCTGGGTGCTCAAGCGCATTGATGCGTATATTCACAGCAATATTCGATACGGCGATAAGCCAGTACAAGTACAGTTAGAGGGCAAAGAATACTATGTAGCTGCATTATTGGTGATATTACTGGGCATCCTTGTGATGATGTTGCTGGGTCTTGCATTCAGTCTGGTAGGTGGTATCAACATTAACCCTGATGAACTGGGCACGGTCAATTTTGGCGTGTTTCTGATTGTGCCTCTGTATTTGTTTGTGATTTCTGCATTACAAGGCATCTACCAGGCGCAGATCCGCAATCATATTCTGAACAACGCACAAATAGAAGACGTGGCTGAATTCGAATCGAATTTAGCGCCTCAGCGCTATGCGCTTATTCTGGCAACTAACGCAGCTGCGATTGTGCTGACTGCCGGCCTGGCCTTCCCCTGGGCGAAAGTACGTAAAGTCAAAGCTCTGGCCGGAGCAACTCAGGTTATGTTATTGCCTGGTGCAGATCAGGTGTTGGATAATGCGCAGCAGGCTGATTCCTCTTTTGCTGAGGAAGCCGCGAATGTGTTTGACGTTGATATTTCGTTGACCTGATGATTAAGGGATATTTTTATCTGCCAAACAGCAGTCGGGTGCAGCAGAGCTACGCCCGACTGAGTGGTGAGCGCATTGCTATTTATGTTGATGATGAATGTGTGTGTGAAAGCATGCAAACGGCGCTTAATGTAGCTGCTCATCTGCCTGGGCAGGCCAGCGAATTGAACTTTGCTGATGGCGCACGCTTTGTGCCCCATGACGTTGCATATCGCTGGCCATTTCAACAACGCAAGAGCGGATTGCTGGCGCGGCTGGAAAGTAATCTGGTGCTGATCCTATGCGCGCTTTTCGCCACACCTGTACTGCTCTATGCTTTGTTGTTTAAGCTGGTCCCCAGCATTGCAGTGACTGCGGTAAAGGCCATGCCTGATGTGGTTGTTGAACAAATGGGTCAACAATCCATGGTGCTCATTGAGCGCACTATGTTATCGCCCAGTGAACTTTCAGCACAAGAGCAGCAAGCCGTTTTTACTTTATGGCACGACACTGTCTCTCAGCTTGGCCTGTCCGCAGAAAGGTATCGTATTGATGTGTATCGTTCGGATCATTTTGGCGCCAATGCCTTTGCTTTGCCCCATGGTCAGGTCGTGGTAACCGATGAGCTGGCGCGACGTCTGGCCGACCACCCTGACGCGCTCAGAGCGATTTTATTGCACGAAATTGGTCATGTAGAGCGCATGCATAGCGTGCGTCTGGCATCTCAGGCCGCCGTTGCCAGTATTGCGATTGCGATGCTGTTGGGGGATATGGACATAGTTGCTGAGGTGGTGCTTGGGTCGGGCAGTGCTTTGATGGATCTGCAGTTCTCACAAAATATGGAGTGGGAAGCTGACAACTATGCCTTGATGCAACTTGAGCGTCTGGGCTACAGTGGCGAAGACTTTGCACAGGCTCTGGAGTCACTGGTACCGCTTGATGAAGCGCAATCGCAAAGTTGGTTAAAGTACCTGTCTACTCACCCAAGCCTGCAAGAACGTATAGAACATGCCAGAAACCACACTACACCCTGATAGCCCGGTTAGATATGGGCTTCTGGTAAAGGGGACTGAGTGACATTGATTTACCCGCAAAACGTGTGTTTATTACTATATCTCTAAAGGCCTCAACGAGGCCTTTCATACCAATTTCACTTAATACCTGGTCTATTTGAAGGAGCAAATAGGACGCTAACAGCGTTAAAAATCTCTCATTTAGAACCTTATACCTTAGACATAGGTTCACAAATTTTTGCCTTGTTATCGACCCTATTTTCTCGCTTCAAAATAGATCACTTAATTAAGCAAATTGGTATTATTTTTCTGGCCCGGAATTGATTTGAGTTTCTTGTTGCACCAGAACCCCAGACTTTCAAATGACGTTTTTTTCTCTCTTGTAACTCTTTATTATTGTTTCAATAATTGCGATTTGTGCGCAGTTTTTACTGCATTGTATTGGTTTTTTGTTATTGTCAGGTTAACTTATGTTCGTGCCTTCCTGTATACTAAGGCACACTGTGCGTGATTTGTGTGCTGGGGAGGCAAATGAAGTTTTTGGTGTTGTTATTGCTCGTTGTGTCGCAATGTGCCAAAGCCCACAACCCTTTGGTTGTAGATATCATTAGCAGTGAGAACTTTTCTCAGCGTTATCAAGCATTTCTACAGGGGCGCTCGGTGCTTGATGTCACTGACTTTCGCCCAACCACACAGGGATCTCATATCGAGATCATCGAAATGGTGTTATTGCAACAAGCGCTGTTTCTAGGCGGTGAAACCCGTGAGGTGGTTTTCAATCCTAAGCCCTCAGTCAATATTCTTGAATTCACAGATATGGTTGCCGGAGAAAGCCTGATATTGGCACGTACCGTTTGGCATGAAGATGTCATTAATTATCGTGGCTCAGTGTATGTCAGTGATCCAGTCGTGAAATTCGGAGAGTATGAAGCCGGTATATATGTGGCAAAGCGCAATCAGGCGCTGCATCAGACCACCCAAGATGGACTGGAGCAACTGACGCTGGTGGCCAACCCTCGCTGGCGGGTAGACTGGCACGCCCTGACAAATAGCAACATGAATCTGGTGAGCTTTATCGGTCCCTGGGAAAGCATGCTGAACATGGTGGAAACTGACATCGTCGATGGCATGCTGGTCAATTTTAGTGTCAGCGAATCTTTGCAGTTAGTGTTTGAAGGCCGAGATTACGTGCCCATAGAAGGGGTAAAAATGGTGCTGCCTGATTCACGTCACTTTATCGTCAGCAAACGTCACCCCGAAGGGGCCCAGATTTTTGCTGCCCTGAACCGGGGCCTTAAAGAACTCAGACGTCGGGGGAGGATCCGCAAAGCGTTGACGGAGTCTGGCTTCATTAATCGTAAGGTACAAGATTGGGCCGTCATTAATCGTGCTATGCTGCCGCAGGAGTCCAGACCATGATCCGGCTCGGTGCGCCTTTAAGCTGGCTGTTATCTCTGTTGTTCAGTGTGTCTGTGACGGCCACTGAGCTCGCTTCGCCCGAGCAACTGGAAAAATCGCTGGCCGGGTTGAACGAAACACTCAAAAGTGATTTCGATCTGTCGCTGCTCCCTGAATTAAGAAAGTTGCGGCGCGATGCTCAGGCGATTGATGCACTGGAAATTGTCGCTCAAACCTTATTACTGGAGGGGCAGATCCGCCAGCAATACGGCGACTATCAGCAAAGCCTGGTGTTGCATAATGATGCATTACAGCTGGCTGTAGAGCGTCAGGATCTGGCGCTGATGGCGCAAAGCCGATTAGCCATTGCCAGATTAGAAATGGACCTTGAGCGCTATAACTATGCGCAACGTTCACTGGATGATGTACATCAGCTAATCGTTCAGCTGCATGACAAGTCTCAGGCAACACCGCATGTGGCTCACCGATTATTATTGGCACACAGACTATGGCAAGGCTACCTATATGTCTTGCTGGGGAGCTATCATCAGGCCGTTGCGGCCCTGCATACGGAAGATCTGGTGGTAACTGGCACGCCGGAACTCCTGGATAAACTGCTGCTGGTCAGGGCCTGGGCATTGCTAAAACTGGGCCGTTATCAACAGGCACAACCTATCCTTAATCAGGTTGCTCAAAGTAACATTCTCATTCGTAATCAGCGTATGCGGATCCGCTTTAACTTGCTGCAATCCATGGCCTGGTTGCAGGCCGGGGAGTTTCAAAAAACACTCGGTACGGCAATGCCTGCGTTAATGGAAACCTTTACAACCCGATTTTTAGAAGAGCAGGCTGATTTGCAGTTTGTGTTGTCTAATGCCTACGTCCAGCTGGGCGACTACCAGCAGGCGCATTTATATCTGAAGCGCTATGCCCTGAGCAAAGATGCACTTAACTTTCAAAAGCGCAACAATAAGTTGTTGCAACTGGAGTCGCAGTACGCGCTGGCAACACAAAAACAGCAGTTGAGTTTGCTGGAAAAAGACAATGCGATACAGGCACAAGAGATTTTCCGTCACCAGCAAATTTTGGAAAATACGCGCCTGGCGCAGCAGCGTGGCGCATTGTTGCTTATTCTGGCGTTGGCATTGTTGGGTTTCTTATATTGGCGTTGGCAGAACAAGCGTTATTTGTCTTTACTGGAAGAGCAAGTGAAGCAAAGAACGGCTGAGCTCGATGAGCGAAATCGTCGCCTACAAGCGCTCAGTTATTCAGACAGCCTGACGGGTTTGCACAACCGGCATTACTTTTTTAGCGCGGCAGACAAATTACTCGCGCAATCCCGGGATGTGTCGCAGAACACGATTTTTTGCCTGATAGACATCGACCATTTTAAACAGATCAATGACAGTTATGGTCATGCCATTGGTGATGTGGTGTTACAGCAATTTGCCGAGGTGGTCACGAGCCAGCTCAGGGCGCAGGATGAGTTGGTGCGTTGGGGCGGCGAAGAGTTTTTGCTGGTAATGCCTCAGACTGACATGACAACAGCACAACAGGTTGTTGAAAGGCTCCACAATGCA
Source organism: Pseudoalteromonas rubra (assembly GCF_005886805.2). Lineage (NCBI taxonomy): Bacteria > Pseudomonadati > Pseudomonadota > Gammaproteobacteria > Alteromonadales > Pseudoalteromonadaceae > Pseudoalteromonas > Pseudoalteromonas rubra. The sequence continues at coordinate 1,366,362 of NZ_CP045429.1, forward strand.
GTGGCGCAGTATGTGTTTAGTCACGATGATCAGCCGCTGAGCTGTACTTGCTCGATTGGTTTTGCAGCTTACCCCCTGCGTCTGGCTGATGCACAGCTTGCGAGCTGGGAGCAGGTGCTGGAACTGGCTGATAATTGTCTGTATCGTGCAAAGAATGGCGGGCGTAATGCCTGGGTAGGGCTGAAATTACCTGCTCAGCCACTGGCTATGACCTTTGAGCAACTGCAGCAAAATATGGAAACATTTACCGTCACCAGTACGCAGCTTGCGGGCTAGTGGTGGTGTTTTTTATATTTTTCTAATAATAAAGTATTTAAATAATTAAGCTTGTTCGGTTTAAAACACGCCTGCTTGGTCTATGCTGATTAGATTAAGGAAATGTGGAAGGTTTATACGTGAGACTGAACTTGCCCGACAATGCGAGAATACTGATCGTCGATGATGACCCCAGTAGCATACTGATCATCAAAAAAGCCGTTGGTGATTTAGGTGAGGTGTTTTCAACCTCTGAAGCCAGCTATGCTTTGGTGCTTATCAAAGAGATACAGCCCCATGTGATTTTGCTTGATATCGACATGGGTGAATATAATGGCGTGGATATTTGCCGCACACTGAAAAGTGACCCTCAAACAGCCCACTACACAGTTGTTTTTATTACTGCAAGTCGCGACCCCGATACAGAATTCCAATCTCTGACTGAAGGCGGTGCTGACTATATTTCGAAACCGATTGACCTGAAAACCTGTCGGATGCGGGTTTATAACCAGCTGGCGATCGTGGCTTATCAGGATGCACTGGAATGTACCACAGAGTCATTATTGCGAGAGAAAGAGCTCTTTCAGGTGACGCTCAACTCGATAGGTGATGCCGTTATCGCCACAGATAAAGCAGGCTACGTAAGTTATATGAACCCGGTGGCGGAACGCTTGACTGGTATTGCGGCCAGTTATGCTTTGGGCTCACCGATAGAAGCGGTGATGGACTTACGTGATGCAACCACACAGAGCGAGTCAATCAACCCTGCCAGAAGAGCGTTAACCGAAAAGCGCAATGTGGCAATGGCCTTGAACTGCCAACTACACAGTAAAGATGGCCAGATTTATCGGGTTGAAGATACTGCTTCACCCATTCGTGGTGAAGATGGCTCGGTATTGGGGGCAGTGATGGTGTTTCATGATGTGAGCGAGTCGGTTGCCATGGCGGTACAAATGAACTTCTTAACCAACAATGACCAGTTGACTGGCCTGCCAAATCGGGTACTCCTCCACGACAGGTTACAACATGCAATAGCCAGTGCCCGGACATCGAATATGCACATAGCTGTCTTATTGATAGATATAGATCACTTTAAGTATATCAATGATGCGTTGGGTCACCATCTGGGCGATGAATTGATTAAGAAGGTAGCGAAGCGACTGGAGTCGGTGATTGACCCCAATGCGTCACTGGCACGGGTGGGCGGTGATGAGTTCGTTTTACTCCTGGAAGAGGTTCGTTCTGCGAGTTATGTGTCGGTTGTTGCAAACAACCTGATTGCCAGTTTTAAAGAGCCATTTCTGCTTGAACAAAAGGAGTATCAGATTTCAGTCAGCATAGGGGTGAGTATGTCATTGTTGGATACCCACGAAGAAGAAGTGCTGATGCGCCATGCTGATGTTGCCATGTATCGGGCTAAAAACCAGGGCCGAAATACGGTGTGCTTTTTTTCTCAGGAGCTTGAAGCCGAGTTAATGAAACGCCATGAGCTGGAGTTGTTGTTGCGTGAAACGCTGGATGCAGATGCGTTAACGGTGTTTTTTCAGCCTCAGATTGCCATTGACTCCGGTCGCGTGTGTGGTTTTGAAGCCCTTGTGCGGCTCAAAGAAAAATCAGGCGCACTGGTTGCACCCCAGGAGTTTATTTCGCTGGCCGAAGAGTTGGGTCTAATCGACGAATTGGGTGAACAGGTTTTGCAAAAAAGTTGTGCATTCGGGCGTCGTTTGCAGGACCAGGGGGTGACGCTTAAAGTCAGTGTTAATGTGTCATCTCAACAATTGAAGCATGCTCTGTTTGTCGATCAGGTTGCAAGATGCCTGGAGAAGCACAAGTTACCGAGCCGGCAGTTAGAGCTGGAAGTGACAGAAAGTGCGCTGGTTGAGAGTTTTGAACAAGTGCAATGCAAACTTGCTGAGCTGGCTGACATGGGGGTTACGATTGCCATTGATGATTTTGGAACGGGTTATTCCAGCTTATCCTATTTAAAAGTTTTCCCCCTGGATGTACTTAAAATTGATAAGTCATTCATACAAGACATGGGATCAGGGGAGCACCACTTTGGCATTGTACAGACCATCGTATTATTAGCGCGCTCCCTTGGCCTTAAGCTGGTGGCCGAGGGCGTGGAGACAGACACCCAGGTCAGTGAGCTCAAATCCCTGAAATGTGACGTGGCACAGGGCTATTTTTATGCCAGGCCCATGGATAGCCAGAGCGCATTTAAGTATGCACTGGCGCATGCTCTCGGCAAAGATCAAGTTTAGGGAGTAGAGTGTATGTTGGCGGTCCATCTGTGAGTGGAAATATCGTGGAGTGTCAGGGCTTTTCAGCTTTTCTTGAAAAAAAATGACTGTGGCCCTGTAATGCCGGTTGCATAGGCTATAGTTTGCATATGCATACCATTTTGGTGGGGTGGTTGCGGTCTTGCACTTGAGAGCCGCCAAAAACTCGTCTGCTGGGTTAAAAGGTCATATATGATAGGGATTCTGTCTGTTAAGAAAAATAAGCAAACGCGCTGGTTTGCGGGCGCATTCAGTGTATGTTTGTTGTTGATGATAGTGTTGGCTTTAATTTTCTTCGAGCGCAAGCTGCAAGGAGAAGTGCAGTTTGAAGTAGAAAACCAACTCAGGCAGAGTGCTGCTCATATCGCTGAGCAATTCGAGCGGCGTTACCGGGCAGATTTAAGCTATTTGCACTTTCTAAAAGATACGCCACCTTTTCCGGGCATTGCCCGCGCACTGAAAAATAATGGGGTTGATCCACAGGATAATCAGCCTATTGAGCTGTGGAAGTCTCGCATTGCCACTATTTTTAGGTCTTTGATTTTTAACAATGCGGAGCTATTACAGCTGCGTATTATCATGCCGGACGGTCGGGAATTTGTCCGGGTTGATCGGCGTCGGGGTAAAGTTGAGCAGATCCCCGAAGCTAAGCTGCAGGACAAATCGCATAAAGATTATGTTCAGGAAACCCTGGACTTGTCTGAAGAGATGCACTTTGCATCACGTATTTCCCTGAATTTTGAAAACAACAAAGTACAGCGACCATTTACTCCTGTCCTGCGTATTGCTATGCCTCTGTTTGATTCGGATAATGACCTGTTTGGTCTGTTGGTGCTCAACTCCAGTGCGAAACAGTTAATCGAATTACTGGACAGTGACACGGGTGAGTATTACCTGACTGACCATCAGGGGCATTATATCTACGGCCCTGACACGGTGTTTCATTATACCCGGGACCTGGCCAGACCACGGATGTTTGACGATGACTTCAAACTACATAGTACTGCCAAGGGTCGCGTTGATGGGGTGTATAAGCACGGCACAGATACCCTTCAGGTCGCCATACAGCAGGAGTTAAATAGTGGCTACCAGGGCCCGGGGCATGAGATGTTTATCACCGCAATTGCGCTTCCGCAACAGTCCTCGGCATTATTAAATGAACGACGCTTGTCGAGTTATATGTTGTTAGCCGTCGTGACCTTAGTGCTACTGCTGTTCATGGGCGGCATTGTTGTTTTCTATCGTAATCGTGAACGCTACCAGGAAGATAAAGCCGTCTATGAATCGATCATTGATGGTGCGGATGAGCCCATTATCAGCTTTGACACACAGCTTAACGTACAGACATATAACAGTGCGTCTTTGTTGATATTTCCCAGTCTTGCGGCCAGTGAGCGACAGCATAATATTACCGATCTGATTGAGCTGCCTATGGACCGTTTGCAGGGCGCTGTGTGTTATTTTAAGAGTGAGGGGGCACCTAAGGATACCGACTGGTACGAGCGCTACACCGTACAGGATGAAGTTCGGCATGTGAATTTCAAAGTTTCGCCGGTGCGAGGTCCTGATAACCAGCTGGTTGGGGTTACTTTGTTCGGTCGTGACACAACAAAAGAAAAGCTCAGTGAACAGCAGGTAAAAAGTGCGAATGAAAGCTTGGAGCGGCAGGTTAAAGAGCGCACCGGGGAGTTGGAGGCCGAAAAAGCCAAAGCGGTCAAAGCGTCTGCGGTTAAAAGCGCCTTTATCTCTACCATCAGCCATGAAATGCGCACCCCGCTCAATGGTATTCTGGGTACACTCAACCTGATCCGCCGAGAGCCGCTGACCAAGAATCAATTATCGTATCTGGAAATGACAGAAACCAGTTCTTCAACGCTGGCTTCTCTTATCAACGACATTCTAGATTTGTCTAAAATCGAAGCGGGCAAACTAGAGCTTGAGCAAGAGCCGCTTAACCCTATTTCAGTGGTGGAGCATGTTGTGACATCCATTTCTTTAAAAGCCTATGAAAAGCAGCTCACTTTAGTGGTCGATGTTGCAGATATTGATTTTATTGAACTGGTGGGAGATGCTGGTCGGATCAAACAGGTCATTTTTAACCTGGTGAGCAACGCCATTAAATTTACCAGCAAAGGCTGTGTTTGCGTGCGGGCAGAGACGACAGAAGATGCAGGCAAGATATATTTGACGGTGGCCGTAGAAGATACCGGGGTGGGGATTGATAAAAATAACCACCATAAGATTTTCTCTGCTTTTACCCAAGAAGACAGCGGTATCAGCGCTGAGTTTGGTGGCACAGGACTTGGCTTGTCAATTTGTAAAAACCTCTGTGAATTGATGGGGGGACAAATTGGCTTTGAGTCGCAAAAGAACATTGGTAGCAAATTTTCATTTACCTTACCGTTTGCTTTGGATACGGCAAAGGCTAAACCTCACAACAACCTGTTGGACGGATATCGGTTTGAGCTGCATGTGGCTGATGGGCGGGAGCGTAGTTTCCTTTCACATGTCATTACTAAGTATGGCGGTACTTTGGTGGAACGTAACGGTGAGTATCTGGTTGTGGATCATAATCATCCGCATATTGAAAACCTGACTGATACCAAGGCATATTCTCGCACTATCGTTCTGTACAGTGAATTTACCCAACAAAATATCGCTCTTGGGTGTCTGGCGAAACTGGTTAAACCTATTCGTTTGGGTCATTTTTTGTCTGTATTTGATCAGAATGCGATAGAAAAAATGCTTAAAAATCAGCATCAGGTGCATGTCCCCAACATACAACATCATGCGCACAATGATTTCAGCGGTGTGACAGTGATGATTGTTGATGATAACCAAATTAACCGAGAAGTTGCCCGGGGGATCCTGCATGGTATCGATGCAGATGTGGTGACATACCAATCTGGCCATGAAGCCTTGAGTGCCTTGCTTAATTTTGAAAAAAACAACCTGCCGGTATTCGCCGTTTTGATGGATTGTAATATGCCAACAATGGATGGGTATCAGGCAACGCGCTTGATCAGAGAAGGGAAAGGAGGCGAGTCTTTTCGCCATATTCCGGTGATTGCAATGACAGCAAATGCGATGTCGGGGGAGCGGGAGCGCTGTCTGGCGGCAGGCATGGATGACTATGTGACCAAGCCCATACAGCCTAAGCTACTGTTTGATGTATTGTCTAAGTTTATGTCATATCAAAAACCGGATGAACGGCAAATGCAGAGTTTGCCCAACAGCCATACTTCAGAAGAGACAGAGGGCCAGAGTGCGTCAAATCAGGGGGAGTTGGTGTCTGATTTAGTGGGTCAAGTACTTGATGTAAGTGGCACCATCGAGCGATTGCAGGGTGACATTGAGTTATATCAGCAAATCTGCAGGTTGTTTTACGACGCTGCGTCAGAGAAGTTATTAGCACTGAAAGAACACTGTGATGAGCTTGCCCATGCTCAGGTCAAGCAGGTCAGCCATGCATTGCGAGGACAAAGCGGTGACATCGGTGCTCAAAGGCTAACCCAGTTACTGGCTAGGCTGGAAGAGAAGGCGGATCAGCAAGATGGTACCGATTATGGTGCTTTGGTGGAATGCATTTCTGTCCAATTTGAAGCGCTTGAACAAGCGCTCCGGAATGAGGTGTTTGAAACGTCGGCCGTACCGAAGAGAAGTAACGAGAGTTAATACGCAATGATTCAATAGCAGGGAGTTATCTGCAAATGCAAATAACCAGACGGCGGACCAGACTAAGATGAGTGATGTGACAAAACACTCAGATGGGGCTCTAAGAGAAAACAGACCTCTTTGGCAGCTTATTTGGCCTTTGTTGCTTGTCATTGTGCTGGGCGCCCTGGGTGGTTGGTATAGTCACCAATCCCATTTGCAACGTATTGATGCTCGAATAAAAGGTGCTATGGCAGATGATCTGACCCGTCTTACTCAGGCGATGGAAGAGCGAATGGCCTTGTATCGTTATGGACTGGCGGGAATGCGCGGTGCTATTCAGACAGTGGGGGCGCAGAACTTTACTTACGATCTTATGCAGCGCTACACAAGCAGTCGCTATCACGAACGAGAGTTCCCGGGAGTGCGAGGGTTTGGGTTTATTCGCTTTGTTCCCACTGAAAGCAAAGCGGAGTTTGTTCAGAGCACCCGACAGCAAAGGCCTGATAAGCAGTTTAGCATTAAACAAATAACACCACATGAACAAAGCCTGTATGTGATCCAGTTTATTGAGCCTGAATCGCGTAACAAGCAGGCAGTAGGCCTGGACATTGGCTCAGAAGCTATGCGTCGGATTGCGGCGACTGAAGCCGCCAGACGCGCTGCAGTTACATTAACTGCGCCAATCACCTTAGTACAGGCAAATCAAAAAGCGCAGCATGGCTTTTTGATACTTATGCCAGTGTATACACAAAACGATATCCCTAAAAATCCCACGGAGCGTATGGCTCAACTTGCAGGCTGGAGTTACAGCCCGATCCTCATTGATGAAGTGCTGGACTCGCTGAAAGGAATTAAGCGTAACCTGGTCCTCAATGTCAGGGATGTCGACCGTCATAATAGCACTTTGTTCTTTAGTCACGGAGAGCTGCAAGCAGAACTGAGTCAGTATCGAGTCCACAGCGTTAGTCAGCTGTATGGCAGAACCTGGCGGCTGGAACTCAGCCCCACCACGAATTACATCGAGGCACTGGGGTTACCGAGTCAATACAGAGCGGTGCGAGAAGCCGTGATGATCACACTGGCATTAATGCTGGTGGTGTTTTGCGTACAGTTGCTGATATTACGTGTGCACCAGTCTAAAGCACATCAGCTGGATTTATCTGAAACACGGGAAAAAGCCCTGTCAGAGGCCAATGCGGTGCTGGAACAAAAAGTACTTGCCCGAACAGCTGAAATAGAACAAGTGGGGGTATTACAGCGCAGTATTTTAGCCAGTGCGACCTACTCAGTGATAGCAACCGATGTTCAGGGAGTGATCACGGTTTTTAACCCTGCGGCGGAGAAGCTCTTGGGTTATAAAGCGCAAGAGATGATAGGTAAATGTACACCCGCTGTGTTTCATCTGGAACTGGAAGTGGCACAGCGCGCTGAACAGTTAACCGCCGAGCTGGGTTATCCTGTAGAGCCCGGTTTTGAAGCCTTTGTGGCGAAGGCGTGTCTTGGCAAAAATGATGTAAACAACTGGACTTATGTCAAAAAGAGTATGCAATTGACGCCGGTGCGCCTGAGTGTGTCGCGCCTTCAGGACAACCATGGTAAGTTGGTTGGCTTTTTGGGGGTTGCTTACGACCTGACTGAACAGTTGGAGCATGAACAGGCACTGGCGGAAGCGAAGCAAGTGGCCGAGCATGCAACGCGGGCCAAATCAGAATTTTTGGCCAATATGAGCCATGAGATACGCACGCCCATGAATGGCTTGTATGGCACTTTACAGCTATTGAGTGAAGAGACACTATCAGGCAGAGCCAGGGAGTATCTGGATAAAGCCACTTATTCGGCTAAGGCATTAATCACCATCATCAATGATATTCTGGACTTTTCTAAGATTGAGGCAGGAAAACTCTCATTGGAGGTTCGGCCATTCAATTTGACGGAATTAATTAGCCATATTCAGGCAGACTTGCAGGCTGTGGCCGCTCAGAAAGGGATTTATCTGAGTGTTGTTGAGCATTCTGGTCATGCCTGCTGGGAAGGGGATGCCGTCAGGGTTCGACAAATACTCCTCAACTTAATATCTAATGCGATTAAATTTACTCAAAAAGGGGGAGTGGACCTTGAAATCGAGGAGGTACAGGGCGAACCCGGTGTGGTGTTTAGTGTGCGCGATACAGGCGTGGGCATCGGTAAAGAAGCATTAGGCCGGCTGTTTCAGCGTTTTGAGCAGGCCGACAAGTCCACGACTCGCAAGTTCGGGGGAAGCGGGCTGGGGCTATCCATTACGCATTCTCTGGTTGAACTGATGGGGGGCACCATTGAGGTGCAAAGTATGGAAAACGTGGGCAGTGTTTTTACGGTGTACCTGCCACTTGAGAAAAGCGCACAGTCGCAGGCCGAGTTGTCCGAGGATGGGATCGTACTCCCAGATCTAACGGGTGTGCGGGTGTTAGTTGCAGAAGACAATGAAATTAACCAACTGGTGGTTCGTGCGTTGCTCAATAAATGTAATGCAGACATCACTATGGTATGGAACGGTCAAGAGGCTGTCGAGCAGGTAGCGCAACAGTGCCCGGAGTTTGTGTTAATGGATATCCAGATGCCTGTGATGGATGGGGTCGAGGCATGTAAACTCATAAAACAGCAACACCCGGCATTGCCAGTGATAGCCCTGACTGCTAATGTGTTAACCGAAGACAGGCAAAAGTATCAGCATGCAGGTTTTGATGGCTATATTGCAAAACCAATTGAACAAAAAGTGCTTTGGCAGGTGATTTCAGCACATGCACCGCAACCCAATAGAATACCGGGTCGGCTGAAATCCCTATAATGAGCTATGATAGTATTACCCTCGTTAATTAACTCAGGCAGTCCGACCTGTCTTAGTGTGGGTGTAGAGTGGCAGAACCCTGGGTAAACGGGATGGAATTCGATGTTTGAAATTGTGCGCAGTATCGAGAGTTGTACGGTATTGGTGGTGGATGATGCAAAAATGATCCGCAAGTTGATAAGTGCGATATTAAAGCCTGTTTGTCGCACTGTGAGTTTTGAAAGTGCTGAAACTGCCTTAAAAGTATGTCATAAAATTAAGCCAGATTTGATTATCATGGATATCAATCTTGAAGGTATGTCTGGACTACAGGCCTGCAAAAAACTTAAGTCGCAACCGGAGCTGGCCGATATTCCTGTGATCTTTATTACTGCAAGCCAGGAACCCCAAGTACAGGAAAAGTGCTGGGATGCAGGCGCCGTCGATTTCATCGAAAAGCCCCTAGTTGCCAGTACGCTGGTTAAACGGATCTCCACCCATCTGAAGTACAAAGTACAGGCGGACATTCTCACCAACCAATCCTTCGTCGATGGCCTGACAGAATTATATAACCGCCGTTTTTTCGATATTGAAATTGTTCGCCTTTTAAAGGATAGCCTGCGTCGGCGAGTGCCTCTGGCATTACTGCTTATTGATATTGACTACTTTAAAAAATTTAATGACAGTCAGGGGCACCTCGAAGGGGACAGAGCGTTGAAAGACGTGACCCGGCAAGTGTCGCTGTGTACTCAGCGCCCGGTCGATCTGGTGTGTCGTTATGGCGGCGAAGAAATCGCGGTGTTGTTGCCCGATACTTCAGTACATAGCGCGCAGGAATTTGCCTCCAAGGTCGTGCAAAGTGTGGCAAAGCTCGCCATTGCTCATCCAACATCGCCCCATAATTTTGTCACTGTGAGTGTGGGTTTGTCCTGTACGGGCAGCGCAAAAGCTACTACGCCAGCCAAGCTCATTGAGCAAGCTGATGTTGCTTTGTACAATGCAAAAGAATCTGGGCGAAATCAGTATCAGGCCAGTATGGCTGTCCCCTCTTACTAATTCCCGCCGGGCTGGTGCCTCACTGCTTGGTTTATCTTGACAATAATCTGGTACACAGTGCACGTGCTGCGCTGTCTAATTTATCGCCGAAGAGCTCAAAGAAAGAGATGTTTTTACGTTTTATATAGCCAATGCAAACCAGTAGGAGCAGCAACCATATTAGCTGGTTTTGCCAGGCATTCAGTGCCCACTGTCCTTGCCAGGTAAACCCGGTGTTGTTGAATGGGTAAAAGTACTGGATGGGCCATTGATAGCCATCCGGCCCTTTGGAACCAATTAAGTCAGTGAATAAATGCAAATGGATGGCGATAAACGACATCAGCCAAACGCACCCTCGCCGGGTACGTGCCAGCAATCCAGCACAGGTTGCAATACCTATCGCAAACAACAGGTTGTGGCCATAGATATGATGCCATTGTTGATAGTATCGGGTTGTCCCTGAGAGCCAGTCAATGAGCAATCCGGCACCGTCTAGATCTGGGGTTAAGCCCGCGACAGTAATGAGTATACGTTCACGTTTTGTAGTCAGTGTGCTGGCACCACATAGCCAGCTCATCATCAGGTGTGCACTGGGTGTCATAGGGCCCCTTTGATTAATATGTTTGTCTGGTTTTGTTTTTTCGACCGTTCAAATTGAGTGAAGCGGTGCGTCCCCTTTCTGGATCATCCCATCAAGCTTTACTGGTTGTCCATTTATATGAGGTAAAGTCGTCCATTTACTGTGAAAATACGACCAAAACAATGTGGAGAATGGGGGCCAGATAAGATGCGGGGCAGTTGGAGAATGAGAGACGAGCTAGTCAGAATGAGTCACTTAATTTGTGGGATTAGTATAAACTAGCCTTATATTGGACTTAAAACAGCAGTAAAAATGAGCTCAGCGCTACCCATTCAGGCCGTCTACAATGAACTTGTCTCGCAATTAACTACGCAGCCCCGTGTTTTGTTACAGGCCCCTCCTGGTGCTGGTAAGTCCACCTGGCTGCCGTTACAGCTTATGTTGGATGGGCATTTTAAGCGTATCATTATGCTAGAACCCAGGCGTCTTGCAGCACGTAATATTGCGGGCTTTCTTGCCGCACAGCTGGGGGAGTCTGTGGGTGAGCGTGTGGGGTTGCGGATCCGTCAGGAGGTCAAAGTCTCAGCTCGCACTCAGCTTGAAATTGTCACTGAAGGTACATTAACGCGTTTGCTGCAGGCTGACCCTGAACTGGATGGCGTTGATTTGCTCATTTTTGATGAATTTCATGAGCGTTCTTTGGCGGCAGATACCGCGCTGGCGTTTGCGCTCGAGTCGCAGATGGCGTTACGCGATGACCTGCACGTGCTGGTGATGTCGGCGACGCTGGACAGTGAACGGTATCAACAATTTCTGGCATGTCCTCTGGTGCGCTCTGATGGGCGCAGCTTTCCCATTGATGAAATTTATGTGCCGTTAAAAGATGAAAGCCGTTGGCTGGAGCACATCCCGGCAATGGTACGTCAGGCCCTAAAAGATCAGACTGGCAGCATCTTAGTGTTCTTACCCGGACAAAAAGAAATTCGTTATGTTTCAGACGCGTTGCGGGATATCTTTAATGCTCAGCCGGAGCTGATGTTAGCCACACTGTCAGGTGATCAGGACAAACAAGCTCAGCAGGCTGCCATTGAGCCAGCACCAGCGGGCATGCGCAAAGTGGTGCTGACGACAAATGTTGCCGAGACTTCCCTGACCATAGAAGGGATCCGCATCGTTGTAGACAGCGGCAAGCGCCGGGCTGCTCACTATAACTTGCGCACAGGTGTCAGTGAGTTGGTGACACAGTCCATTTCACGTAGTTCAGCGGTGCAACGTGCCGGGCGTGCAGGCCGTATTGAGGCTGGGGTAGTATACCGTTTGGGCAGTAAGGCCTTGTTTGAGCGTCGCGATGCCCATGACCGGGCGGATATTCTGTGTAGTGACCTGAGTGGTCTGATGTTGGAAGCTAAGGTGTGGGGCAGTGAGGTAACTGAACTGGCCTTGCTGGATGCCCCGACAGAGGCTCAGCTGTCTAAAGCACAAGCTTTGTTGCGCAGCCTGGAGTTAATTGATGACCGTGACCGCGTCACTGTGCTGGGCAAACAGGTTCAGTCATTGGGCGCAGACCCCAGATACGGACATATGTTATTAAAGTCAAAAGCGCTTGAAGCCGATTACCCGGGAATAACTCGCCTGGGCTGTTATTTTATCGCGTTGCTGGAAAGCCGGGTGTCAGTGTCTGCTGAGTTGAGTATCGCATTGCAACAGCAAGCGCTAAAACCACATGGTGCTTTTCGTCAGCAGCTGTCATATTGGTTGCGTCGGGCACAACTGCAGCAAGCACAAGGGGAGCTGGCGGTTGAGCATCTGCCAGTCGTGATTGCGCTCGCGTTTCCCGATCGGCTTGCAAAACGTCGCGGGCAGGGCTGGGTATTAGCCAATGGTGCCGGGGTGAATGCACACAAAGAATACTGGCTGGATGCCAATTATCTGGCGATTGCCGATCTCGGCGGCCACAAAGGGCAGCAAATCTTCAGTGCAACGGCATTTGAACCTAAACAGTTATACACTGCGTTGCCCTATTTGTTTACTGAGCAGGATGTGTGTGAGTTTGAGCAAAAGTCAGGGCAGTTTATCCATGAACACCGCATTTGTCTCGGTCACTGGGTGTATCTTGCAAAACCCGCAACGGGGCCGGTCGACACAGCATTACGCACTCAAGCCTGGCTAACTCTGTTGCGTCAGCAGGGGTTGCTGATTTTTAATGCCTATGTAGATTGTGAAGATTTGCTAACCCGAATGACGCTGGCTCAGCGGCTCTATCCGGAGGAGTTTCGGGCTCTGGATGAACAGAGTTTGCTGAAGCATCTTGAGTCTTGGCTTGGTCCCTATTTAGATAATATTAAGCAATTACCTCAGTTGAAAAAACTCGATCTTCATGCTGCTTTGTTAAGTACACTGGAATGGTCTCAGCAGCAGCGTCTTAATGCGTTACTACCTCAGCGTATTACGGTGCCTAGCGGATCAAATATACGTATTCAGTATCAGCTTGATGGTCCCGCACGTCTGGCGGTAAGGATGCAGGAAGTATACGGCATGAGTCACAGCCCTGTGTTATGTGAAGGGCGTTTACCTGTGCTGATGGAGTTGCTCTCACCCGCTCAGCGGCCGCTGCAACTGACTCAGGACTTAGCCCACTTCTGGCAATCCAGCTATCGTGAAGTACAAAAAGAAATGAAAGGACGCTATCCAAAACACTTCTGGCCGGATGATCCCGCAACTGCTCAGGCTACCAATCGGGTAAAGAGTCGTATGTAGACTTAATTCTGATTAGTATTACGAACTTTTGATTAGGCTTGTTGCTACCTGTGTGCCGGATAATGGGTTAACTAAGGTTTTTGCTAAATTGTTGCTTTATTCGCAATTTTATTGATGTGTGCTAGTCTAAAAAGTCTAATCAGACTGTGTTTCGGGTGCATGTGAAGTTAAAACACTTGCTCATTGCCACCTTCATTTTAGTGACGGCATTCCCTTTGTTTATCGGACTGTATTCTCTCAACAGTTACACGGGTGTGCAGTATCGTGAGCAGGTCAAGTCCCACCTGAGTGCGATTTCGCAAATCGCTAAGCTACGGATACTAGCGGGGGTAGAGCGCGCAAATGACAATGTGGCGCAAATAGCAAGCAGAACGCAGTTACGTCGGTCGCTGGCACAATGGAGTGATACTCGCAGTGATCTGGCATTTGTGCAAATTACCCGGATCATTAATGATGCAGCCTTAGATAGATCCTATCTCAAAAGTATAGGGGTGTTTGATCAACGGGGTCAGTTCGTGACCGCAACCAATGGGTTTGAACGGCTTGATAATCTAGTCTCAGCCCAATTTGAAGATCGCCCTGTTCGTCTTGAGCAGCATCAAGGTGTGGTGCAACTAAGTCGGGTTGCCCCGTTATTGTTAGACGGACGATTAACCGGTTATGTGAAAGTGGACTTTTCCACTCAATTTCTGAACCAACTGGTGAGAGATCGCACGGGACTGGGTCAGACAGGCGAATGGCTGATTGCAATGCAAAACAGCAATGGTGATGCCTTATTTGCGACGCCTTTGAAATATGACCCCAAGGCTGCATTCACACGTACAGTATCCTTTACCCAAGGCACAGTGCCCATTATTCAAGCTCTGTCAGGCAACGAACTGGTTCTTGAAGAGGCGCCTGATTATCGTGATGTTCCTGTGTTGGCGTCAACCCGCTACATCGAGCAGTTAGATTGGGGGTTGGTAGCCAAAATAGATGAAAGTGAAGTGAATGCCATGGTGCATGCCAATCGCTCCGTTATCTATGCCGCTCAGTTGGGTATTGTCTTTTTGGCCGTGATTGTCGGGGTTGGCCTGTCGACTTATATTTCTCAGCCTATTGAGAATCTAAAATCTCATATTGAGAAAGTCACTCATGATGGTGAATTGAGCGACCCACCAAGAGTGACGCATGGCTGGCAGGAAGTCCGAGAGCTGACCGCTCATTTTAGTTATATGATGCATTCACTTAAGTCTCTGAATGAAAACCTGCAAGATAGAATTGATGAGCGCACCGCTGAGCTAACGAAGGCCAATGCTTTGTTGGAAAAAACAGCGAACCAGGATCCTTTGACGGGCTTGTTCAACCGGCGCTTTTTTACATTACGCTTTGAGCAGGAGTTGGATCGGTCATCTCGTTATGGGTGTTTGTTTGCACTGGTGCTGCTCGACATTGATCATTTTAAGCAAATTAATGATCAGTGGGGTCACGATATCGGTGATGAAGTACTCAAGGAAGTTGCACGGTTCTTACTGGTGTCCAGTCGCAGTTCCGATATGGTTGCCCGTATTGGGGGTGAAGAGTTTTGTATTTTGATCCCTGAATGTGAACAGGACCAAGTGGCCATTTACTTAGAGCGTCTGCGTTGTGACCTGACGGAGTTGAATTTCACTGCCAAAGATACACGGTTCACTATTTCAGCAAGTTTTGGTGTGGCATTTTATCAACCCGGGGTGCGCAGTGGTAAAGTGATGTTAAAACAAGCGGATGACGCATTGTATGATGCAAAACGTACGGGGCGAAATCGAGTATGTGTTTACCAGGAGCAGCATCATACTTAGCCTGCATTTTACACTCATGGTTTAACTAGTCACCATGAGCACATATCTTCATAGTTATCATTTCAGCTTGAAATTGCATTTTGTCGCATGATATTTCAAAGCAGTACCTTTAATATTAATATTTTCATGGTAACTTAGTTTTGGACGTATTTGTCAATATAGTCTGGCCAAAATGTATTGTGGTTACAATTGTGTTAATTTAGGTTTGCAAGTTTGGTTTTGCTTGTTTAACATGATTGTAGCACGTGGCTAAGACTGTTCTATCTTAAAAAGAAACGTAAGGAAAAGCCCATGAAAGCTTCTATCAATCGAAATGGTCATCGCTTAGGTGTGAAATCAAAAAAGCTTAAGCAGTTAACCAATCTTAATTTATCACAGGAACAGCTAGCTGAAGTCGTTGGCGGTGGCGGGGGATCTGATGGTGCCCAACCTACACGCCCCTTTCACTCTGCTCCTTATTGTTGCTAGTAGAGTTTTTACATAAAGGATTGAGCATGAATGAATTTTATATCGTGGCGGGGTGGGGAATACGCTTTCTTGAACTGATTGTTGTGCTTTTTGTACTCTTTTCGCTCAGGAAATATAGCTTTAGCTTGTTTTTTGGTGGGAAGTCGAGTTTAAAAACACCTGCCGATCATAAAATGCATTCATGTTTTTTAACTGCGCTTGCCGTACTGGTTTTTCATGCCATCAGTGGTAGTTTAGCTACGTATATGTTGGACATAGAGGCGGGTAATCAGTTGGTGATCAAGCTGTATTACTTTGTGATAGTGTGCACAACCGCTGCTTATGCTGCCACTTTGTATTTACTTCATGTTATCAGAGGGTGCCATTTCGTCAGAGTGGCTCGGTATAGCCTATATATTACCTTATTCCTGATGTTATTAAACGCAGCACAGCTGGTCTTGAGAGGGTATCTGGGGAATGACCTGTTGTACTCTATATACGGTCCTGCAACTGTGGTTGCTAATCTGTGTGAGTGGCTGATTGTCGCCAAGTATCCGTTTTATAAATTTATGGAAACCCGGATCCGGCAGGAGGCTTAAACATGTTGCTACTCGTTCTTACCTCTTTGGCTATTTTTTTGATGCTTGGTATTATTATAGGCGCTTGCATTCAGGGCGCTCAATTACATGGGCCAGAGCAAAAAGTGCAGGAATTTTTTACGCGTTTTCGTGCTGAAGAAGACACTAAACAAGAGCTATATGAATCCGCATACAGGATTGTGATGGATTTGGGTGAGGCGCTGGATGAAGAAGATATTATTGCGCAATGTGACGCTGTGCGCAGTGCTCACGATAGAGCGCGTGCATTTAAAGCCTACGCGAAGGATCAACCGATACCCGAGCCTTCGAGAACAACTAGACAAGGGCTGAAGGTGGTCAAGTAAGCGCGTTAAGGCGCTGACCTACAGCAGCAGAACAGCGCATTTTTTCGTTCGCCTAAAATGTAATGATGGTTGATACGGCTTCTTCTTCAGCCGTTTCTATCGACATTTTAATGGTCCGTTTTTGCCAGTCTATATCCAGCATGCCATAGTTACTACCCGACTTATTGATTAAGTGGCGGTTGCTGGTGGTGAGATCTGCGATGTTTTTGCTGACAACGCCAACCTGACCTGTCGGTATGGTTGCGCCACTGGCAGCACAATTACCCCATTCACCTTTAACGCCATTGCCGCTCTCATCGACTTCGGTGTAACACCAGGGTTTGTCATGATCCCGGGTAATACACCCTTGATAGGTTACCGCGGCATATTTAGCAGGGAATTTGCACTGTTTGTTGTAGTTACCGTCTCCTTTGGTATCGGCATAGACAGGTAAACGTAACGGGTTTTCGATGTGATATGGCCAGTTTTGTCCAAATCCGGAAGCAGTGACCTCATAAACTCTGGCCATATTTCCATATTCACTGCTGGCAGGGATCTCTTTTTGTAATAATTCACCCCAGTGTTGGTCGCCAGATAAGAAGATCACTGCTTTTGCATTACCCGTATTGATTGACTTCTGTACTAACCTAAGCAGGCGTTCGCGCTCCAGAGGCACTTCAGCCCAGGATTCATAACTTGTACCCGACATGTCGGATTCCTGTAGGTTGCTTAGTGCCTGTTCGAACTTTTTACCATCTCCATAGGCACAATAGCTATTCCGACTGCGACCCTGATACAAAGGTGGCAGAACCTGTATCCCACTGGCAATTAACTTAATTTCGGATGGCTTGCTAAGCTCTTTTTCCAGCCATTGCCACTGTTGTTCACCCAAGATGGTCGTTGCGTCACCTTCACAGGCTCCATAGCTGGAAAAGGTGGGTGAGCGAAAGTAACGCGCATCTAGCGTGATCACATGCGTTTGCTCTCCTTTTTGTCCCAGCATTTTCGCTTCATAGATACCTGCCTGACCATTGAGCCTGGGATCGTCCGCCTTGGCATCAAAATGGCGTAAATATTCCAGTTGGCTCTCGGCACGTTTAGGATAGTGTTTACCATCATTGTTACGGCCAAAGTCGTGATCATCCCAGGTTGCCATAACCGGTATTTCAGCAGCAAGAAACTTTTGGTAGTCTGAATTACGCTTCTTATCATCATATTTTTGGCGCATTGTACTCATGTCTTCGGTGTCTGCGTAAATATTGTCACCTAGCCAGAAAAATAAGTCAGGCTTATGTCCTATCAGGCGTGCCAGAGCAGCAGGCATGTCGCCTTTTGTTTTAAAGCAAGAACCCAGCGCGACACGATCCAGGCGCTTCTCTGGTTGCGGATGCGTGTGACTCATCAGGGGATCAGGCGTTTGTGTCGCGCACTCTTCCCAGCTTCCCTGCTCGTCAACATAACACCAGGGGGCACTGTGATTACGTGTAGAGCAGCCGTAAAACTGCTCGCCCAGATAGTTGGAGGGGGTCTTACAGCTTTTCCCGGAGACTGTAGTAAATGCGGGGATGGTTTCAATCCGGACATTGCCCCAGCTGGAGCCATCAGTGGCTTGCTTAAGGTAACACCACTGACTACCTGAGTTATTTTTATCCGTTGTGCCCTGATAACTGGCACCCATATAGCTAAATGTGTTCTGACACTGGTCGTAATGCACCTCTGGGGCGCTCAGTGCATGGAAACTGCCAAATACAGTGCTGATGCTGAGCAGTAAGCGTATTGTCTTCATTATTTTACCTGGTATTAACGCAAGCGAAGTAAACAAGTTGCGCTTGCAAGTTCTGTGTGTATTTCCTTTGTTAATTCAACCCAGATGTTCTTTGCAATTTGCATAGTTTTGGTGCACGGGAAGCCTCGTCCTATTGAGGAAGGCGCAATTTTAGAGACAAGATGTGAAATAATGTTTTCAACTTTATGTCAAAATAAAGTTGATTGGCGCTTTTGATTTTATTGTTGAGGATTTTTGTTTACTGGAGGTGTTGAGTGAATTAGTGCTTAAAGTGAAAGAGCGAGGAGGTGTGGAGTTGCCCGTTTTTTGTGTCTAAAAGGTGTGTTTTGTATATATCTTGGTTTTTATTGTGTCTTTTTTGTTTTTATGAATTTCTTCATTGCTACCTTTGAATGACTTGAGGCCCTTCATGACAATCTTAAATGATTGGCAATGAGGTCTGAAGGCAATAACTTATTATAAAATATTAGATTGATTGGGAAGTGAGTAGTTACTTTTAATGGCTGAGTGATGTCATTTTGTAGTTTTACTTTATTGTTGAGTTAATTCGAATGTTCAATATTATTTAATAGGTTTTTTAAAATTTTCAATGGGTATTTTTTGTCCTTTTTGGTTTGCTTAATTTGATTTTATTAAATAATTAAAATGACGTTATCATTAAAGAGATAAAACTTAAAAACTGAGCAAAGAAGAGCAACTGCCGCTCAAAGGCACACGTCGTGATTGTTGTAGGTAGTGGCTGGTATACCCAGACAGGATGTTATGAGGACGGTTGTTAACTTAGATAAGGTTTTACATTCTAAATGGTCATTTTCTGAGTCTTAAATACTTGGCTCACTTTGATAGTTCTGGTGGCTCATTTGGTTATCTGCAATCCTATTTTAGTAAGGGAACGAAATTTATAGAGTAAGTTAATGTTCATTTATGCTTAGAGGGGCGCTTTATTTAATTAAAAGGAAATTAGTTATGAAACTAAAAGTGAAAGAAAAAATTAAAAAGTTTCTATGTCACTATGAGTTTCAATGCGAAGGAAATGATGAAGCTCGCGGGGGGCTGGGACTTTTGCATGAATAGGTGCTGAGAAGTACCTTGCCAAACATTGTAATCATCACTTCAGCACGCCTTAATTGGTCATACCTGATTGACATCAAAAACTAATTATTAATTACTAGTATCAAAGTATTAAAAGGTGTAGGTTGATCCTGCATCTAATTAATTTTAATAACTAAATTCATGTCTAAGGTGGCGTGCTTGTGGAAGTCACATCTCCATAGTGTTGCGCTATTGTAGTTTGACATGGTGTATTTGCCGCTGCTGACGTACCAAATTGCTGATTTTCAAAGGGGTTAAGTCGCAGTGGCTGTGGTTTGCATTGGCCTATCCCCCCTGCCCGGAATAGGTTTGCTTTGTACTGTAGGAGTTCACGTGCAATTAAAAAACCGTCTTAGTATCGTTGCTGTTCTGCTAGCTGTTGTCCCCTTACTTATTACCTGTTTTGTTATCGGTGTTTTGGCTTACCAGGAAGGAAAAGCCGCCGTGACGAAGGAAATCGAAAATAACCTGGTTTCACGTCGTAACGCGATGCAAGCTCAGGTTGAGCGTTACTTTAAAACTATCTCGGATCAGGTGGTAACACTGGCGGGATCTACTATGGTGGTTGACGCCAGTCGGGCTTTTTCTGCTGCATTTGCGAGTTATCCCCGCGCCCGGGAGGCTGAATTGTCTCTGAGCCGCTTCTATGAAACTCAGTTTCTTGACCAATATAGACAAAAAAATCCTGGTGACAGCCTCAGCGCGAATAGCCTTTTTACGCGACTGAGCCCTACTGCACGTGGGCTACAAAGTCACTATATTGCGGCTAATCCCAATCCGTTAGGGAGCAAAGATCAACTGCTGGATGCAGGGGATAACAGCACCTATAGTGCCGTACACCGCCGTTATCACAAAGCACTGCGCGAGTTTCAGGCACGTTTTGGCTTCTACGATGTGTTTATTACCAATCCTCAGGGTGATGTGGTGTATTCCGTATTTAAGGAACTCGACTTCGCAACATCACTGACCAACGGTCCATTTCGCGAGTCTGGTTTAGCACGTGCCTATGAAGCAGCCCGTACCCAGCATGTACGTGAAGGACACTTTATTGACTTTAGCCCCTATATGCCCTCTTACAATGCCGCGGCAGGGTTTATCAGTTCTGCAATTCTGGCTGATGACGGCACTTTACTGGGTACTTTGATATTTCAACTGCCTGTGGATGAAATTAACCGTATGTTGACATTAAATGGGCAATGGCATGAGCAAGGGCTGGGTGACAGTGGCGAGCTTTATTTGGTCAATCAAAATAAAATATTGCTAAATAACAGTCGATTTTTTGTGGAAGATCCGGGTGGCTTTATTGCTCAGCTCAGATCATTTGATGTCGACAAAGACATGGTGGATAACATTGAACAGCAACATACCACCATAGGCACATTGCGAATTGACTCCCCAGGCACCCGGGCTGCGCTGTCAGGTCAGAGCGGTTTTGCCATTTTCTCTGACTACCGGGCTGTTTCGGTGGCATCGGCTTACGCGCCGTTAGAAATCGACGGGCTACACTGGGCGATCGTGAGCGAAATTGATGAAAGCGAAGCGTTTGCCATGATTTCTGAGCTAAAGTATTCCGTGCTTCGATCCTCAGTATTATTTGTGTCTGTGGCGGCAATCATAGCCAGTGTGGTGGGTTTCTTTGTTGCTAACCGGGTTACACGGCCTGTTATTGCTGCCAGTAATGCGATCCGTGGTATCGCAGATAATAACGATTTCAGGTTGCGTGCGCCCGATGAGGGTGATGATGAGATCCGCGATTTAAGTCGTTCGGTCAATAGCCTGGTTGAGCGGTTGCAGCAAAATTTTGCAGACTTATTGCACAGTGCTCATACGCTCAAAGAAATGTCGACGGCGCTGTCAGAGCGGGTCGCGGGACTGATTGACGGGGTGAATAAGCAGTCTCAGGATTGTGAGCAATCGGCGACTGCCGGGCAGCAAATGCAGCACACAGTTCAGGAGGTGGCAAGCAGTGCGCTGAATACCTCGGAGCAGACCCAGCAGGTAAGTACACTGACTTCTCAGACTAATCAGCTGGTGGAGCACTGTGCTGATGTCTCGGAACAGTTGGCTGAGGAGATGGATAAAGTCGGTGAAGTGATGAATGGGTTGTCGTCTCAGAGTGAACAGATAGGCAGTGTGCTTGATGTGATCCAGGCCATTGCTGAACAAACTAACTTACTGGCATTGAATGCAGCTATTGAGGCGGCGCGAGCCGGTGAATCAGGACGCGGGTTTGCGGTGGTCGCAGATGAAGTTCGTGGCCTGGCTCAGCGTACTCAGCAGGCGACAGAAGAAATTGAACAGATGATCAAATCGCTGCAAAGTGGGGTTGGTGAAGCACGTCAGTCAGTGCAACAAAGTCGTGAGCGCTCTGTTGATAATGCTCAGACATCTGAACGGGCAAAGGGGTCCCTGATCGATGTGTCTGATGCGATTGAGCAGATTGTGGCTATGAATACACAGGTGGCGACTGCGGCGGAGGAGCAGTCGGCGGTGGTTGCACAGATCAGTCAAGCCATCAGTGCCATCAGTGAAGAAGCCAATGGTAATTTGGAACGTAGCCAGGATATTGACGACCGATCACAACATTTGGCGAAGTTAGCCGTACAATTAGACGACATTCTGGCGCGTTATCAGGTGTGATTTTTTCACATCAGCCAGAGTGCAGTGAGCGGGTGCAAAATACCGTATCAGCTCACCTTTTATTACGGGGAGGATCTTTGGCGATATAGGAGGTTTCACCCACAGGCCGGTATTGACTGGGTTTATCTATCTGAATGGCAGCCAGACGTTGATATAAATGAGGGATCAGCAAATGCGTAAAGCGGCCACCATCATGTATTGTGCTGTCCAGCCAGGCATTGAGTTCAGCAGGGTCGGGTGGCAGGATCAGAGGGCTGGCTTTATCATGATAGCAGCGCAGCTTAGGATGTGCTGGCAAGGTGATGACTGAGCAGGAGTAGTGCTTTTGCCCGCTGTCCGGGTGGTACCACACTTTATATAATCCGCCTAAACATAACGCCCCGTCTGCGGCGATAAAATCGTAATAATGTTGTGGTTTACCCTGTGCAAACTGGGTTTCGCCAAAGCCTTTTACCACGATAATACAACGACTGTAGTGAAACGGCTGATAGGCAGCACTGCCTTTGACATGCAGTTTGTCATAGCGGCTATTGAATGAGGTGTATTTAGATGGCTTAAAGCCTTGCCCGGGCTGTGGATCCAGTAATAGCCACCAGGTTGCGTTGCTGAGCTGTCGCTGGCCGTTTTCTTCATGAACAATACAGATGCTGTCAGTTGCCTTTTTAAAACGGCCAAAGTGCATTGTCTCTTTGGGGTTTGCAATACCTAACCCTGCTAATACCTCGATCACAAAAGGATCATCGGTGATATTTAATCGTCCACACATACTATGCTCCTGTTGTCTTAATTACTTTAGCTGACTTTGAATGTAACTGCTTGATCTGGATTAAGTGTTTTATGCTTTTCGGATACCTTAACGCGCCTGTCTGGTACGCGTCGCTCACAGCATGCTTGCACTTTGCTCAACAGTAATTATACTGTATAAATATACAGTTTGAGGTGTGTGATGAGTAATTTAATCGAACTATTAGAGCGTCAGGATCTGGTATGGCAGGGGGCAGGGCTTGCAAAGCGTCAACAGCAGCAGCGGGCTGTCACTGCGACGGGGTTTGCTGAATTAGACAAACATTTGCAGGGCGGCTTTCCCAAAGTAGGTGTGGTTGATTTACATACAGAGCTGGGGATTGGTGAACTCAGGTTGTTATTACCCAGCCTGATACAGCAAGATGGCCTGACTGCGGTCATTACACCCCCAGCACGATTGAATGCCGATGCATTACAGAGTACCGGAATGGATACCAGTAAACTCCTGGAGATCACACCCGGATCTCCACAAGAAGCGTTGTGGGCCGCTGAACAATGTTTGAAAAGCGGTGCCTGCAACAGTGTATTGCTATGGCATGGTGAGCTACAGGTACACCAGGTAAAACGTTTACAACTGGCGGCTAGCACGGGTGAAGCGTGCCTGTATTTACTGCGTCATGAATACCATTGCCAGGGGACGTTGCCGGTGTCTTTAAGCCTGGGTCTTAGTCCGCATGCGAGTGGCCTGAATATCACTATTAAAAAGCGCCGAGGTGGCTGGGCTCAGTCCCAGTTTGCATTGGATATGTCATCGCACTGGCCTGAACTGACCGAGCACTTCCATACCCAGTGCAAAGAAATTCCGGATACAGTGCGGCAGTATCGTACTGGCGGATAGTAACCATGACTTTGTGGTTGTATTTACATTTTCCTACTATTCAGCTCGATAAGCTGAAAATTGCAGCTCAGGCGCAAACACCGGATGCTCAACAGTCCGCTGAGGTATTCGCAGCATCATCCCGGCCTTGCATTGTGGTAGGGGGGCGAGATAACACTGTGATGCAACTAGATCAGGCTGCTATGCAGCTGGGGATTTCAGAAGGTATGGGGCTGGCCGGCGCGGCAGCCCGCAGTCGCGATCTGCTTGTGCACCCGTATGATGAAGCGGATGAAAGCCGGACTATGCGTGAAATTGCCCAGTGGCTGTATTTGATCACTGCCGATATCGCCTTATTTGCACCTCAGGGGCTTTTGTTAAAAGTCAGTGGTATGTTGGCTATGTATCGCGATTTATCTCACTATCTGGCTACGCTGCGCTCACACCTCGATACTCAGTCATTCACTTACCGGTATGCTTGCGGTTACTCCCCTGAAGCTGCCAGGCTGTTGGCACAGCATCATGGTGCGTTAGTGAGTGAGGACTCATCAATGCTTGAAAGTGCTTTGCATAATCTACCTCTGATGGCTTTATCACTGCCCTCAAAGCAGCTTGAACGGTTACGGCGGGTAGGGTTTAAAACCGTGGCCGACTTGTTTGCTTTGCCTCTAGTCGAGCTGGGTAAACGTTTTGATTGCGAGTTGGTGCAGTATGTGTCGAGGTTGCGAGGAAAAGTGCCTCACCCTGTGACTTTTTATCAACCGGAGCCGGCATTTGAACGTTATCTGCCCCTGCTATATGACATAGAAAACCTTGATTGGTTAAACAAGCCGTTACTTAATCTTTTGGTACAACAGGAGCAGTTTTTACGCTTACGTAACCGCCATGCCAGACAATTAACACTGACCCTGTATCAGCGCGATGCTGAACCGCAGGTACTGGAGATAGGTCGCGCAGAAGGCACAGATCGCGCTGATCTCTGGCTGATTTTATGTGATCTCAAGTTGAGCAATGTGACACTCAATGGCCCGGTACAGGCGATAGGATTGAAAGTGACCGAGATGAGTCAGCCTGATGAGCTGATGCCTGACTTATTTACTGAGCGGCGCGGCACCATGACACCAGCCGGGTTGGTTGCGTTATTACAGGCTAAGTTAGGAGAACAGGCAGTACAGGGACTGGCTGTGTGCGATGATCTGCGCCCTGAGCTGGCAAGCGGCTATTGTACGCCATTGAGTGCACCGGGGACGCCTTTGTTGGAGAGGTCTGGCAGGCTCTCTGCCACTGATTATCTTCGGCCCGTCTTTTTATTGCCGAGTACGCAGCCTTTGCAGCATAAAGTGACTGTCCATCTTGGGCCTGAGCGGATCTGTACCGGCTGGTGGGATGCACATGGGGTCGAGCGTGATTATTTTGTTGCTCAGGATGAGCAAGGGCGTTGGTTGTGGGTATTCAGAGATCGCCAGCAGCGGTGGTTTTGCCACGGAGTTTTCAGCTGATGGCCGCGCATAAATCTCCCATGTTCACACTGCCTGCTACGCGTGCAGAGAATGAACAATCAGATCGTCAGTGTACAGGGGAGCCACCAGGAGGGACTAAGCAGCCAGGCTATGCAGAACTGTTTTGTCAAACTAACTTCTCTTTTCTGCAGGGGGCATCCCGTCCGGAAGAATTGGTGAGGCAGGCGGATTTCCTTGCCTATACTGCGCTGGCCATCACCGATGAGTGTTCGCTGGCAGGCGTTGTCAGAGCTCATACACTGATTAAAAATCAGCAACTAGATTTACAACTGATAGTAGGCAGCCTGATGCGTTTTGAAACGCTGGACCTGGTGTTATTGTGCCCGGATAAGGCAGCATACAGTGAGTTGTGTCGGGTTATCACCAATGCCCGTCGACGCGCTGAAAAAGGCCATTATCGATTAGCCGAGTGGGATTTATTGTCGTTGCGTCATTGTCTGCTTATTTGGCTTCCAGCAGGCAATGAGCAGGATGAGCAGTGGGGGACATGGCTGGCACGCCATCATGAAGGTCGCAGCTGGTTAGGCATACAGCGACATTTGGTCAATCAGGAACAGCGTTTTATTCATCATTGTGAAACGTTGGCTGAACGTTATCAATTGCCCGTCACGGCGTGTGGCGGAGTATTAATGCATCACAGTGAGCGGCTCAGGTTGCAGCATACACTGACAGCGATCCGGCTGAATCAGCCGATTGAGCAAGTTAAAGGTGCATTGCTTGCGAATGCTGAGCGGGCGCTGCGTAGCCGGGAAAAGCTGAGTAAGTTGTTTAAGGCGTCCTGGCTGGCTGAGTCGTTGCGCATTGCAAAGCGGTGTACCTTTGACTTGGAATCGTTGCGTTATCAGTATCCTGCAGAGCTGGTTCCTGAAGGCAAAACGGCTATGCAGCATTTACGTGAGTTGGTCGAGGTCGGTCAGCGGCGGCGCTTTGCGCAAGGTATCCCTGATGAAATTGCTCAGACGATAGACAAAGAGCTGGCACTGATTGAGGAGCTAGACTACCCCTATTTTTTCCTCACCATTCATGATCTGGTGTGCTTTGCGCGTAGCAAAGGGATTTTGTATCAGGGGCGGGGTTCGGCGGCCAACTCTGTGGTGTGTTATTGTCTGGAGATCACCGCGGTTGACCCCCGTCAGGTGTCGGTGTTGTTCGAACGTTTTATCAGTAAAGAACGTAATGAGCCACCAGACATAGACGTTGACTTTGAACATGAACGCCGCGAAGAGGTGATCCAGTATATTTATCACAAGTATGGCCGTAAACGTGCTGCGCTGGCTGCAACGGTGATCAGTTATCGTTTTAAAAGTGCAGTCAGAGATGTAGGTAAAGCCCTGGGGATTGAAGCAACTCAGCTTGATTACTTTATTCGCAATGTCAATCGCCGTGATCGGGGGCAAAACTGGCAGACCCAGTTAACTGAGCTGGGCTTGCAGCCAGAGTCGCTCAAAGGGCAACAATTTATTTCACTGGTCGAAGAAATCATGGGCTTTCCCCGCCATCTTTCACAGCATGTTGGGGGCTTTGTGATCTCAGCTGGCCCTTTGCATGATCTGGTCCCCATTGAAAATGCGGCCATGGCGGAGCGCACGGTTATCCAATGGGATAAGGATGACCTGGAAAGCCTCAAACTGCTTAAGGTCGATGTGCTGGCGCTGGGGATGTTGAGTGCCATTCGTAAAACGTTTTCGCTCATTGCACAGCATACCTCAAGAGAGCTGGATCTGGCTGAGTTAACCCGTATGGGCGATGACCCTCAGGTATACAAAATGCTCCAGCGTGCAGATACCGTAGGTGTATTTCAGATAGAGTCCCGAGCACAAATGAGTATGTTACCCCGGTTGAAGCCCCTGTGTTATTACGACTTGGTGATCCAGATAGCTATTGTCAGGCCTGGGCCTATCCAGGGCGACATGGTGCACCCTTTTTTGAAGCGTCGTAACGGTGAAGAAGCTATCACTTACCCTTCGGAGTCTGTGAAAGCTGTGTTATCGCGTACCATGGGAGTGCCTATCTTTCAGGAGCAGGTGATTAAACTGGCGATGGTGGCAGCCGGGTTTTCTGGTGGGGAGGCTGATCAGTTGCGTCGGGCCATGGCTTCATGGAAAAAAAGCGGCGAACTGATGCAGTTTAAAGAGAAGCTGATCAGCGGTATGCAACAGCGGGGTTATGAAGTCAGTTTTGCAGAGCGTATTTTTGAGCAGATCTGCGGCTTTGGCGAGTACGGATTTCCGGAAAGTCACTCTGCTTCATTTGCTGTGCTGGCTTATGCATCAGCCTGGCTGAAGTACTACTATCCAGCCATGTTCTATACAGCGTTGCTGAACAGTTTGCCAATGGGGTTTTACAGTGCTTCTCAGCTCATTCAGGATGCCAGACGTCATCAGGTTGAGGTGCTGCCTGTGTGCGTGAATGCCTCCGAGTATGACCACTATATTTTCCAGCAGCACAACAGGTTTGCGATCCGGCTTGGCCTGCGCCTGGTTAAAGGGTTACAGCGTAACAGTGCAGAGCAACTGCTGGCTGGTCGTCCTGACAATGGCTTTGCTGATATGCAAGCGTTACAGCGCCTTGGGTTGCCTGGTAATGCATTGGAGAGTCTGGCATCTGCCAATGCACTTAAAGTGTTACAGGGCGACCGTTATGCCGCGCGTTGGGCATTGATGGATCAGGAGCAGACGCTCCCCTTATTTGCCGAGTCTTCAGTGGCTGAGGTGTCATCGTGTGCTTTTCAGCCGGATGACATGGATGATCTGGTGGAAGACTATGCTGCATTGGGGCTTACCCTGGGAGCACATCCGGTGACTCTGCTGGATAATGCCGGAAAACTGGGGCGCTTTACTCGCATGACGGAGCTCAGTGCCTGCCGTCATAAATCCTTGGTAACAGTA
Source organism: Pseudoalteromonas rubra (assembly GCF_005886805.2). Classification (NCBI taxonomy): domain Bacteria; kingdom Pseudomonadati; phylum Pseudomonadota; class Gammaproteobacteria; order Alteromonadales; family Pseudoalteromonadaceae; genus Pseudoalteromonas; species Pseudoalteromonas rubra. The sequence goes on from NZ_CP045429.1 coordinate 1,394,467, forward strand.
GTTGGGGTGGTCACAGGAAAACAGGCACCCGGCACCGCTGGTGGCGTGACTTTCTTTACGCTGGAAGATGATACAGGGAATATTAATGTGGTGGTCTGGGCTGGTACTGCACGAGCTCAAAAGCAGGCGTATCTCAGTGCCAAATTACTGGAAGTAAAAGGAATTGTTGAAAAAGAAGGCGAGGTTATTCATGTCATTGCCGGCAGACTGATTGACCGCAGCGAGGTACTGGGCACGTTACACAGCAAATCGCGCGATTTTCATTGAGTGCATCATGCTGTGCAGAATCGGAGCTAAAAGCCAAAGGTAACCTGCAAGTTACCTTTGGTTATTTGATAGGATCTGCCCACAGGCAGCCTATACCATTAATTAATGGATGCGCTCTAACGTTACCTTACCGCTAGACAACCCTCCGCCGCCATTGTAATCCAGTTTAGCGTAAATTTTGCCACCATCGACTTTGAATTTGATACGGCCAACTCCCGAGGTGTGATGTACTTTGGCGTATTTACTTGCGCCATTCCAATTGAAAATAGCGTACTCTTCCAGCACCGGCTCATAACCATCTCGAATACCTGAGATCATCACTTTATAAGCGCTGTTGCCTGCAATCGCCATGTAAGGTGGTAATGCAACCCAGCTACTATTTGCAGGTAAGCTGATGCTGGCTGTAAGTTTACCCGGCAAATAGGTTGAACCTGAGTCTGCGCTTGCCGTCCCACCAATAGCTGGAACATGGCCTTTCACTTTGGTGTTTTTTAGCACTACATTATGACTCCACCAGTCTTGGCCAGTCATGCCGTTGACTGTGATCACACCGCCGTTATCAGCATCAATGACGGCATATGCTCGCGCATTGCTTGGGCCCCCTTGAGCAAACACGCCGTTAATATCCAATGTTCTTGAATTTTTGACCTTGAATACGGTTTTCACGCCTTCAGCATAAAAATTATCGATCTGGTTGTTCCAGGTTTTGTGTTCAGCTGGGCCATAGATCTCGACACCAACCTGGGAATTCTGAACGGTAGAGTTTGTGATATTACTGCCCATAGCGGCAAGTTTGATACCCGTGTGTGAGCCTTCAACATACACGTTGTCGAATACGTTGACATTGTTAAACCAGCCGTTTGGTTCAATATTCCAGTACGCCGGATCACTACCATTGCCATGTAAATGAATGCCGTAATTGACGTTGGCAATAAACAGGTCTTCAAAGCGGCTCCAGATCACCCATTTACCGTAAATACCATTATCAAACCCGGAAATATCCAGTTTAGAAAAATTTGAACGATAAGATGCAAAAGGGATATCAATTGCAGTGCCTTGCTTAAAGCTTGCCGTCTGCACCAGAGCCAGATCATGTACTTCTACATTGTGTGCTACTTTCAGCAGGCTGATATTGGCATTGGTAGTCAGTCGAGAGAGATTACGTTTCTCACCATACAACTTAACTCGTGAGTTGTGCGAGCCCTTTACACGCGTTACGTCCAGTGTGCTGGAAACATTAAAAGTACCAGCAGGGATGTAGATGCTTTTATTATTCTGTACTGCGTAATCTATTGCTGCCTGAATTTGTGCAGCGTCATCACGGTTATCGTTGGCAATGGCACCAAAACGTGGGTCAGTAATTGAAATCGTGTCTGCGTCCAGTGCGGCTGCGGAGGAGGAGATCAGCACAAGACCGATCAAAGAAACTTTGTAGTTCATAATTATCCTTATAATTAGATGAAAATATCCGATAAGAGCTGGGTTATTACCCATTAAGGATACTAATGAAAAGAGCAGGAAAGTGCACTGTTTTATTTTAAAAACATGCATTTATTGAGTCTGGACTTGAGAAATCAGCAAATATAGAAAATGACAGGTGCACAAAGTGTACACCTGTCATGATAAGCTTCATATTGCATGAACAGTGCTAACTTCTCAGCCTGAACTTACGCACTAACTGAGCCAGTTGCTCTGCTTGTTTATTGAGTTCCTGTGCGGACAGGGCGGCAACCTGGGTATCTTGCAAAGAACTTTGGCTGGATTGCTCGATATTTGAAATGTCTTTGGCCATTTCGCTGGCAACCACAGACTGCTCCTCAGTAGCTGTGGCAATAGCCTGGATCATAGCGGCAATTTCTGATGCACCCTGCACAATATCATCCAGCTGGGTTCCTGCGGCCTCGGCCATAGACACACTTTGATCAACCTGAGACACACTGTTTTGCATTGAACTGACAGCATGTTCTGTCTGAGACTGAATAGACTGTACGGTTGATACGACTTCTTCTGTTGCTTTTGAGGTCCGCTCTGCGAGTGTTCTGACTTCGTCGGCGACTACCGCAAAGCCGCGCCCCTGCTCACCTGCACGGGCTGCCTCAATGGCTGCGTTTAATGCAAGCAAGTTAGTCTGCTCTGCAATGCTGCCAATGACACCAATTACATTACCAATTTGACTACTCAGTTCACCCAGATGAGTCACATTTTCAGCGGTTTTCTGTACGTTTTGTGAGGCGGTTTTTATCTTGCTGACGGTTTGTCCGACGGTATCTCCACCACCAGATGCTAAAGTACGAGCCTGATCTGCATGGCTTGCAGCAACCTGACTTTGCGATGCAACTTCAGAGACGGTGGCGCTCATCTCTTCAATGGCGGTAGCAACCTGAGTTGACTGATCTGCCGAAGAGCGGCTGCGAGACGCGATTTGATCGTTGGCCTCAGCAATATCCTGACTGGAGGTACGAACATCATCGACGACTTGTGCAATAGAGTGAAGCAGTTCGTTCAAAGAGCGGGCCATTTTATTGGTGGCTTCAGCGAGCCCGTCAATTTCGTCCTGCCCTTTGTGGTCAATGTCTCTGTCGGAGATATCACCGGCACTGATCCGCTCTGCCACGCCCAGTACCTGGTTCAATCTGGAGACAATTGAATTACTGATCAGATAGGCAATGACCATGCCCAAAATAGCGGCGATCAGTGTGATCACAATGATGACAATCGACGTTGACGTGAGGCCTTCAACTAACAGCTCCAATGCCCCGGTTGCATCGTCGATTTCCTCTCGTGCAGACACATCGAGGATTTTTGCGATATCCTGAATGTGCTTTTTGTCCAGTTCGCTGAGTGTTGCGGTGGCCTGCTTAAATGCAGTGGGATCATAACTGTTAAACACCACTGTTGCTTCATCCCGGATGGCTTTATATAAGCGCTTGATGGTCGCGATGTCCTGCAGCTCGTTAGGTTTTTGCTCCAGTGGAATAAGGAGGTTTAAGTATTCTTCAAAGCTGGCTGCATCGTCGTCAAAGTCTGCCTTTGCATTTGTATTACCGGTGGTATGAGAAATGACTGCCGCTATCATATCTCCGGCTTCGTCAACCAGCTCCAGATAGTACCGAACGCCAGGGAGGTCATCATTGAGCGACTCCTGCAAATCGGTTGATTGCAATGCGTCATTAAACTCTTGTTCTTTCAATTTATCTAACAGAGTTTCTAACTGCTCTCCGGTGGAGGATTCCAGGCGATCAACACGTGCTTTAACGCGTTGGTATGCATCAGGGTCATAGCGGCCAAAAACATCTTGATTCACGCGCTGATGGTAGGTCGTAATGCTTTTGAGGATATGGGCCATTTTTTCCCGATCTGCTTGCTTAGCAGACTCGTAACGATACAATTCTGTGTGTACTTCTTTATATTTCGCGAATACGTCATTAAAAACGGATTTTTTACTCGTATCGCCATTCATATATTCGAGCGCTGCACTTTTGAGCTGATGCTCGGTATCCAGTAAGCGGCTGTAGAGGATCATACCTGGCAGATCGTCGCCTATCACTTCCTGCGCACGGGCTGTTTCAGTTGCTACCTTAAACCACACGAGCGTACTGGACATGACCATTAGTACTATAAGAACACCAAAGGCTGAGTAGAGTTTATTACTGAGTTTCATAGGATCACCAAGTTTGAAAGAGGCGTCATCCGTGACTTACTTTTCATTGTGTTATCGTTCATAATTAAAGTCGTAAATTGCATAAAGTGGCAACTTTTATATTTGGTGTAGCGTAAAATTTAGCACTGTCATGACGACCATCGATAAATGAGCCGTATATTCTTGAAACGTTCCAAAAAAGAAGAGGAACTTTGCTGTTTCTGAATGTAACTTTGCGAGAGAGCAGTGTGCTGGGCTATAGCTTGGTTTTATATTTACGCCACAATTAGAAAAGCACTATAAAAATAGTCTTAACCTATTTCCATATAGATAGTGCTTTTATTGCAGTTTTATTGATTTAAACCAATATGCTTTGAATATAAACGAGTGACTTATGAGATATTTAATATAGCTTATTAAATATTTCATATTTGAGCTTTGCTTTATCGTTAGTCTTCTTTTTGTAACAGAGGCTGCCTTTTCACGCTCTGACTTTTTGGCATAGCTAAATTGACATTATTGGCTATATTCTATCGAGCATCCCATAACACTGCTTTCACTGAACCTTCATTCTGCGATACTTTTCAGCAGACAGTATTATAGTGCTATCGGTCGTATAAAGTTATGTCAGAACGACACCCTTAAAACAGGGTGGTAAGTGTAGTGCCTGCCTAATATTCAATGCCGGAGTAACCACCTAAATGAGGCAGTTACTTATCAACATGATGTTAAGGCTTGATTTGGCAGGGCGCTGGGCCACATAACGGTGTGGTTGCGGGTTGTATTTCATATTCATATGCATACTGAATATAGTTTCTGTCATGAATGTTTGTGCACTGTCCGGTTTCAGCGGTTAGGAAGGATTCATTGGCCGTTCTCTGGCCTAATTGGACAGTAAAAAAGCGCCCATCATTAATCTTTTCATTGAAATAAACTCTGTCCTGAACTGCATTTATCCTTTTGGGTCCGGTGCAACCATTTATGCGGTAATAGTAAGTAAAATCCTGTTTATGAAATGCTCTACGAGGGTATACGGTTTTTATATTCTGGCTAAATTCATCAGGCATGATCATGACAGCCAGGTCTTCCCATTGCTGACCTTCTTCTAACTTTAAGATACGGCCCAGTTTGGTAACGCCATCACCTTTATACAAATATAACACCGAATCATCACTGTATTTTTGTTGCACACGAAGTGAGTGGATGCGTTCAATGCCGGGGCTATCCTGGCAATCGCCTGCACCTGTAATGGTAACCGACTTTTGTTGTTCAAAGGCATTAACCAGCAAAGCATAGCTGGCTTTGCCACTGGCTGTATTCAACGATAAAGTCCAGTGTTGTTGGTATTCACTTGCAACACAGGCTGCGGGTGTTCTTGATTGAGCTGGGCTGGCCAGCTCTATCCGTACGATATCATCCTGGACCGTCAGAGAGTCTATTTGGCTACTGGCATGACACATTGGACTGGCACACAGTATCGCAAAGGTAAATACACGTGCCTGAGACGCAGAGTTAAACATGTGAGAAGTTCCGTATCTATTTTATTTTTGGGGATTTTACATTGCTTTTCAGAGACCGAAAAGCGAAAATAGGTACTAACTAAAATAAAAACACAAATATTCATGCCCATTAAAATCTGCTTGTTTATGATAATTAGCCTGATATGTCTCGGGAAAGTGTTTGCAGAGCCAATAAACTCAGCACCTCGTGCTTTTTTAGGTGAAGTAAAAATCGTAAATGATGTGGTGTATTTTCAGGCTCTTCTGCCTGATATCGCCTCAGTCGGTTGTGCTAACACGGGGGCGCCATTTCATTGGGCGTTCTCTTTGAGTTCTGCGGAAGGTCCTTCTTTGTATCGGGCTATATTAGCAGCTCAATCCGGTAATGTTCAGCTGGCCGTCACTCCCGCAGGGGACTGTGCAGCCGCATCTGGGGTCGCGCGCCCTGCAGCCATCACACTATTAAAACCCAAACAATAACCAGACGACTCAGCGGCAATGTTTGAGTCAGCATGAAGGAAATAGCCGTATGTACGGCATATAAACTAATATCAGGGACATTATGAAACTCTCACCCGTTTTATTACTGATGGCAGTGCTTTGTCACATGCCGGTTTATGCATCATTACTTTCGCTATCGAGCTATGACTTGCTCGATAGCCGCCCTGAAGTGCCCGCAAGAACACCAAATGCTCGTCAGGAGTGGGATGATTACCTGCTGACGCTTAAGCACTTAGAAAATGGTGAACGGGTGTTAACCTGGCATCCCCAGGCTGGTCAGACGATGTATAAAGTGGCATACAAAACCTCTGGTGGGGCCTGGACAGAGAAACTCACCACAGATACTCAGTTCGCGATTGATGCCTCGTTGTCGGGTGCGGTGGAATTTAAAGTAACCGGGTGCGAAAGCGAATTGCTGTGCCGTGACTATGGCAATGAACTCAGTACGATATTAGATGTACACAATAATAGCTTTCTTTATCTGCCACAGTATGTACCGGGTAATACCGCTTTTCGTGTTTCTTATACTCAAGTTGCTGATGCCACGCGTTATACCTTGCAGCGCAGCAAAAGTGACAATGAATTTAAAGACATAGCAAACCGGGCACACCGAGCGGGTTTTGCACAGGGACATTACGATGAAACCGTGCTGGCTGCAGGGCGTTATTGCTATCGACTAGTGACTCACAGCGCAACACAAGCTGTACGGATATCTACGCCAGCATGTACCGAAATTGACATGAGAGCGATGCGAGCGCCGGAACATTTTGTTGCGCAAGCCCAGGCGCAGGGTATCTATAAACTGAGCTGGCCTGACGTTGAGCGCGCCGACTACTATCGCCTTGAACGGGAGTCGTTAACTCTGGTTACATCAGAATCTGGGTCACAAGTAACTGAGCCTGCAATGATACCAGCGGACTCAGCGACACGCTTTGCACGCAGCGCGCGAATGGTCCAAGCAACACCGACAGCGCCCACAGAAAAACGTACCTACCTTAAATCCTGGCAACTAGTCGGAGATGATAAAAATACCGACAAAACTCAGGTTCATACCCTGGATACTTTTGAGCTTGCTGGCGCACAAAATTATCGTTTATCAGCGTGTGATAAGCACGCTCAATGTTCACCACCCAAGGCACTGTCTTATACTGTGCCGGTAGCCCATATGGTAAAAGGGCTGCCCGAGTCAGCGACAGCTCAAGCGCTTGATCAGAACACGGTAAAACTAAGCTGGACCGACGTGCCTGGCGCTGACACCTACACGGTGACCATGTCGCGTAAAGGTGCTTACTGGCAGTCTCGTTATACCGGGATCACCGACACCAGCTTTACTCAGGAAATTTATTTGGCCGGAGACTACCGATTTGAAATTCAGGCATGTCTGGATTCCGGGTTTTGCGGTCAGACAAGTCAGGTCGGCACTGAGCTGCGTTTTTCATTGGGCTCAAACTCAAGTATGACACCCTCTGTGTTGGTTGTGCCTGAGCGGGTAAATCCGGGGGCCGCGTTTGAGATCAAATGGGCAGCGCCCCGCAGTGGTGAAGTGGCCCACTACGAAGTACAGGGCGAATTACAAAGTACGCTGATCAAGGGGGCTTTCGAACAAGGTCCTGATGGCTACTACGCTTTTCGTCGCCCGGCGCTGCCTCATGGCAGAAAGTACTGTTACAAAGTGCGCGCCTGGTTCACCACAGGAGAAGCGGGGGCTTATACCCCGACCCAATGTGTTGCCGTTGGCGAAACGGTATTTGATGAAGTAGACAACTTTCAGATAAATCACGTTTCTCGCTATGACTTTAATGTCAGTTGGAAAGCAAAGCCGGGTGCTAGTGCCTACCTGCTTGAGCTGCAAACGCGTACTGATGATGGCAAAATTCGCTGGCAGCCAGTCTATTATGGCAAGCAAACGCGAGTAATGCAGCAACTTGGGCCGTATCATTTGCATCATTATAACCGCCTCGGGCATTTGGCCATGCGTGTATCAGCGTGTAACAGTGAACGCGTGTGTGGTAACCATATGCGCGCTTACCTGCGTAATATTTCCACCGCTGCGTTTTTAAATCCGGTCTATTTACCACACAAAACGCCGGCCTGTATTTCAGTGCCTCAGCAGATTGAGTCTGGTGAGCCACTCAGTGTGAATTGGTGTGAAACACAACACAGTGGTGTTGCAAAATATGAATTGCTGGGGGAGTTACAGAATGTGATCCTGACCGTGACGGCGGATACTGCACGGCGTGATATGCATCAGTTAATGACCACGACCCGAAACAACTTAGAAGCTGGCAGGGAATATTGTTATAAAGCCCGAGCTGTCTATCAGGATGGCAGTGTCAGTGGCTTTACCGATAAGGTGTGCACCCAGGTTGGGCCCTTGGAGTATCCGGCTCCGACGGACTTTTCAGTCAAAGCGCTCACTGAGAAAAATCACTTTGAGCTCAGCTGGAAAATAGTCTCTGGGGCTTCTTCCTATCTTATGGAGCGGCAAACTCGCCTGGGTGTCTGGCAAACAGTGCCTTGTCAGCTGAGGAAAGTCGCGTTTGGTTGGCTCGCTTGTACCGTACAATTGGGTGCAACTCCAAAAGTACCTGAACTAGACAAAGTCGTTTACCGAATTGCAGCCTGTGGCCGTAATGAAAAGTGTGGCAACTTTACGCGTTTAGCTTTTAACCCAAACCCTGCGCCTGTTATGTACCGTGATTCACTGGGCAACTTATATCAGGCTGAGCAAGCTGTGGGCATAGGTGCGATTGCATATTATAAGCGGGTGAAAGGGCCACAAGGCTGGTATTGGCAGGCGTTGACTTTGGTACAATGGCAGCAGCTTGCGTTACAGGTGTTTAAATTATCGCCGCCTGTTTTAGAAGTGCACAAACAGTAAGTCCAAGCAGTTTGGTAACTGGCTTAATGAGTAAGTGCTTTTGCATCGTATGATGTACTACTGACAACTAATAATGAAAAATGGATCTGAAATGAAATACGTAATTTGCGCTGTAAAGTGTAGTAGATTGTTTAAGGAGGCTTCATGAGCAAGTCGTTTGCCACGAACTATAACTGGCTCGCTTTGAGTTCACTACTTAGTTTTGGTATTTGTGCAGCAGAGCAACAAGAGGTGTCTTTTACGCTGCAATGGAGCAGCGTTGAGGGAGCCACTCACTATTTACTTGAAGAAGGGAGTCGTGATGGAGCCTGGCAAAGTGTCCATAATGAGCCTATTGCAGCGCAAAAGTCAGTAATTAGAAAAAACAGCCATGGTCTTTATATTTATCGAGTCAGCGGATGTATCTCAGATAGCAGCAATACGATACATTGTGGGAATGATGTCGCAGAGTTTAGTGATCCTCTGATCATTGATTCAACTCAATCCGGAGTGTTTAAACTGTCACTGAATGCACAGGGCAGTGTACTTAGCTGGACTGAATTGCCTACCAGCCGGTTTTACCAGCTAGAAACAACACCCTGTGCTTCAGGGTGTACTGACACCGAACAGCTCACATGGCAGGCAGTATCATTGTCCAGTAATGCAGCCCGTTATGATGTTTCTGCACAAAAAATGGCTGCGTTATATAGAGTCAGGGCGTGTTTTAGCGACACTGTTTGCAGCGAGTGGAGTAACAACTTACTTTACGACCCTAATGCACAAACACTCTCTTATGAGGTGAATCGTCTCTTTATAAATGGCTATAAAGTACTGTTCCGCCTGGCTGGAGACAGCTGTAAGACTACCGAGAATGGCATGTATTGGTATGTAGATTATGGTAAGTCGGATGGGGCGGTTAAGTATAATCTATTAAAAGCAGCTCAGGCCGGCAAGCGCCGAATATTTGTTAAAGTACCGTCTTGTTTGCCTGGGAAATATCAAGAAGTTATAGATGTGTATCAGGACTACTAATCCAGGTCGTATTTTAACTAGCAAGGAGAGCGTGTAGTTTTTCGTTACCTAATTACGCGCGACTACCTGGCAAAGTAATGAGCTTGTAGTCGAGGTGGACCGTTTATTGAGTGATAATAATTATATTGGGTAAATATGGTTATTCGTAGACGGTCTGCCAATCACTGCTAGAAATGGTTAATGCCTACGTTTTAAAAAAGCTCCTGTGAGTTGTGCGATTTGAGTAAACGGTCAGATGTAATTTTTGCTATGTTTGGTGTTTATTCGCACCATATGTTCTTTCATGCCACTGGCCGTTTACAAATATCGTTCAGACTGTATTATTAATCACGATATCAATACCTTCAGATGCGCAGGAATTTGCTCTATTGCAGACAGTCTGCTCCGTGCCACGCTTGCACAAGCAGCTATCATATCAATTTAATTCCTGTTCAATTTGAAGGCGCAAAGATAACGCGAGCGGCGTTAAAAACTTCTTATTTAGAACGACTAAATAGCAAGATTCTAGCCTTGTTATTGACCTTATTTTCTCGCCTTACAATAGAGCACTTGATTAAGCAAATTGATATAAGTTGGCGTATCTAAGTCAAGCTTCATCATTGAAAACACTAAGACCTGCACAGCCGAAAATATAAGCGAAATAAAGTCATCAGAGTCAGACGGGGTTCAATCACCAGCCTGGAGAAGTGATGCGCTTTTTCTTTCGGAGTCTGCTTTTGGTAACTGATCACACAATGCCAAATTAGTTCAATGAGTTAGGAAACAACACTCATTAATTGCCTTAAATCCCAATTAAGGTACAATCTGCCCAAATAAAAAGTTCGGTTAAACGAACAAGCCAATAAGCTCATTCTCCTGGAAAAAAGGACTTTACAATGAACCTCAAATTACTCGCTGTTGTGGCGGCGATAGTGCCGGGGGCGGTTTGCGCTGCCTCTGCGGTTAAACAACTGGATGTCTTGGGTAATGCTGTTACTTTTACGCTTGAGCAGCCTAAATCACACGCCATTCCTGCCTGTGTGAGCGCCGATAACCTACAAAAATGGGCAATAAACTTAAACTCCCTGCAAGGTCAGGCGATGTACAGCCTGCTCGTTACAGCGGTATCGAAAGAACACTTGGTGAATGTCACCCCGGCTAATCGTTGCGAAGTGATTGCCGATATCGAACAGGCGGGTTCATTATCACTAAAAACTAACCCTGCTCAGGGCGGCGTTGGGGTTTCTCTATACAAAGGGGATGGAGTGACTAAGCTGGGAGCGGTTACCAATACGTCAAACGGCATACAATATGTGCCATCAGAAGGCGTCACTTGGATACAGCACTATGGGCCATCAACACTGAATATTGTGTTATATACGGATGCACAATGCGCTGGACAAGGTTACATCTATCATGCACCAAGCCCCAGTCCACACCTATTACTGCCTAAAAATCGGTTCTATACCAAATCAGACTCTAAATCCGAAAACCTATTGAGTAAAAATGGCAACGTCCCTGTCTATCAGTATGTTGCATATGCAGAGGAAGGCAAAAGGTGCCAGAAAACTCAAAATACGGCCAATCAGTATGACGCGCGTTATACCAAGCTTTTGGATGCTGAACATCCACTGTGTGGCATGCATGCCTGTGTCATTCGGTAGTGGCTGAGTAGCGCAACAATAACAACAACGAAACAACATTCTAATATTCGGAATAATAATGAAAAAATCGGCTATAACAGCCTTACTTTATCTGCTTAGCACTTCGGCTATGGCGGGCTCTGCGATTAAGCAACTCGATGTGTCGGGTGATGTCGTCACTTTTATGCTGGAGCAGTCGAAATCACACGCCATTCCTGCCTGTGTGAGCACCGATAACCTACAAAAATGGGCGATAAACTTAAACTCCCTGCAAGGTCAGGCGATGTACAGCCTGCTGGTTACAGCGGTATCGAAAGAACACTTGGTGAATGTCACCCCGGCTAATCGTTGTGAGTCGGTTGCGGATATTGAACAGGCCGAGGCTATTTCGCTGATAACCAAAACGGTCGGTGCAGCAGACAGCGGCATTTTACTCTATAAAGGCGATGGCAGGACCGTGCTGGGTAAAATTATGTCAACAAGTGCTTATGGAAATCACATTTACAGCCAGGATACCTATTCGTTTGCACCGGTTGGTGGAGCAACTCGCCTTGAAACTGTGACGTTTTATCGTGTGCCGGATATTTATTATGCAAATTCACAGTGCCAGGGAGAAGCGTATATCAACAGGAATGTTGCACCGGATCAGCCCTTTTACAGTAATAAACTTGATCTTTATTATCACACACCAGTCAACCCTACTGACCAGGATTACATCAAGATACATGGAGATGCTGAGGTATATAAGCTCAATGATAATACTGCAGAGTGCACGGCCATCGGGAGTCAGGCCAAGCAGTGGACTAGCAGTATGCTGAGGTTAGTTCCAATGGAACACCCTCTTTGCGGTATCAAAGGCTGCATTATTAAATAAGCATCTATTAAAACGATAAACTAATTAATCAGCACTCGGAATAACAATGAAACAACTAGTTGTAACTGCGTCATTTTGCCTGCTTAGCAGTACGGCTATGGCGGCTTCTCAGATCTCTCAGCTCAATGTAAGCGGCGATGTGGCGATATTCACATTGGAGGCGCCCAAAACACACACAGTGCCTGGTTGCGTGACGGCAGAGAACCAGAATAAATGGGCGGTTAGCCTGAGCTCGCTGCAAGGACAGGCGCTTTATAGCTTATTGGTAACAGCAGTGTCGAAAGATAAGCTGGTTTCGGTGCAATCGGCGCAGCGATGTGAGTCGGTTGCCGATGTCGAGCAGGTGCAGGGCCTGACGTTGAGTAAGGATGATCGAAGAGGTGATTCAACAGGAGCCTGGTTATACAAAGGAGATGGGATCACTAAAATCGCAAAAGTAGTCTCATACTCGGACCGTGGAGGCTACACGTATCTCCCGCTGGAAGGCACTCAAAGTATTAAACACTATGCTCCCTCAATTACATCATCTATCCATGATTTAATTTTTCTGGATGCAGAATGTAAAGGCGAATTTTTTAAAATAAATTATGGTCGCCCGGTTTTGGCCTTTTATGAGTATTTTGATGCCTATTTTACCTTTGCTGATTCGTCAATAAAAGAACATCGTCTTTGGGAGTATGGTAATGCGCCAGTATATCACTATATGGGTGAGCAGCAGGGTTGCGTAAAACAGAACTACACAGCGAATCAGGAAAGCCGTGCCATCAAACTCGAAAAAACAGAACACCCTTTATGCGGCAAAGCACCTTGCTGGATTAAATAACAAGAATATAAGGCTTATTAGGGATGAACGTGATCAGAATAGCGCTCAGCATATTCATTATTAGTATGTGTCTGTTGGCAACGCCTGTGTTGTCCGCGGGACTGGACTTTCCCACACATATGCAATTTATGCTCAAAAATCTGCGAGATAATGCGCAGGCCAATACACCTCCTGTGATCACCGAAGACCATATTACACTTGATGAAGATCAGGGCTCGGTGCTGGATTTACTCAGTAATGATCTTGACCCGGATCAAGACCCGCTCAGGATAGTGTCTGTCTCAGCAAAGTATGGCCAGGTGACCCTGATGCCAGACGGTCAGGTAAAGTATGAGCCACCGGCCAACTTTTCCGGGCTGGATGAAATTACCTACCTGCTTTACGATGGTCGCTCGAATCCGGTGAGGGGCCTGGCAAAAATCACGGTAAACTCGGTGAATGATGCGCCCGTGGCCAACGACGATGCAGTGACCCTGATAGCCAATACTCAAGCCGTTATTAATGTACTAGAGAATGACAGTGACATTGATGGTAATGTGTTAACCATTACTCAGGTAACCGCACAGTATGGCACTGTGCAGGTCAAAAACGGAGCTATCGAATATCGGCCCTATACGGAATATGATGGTAGCGACGTGATCAACTACACCATTCAGGATGCCGCTAACGCCTCAGCCAGCGCTAAAGTTCTGGTGACTGTATTAAAAGAAAACAAAACGGCACCGGTGATCACCGGGCAAAAGCCGCTGACAATGGACGAAGACACCAGCTTTGTGCTTGATATCAATCAGATTAACTATCTTGATGCCGATTCACTTGCAACAGATATAACTTTTGAAGTAGCTGGTGGGCAGCACTATACGTTAGATGGGTTTACACTCACACCGGCACAGCACTTTAACGGGGAGCTAAGTGTTCCCGTTGCGCTATTTGATGGTAAGCATCGCTCACAAGAGTACCAACTTAAAATTGTGGTGAATGAAGTCAATGACCATCCCGAAGCCGGACAAATAATCTGGGAGTCGGTTAAAGACGAGAAGTTTGCCTTGTATATGCGCGGCATGATGCACGACCCGGACTTTAATTATTGGCCGCTGGGCAGAGATGACCCAAGACTTGAGCAATACACATTTATTTTCTCTAAAAATGCCCGCAGAGAAGACCATGGCGGCTGGACTAACGCCGGTGGTCGTTTTGTTCAGGTGCCCGGCGCTCGCAGTGATTTATATGAATACACACCGCCTGCCAACTTTGTCGGTCGCGATTACGTGTTTTTCTTTGTTTATGATGAACAAGGTGCACCATCCGGTCGTGGTGACATTGCCATTGATATTAAAAATGACAAAGGGGCACCTGTGATTATCCGTCACCTTGATATTGCGACGGTGAGAGAGGACACCCCATTTAGCCTGTCTGTGCATGACCTATATATTCGCTACAAAGGGTCACATAGCCGCAACAGCGAACTGACCCTGGAAGTGCTCGATATGCCGGGCTTTTATTCGGTTGATCAGGCAACGGGCCAGATCACCATAGATCCCTTGTATGAAGAACCGATACTGAATGTGATGGTGCAAGTCACCGACGGCACGACCACATCTAACAAACACAGAGTAGCGGTGCCGCTGCAAGCCGTCAACGAAGCTCCGCAGGTATCCGATCTGGATATCAGTATTAACGGCTTACCAGACGGCGAGATTGATTTCAGAACCCAGCTGATGGTTGACCCTGAGGCGAATAAAACCCCAGGTTTGTTAGACAGGTTTAGCTATCAGTTTGTGACCGCGACAGGCAGTGCAAACAATCAAACCAATTATGGCCAGTTGGTCAGAGTACCGGGCAAACCGCATGGTGTGTTCCGTTACGTTCCGGGCACCTCATTTTATGGTGACACTTTTGCGTTTTGGGTAACAGACGAGCAAGGTCTGCAATCGAATCAGGGCACGGTTGTGATCCGTGCTGCAAAGCCTGCAGTGCCCAACAAGCCGGTTGCGCAAAGTAACGGCAGTCAAGTCACGGTGAACTGGGCTGAGGTAGGTGGTGCGTCTTACTATATCGTCAGTAAAGCAAGCTACAGCACTGAAGTATCAGTCACTGAGCACCGGGTTACGAGTAACCAGTTTGAGTCTGCAGATGATGAAAACGCGTATTCCCAGTATCAGGTTAAAGCGTGCAATGATGCCGGGTGTTCGGAGTTTTCTGACTGGTCTTTGCCATCCAGAACTTTGGTTACCACGCCGGTTGCCTCTTTGCTTCGCAAGAATGAAATCGAAGTAAACTGGCACAGTGCACCATCGGTCCAGTTTGATGTGCAAATTAAATACAATGATAACGCGTGGACTGTGCCGGGGCGCTATGTCAGCACTGACAATCACATATCCTGGTCGAGTCTGGAGTCAGGCAACAGGCGTTACCGGGTACGTGGTTGCGATGATAATCTGACCAACTGTACAGAATGGTCAGCCGAGTCAAACACGGTGAATATTCCAGTCTGGATCCACAAAGTGAGTGGAGAGGGCAGTACGACCACGCTCGAATGGGGTCCGGTGCCGGGCACCAGTTATTACGACATTTCCATTAAATACAACAGCGATGATTGGACGGTACCCGGGCGCTTTACTGCGCCAGGTGGTAATGAGGCGAGTAATAATCAACTAACCTGGAGCAATCTGGATGGGGGCATGCGCGCTTATAAAATTCGTTCTTGTGTTGGAGAAGTGGGCAATGCGGTCTGCTCTGACTGGTCATCACCGACAGGGGGTTATACAACACCTGAAATACCCGCAGATACGCCCGCGCTCAAGGTATCATCTGAGACGCTTACATTCCTGGATAAAGCTGAAAGCATCGACTGGCACTTTGTCAGTGAGCCGAGTCAGAGCTTTATCACAACCTTGTTTGTTTTACCTCCAAATGCACTTGAGATGATTGCGTTGAGTAGTCGTGAGCGAAATCAATCGGGCACTTACAGGTATCGTTTTGCGCAGCCAGGCATTTACCGCTTCTTCGCGCAGGCATGTGGTCTGGTTGCGGGTGTGAATGTGTGTAGCGAACGCTGGGAGACCGAGCACAGGGTAGAAGTAATTAATCAGCGCTTTACTGTTGAACATACTGGCACGCACCTGAGGTGGTCGAAGTTAACGGGCGTAAAACAGGTTGTGATTGAAAGCGCACTCTGTGGCCTCAGATGTGATGTGACATCAGCAACCTGGAAGCCTGTGGAGACGCTGACCAATGGTGAACTGAGTCTGGCAGTGACAGAGCCGAAAGGGACCGCATATCGTGTTAAAGCGTGCTTCAATGATGGTTCCTGTACGTCCTGGACGATTGTCAGAGACAAAGCTGAGAAGCTCAAGGCGCCTAAACTTTACAGAGCGAATTGACTGAACAGGCTGCGGTGCTGAACCGCGGCCTTTACTAACAAAGGTTTGAATAACGATGACGAAGAAAAAACTGACTATTTTAATGAGTGTAGCGCTGTCGCTGACAAGTGCAACCACTTTGGCTCAGGCCCCGGCGAAAGTAACGTCACTGAATGTACAGGGTACCACAGCAACGTTTACCCTGAATGCTGAGAAAACCCATACTTTACCTGCCTGTATCAATGGCGATACACGTCAACTTTGGTCTCTGGATATTACTTCTATTCAGGGGCGTGCACTGTATAGCCTGTTGCTGACGGCGGTGTCTAAATCCCAGCTGGTTGTCGCACAGTCGGCCAACAACTGTGATGTTCTGGCGGGTATTGAGCAAGTTGCCGGACTCAATGTGTCATTCAATGATGCGCAGCCTGCTGGTAGCAGCACAGTGGCGCTTTATAAAGGAGATGGGGTGACCAAAGTTGGAGATGTCATCACTGTGGAGAGTGGTTATGTGATGTATCACGATAAAGCCAACAATTGGTATGCACATTTTGCCCGGAGAAACTCTAACTCGCCTGTGTATTATCTGGATGCGCAATGCCAGGGGCAGCCTTACGGGATTTCAAGTACTTGGAGTGACAACCATAACAAGGGCCCCACCTACTCAACAATATTAAATGCGTTTTTGCTCGCTTCCCCATCCTGGGAGACGAGCAATCGGCTTAATATATATGGTGGTAATAAAGTGTATGCACATCTTGAGGATGGCAGCTGTGTTGAGAATGGCGTGTCTTATGAAAAGGATGCTAGTTACACTAAGCTGTCAGAAACAACGCACCCGATGTGCGGAGATAAACCATGCGTTATTAAATAACGCACGTTTATATTAGTTAACTGACACAGCAGCCAGTTTCTCAATGCCACTTTCAGCTATACATTGTTCGGTACTGGTTAAATAAACTGGTGTTTGGCTGTCAAAAGCACCAAGCAACAGGCTGTATAAGTTATTACTGCCATGGTCATTTAGTGAAATGGCCCAGCTATCTTTGTTATTTGCATCAACACAAGAAGGCGTGTTGGTTGCTTTCTGTGGCTGAGTCTTAAATGTGACCAGATTATTAATTACCTGAAACTCGGTGATTAAATAAGCCTGGCTGTTAGCAAAACTAAATGTGCTGGCGAATGCCAGTGGTAATAAAAAAAGATTTTTCATAGGGCACCTCAAACTGTTTTTCTGATCCTAACGGGTTTTAGGTATGGTCGTCTACGGTTTGAGGGACAAAAAGACAATAATAGTTAATCGGCGATGTATCGCTGGTATTTAAATTTATAGGATTATTATAATGAAAAAAGGGCTCATGCGTTTTGGCTTGATGGCGTTACTCGGGGTTGCTTTCACGGGTCATGCAAGTACCACACAGGAGTGTAATGGTGCCTATGTTGATACCATTGCTATCGAGGGTACTCGGGTTGATATACCCGGGTTAAGCAAAACTTTGCTGATCAGCTTTAAAGATGCCAGTGGTAATTTGATGACCTGTGGCATGGGATCGGGGCGATATGTCTACCTCAAAGCCCGCGAAAACCCTGAAGTATTTGATGCCATGCTGTCGGTTGCTTTTATGGCGCGTGCAAACAACCTACCGGTCCGTTATATGGTGTTGGCAGACAGGGCAATTGCTTCTGCCAGGGAATTGTCGTTCCTACAGTTGCAAAGTGATGTTCCTGGTTTCTACGATACTAAGTAACAGAGGCTGCTGTTATGTCTAGGTATTTTAAATACCGGTCAATGATGTCTTGTGCCGGTCTGATTCTGGCCTCAGGGCCTGTGCTGGCTGTGAGTTTGCAGATGCCCAGCCTGGTGGAGTACGTGCTAAATGACGACCCGCCATATCAGAATGGCAGTCTCTGGCTACCGCCTGTCAGTCAAAGCGACACGGTCCGGCTTGGCTGGCAGATAGATGCTCAGGCTGAGCGCTTTGTATTACAGCAAAGTAATAATGGCGGCGTTAGCTGGCAAACTGTCTATGAGGGCACTGAGCAGGATATAGAGCTGGGTGGTTACACCAATGGGGTTTATTACTTCAGGGTACAGGCATGTGCGTCAGGTGCCTGTACTGGCTACGTAAAATCTGCGTCGCTCAAAGTCGCAATCCCAGAGGCCGGTCCGCAAAGCGTAGTGGCCACTAAGCAAGGAGAAGAGGTCAACGTAGCCTGGCAACCAAGAAGTAGTGCACCAGCAACACAATATCGGGTATATGAGAGCTTAAATGGTGAGGAATACCAGATGGTGAGTGCCACTGTGCAGCCGAGGATCCAGCTTCAGCAGGCAAAAGTGGCAACGACCCGATATAAGGTAAAAGCATGTACTGATGGGCTTACCTGTAGTCGGTTTTCACCTGCTTCCAATGAGGTCGGTGGGCTGCCTGCACCAGAAAATTTGAGTGCAGTAGATAAGGGCGCACAGGGCGTGCAACTAAGCTGGCAAAGTGTGGGCACTGATACACAGGATGTGTATTATCAAATTGATTTTAGCCTCAACTATTCAAACTGGGTGGTGCTTGCCAATAGCACAGAACCGAGCTATTTGATGCAGCCGGTTCCTGAAGGAAAGATCAAATTTCGGGTAAGGGCGTGTGATAAGACAAGCTGTTATGAAGTGTCTCAGGCGACCAATCAGATCTCCCGTTTTAGTTCACAGGCTTGTCTGGACAGTACCAAAGGACTGAATGTTTTTGCTACGAATGATGGCTACTATCTGCGCCGTCAATTGGCCTATACCAGTAGTAAAATTCTGCCAGGTAAAGTGCTCATTCCGTATGCCAGTCAGTCACATAACTCAGCGGCATATTGGTTTGTGAGTAAGAATAGCCGCGATCAGTGGCAGCTGAGTAACTCAGATCATCAGCAATTTAATAACGCGAAAAAGCAGCAGAGTAATATGCTGGTGACTTGTCACTTGGATCCGCGTTCTCAGCGACCAACTTTACAGCTAAAAACCGTAGGTTCGACACAGAGTATTGATTTGCAGGCTGATCTACTGAAGGGAGAGGATAATTCAGAGCAATATTTCTTTTTCCCATCGGTCGTTCACATTGGCCAGGCTGCTGATATCCGCTGGCAGATCCCACAAGGCACGGAGTGTCGATATGGAGAGTTACTTTTTGTTGGACGCGGTGCGGGTGAATTTGTTGCGGTTAAAGCACGCAATGAAGGGATTGAGTTCATTTGTAGCAGCCAGGGAAGTGCATGGCCCTATCTGGTGCCTGTGAATGTAAGGAAACTTGGGGCCCCTAAATTTGTTAGTCCTGTCAGAAATTAAGGGTTTAGTGGTGCTAGTTTAGCGCCGCCATATTGTTTAATTAAGGACAGCTAGGTTTAACTGGCAATAACTAAAAAACGAGGCCAAACTTAAGCTTGGCCTCGTTTTTAATAGGTGCTAGTTATTTACCCTCAGTTCAGGCGCTTTCAATTTGATCAGCGTTGGAGCGATATAGACCCAGTTACTACACTGCCCGGTAAAGAAACAAGCACGTATCCGGTATGCACGATTTTGGCTAGTAACCAGCTGATATGTCGTTGTATCGGCACCCAACTCCGCTTCAGTTTGCCATTGGTAGTTGCCAGCATGCAGACAATCTTTAATGCACAGTGTACTTTGCAACTGATAACTCTGGGCGGTTTGTAGTTTGCGCCAGGTTAAAATATCGTCTGTAAGTGTGACCTCAAGCGTTGCCTCGACAACATTAACCGCAAGCTCGGTAAGTTGTTTATCATTGCAGATCTCCGGGTGCTTGTTGTCACAGATCTCAATATAGAAATAGTATTCACCAGTTTGTGTTAAAGGGGCATCCTCAACGTACTGGTTAAGCGTTGTACTGCCCGGTGAACGCACAAAGAAGGTCGCAGAGACATCTTCGGAGAAGTTATCAGGCATGTGCCAGTTAAATTGTGGCGCAGAAAAGCGTGCTACCTCATCAGGTAGGAGAGTAAAGTTTGGCGTTGGCAGTGTGTTGCCTTGCAATCGATAGTGTACTCGGCTTGGAATTCCACATTGTCCGTTACTTAAACAGGGAGAAACTTCGACGAAAGTTGTGCCTCTTCTGAATATGGGTCCACGGCGTATACTGGTTTCGGTCACACCATTTTGCCAGATAAAACGCTCTGTGGGTTCACCAGCCTTTGCACTGGGTTTTTCTATAGCAATGCGATAAAGCACTGGCTCATTAAACTGGGCTGGTTTTTGCCAACTGATTAAAACTTCATCGCCATATCCTATATTTGTTTTGTTTACACTCAGCTGCTCAACCCGAATCGTGTTAATTGAATTGACCACTTCGATGTTAAACGTTTCGGTGAAGTAATCATTCACTTTAACTGTGATGTCATAAGTGCCCGGTTCGAGGATGCCAAAGTCATAATGATAATGTTGACTGCCAGAGACGGTGCGCCACTCTTGCTGATTAACCTTGACTTTCAGGGAGTCAATATATGGACTACTCAGTGTACTGGCTTCCAGTTTCAATGGGTGTTCTCTTGTGATCACTCCATTATTCACATGACTGAACTTTAACTGGTAATCAGGCTTGGCTGGCACTGAGTGAATTCTCGCAACAGAGCTCTTGGGCCCGCAGCTTAGGCTGCGGTCCATACCTGGCGCAACCCGGTTACACGCCCGCACAGTGGCATTGAGTAACCCTGTTTGGGTAATCTTCGCTCTGACGTGGAAGTTACCGTCATTATACTGGCGACGCAGAAAAGAGACGACACCATAAATGGAGCCAAGCCATTGATCATTGAGCTCAAGCAAGTAGTAACCATTCGGTGCAGCAACGACCTCGTCTGAAGGTTGCCAGTGAAAGATCACTTCCTCACCGGTCTGAACATTCAATATGTCGGTGGGGCGCGGGTGGAGCACGCCTGCGGAGACATGGAAGTCATCCACTACTTTAGCAGGTCTGACATACGGGGTAGGCGGCACACCGACAAAGGCATACACAGCTTGGCTTAGGGGACCACAATATTCTGTACCAGTCAGCTTGTTACACCCTTGAATCGTTATCTGATGAGCGCCTGTGCCAAGGTGATGTAGTTCAGTATGATAGGCACCCTCACCATATTTGCGGTTCAAATGGGTAAGAGAACGATATATGGTGCCATCGCGCTCACCATTGATAAACAACTTGTAATAGCCGACAAGTGGTGGTGCAACGTCATCGGAGGCTTGCCAGTGCAGCACCAGTGTTTGTTGGGAGTCAACTTCAACTGCTTGCTGCTGATGGAAATCTAGTGTGTCAGGTAGCCCGATAGCTATGCCCTGCGGTGCGTGTAACGGCTGAGCATATACCCTGAAGTCGACAGGCTCGATACGTTCTTGGTTTACTTTAAGGTGAAGTGTATACGCACCAGCGGGTTTGGCTTCAATAGAAAAGACATATTGTCCGTTTACCAGCGTAAGAGGGTGCCAGGTTTGACCATCTAGACTGGCCATAACGGTATCTGTTGGCGCATCAGTCAGGGGCGCTATGCGGATTTGCCCAGATTGGTTTTCAATCAGTACTTCATTGTTGGTACCAAAGTCAAAGTCAAAGCGGCGCACTATATCAAGTGTGAGCGTCTCGGAGAATTGACTACATTGCACACCGTTACAGGCTCTGACTTTAAACTGATGCTTGCCCGGCTCAGTAAAGTACAGGTCGAGGTTATTCTCACGGACTTGTCGAGCGGTGCCGTTATGCCATAGCTCATGGTAAGTGGCTTCTACAAATGGTTGCCATGAGAGGGTGAGCTGCCGATGTGTTGTAATCTGTGTTGGTGTAGATAACCAGCTCATTGTACCGGCAAGTGTTTT
Organism: Pseudoalteromonas rubra; assembly: GCF_005886805.2. Lineage (NCBI taxonomy): Bacteria > Pseudomonadati > Pseudomonadota > Gammaproteobacteria > Alteromonadales > Pseudoalteromonadaceae > Pseudoalteromonas > Pseudoalteromonas rubra. The sequence goes on from NZ_CP045429.1 coordinate 1,416,798, forward strand.
TGAAGGGTGTTGCGAAATAAGCTCACTGGTTTGCAGTGGCAGCCAGCCTTCAGACTTCACCTGTGTGGGTAAAATCATAGCGCCGCCAAGTAGTATCAACAAAGTAAGCAGTCTGTATACTGACATTTTAATTCCTTAGCATGACCTTGCTCAGCCGCCTTGCAGCCGGGTAACTCTGGCAGGTTTGCGACCCATCGACTGCTACTTCTTTGTTGCTGGTGTAGGCAGAGAGGAGTAGGGTATAGAGTGCATGATCGCTCGCACTCGTCGGGTCAAGCCACCAAAGCTGGGTATTGTCGTCTGGATTAACCTGACAGCTCGTTTGGCTTGATGTGGCACTCAGGGTTACTAGCACCCGAGTTGCCTGGACTTCTATGTTCAGAATGTTGGTCTTTGCCATCACTGAGCCACAAGCCAACATCAGCAACGCTGAGCAAAGTCGTAAGATTTTCATTGTGTTATCCTTATCAGAATGACAGTTCAGTCTTCTTTGACCAGACATAATCCTGCGCCGCAAATTGGGTGTTCAGTTTCAATGATCTCGTAACTGGTTTTATCCTGGCGATTGAAGCAGCTGTAGTTTTGAGGGCTTCTATCCGCTGAGCTGGTAAAAGGTGCATTTTTATCACCCATAATGTACTTACCATGGTGATAAACAGGCACACCGTGTTTAGACAATCCTTGCCTGCCGCGGCAACCGCTATATTCGTGTTGGATATCCGCGTTGTTATAGCTGATAGTTAAGGTTTTATAGTCGACGCCACCTTCATTATCGATGTAAGTCCAACGATATTGACCGCTATCGTAGGAACTATCTTTATAGTGCGCGGTATCCACCAATGTGCCAATGCGCGTAATACCGTCGCTTGCATACAACCCAATCGAGCGGGTATTTGAGTTACTGGCGCTGGTATTGGGCGCCAGGCGAAGGCTTTGCACCCGCTCTACTCCAGCCAGATCAGCGCAATCCTGAGCTGACGTGACAGCCACCGCTTGTTGTTTTGCTACCGCAGTGATCAGCAAGGAGTACATGGCACGGCCTGAGTGGCTGTCCAGACTAATTGAGCGCAGCTGGTTTTTGTCTTCTGCGACACACGCAACGGTGCTGGGCGCCATAGAGCTGGTTGAGAATAAAACGGTGTTGTTTTCAATCTCAATCTGAGTAATCGGTCCGGCAATTGTTAACGGCGAGCACAGTGCGCATAGTAAAGCGAGCTTGTTCATGTATTTGTCCTTTGATTTGTCATTATATAAGTCTATTAATCGGCGCAATCGTAACACATTTGGGAACTAATCATATCCACCTCAGGAATAAGTGGTTGCTTTATAACTTTTTTCACCATTGGCCTAACTGGTCAGATGTGTTAGGGTTGGGTGTTATTTTATTCAACAGGTTAAGCGTTATGGCAACACCCTTATTAAAAACCTACAAGAAGTTTAAATGGTTGCCCTTTGGCAACTGGCTATTCAGCAAGGCGGTCTGCAAACGAGCGCCTTATTTTGGCACCATCAAGCCTAAGATTACTCACCTCAGTGAAGGACGGATCACGGCGCAGATGCCTAACCGAAAGGCGGTCCACAATCACATTGGTACAGTCCATGCGATTGCGCAGTGTAACCTTGCAGAGTTATGTGCTGGTGTGGTGACTGATGCCAGCATTCCGTACAAAACACATCGCTGGATCCCTAAAGGGATGACGGTGCAATACCTGAAAAAAGCCGAAACAGACCTGCGTGCAGAAGCGACGATTTCGCTACCACGCCAATGGCAGGATAAAGAGGAGCTAATCGTTCCGGTTGAGGTATTCAATAGTGAAGGGGTTAAGGTTTTTCATGCCGATGTCACTATGTATATTTCGGCGAAAAAGTAAAACATGGGCCCGCGATTAGCGGGCCTGTTTTAATCAGAAAGTGTAGCGGTACTTCACTTCTGATTGGGTGTAATCCACACCATTGGTGTACTCAAGGATAACACTTGAATGGTCAGTGAAGCTAAAACGAATACCTGCATTTAAATAGACGCCGTTTTCGTTTTCAATGGGGCTTGGAAAGTCCATCATTTCATACCCGAGCTGAGCAAATCCATCCACGCGCTTGCCGAATGAATGCTCGTACTCACCATAAATACGGCGGGTATCTACAACTGAGTTAGAGCGATTAGTGGATACTTCAAACTCACCAACCTGAGCGCCAACTGCCAGGCGTCCATTGTCCGTTGAACGCAGAATGTAGCCCAGATTAAATGTCGTTTCGTCAACGTCATAGTCGTCATCTAAAAGCTTGTCGAAGAATGCCAGACTGTCTGAATGCTGATCGATTTTGAGTCCCATAAAGATACCGTTGGCAAATTCATAACTACCAGCAATGATAAACCCCTGAGGATCAACTGAATTCGGTGCGCCATCCAGGCTGGTCTCACCATAACCTACTTCCAGGTAGCTTTTGCTCAGCTCTGTAGCCTGAGAACTCAAAGATGCCGTTGCCAGTAGCAGGCCTAGTATATGCTTGTTCACTATATATCCTTTTAAACGTTAAGTGAGGAATAAAAAACGAGCTGTGAAAGCTCGTTGTTTTGTCATATGCGTGAAATGTATCACTATTGGATACGATAAAGGAAGGTTAAGTCGATGTTTTTGTGTTATTAAATGTTACCTGGAAACATTTTTCTGATACTCACACTTCGCTGGCTTTATCCAGTGGTGTGACGTTAGAAGATTCAACACGATGATTCAGCTGACCCTGAATATGCGCACCGGCCTGAATTGTCAGCGTGTCATGTTCGATATCACCCGTGACTCTGGCACTGGGCTCCAGGGTCACACTGTCTGCACGTATACCGCCTTGTACCTGACCGCGCACCTGCACTTGCTTGGCAGTAATATTACCTTCGACGATACCTGAGTCACCAATAATGAGCTGGGTGACATTAAGATCGCCAACGACTTTACCATCTATCTGGATTTCGCCATCGCAATGAATGTTACCTGTGATTTCGGTGTCGGGAGAAATAAGCGAGAAAGGAAGTGAAGTTTTCTTTTTATTGAACACGTTTGAGCACTCTTGCCAGTTTTACAGGGTTTATATGCTTTTTATCCTGTAACACCTCATAATGCAAGTGTGTACTGGTACTACGACCTGTGCTACCCATCAGGGCAATTACATCTGATTGCTTAACCGTTTGGCCTTTTTTCACTTTGATGGTGTGCAAATGACCATAGCGGGTCACTATGCCATTGGCATGTTGAATCTCAATAAACTTACCATAACCGCCATTTTTGCCAGCTTTTTTGACCACACCATCAGCCGGAGCAATGATTTGAGTTTTGTGCCAGCCTGCCATATCCACCCCTTTATGATAGGCACGGCGGCCTGTGATGGGGTCTTTGCGAAAGCCAAAGGCGCTGGAAATATAATACTTGTCGTGCGCTACGGGCATCATTTTTGGCGTGGAGTGTAGTAAGTTTTCCAGCTGATTGAGTTGCACCGAGTCATCGATAAGCTGGGTATAGCTGTCATTTAGCAGCGTTGCATCAACCTGGTGATATGGACCACCCTGAGCGGAGTTGCTTTCGGTTGACAGTGTCAGGCCTGCTTCATTAAACCCGGCCATCAACTGATTGTGACGCGCCGAAATAACGGCCTGTAAGGTGGTAAGTAATGCAGCCTGAGCATCATTCAGCTCTGTGCTTTGTTCCTCAAATTCATGACTGTCACCGAGGTCACTGATCGCGGGCTGTGTTTCCGCCTGCGGTGTACTATCTGGTAAAGAAGTCGGAGAGTCTGTTTGTTCGGTGATAGAGGTTGGCAGTGCACTGACAATTTCACTGAGCACTGTGTGTTGTTCGTTTAAAGTTGCCAGCTGAGTGTGCTGCTGCGCCAGTTTTGCGCTCAGTTGTTGCTTTTCTTGTTCCCAGCTTTGCGCTTTGGCTCTAAGTTCAGATTGTAAGGCATTGACTGTATCTTGCTGCTTAAAAAACGCTGATGTACTGATAACTAACCAGCTAAGAGCACTACAAACCAGCGCTAGTGCGATAAATTGCAACCAGCCGGGCACAACCATCAGACTAACCTGACCGTTCTGGCGCAGCATTAGTTGTTTAGGTTGAAATAGTGATGTGATCAGGCGTTTGATATAGCGAAACATAACACGTAAAAATTAAAAATAACGACTCACTTTAACAATTTTTATGCAAAAAGCCAGTATTTACTTACAAAAAAAAGGTGTACTTAAGCACACCTTTGTTTTGTATAGGAATAGTTTTTCGCTTGCGATTATTTCGCTGGCAGAATAGTGCCTTCGACTGAACCGAAACCGATACGTGCAAAGCCGTTGGCTTCACACCAGCCACGCATAATGACCTTGTCACCATTTTCCAGGAACTTACGCTCTTCGCCATTGTCCAGGGTGATGGTCTCTTTACCGCCACGTGATAGCTCTAACAGTGAACCCGCTTCTTCGTGCTCTGGACCAGACTGAGTACCTGAACCCAGCATATCGCCTGGCAGGAAGTTACAGCCGTTTACTGTGTGGTGAGTTACCATCTGTGCCACTGTCCAGTAGCTGTGCTTAAAGCTGGATTCTGACAGCTTGCTAGGCGCAGCATTGGCTTCGCGCATTTTCGCTGTTTCAAGTAGTACGTCCATTTGGATATCAAACGCACCAGCTTCACGGTTGTGTGCAGACTCCAGATAGTCCAGAGGCTGAGGATCTTGCTCATCACGGTGCCAGTTGGTGCGATACGGCGCCAGGGCTTCTGTAGTAACAATCCAGGGTGACACAGTTGATGCAAAGTTTTTCGCCAGGAATGGACCTAATGGTTGATATTCCCAAGCCTGAAGATCACGAGCAGACCAGTCATTGAACAGGCAGAAACCAAATACATGGCTTTCGGCATCTTCAATTGAAATAGAATCACCCAGTTCATTGCCTTTACCCAGGTAGATACCCAGTTCCAGTTCGTAGTCCAGACGCTTACAAGGACCGAAAGACGGTGTATCTGCATCAGGTGCTTTTGTCTGACCTTTAGGACGAGGGAAGTTCTGACCAGACACATCAATTGAAGAAGCACGGCCGTGGTAACCGATTGGTACCCACTTGTAGTTAGGCAGTAAAGGGTTGTCCGGACGGAACAAACTACCTACCGCTGTTGCGTGGTAGATTGAGGTGTAGAAATCAGTGTAGTCGCCAATGTGACAAGGTAATGCATATTCAACGTCAGATTGTGCAACCAAGGCCGCCTCTAGTGCGCCCTGATGCTCTGAGCCTTCACGAAGTGCACGAGACAATGCCAGGCGTAGTGCAGACCAGTAGTTCTGGCCCATACCCATGAACTCATTCAGTTTAGGTGCATTGGCTGCTTCAACAGCATCCTGTGCTTCGCCACTGAAAATACCTGCACCAGCAACCACTGCCAGATCCAGTACCTGATCACCAATGGCGACACCGCCACGGAACTCTTCAGCGCTGTCTTTGCGGCGGAATGAAGCAAATGGCAGGTTTTGAATTGGGAAGTCGGTACCGGCCTGGTTCGCGCTGGCAACCCAGCTTTTAAGATTAATGTCGTGCGTTTCGTTGATAAAAGACATGGTCTTTCCTTTTTGCAAGTTTGAGGCTGCTCTCAGATGTGGTGATAGCGTTCTGGTTTTTCAATGCAACATCTGAGTCTCAGACAAATTAAACGGCAAAAGCAGCCAGAAGGCATGGCCCCAAGCTGCTTTTAATTATCCACTCTCAAAGGAGAATTAGATCACGCCGCGGCGTTCCTGATCACGCTCGATAGACTCGAACAGTGCCTGGAAGTTACCTTCACCGAAACCACCGTCGTCTACACGCTGGATCATTTCGATAAAGATAGGGCCGAACAGGTTCTTAGTGAAGATCTGAAGCAGGTAGCAATCTTCGCTCTGGCTGTCTACCAGGATCTGGTGCTCTTTGATCTTGTCACGGTCTTCTTTAACCCAAGGTACACGGTCAAAGATAGTGTCGTAGTAGTGATCAACAATATCTAATGTTGCAATGTTAGTCTGGTCAAGCTTGTCCAGTGACGCAACCAGGTCATTGGTCAGGAATGCCAGGTGCTGTACGCCCGGGCCATTGTACTCGTCCAGGTACTCGTCGATCTGGTTGTTGTTGTCGTCTTTACCTTCGTTAATTGGAATAGAGAAGGTGCCACATGGAGACTTCAGTGCGTATGACAACAGAGCAGTCTTCTGACCTTTGATGTCGAAGTAACGAACTTCAGTAAAGCCGAATACGTCTTTGTAGAAGTTTGCCCATGTTTCCATGGTGCCTTTGTATACGTTGTTAGTCAGGTGGTCGATGCGCAGGAAGCCTTTGTCTTCAACGATGACTTGCTCTTCCAGCTCAACGAAGTCTTGCTCAAAGATAGAGCCTTTGTCACCGAATACGTCGATGAAGTAGATCAGGCTGTCACCGATACCATAAATAGCTGGGTAAGGCAGATCTTTGTGTGTTGAATCGGTCGCTGGTTTTGCACCACGCTCTACCGCGATTTCAAACGCTTTTTGCGCGTCTTCTACACGCCAGCCCATTGAGCAGATAGCTGGGCCGTGGCTCTTAGCGAACTCAGCAGAGAAACCGCCGCGCTCTTTGTTCAGCAGGAAGTGAATGTCATGCTGGTTGTAGTATAGGATGTCTTTGTCTTTAAACTTTTTCAGTTTAGAAAAACCAAAATCGGCAAAAATCTTTTCCATGTAGTCCGCATCTGGTGTTGCGTACTCGGTAAACTCAATGCCTACTAGGCCTAGAGGATTTGTTACTTCACTCATTGTCATACTCCCGCTTTAAAGCACTGGATCGCTATTTGTTTTGTGCTGTGGATGATTAATCAAAATGACCAAAAGGGGAAGCTATGGGGGTGAATTAGCAAGAGGGCGAAATGTAAATTCTGTCGTACAAATTGTCAGGGTTATACGGATTGAGTGAACAGGATAATTTTTTCGATTATAAGTCTCGATTTGTTCTGTAAATCGGATTGCTTGGCTCCAGTATATTTCAAAGGAAACAACTTATCCATATGATAAAAAAGTACTTTTTAGTTCATTGCTGACAGCGATATTACGGTGGAACTTTTAAGGGGACGGTCTCTGTGAGAGGTAAATTTTGCCTAGGTGTATCGGTAAGTTTACAAAAGAGAGTCAGAAACAGAAAAGCCGCACAAATTTAGTGCGGCTTTTTACATGAATCACAGAACGAAAATTACTGTCTTTCGCCCGAGATCTCTAATTCTTTCTCAAGATAATGCTCCTGAGTGTGTGGCTCGTCAGTGCTTCCCTCAGCACCATGCATCCAGTCAACCAGCTTATTACTGAGCAGGTACATCGCCAGAGCAGACAACAAGGCAGTCGCACCCAGGCCGATGAAAATGCTCATGGCGTTGTTCATTGCTTCCTGGCCTTCACCAATGAATGAACCAACGAAACCAGCGATCTTGTTTGCAACCGCTGTACACAGGAACCATAAACCCATTAATAGTGATGCCAGACGTAGCGGTGCAAGCTTACTTACCATAGATAAACCAATTGGTGACAGGCATAGTTCACCCAAAGTATGGAACAGGTAGAAAAGTACCAGCCACATCATGCTGATCTGTAAGTTGCCAGGATCGCTGCCTTCAGTGATAAGCGCCATCATCATGGTCAAAAAGCCGAGCGCCAGGAATACCAAAGCGATGGCGAACTTGACTGGCGAATTAGGCTCACGTTTGTCGAGTTTAAGCCAAATCATTGCCACCAGGGGTGCAAAAATAATAATGAAGATAGAGTTCAGAGACTGGAACCAGGAAGCCGGAATTTCAAAGCCCATCAGCATACGGTCTGTGTAGTCAGCGGCAAATAGGTTCATCAGACCACCTGCCTGCTCGAAGCCCATCCAGAAGATAATACTAAATACACTCATAGTGAAAATAACACGGATGCGGTCTTTTTCCTGGCTTGTTAGTGGCTCTTTGGTGTTGCTGTTAGATTGCTGCTGAGACAGCTTGGCAGCAGGCACCACACCGATGTCGCCCAAATATTTCTGGCTCAGGAGTAGTTGCATTACAACGGAGATCACCATACCGATACCCGCAGCGATGAAACCTGCTTGCCAGTTGATCTGTGCTGCAACATAACCAGCGATAATTGGACCCAGCGCGCCACCTAAGTTGATACCCATGTAGAAGATAGTGAAAGCACCGTCACGGCGTTTATCACCTTCCTGGTACAAATCACCAACCATAGTTGAAATGTTTGGTTTGAAAAGACCATTACCAGCACACAGCAATGCCAGACCGACATAGAAAACTTGCTCTTCCATACCGGCAACCAGGCTGTGTGGTATACCCATGGTGAAGTGACCTGCGGCCATCAAGATACCACCAAGGATAATGGCTTTACGTTGACCCATGACATTATCAGCCAGCCAGCCACCAATTAATGGTGTCAAATATACCGCCATGGTAAAGGTACCATAGAGGCTTAGTGCATCGGCATTGGTCCAGCCGAAGCCACCATTTTGTACTTGAGCAACCAAGTATAAAACCAGAATTGCACGCATACCGTAGTAGCCAAAGCGCTCCCACATTTCCGTGCCGAAGAGTAAGAACAGGCCTTTTGGATGACCCAGAAACTCACCGCGATTAGGTAATGAATTCATATTATTCCCATTTCAATCAAATGTGTTGTGTTGGCCTTAATATTATCGATGCTGTAGGTACTGCTGATGACAGTATTACTCTGCATACTTTGAACGGGTGGCCAGTCCCCAAATGATTTACAAGTTAGTGCAATGTTGACTAACTATGCATTAAAAGCGCGTCAGTATACCTAGTGGGGTGGCGATGGGGAAGCCTTACCAGCTGGGTTAGACGCTTTTTGTATACAAAAAAACCAGCCGGTCTGGCTGGTTTTTGCGCATATAGAGCAAATGTGCCGGTTATCGGCAGAAATTGTCGACAAACGTCAGGTCATTGATGTGCTCAGGACCTTCCATCACTAGTGTCGCAACGGCGGTATTTGGATTGAGCTGCCAGATTTGTGCATTGCTGCCATCTTCACGACCAGATACATACAGTTCGCCACTGTCTGTGATTGCCAGGCCTGATGCCCAGTTCACGCCGTGTTCACCAATCTTCGTAAGTTCCATGTTACCTTCGTCAAGGGTATACAGCGCCTTGCCGGTTAAGACGTAAAGCACGTTCCCGTCTGCTGAGTAAGCAATGTCACCATGGCTGAAATCGTCACCTGAGTAAGACAATTTACCAAGCACAGTTTTTTCACCGCTGGTCATGTCAAAGTCGTACATATAAGTCTTACTGGTGCTACGTAAAGAGATGCCGTCAGGCGTGACCGCAGAGCGGTACAAAGGCCATGATTTAGTCTCAGCTACGCTGTACTGCTGATTACCGTTCAGGTCCAGTGCCCACAGAGTAGACGCTTTAGTGCTGTTGTTGGTCTGTTCCATGAAGTACAGTACGCCATCTTTACTGGCGATATTCGAGGCGGTGTGTGTGACACCCGATACTGTGCTGTACTGACCTGCATCCAGGTCAAAATGGTAAACGAAACCGTTTTGTGCAGAGCCGTAGTTATTGATGCCAAACAGACCAGTTACACAATCTGCGGTAACAGACACATTGTCTAGTAATGCGCCGTAGGAATCTGAGTTACCTGCACCCACGAATTTCAGTGTACTTTCAGCGCTGTCAGCCGTCACTGTGATGGTGTAATGTTGCCAGCCGCGTTGTGTACCGTTTAGTTCCGCGATTACCTGGTCGTCCCAGTAAACGGTTGCTTTGTTGGTGTCTGCATTATTGGTAACACGCGGTGAGTAGTAGAAGCTCACGACATACTGCTTGCCCGCTTCAGTCGCAACACTTTGGTATGCACTGTAGTTACGGGTTGAGTCCAGCTCCAGGTATTGTTCACCATCCTGAGCCTGAATAAGGCCAAGGCGATTAGTTTGAATTTCAAATTTTGCAGAGCTGCGATTCCAGCCAGGTAGGGTTCGCATCAGGCTCCAGGAGCCGTTGATGGTATTTGATTGCTCAAAAGAACCGTTAGTGATCAGATTGTCACTGGCATTTGTAGCAAAGCTACTGATTAGGGCGGCACTCAGGCCAAGCGCGATAACTGATAATTTCATAGATATACTCCAGGGCTTCACTCTATTCGTGTAAATAAAATGTTATCCCTAATCAATTTTAACTAGTCCCATTTTCTTACTTTTACACGGTCTGGTCAATTACAAATCAAAAAATGACTGTTAGTTCCTATTTATGCCTCAATTTTAGAATATAAAAGTAGTACCAAAGGGTTGGTTTCTACACACTGTGTTCCTAATACTTTTACATGTCATCTGATCTACTGTCGTTTCGCATTTTGCACATTTTTGCGTTTTGCATGTCCATCAGGGCCATTTGGCTTGGTAAATTAGCAAAATGCGAAAACAAACCATCAAGTGAGACGCTCAATATTGAAAGCTGCAAGGAGCGTGCCCACTTTTTATTTATATGGGTGAAGGTGGAGGTATGCTAATCCTGGCCGCGGTTAAGCCAGCGTTCTGTCAGCCAGCCAGGTTTTTGACCTCGGTTTAATGCGGCCAAAACCGTAATGGCGCGCTCCGGGGTGATCCGTTGCGATGCGATGTCCTCATATACCTGTTGCGCGGTTTTCTTGCGCTTAACGGCGGCGCCAGCATCCAGAAAAGACTCCACGACTTGCAGTATAAAGCGGGTGAAGCCAGATAAACTTTCAGGGCCTGCGGCCTGATCATCACTGGCACTTTGTTGAGTGAGCCGCTCGGCCAGATGGCTGAGTTCGGCCTGGGCAAATTCGCTTTGTGCCTGAGGCAGTTTACTGAGGGTTTGTAGCATTTTGGAGAAATAGTCTCGCTCAATTCGATTGACTTTATCGAGTTGCGTGAGTTTATTCAGGTCGCGGCGAAACTGAGCATGGCTTATCTGAGGTTCGAGCAGCCGTTCACAGCTGGCATGCAGCGTATGCCAGTGCTGCCAGGCATAGACGTAATTGAGCCCGGGACCTTTGATGTTTTGCATGCCCACAATTAATTGATGTTGGCCGGCCAGGCCCAGGCGAGCGATACGGTTGGTCAGATCGTCTGCGGTGATATGGGGGTTATCCAGCAGCAATAACTTGCTATGCAGGATGCTGAACAGTACACGTTCCAGTTGTTTCTGGTGGCTTGTTAAATCCTCCAGGCTCAACAGTGACTGGGCCAGTTGCCAGTTTTGTATTCGCAGCTGGATAATGCGTTGCTGTACTTTATTGTCAATATGCTCGGTCAATGCAATACCCAGTAAATCTTCATCGTACAGGTGAGCGGTTTCGAGCCAGGGGGTGTCAAACAAAGCGTTCAGCTGGTCGACATAGTGCGCGGGGGAGGCATTGTATTTCCATTGAGTAAGCAGACGTATCAAATCTTGTTTGTCGTTATTGCCAATTAGTCGGCTTAAGCGGGTATTCAGCGCTTGATCCAGGTAGGCCTCAAAGCCATCGACGTTACTACCAATCACCACAACATGATCGAAACTCAGATCTTCAATTAACAGTTGCGCAAAGACCTTAGAGCGCGCAACCCGGTCATTGCGGTTATTGAGCAGGGCAATAGTCTGTGTTTCGGGTTTGTCGTTGAGCTCAAATAAACCAAGGCGACGCCAGTTTTCCAGCGTGGCGAGGCGCTCATTCGCTGACATACTGTTGACAAACGATTGAGTTAGGTGTTCCACCGGGGCTTTGGTAAAGTGCTGTAGTACTCCGACATCTGGCACAATACGTTCGGCGGTTTCTTTGTAGACATAGTCTTTGTCTATCCCTATATACTGGGCCATTTTACATACCAGCGCGATATTGTCCGGGTGCTCTTCATAAGGGTATAGAGCACGAATATCCGGGGTGATCTGAAAACCTTCCCCCCAGTGCAGCTGGATCAGTGTGGATTGCTTGTGTTCGGCTGCCCGGTTGAGGATGGGGGCCATGGTTTGTTCAGCAGTGAAAATCTGAGTGTGGCTGCCAATAAAGGCGGCCATTTCTTGTGCCACATCAACGCCGCTCGGACCCAGAATATCCTCGTGATCCGGGTAGGTATTAGTAATGGTGGTAAAGTTGTCTCGCATCCAGCGGCGCAGGATCCGCACATATCTGGGTGTCAGGCCCATACACTCCCATAAAAAGACATCAGCGCGCACTGAGCGGGCAAAGGCCAGGACATCGCTCTGTTCCCAGATACTGGCTTTGTCAAAAGGCCGGAACAGGGGGAGCTCATATTGCTCTCCGGAGCTGCGCGCGAAAATCATCATGGCTTCACAACCGGTGGTTTTGGTGACTACGCGAAGTGCCAGACTACTGAACAGTGCTGCTTTGATCCGTTCTGTACCAGATTTCCCTCGTGTACCCCAGCCACCTATGGTAACGGGGATCTTCGCACGATTAGTGCGGATTTTTCGATTCAGGCGAACATGTCTCATCCAGAAATAGAGGATAAATGTCGACACAAAAAACACCAGCTGTCCGATGCTATTTTGGTAAATGGAATACAAATATTCCTTAAAGCTATAACCCAAATTGACTAACACACCTGGTATGCCGGCACGAGCGAACAAGTTGGCAATACCAGACTCAACCTCAAAGGTACAATCCAGTTCACTGCCATAGGGCTTAAACTCCAGCCCAAAGCCGAGTTTACGTATTCGGGCCAGGTAGTTTTGCTGCTCAAGCGTATTGCCTTTTCGTAAGCCGTCTATGTCGGCGTACTGAATCGACAATTGCCAATAGGCGCGAACACGTTGCCAAAGATGTTTGGGTGGTGTCACGATTAAAATGCCGTCGGGGGTGTAACTTTTCTTACTGGCTTTGATATTGTCCTGGCTCAGCACGGATAATAGGTAGTCAGGTAGCGGTAAATGGGGACGTGCACTGGCCTCCTTGAGATGATAAAGCGCTTCGCCGGGTACGTTTGTTGCGCTGATCTCTGCGGTGGTGCAACTGGGCACATGCAATTGTGCTGACGGGATTTTGGCACTGGTATGACTAAAGCTTTGACGTTTATCGGTGCTTGGCGTGAAAAACTCATGCCATATACGCCAAAAACGGCGACGACGTTTGTAGCCAATTACAACCCGCCAGCCTTGTTTGTCCTGATAGGCGTTAAAGCTTTGCTCATGCTGCGCCAGCATACTGAGTGCACGGCCTAGTGTGTCCTGGTCGATATCTGCTGGCAAATAAACGGTCTCGTGCTCAGCGAGGCGCTGTGCGAGTTGCGCATGCAGGCTTTGCTGGGTGAAGCTGAATAACTGCTCACGGGTTCGTGTAATATAGCGTCGCACGGCCAGGTCGGGTTCACGCTCTAGCGCCTCATTTAACACACCTATATAGCGTTGCATCAACACCGCATCCTGATTGTTTGAGGTATCGTCCAGTGTTGCTTCAACGGCTTCATTTAGCATGAGTCTGGGGCTTTGTTCCAATAGTATTCGCTTAACTTCCAGACATTCCTCACCAAGGAGGTGGGTACACCATAACCCAAATGCATACTTGTTGGCAGAAAAACGGGCAGCGGTAAGCTGTTTAACCAGAGTGAAACGCACCGCGTCGACCGTTTCATCCGCAAAACGTTTTTCAAGTAATTCCATGGCCAGTGTATCGGGCAGATTGCGCAGTTGCTCAATACATACTTGCCGTACCCGGGCAAACGGATGCTGCGCCAACTCCCGAAGCAAGGGAATATCCCGTTCCTCCAGGGGGTATTTATTGGCGAGGATACGGGGCATCGCAGCGACAATAAACAGCTGATCGCTGTGCTTCTGTGCTGGTGTAGTGCCACTGAGACTGGCTTCCACATAGGCCCACATGTAACTGCGCACAAAGGTCGGACGCTGGTGGATCAGAATTTCCAGGATATCCACAACGGCCTGATAGGGCGTATTCTCGGCATCAAGTAACTCTATGAGCTCAGCAACCAGCTCGCTGTCCAGATCTGGATTGGCTTTACATTCATTGATCACGGAAACCTGATTGACCAGCGCACGGATCATCCCATGGCGAACATGTGCATTGTTACTGGTGGCCATCAGCCTCAGGAAGAAAGGTTGTAGATCTAGTTTTTTCCAGGCCTCATCCAGGTTATCTAGCGACAGCCTGAGATAGCGAATCGTAAGTGCACCCAGCTTGGCGATAAGAAACCTCAGATCCTGCTCTAAGTCGGCGACTAAGGTTTGATAGCGGCCGATAACGGCACCCTCATCAAACCAACGTGAGAATGCCTGTTTATCTTTTTGTAGCTGGGTGGTTGAGGCCCCCAGTGTTTCAGCATACTTGAGGATATGCAGTTGTTTTTCCGTGGCCAGCTCTGCTTTGCCAAGACGTTCTACAAACGACTGGTAGTCGGCATCGTGACCCTGAAGTTGTTCATGCAGGCGTTCAATTTTGTGGCGTAAAAAAGCAATGGTTTGCAATAGCTGCCAGTAGTTCAGTTGTTCGTCTTTTGGCTGGTTTTGTAATAGCTCCCAGCCTGCCAACTCCTCGAGCAACTGATGGTACTTATGGCGGTGCAGATTGAGCCAGAACTGTTCTGTATCGGCAAATAAGATAGCCTGAAGCTGGGTTTTTAATCGGTTATCGGCCATACAGGTCCTGCTCTAAGAAATGCGTGAGTTGCAGTGATTCAAAAATGATTTCGTCGTGTGCAAACGGGTCAAAGCCACTGCGTTGTAAATTACCCAAAGTCACTTCAAAACGAATGCTGTGGTTATTTCGGAACCAGTCTTGTGTCCAGTTCAGGCTGATCCAGCCAGCAGTGTGTTCACTGAAGTCAAACAAGGTTTGCCAGCCCAATGTCGTCAGATACTGCCAGGTCGCATTTGGCCGGTGGTCATCGGCAAATACATAGCTGCTGCTTAGCCCGGCAGAGAAAATATGGCCCTGATAGTACTGCTGCCAGACTCCACTTAACGAAGCGACGTCCAGTGATGTCCAGTCCGAATTGGAGGTGGTTGTCAGTTGGGCGCTGAGCTGACTGTCTACTTTGCTCTGATGGCGGATGCGATAACCACCACGCCAGCCATCGCTGTGGTTGTAGCGATAAAAATTGAACATGGCATTACTGATGGTTTCGTCCGCCAGATAGTCTTCTTTATCAATGCTGGTGTAGTAATAAAAAGGTTGCCACCACCACTGGTGACGCCAGTGTTGATCCTCTCGCCAAATTTCGCCGATTGCGACAGTCCATTGACTGGTCAGGTGGGTTTCCCGACTCAGTGGTGATTCCTGCCAGCGATTGTACCACTGCGCTTTGGCAAACCAGTCGTCTTCATCATCAAGCCAGTCATACAAACCATTGATACTGAACGACGGTTCGCTGGTATTGTTCAAACGAAAAAAGCTCTCCAGTCGATACCAGTGCTGTTTATAGCGGTTACGCAGTCGAATACCCAGATCCAGCGTGTGCTCTGAGCCAAGCGGTTCACTGCTTTGATAGATGCCATCACGGTTATACTGCATCACCCCCTCAATGTGTGTGAGATTCCCATCGGCCTGCATAATGGCTTGATGATAGGTGTTCTCATTCCTGGTGTACACGAACTCTGGCTGGGCCACCCTGTAGGGCTGCACGGGGGGAGCCACGGCCAGCTTGTGGCGATTGGGGTCCAGCTGCCAGCGATAGAATCTGGCCAGGCTCGCGGTTTGTGGGGCCAGGGTGAGTAAGCCGGCTGGGTAGAATCCGGATTGTTCGCGTCGTGCTCCCTGCTCCACATACTCCAGTTTAAGTACCGCATCTTGACTGAGTTTTGCCGTGATCGGATTGGCCTCATCACCGTAATAAAAGAGCTGTTCGGCGGCCAGTTCAATGGCCTGCCAGCGGCCCTGCTGATAGGCTTCGACTTCAACACTGAGTAATTGCGCGGCAAAAGGGTTAAGCCAGCGCAATGTCAGGCCCGGTGCACTCAGATCTGCGCGGGTTAACCCCAGTTCACTGCGATTGTTATCGAGACGCCACAGTAGGTTGCCAGCAATACGGTCAATACTGATCTGTGGGCGCTGATGCTGTTGCAGTAATTCAGCATTGGCAAAATGAAAGACCAGTCTGACTTGCAGTGATTGCAATTCACTCAGGTTAAGCGCCAGGCTATGATTCGGGCGCAAGATCAGCCCAGGCAGCGCATCGTCGCGGCTGGTATGGCGGCTAAATTGCTCAGCGGCACTGCGCTTTGACAGTGCTGATAAGTCGATAAGCTGGGTACCTGCATAATTTTGGTAGCTATTAAATGCCTCCCAGTGGCCAAAGCTTTGAATACGGCCATACAGTGTAGCTAATGACTCTGCTGGAGGGTGCTGCATCAACCTGGCTGATAAAGCCGTGAACTCATGCTCGCTGAGCGATTGAGTTTCAAGTCTTAACAGAGCATTAAGCAGCAGGTCGCGCTGTGTGGTCACCGTGTTTGCGCTGCCCAGGGGTGTTTGATATAGCAGGGATATAAAGTCTTCCTGCCACAGTGTCCCGGCCAGATCCAGAGCGTTGGTAATATTGTGTGAGGGAGGCAAAGCACTGAACTGAAGCAATAGTAGCTTTTCGCTGCTTAGGGTCAGTTGTTCGCCGGCACTCAGCGCAAAGTAACCGGTACTGGCAATAGAAAGGCGAGGTTGATCGTCCTCATCAATGCGCAATACGGTTGTCGCAGGTATGTCGTCAAATATCGGCATGATTTTACGCAGCTTAGCCTGGTGGGCATGTAACCAGGACATCTGGCTTTGCTCTGTCTCAATGGCTTTTGACCGGGCGCTGACTCTGAGCACCATGGGTTGGTGGGCTGTGATTGTAATTGACTCATCCGCCAGTGGGTAGGCAGTGGTGTTACTGGTCTCGCTGAGCACGGTGCTGACGCCATGATGACGCAGAGAATAATCAAGCACGGGCGGGTTACTAACTGGGTGCGTATACCCAAGTTGCGCACTCAAAGGTTGCAGCGTGTGATTGTCGTTGCGTGTGTCGTGGCCCAGCCACAGTGCATAAAGGTCTTGCTTGAGTTCGGCAAAACTGCTGATAAGTGCATCCCGGCACTCTGGTAAGGCGTTGCGCCACAGGCTGCATAACCCGAGAATGCTTTGAATGGCCTGGTTTTTTTGGTAATGCGCCAATAGCTGCTGGGCTGCATAACGTTGCAGTTCTGGGTATGGATGACCGAGCAGGGCACCCAGATAGCGTTGGGCGGTATTGTGTTCTCCCAATGCCCAAAATGCCCTCAGGCGCAACTGCCAGGCTCGGATCACAACCTCCTCATGGGGACTGGTGATCAGGGCTTTCAGCAAAGGCAGCGCCTGTTGTGGGTCCTGGCTGACCAGCATTTCAGCCTCTCCCAGGCGAAAGTGCCAGTGGCTGGCACTCAGGCTGGTTGTGGTGTCTGCCTGCTGTGGGCGAGCGAGCACAAATCGGGATTGGGCTTGCTGATAGCTGTGACCCAGGCGTTGTAGCTGTTGTTCCAGACGATAAGCAATCGCGGGACTTTTGTCTTCAAGCAAGCCCGGGCGCTGATATAAAACGGCGTTGTTTGGCAAAGCTTGCAGCTCTCTGACTCGTATTGCCAGGTCTACCTGGGCATCGTCACTAATCGTCACACTGACCTGACTGGCATCCAAAGGCAGAGGCAATGAAATCATAGAAAAGCGGTTGGACGGCAGCAGGTTTATTGTGTGCCGATAACTGTCAATGACCAGCGTCAGCTCTGCGGCATTGGTGCTGCGGGTATACAGTCTAAGCGTATCAGACAAGCGTGGTTGTTCAGGTAATTCAAATTGCACGGCGCCCGATACCGCATGATAGTGCAAAGTCTGGCGCTGCTCGGTGGCAAACAAGCGATCTATAGCCGGGCGGTAAGCATGTACAACGCTTTGCTCACTGAAATGGCTGGTGAAGGCGTTGTCTGATTTTTTGGGTAATAAAAAGCGCACGGTACCCAGTGTATCCTGGAGCTCGGACAGGCGTTGTCGCTCAAGCGCGCTGGCCAGTGCGACATCGGCCGAGTGTAGCGATGAAATGTCATGGTGCTGGTAGACCTGTTCGAGGTGCCATTGTAAATTATCCGTCCAGTAAGGGTTAAACAAAGGTTCCGGCCAGGTTTGCGCCGCGTCGGTATCGTAAAGTCCTCGCTCCATGCGGACTAAATTCAGCAAAGTGTCACCCTGAGCCTCAATACGCAGGTAGTTACCTGCCTCAACCGCTATATAGTCACTGCTACTCAGGCCAATGACCTGATCATTGCGCAATTTCACATTGTGAGTCAGACGGTATTTGCGCAGCTGAGGCGTAAACTCATCGGCAGGGGTGTCACTCAGCGATAGCTGACTGATAAGCGCACCATCCAGCCTGGCGGAGAGTACGCCGGGCTGAGCTGGATCAGGCAGGATGCGCCGTGCGTTGAGCCTGAGTTTGGTGGCTTCGGTGAAAAATAATTGAATGCTCTGCCCATCATTTAAGCGATAGTGCGTAGTATGCGTTTGTGCCTCATAAAGCTGCATTGCCGGAAGCGCTAGTTTGACGGGGATGCGAAACGGGTCTCTGTGCCTGTGAAATAGACCTTGCCAGGCAGAGACGCTTTGTATTTCATCGGTTGGGTTATAAAAGCGCAGCAAGCGGGTCGTTGTAGTGGCTGGCAACTGACACTGGTGTTGTGTGCAGCGCATGTCGGTTTGAGTAACGCGTTGCATGGCATAGGGAGATTGCCCCTGCCACACTTGAATAGCGCGTGGCTGGTTTTCAAGGCTCAACCAGTGTCCGGCTGGTAGTAAAATCAAACGTGATTGTCTGGCATCCAGATTGACAGTCGCTGCGCTGCGCTGCAATTGCAGTGTGTCCGGCTGGTACCAGCTAGGCGCACTTTGCAGTGCCGCAGGCACGGCCTGCGCGGGCAACAGACAACTTATCAGGAGCAATACAATCAAATAAGGCATAGGGTAAACTGTTCCATAATATCGGGCTGTGCGACCAGTCGTTCGCGCATGGAGCGACTGATCTCAATATGAATAAAGTAGCCTGCCGGTAATCCCAGGCGGTGCATAACATTGCGTGTACCACCTAATTCAGACACTTGCTGCGGGTACTGATAAGTATGCTCGCTCAGTTTTGACAAACACATCTGCAATTGTGACAAAGCGTCGGTACTTTGTCTGCCCTGGCTGATAATGAAATCCGCCTGGCGTGCCTGAGGCGTGCGACGTTTGCTTTGGCTGAAACCATGTAGCTGGTACAGGTGACTGGTTGGGTAACGTCGTGCAAACGCCTGTGCCGCCGCGGCGTGTAGGCCACTTGGGCGATGAGAATAGTCCATGCTGTATAAGTCCGGGCTGGGCGCTTTGCGGTGCTCGGTGTTGATCACCAGTACCTGACATCGTGTAGCGAACACGGCTTTGCCTATTTTATCTGTCAGTTGGTCATGAAACTTATGCGGCACAGATAGCATGCAGGCAGAGCCTTTGGGCCGGTAATATAAATCGCCGCCGCCAAACTGTGCGGAGCTGGCTTGCAGTATAATCAGACCTGGCTGACTGCGCAATTGCCAGGGAGGTAGCGCCATGGGCTTTGCAAACCAGTTGTACACTTGTTGCCAGCTGGGAGAGGGCAACTCAGCAGCGTCACTGGCAAAACCTTTGCCAGTAAGGAGCATCAAAAACAGGTACGGTTTAAAATTCATGTTGCCACCATTGCGGTTGAGGAGGTGGAGTTGCATATTCTTCCAGTAAGGCAAACCACAGGGGTTGCTCCGCTGACACGATTAGCTGATTGAGCTGTTGTATATCCGTCCCGATTGTAAGCGTGACTGACGGGTAGGCGGTCAGGGCCGGATCTTTTGGGTGCAATAAGAATGCTGGCTGCGCAAGATCAGGCGCCAGAGCATAGCGTTTGCGAGCAATACTGTACTCATCTGTCACCACCTTGCTGAATTGTCCGTCCAGCTGGGTAGTGAGGATGAGTGGTGCGACAGGATGCGTGCCTCTGACGAAAGGCTTGATCACAATCGCCATTGGCTTGTCACGGCCTCGGTAATCTTGGCTTAAAGTCTGCCCGGGTTGTAGCTGAAATAGCCGTACTTTCCAGTAATCACGTCGCGTTCCCTGATTGATAAATAGTCGCAAAGCTGGGTCAGATAGGTCGGGTGCCTTGTCCAGCTGGTCGATTTCCTGCTCGGTGTAGCGGATCCCGGTATTACTGAGTGTGATGATTTTGGGCACGGGCGCTGCTACCAACTCAGTTTGCTGCATACTGAGTTGGGCGTCATACAGCTGTGCCAGATCAACGAGTGGTTTATACTGAAATGGTTCAGCCGGCTGTGGCAGTGCAAAGTACTTTGGCGGACTGTAAACCAGTGCAGTATTGGAGACCGGTAAACTGACGAACAGAGCTTGTGATAGATAGCCGCTTTGTTTCTCCTCTACGGGGGGAGGCGCGTTGAATAACCGCACTTTGAGGATCAGTTGCTGCTCAATAAAGTGGAACTCATTGTCGGCACTTTGGCTGAACCAGGCGCCAACTTCGGTGAATCCATTTTGCGGTGCGTCACATAAGGTGGCACACACATAATTTTGGTGATGCATTGCACTTTGTCTGCTTTGCAATTTCACGGCCACCGGATCTGCGCTACTCACTGTTACCCGGTGTGCCTGATGGCTCAGGCGCAGATAGCGTTTTTCGCTGTCCGTAATGGCTTCGCGGCGGGTTTCCGGGGTGATCAAACGGTCAAAACCACTGTTCAGCCCTGTCAGGGTTAACGTTTCTGAGCGCAGTAGCTGTTGCTCGGCATCATACACGCTGAGCTGAACTGAGCTGCCTGGGGCACCTCGCATATCGAGTTGCAGATCGCTGTCACCTTGCACAGTGTATTCTGCCTGGTTCGCTTCGTTAAGGTGGTAGTAATAGCTGTGTAAGGGCGCAATCACCTGCTCCAGCTCATTGCGCCACGTGGTGATCATCTCCACACGGGAGCGGATCACCAATAGCCCCGGTTGCATATCTGGCAGCAAGAAACGTGTGGAGTCATCGGTGCTAACTGGCTGCAGTGTCAGCGGTGCCTGCTGCTGGGTGAGATCATACCATGTCAATTGCAGGTCTTTTATATCTCCCTGGGTTTGTAAATTCACATCACCGGCTTCAGACAGGCGGATTGAGGCGGCCAGGCCGGGTCGCGTATAGTATCCATCCAAATCAAACTGTTGCGCGGAAAAGTCATAGGTAATAACGTTGTATGGCAGCGATTCATAGAGAATGTCTGCGTCAAAGTCGATCCCCGGGATCCCCTGTGGTGCGAGTTTGCGCCAGTCGTACGATACCGCATTGGCTATTTGCTGCGGCTGTAAGCCGCTATCGCCCAGTGTATGATAACTGGTCATACGCTCCCGCCATTGCTGGGGCAGCTTAAGCCAGGTGCGTGTTACATCATCCGCGTTGGTGGGCGTTTTACCATGGATACGGACCACCACGCCGCGCAGGCTGGGCTCTTCCGGAATGAGCCGCAGCGAAATTTTACTGGCTCGCGTCAGTTGTTGCCAGTCGACGTAAAACGACTGACCGGAGGTGACAGCCAGTGCCTGTCTGTCTTCAATTAGTTGCTTAACCTGTTGCTCACCTTCTTCAAGCGCAAGTTTGGATGCGTGGTGATAGGTGTGCTTTTCCAGCTCGTTATCCTGACTGTCCAGCAGCCGGTATTCAATTGCATAATTGATAGGCTTATCAAGCACGGTTTGGCTGGCAAAAATGGCATTCGACAGTACTCGAATAGCCACAGTTCGTGACGTTGGGAATGTATAAATAAGCGGTCTATCTGGGCTCAGCCAGTGCACCACAGAGCGGGTTTCCTCTTCGCTGCGTGCAGCTATTCGCTCTGCCGAATTCAACCATACATATAGATGCAGTGCGACCCGATACCCCGCGGCCAGCAAAAGGATGATGAGCAGAACCTGGAGGATGCGTTTAATCCAATACATTCGGGCCTCCTTGCATCATTTCCTCAAGCGCTTCCAGGGTAATAAGCCGGTTACGCTGAGCAAGGTATACTGCAGCGGTTTTACCTGCTTGTTGTACTTGTAACCCAAGCAGCCCATTGTCGGTAAGCCGGATAGCCTGTAAATTGCATCGAGGCAAGTTCTGGCAGAGCGCATTTAACCAAGGCAAGTGCTGGGTTTTTGCATAGCGATCCAGGGTTATATCAAGCCTCTGTTTTTGCTCATCTGATAAGCTGACCCAGTCACCCGGGCCGGTCGCAGCGAGGCGTACTTGTAAGAATTTGGGTTGGGCGGATACTGCGAGTAATCTCTCCTGCAGTGCCTGCTCCGAGACGGCGTAGTGTTGCTTAAAGTCGGAGGCCAGCCAAAGAGTTGCCAGTTCACTGCCCGGGCTAAACAGGCGATAACCCGACTGCGGAGATGAGCCGATTTCCAGTCCTCGAGTAGCAATTTGACCCGCTACTTTCTCAACACTGATCCCAAGCCGTGCCATGGCTTTATGTAGGGCATTAATGGTTGAAGTATGACGAAAATCCGGCTGAGTGAACTGATAGGCGATAGCGCTGGGGCGGATCTGTGATGGTGCGCTGTGACTGCGTACCTGCAAACTTAAAACAGACATACTGGGGTTATGACGTACTGCGCTTTGATGTACCACATTATATAAAGTTCGTGTGTTAGTGGGAGACATCACGTTCGCTTCTTCGCTGGCATAGGGGTGAGCGCCGGCAATGAGCAGCGCCCTGGCACCACTGACCTGAAACAGATCCGTGGCAAATTGCAGGGTGTTACTTTCGAATAGTGGCCTCGGTACCTGAATGGTCAGCGGCTGTGTGGTATTGAGGTTAATGGCATAAAACCCCTGACCCTGTTGATAGTAGCCAATTTCAGGCAACGGGGTGATGACCACCAGGCGTTGAACACTGTTGATGATAAGTTGCAGGCGGTAGCCCACCATGTTGGCGAGTCGGTTTAGCTGTTCCAGTTGGTTCAGATCATCGTCCTCTAATGTTCTAGAGCGCAACTGATGGGACAGCCTGAAGAGGGGCTCAAGTACTTCATACTCCCATAACGCTGCTTCATTTTCTTCAAGCATACGAAAATGGCCGCTGCCTTTGGCACTGATGTGCTGTGAGAACTCGGTGACCAGGTCTTCGAGCGGCAGGTTGAGCCGCTCTACGGGATATTGTGGTGCATTTGCGTTACTCCTGGCGGTGTGCGAGAGCAGCGTAGAATAACTCAGGTTATCGAAAAAGGTCTCCAACATGGCACCCTGATAGCCTGGGTAGGGCAGGTTGTCTTCACTAAGTAGCCCAAACTGACTGCGGTCAAAACCCAATAACCGGGTGAGTTGACGTTGTGACAGTGAATCGGGTAGCTGATTGTAAATCCAAAACTGACTTTGTTCAGTAAACCGGGTAAGTCGGAGCTGGGGGCGTGTATACTGATTCACGGCACGCAGTTGTAATACCTGATCCATGCTCAGTGCCGCAATAAAGGCCTGGTAGTAGGCACTTTGCGGACGTGTTTGTTGGCTGGCAGCCGACGGTGTTACGCGGGTACCAAGTGCCAGGGCGTTGCTGCCTAGAATGGCAAAGAGTTGCCCTGCGGCATCGCCCGCTAAACGCTCACTGGTGGGGTATGGCACAGTTACTATGTGTTCGCGCACCGGCGATTTGGCGAGGGCAAACAAGCCCCTTGGATGCGTTGTCTGGGCGTCTTTAATCACTAAAGTGGCTGGATTATCAATAAGCACAAAGCCCAGCTCGGCGAGTACCTGTGCGGCACGGCGTTGGGTATCCGGATCCTGGCGGTTTTCATTCAATAAGCGAATGGCTCCCCGGAAGCGCTGCAATTGCTGCGCCTGCTGATAATGGCTGAGATTCAGTAAATCATACCGTGCTGTGTACAGATAACTCTTATATTCACTGACATGGTGACTCAGCGGTGCACTTTGGGCTTCATCCACAGAGACAGGCTGTGCCGGGCTCTGCACTAAAGAAGGCACAAACATAATAGCGAAACCAATGCCGAAGGCCAGCAGGCCACCGACCATTGAGGTCTGGAAGGTGGCACGTAGCACCAGACCGAGGGCGTTCTTCTGGAAAATTTTAAGTGCCAGCAAGGTTGATAGCATATAGCCAAAGGCAAATGTATCAGTGGCTTTGAGGGTAGGGAAGTAATCAACCACAAAGTAATTTAAAACCAGTTTATAGACGAAGCCGATGTTAAAAAACAACAATAGTAGCCGAGCACCTTCAAAATTAGCGTGCTTGAGCCGGGTAAAATTGAGCAATATCGCGCCGAGTGACAAAATCACTGTGGTTTCAATGAGCGTTGTTAGTAGCTTGCTGGGTTGCATCAATTGCAGTGCCAGTAGTGCCGGGAGCATAATGCCATTGAACTCCCAGCCATAGCGAATGTTAGCCCGGGAGGCCAGAAATGCGGTGATCACCAAAATGATATAGGCTTTTGGGGCAGCCAAAATGGAAGCGGCAACTGCTTCATACATGATGGCAAGGTTAGCGATACTGAAATTGGTAAACGGCATCAGCACAAAACGTACTAACACAAAGGTAATGGCCAGCTGGATCAGCGTGACGCGCATGCCATAACGAAAGCCGCCATTCCACATTACGTTAGCGGTGAGGGCGATGATCACCAGGCCCAGGCTGTATAGCTGTCCTGCGTAATCAAAAGTAACGTCCCATAACGCCAGTATCTGACCTATCTGAGGCCAGAACAAGGTGTCCATAAACACGCGAACGAGAATACTGATCAAAATAATGGCAAAGAAACGGTCCCGGCCAAACATCTCAGCGTAGCCCAGTCGTTCCATCACCACTTTGGCACTGAAGCGCATCAGCACGTAAACCACAATGGCCTCAATGATGATAACGACGGCTGAGACGGGGCTGACAATCAGCAGAGGTACCAGATAGCCGGGCACCACCAGACCGGTGAGTGGAAAGCCAAACCGCAAGTTCAGCATGCATACAACGGCAATCCCCACCCAAACAGTCGTTATGACAGACTGGCCGAGTCCGCTTCCATCCGGAAAAAGAGGTAACACCCACTCCATTACAGAATGTGCTCCTCGTTGGTGTCTTCACCGCTGTCTGGGGTTGCAGACGCGAGCTGGTCTAACAGCGCATGAGGATCCTCAAGCTGCTGCAATAAAGTGGTAATGTCGATGAACTCAAACAAGATCCCCGCAACAGAGAAAGGTTCGCCTATGGTACTGCTTACCTGACTGGCTGACAGCGAGCGAATATTCAAAATATAGGTATCGTTACCAAGGGTGGCGGGCAAAAATAGCTCGCCTTGTTGTAGGGTTAAATAGCGCAATTTGCCTTTTAGTTTTTCTTTTGACATCGGGGTGATTTTATCCAGCAGATCTAATGCTGTCATCTCGAACAGGGCCAGATGATGCTTTTTAGCCAATTGTTCCAGCGGCTGGTTAGTTTGAACTACCTGGCCAAACAAATTAAACAACACCGCGGCGGTTCGGATCTGATTGAACACTTGCTCGAGCGTGGATAATTTCTGTTCCATTTCGCCAATGGCTGATTTTACTTTCTGGCTGAGTGGTTTCTCCAGTGTCAGCGTTAGTGCCCGGGTTAATGGGCTCAGCGATGCCCGTTGCTGGTTTTGCAGCATTCTGTAATGGAACAATAGCTCGCCAATCTGGCTAGCAAACCGATTGACATTTTTAACAAAGGCCTTTTCATCAAATTGTTCGTTGGGTATCACTGTCATAGCCCAAAAGCCGCGGACATCTCCCGCATACATCAAAGGCACAACAAACTGGCGCTCCAGCTCCTGAAGGCCACTGAAAAAGGGTCGACCCGTTTGTACCGCACCAAACGCTTTGATGGCATCAGAGTAGGGAGGACGTTGGTAATCCCGGCGCTGTTCAACAATGTCTTCAATATGACAGTTAATGGCACGGATCTCTTCGAGTCGATGATCACCTTCAAGACGCGCCAGAAAAATTGAACGATTAAGGGCAAGTTGTTGATTAACGAGTGTAATTATGGCGTCCCAGGGAGTGCTCTCTGTGCTGAACGAGCGGGGCAGGTAGCGCCCCATCATACGTTGATGGACATTGGCAATAAGCTCTAGCAGCTCATTCTCCTCAAGCCATTTGCGCGAGAAGAACACCCACAACATAGTCATCACATTGATCACCAATAGTTGACCAATAGGCAGCAGGTAATGCAGCGATAACATTACCACATAGCTGCTCAGTAGGCCGACAACGGATAAGCTGACCGCGATAATGATGCTCAGGGTAAGCGTATTTTTTTGATAAATAATGAGTAGTAAGGCTAACAAGCTCAGTTGCAAAGCAATAGACTGCCATTGCGCCAAGCGGGTGACTAATTGCCCCTTCTCCAGGCTATCAGCGACATAGGCATGCAGATAAACCGGATTACTGACACCACGTAATTTAGGCGCGCGTAGCGGTACGCTGAAGCCTAACTGTTGCTGGGCGATTAACACGACTTTGCCTTCCAGCTGACTGGGTAGCACATCTCCTTCGAGTAATCGGGTACTCGAAAATTTGGGTAAGGCACTGAGGGAAAGCGCAAAGTTGATTAGTTTACCGATGTTAAGATGCTGCGGCCCATAGAGGCTTTCCCAAACATTCTGACATTGCCCTGCCGGTGCGCTGAGCACCATGTTGTAACCAAGCCAGGGTTGTACGGCTGGCAGGCAATAACGCGGATCGGCAAAGGGGAAGTACACGTTGGCAAAGGACATGCTGTGCTTAGAAGCAACATCAGACAGTACCACGATGGCAGCCACATCCTGTTTGAGCAATTGACTGATCAGATCGGATTGTTGCTGTTGTAAGTGCGCCGATTCGATCACTACAACCTCACTGCTTTGTTGCTCAAACAGTTGATTAAACTGACTATATACATAGGCGTTCAGGCGTGCGAAAGAGCCGTGTACGGCAATCACCAAAACCACCAAAAATAGGAGTAAAATCGACCAAAATGGCTTTTGCCGTTTGATCATAAAAACTTGTTGTTTGAGTGACACACGCCCCCCGAATTAGTATGGCTAATTAGTTGTAAGCAGAAAAATGCAGTGTCACCGTGATGTCACTGCTCGTTTGTAGCATGAGAAAATCCATCCCATGCATACCTTCTGCTTGCCATAACCCATTGTTGAGACTAAGAGGTTTTTGCCAGGAGATCAATGCAAGTTGATCCAGCATCAGGGTTGCTTCGCCTTCTTTCGGCGGTGCGTGTTTGAATGCCAGTTTGACTGCACGAGCAGGCAGCAGCTCCGGCCCCAAAGTTTGGCTGTCATCTGGCAGAGTAATATCATGCCGAAAAGTCTGCCAATCATAGCTTCCTGATCCAATCAGGTTGACTTCTTCGCTGGAAAACTCCAGGTTGTCTTCAGCGGTGACTATGGTCAGTTCGGCGCTGACAGCGCCAGCATTGTCGCCTTTTGCATACCCAAACAAGCTCATGTCATGGTAGGCTTCAAGCGTTGATTCTGCAGGTGTAATGGGCATCGTTCGCAGCGTTTGTTTAAAAGGCATACGCAGGGGACGATTGTTAAACTGGGTGCGTGACAGACACATGCCCTGTAAACCTCGCATCGCGCCCGTCAGACAAGGGGTGATGTCATCGCTCTCATGTTCCCAGCGCGTCACTTCATTGGTGTCGTTGTCATTGTCCCAGTCTTCAAAGTCCCCAAACCACATTAAATCTCGGCCCAGTGTCATCTGAGGAGCACCTGTACTGCTAATTTTACTGACAAAGGCACTGCTTGGTGCATGTTCCCGAAAATCAATAATGTGGTCGCCAGCAGAGAGCGTCAAAGTCACGGTTTCGACCTCTTGCGGGCTGGGTGCGTTCTGAAAATAGACATCGCCAAAACCTGGGCCTGGAACAATCGCGACCTCTGAGCCTGAGAACTCAGCAAGTCGGCGGATCAGGTAATCACTTAAAAACCCACCGACCAGTTTGGGTTGATAATCTTCCAGATAGACAGGATAGGCTTTGGCTGATTGTGTTTTCGGTGTCTGAGTAGGGTCGATACGAACGGAAACGGCGACCCCCAGCAAGGTTTCGTGGCGGTTTTGTTCAAAGACAAAATTCCCTAACCCAAGTAATGTGGGCACACCATTGTAAAGAGCAAAGCCCTGCGCAACATGCGGGTGGTGCGCGATCATGAGATCTGGATCACGACGGCTGACAAACTCAAATCGGTTATCAATGTAGCGAGTTGGAGCATAAGAATATTCATCTCCCCCATGCAACTGGACAATGGCATAATCACTGTTGTCTCTCGCTTGCTCGACGGCGGCTCTGAGCGTTGTACTGTCGGTCAGATCAGCAGCGCCCCCTTTATCGGCGGTGGCGATGTAAGTAATAAGGTGGTCATCTCCAGTGATTGAGGTGGCTGAAACCAGGCCCAATGTGGTGCTTCCTACGTCCACCAGACGGGGGGCATAGGCTTCAGTGGCATCATTACCGGCACCACTGTGGCTGAACCCGGCCTCCTCGACGAATTGTATGGTATCTTCCAGCCCTCGCTGCTGATAGTCAAATACGTGGTTATTACCCAGCGCAACATAGTCGATGCCAATTTCTGTCAGTCCTTGCAACGTTTCGGGCAAAGAGAAAAAAGCAAATTCTTTACTTGGGTGCACAGTCGTTGGTGTCGCCAGTACCGGAGATTCGAGATTCACGGACGCAAAATCGGCACTTGCCATAATGGGTTTCACGAATTGCGTTAAGGCAATGGCACTGCTTGCGGCATTGGAAGGCCGAATAATGGCGTCTTCTACGTCGGGTACCAGATTGCCCATGGTTGTTAAAGAGGGATCCATATAGCGACGACCAAACATAGTGTCCCCACCAAACATCAACTCACTGCTGGTGGCACTGACCTGCTTCAAACGCACGGCTAATGGGGTTTCTTGATAGTCACGGCTGTCAACGGTAATGACGGTCCGCTCATACCCTGACTTAGTCAGGGTCAATGTCACCATCCCAGCATCAAGCTCAGTCAGAGTCAGTTGGCCTTGTTCGTCAGTACGGTACTGTTTACCTGAGAGTTGTACGGTGACATCCGCCAGCACCGCGTCGTTCGCCCCCTGCAGTGCCAGGTTTAAACCTCGAGGCTGCGCTTGTTGTTCCTGTTGCTTTTGTTGCTCTTGTTGTTGTGCTTGTGTTGGGCCTGTCTCGTACGGGTCTTCCACCGAACAAGCACTCAGCAGGTATATGACTGGAACAAATGGAAGTAATTTGTAAATATTCAAGGTGGCCCCTTAACCTGTACGGCTTAATAACTAGGTCTTTAGTATTATAAATTGATTGTTAACCTTACTGCAATCGTTAACTATTAATATTACGGCCTTTAAAGCCTGCATTTTACTGCTTACTTTATAGGAGTAAGAGATTATTTTTATTATAGTTGTTCTAATCAAAATCTCTGTCCAAAATTGTTTACGTTTTGCTAGTCTGGGGTCTATTCTTAGAGTATGATCCCGGCAAAAGGTAGAAAACCGTTTTGAGGAACAAATGCGTTTAGAAATTCACTGTGCCGATCGGATCGGTATTGCGCAGGAAATTTTGAATATCCTGGTCAAGTACCGGGTTGACTTGAAAGGAATAGAAGTTGATTCCGTTAATTGCAGAATGTATGTGAGTTTCCCCCCCATAGAATTTGAACAGTTTCAGAAAATCATGCCTGAGATTCGACTGATAGATGGGGTAGAGGATGTCAGAACAACCGCTTTTCTGCCTTCTGAGCGTGAGCATAATGAGCTTAACACCTTATTAAGTGCGCTTCCCGATGGTGTGATTTCCATTGACGCAAAGGGGTGGGTGCGCCATTGCAACGATGCCGCTTGCCGTGACTTGAATCAGCCTGAGCCCGATATTATTGGCGCAAATATTAATAACCTGCTGAAAGGGTTTAATTTCACCCGCTGGTTGGAAGGCAAAGATGTGCTTGGCCAGACAACGCGAGTGGAAGTCGGCGGGGAAGACTTTATTGCCGATATCTTGCCGATTTCTGTACCGCAAGGCCCTGAGGGTGATGTGCTTGCCGGCGCAGTGATTAATATTAAATCACAAAGCCGCCTTGGTCAGCAGGTCAGTGCATTTCGTCGTTACGGTCAGGAAAGTTTTGCGGCGATCCACAGCCAAAGTACTGCTATGCGCCGTGTCGTGCGTGAAGCCCGTAAAATGGCTCAACTCGAAGCGCCGATATTAATTACCGGCGAAACCGGTACAGGTAAAGAGTTGCTGGCCCGCGCCTGCCATTATGCTTCTAATCGTTCATTAAAACCTTTCATCGCGCTGTCGTGTGCTTCACTGCCTGACGACGTTGCAGAGTCTGAACTGTTTGGGTATGCCGGTTATGAAGAAAACAGCGCGCCTAAACGTGGCGTTTTGGAGCAGGCAGACGGGGGAACTGTGTTCCTCGATGAAGTCGGGGAAATGTCAACTCAGTTGCAAACCAAATTACTACGCTTCTTGCAAGATGGTACATTCCGCAAAGTCGGCGATGAAAATGAAGTTAAGGTAAACGTGCGTATCATTGCGGCGACACAAAAGGACTTGCCTGCTATGGTTCAGGAAGGCAGTTTCCGTGAAGATCTCTATTATCGCATCAATGTGCTGACACTGGAGATTGCACCGCTACGAGATCGTAAAGCTGATATCAAGTCGCTTGCAGAGCACTTTATTCAGAAGTATGCGCAGCAAAGTGGTCATGCGACACCGGCTCTGGATGAGGAATGTTTGCAATTCCTGGAGCAATATCCCTGGCCTGGTAATGTCAGACAGCTCGAAAATGCCATTTATCGGGCTGTATCTATGCTGGACGACAACGAATTGCGCATTGAGCATTTGCAGCTTCCGACCTTTACCCATGACCTGGGCTATCTGGAGTCTGATTTTGAGGGGACGCTGGAGCAAGCTGTTAAACGGTTTGAAGCGACCTTATTAAGAAAGCTCTACCCGGCTTATCCCAGCTCGCGTCAGCTCGCTAAGCGCCTGGGTTTGAGTCACACCGCGGTAGCAAACAAGCTGCGGGAGTACGGGATTAACCGTAAAACTGTCAAGGTATAACAAAAGGGGATGTCAACATCCCCATTTTTTGTTGGATCTTGCGTATAGCTAGTACACCGCTTATTGCTTAGTCCCCATGTTTTTGGTTACGCCATCCAATTTAATATTTTCAATACCTTGCTCAGTAAATTCGACAGTGACGCTGAGGTTGTTGCGAACCAGGAAGTAATCTATGTCATTCAGGCGCAGCACATAGTCTCCTTTCACAGGACTTTTAAACTGCTTTTTGACGAGCTCAAGTTTATGATCACCAAGCTGCCAGCTGAACCCTTCAATAAAACCCGGGTTAAACTCCTGGATCCAGACTTTAGAATCATCTTTACTCAATGTGATAGCAATGGAATACGATTCTGGTAGCTGAGCCATATCATAGCTACGATCACCAATGCGAAACTTTTGTGCACCACTTTGCCAGCCGAAACCAAAGCTGAATTCTTTCTCTATACCGGTAGGGTAGGTCAGTTGCCCTGTACCGGGAAAATCAAAGTCAGCCCAGGCATGGCCAGCACTAAGAAAGATCAATAAATACGCAAGCTTGGTTATATATTTCATAAAGTTACACTCTTATAAGTCTTGCATAAAAGTTAATGCACAAATGCTTTTTTCGCAAGTTGTACACTCATAAGAGGGGGGAATTCTTACTTGTTCTGAAGCCCGGCTATGCTAGACTCGGGTTTTATGTCAACTGGTTGGACCAACAAAATGAATTTGTATTTTCGCCTACTATGGTTGTTCTGGCGGATCCGTCGGAATAAAGCGACACAACCCTTGCTCGATGTCATTGATATTAATTTCAGAGCTTTGCCCAGTGACTGTGATATCAATTTACACCTGACGAATTCCCGTTATCTGGCCATGATGGATCTGGCGCGTACCTGGATGACCGAACGCGTGGGATTGTTTGCAGCCATAATGAAACGTCGCTGGTTCCCGATTGTAAATGCGACAGCCATTACTTATATTCGTGATATCAAGCCATTACAAGAGTTTACGGTATCTACTAAGTTAGTCGGTTGGGATCACAAGTATTTTTATATAGAGCAAAGGTTTCACTCGGAGCGGGGGTTGCACGCCATTGCTTATGTCAGAGGCGTATTTAAAAGTCGCCAGGGCGTGATAAGCGTGGAAGAAATGCTGGAAGTTGCTGGATTTGACGGCGAAACACCTGTCTTACCAGAAGAAATAGTGCACTGGAAAGCCATGCTGGAGCAAAAGAAAGCACGTAACACTAAGGTAGCATAAAGGGCCTGTGTAGTGGCCCCTGGGGATTGAGAAAGTAACTCTGTGGAGTGCCCACACTCTGTGGGCACCTTAAACTGTTAAAACTTGTACTTCACACCAAACATTGCAACAATCGGGTCAAGCTCAACATCGGAAGTTAGTGCTTGCTTACCATCTGCGTAAACGGTTGCATCGGTATTGATGTCCATCTTAGAAACCATACCGTGCAGGCCCCACTTTTCATTCAGGTCGTAGTTGAAACCAACTTGCAGGGCTACGCCAAACGAGCTGTCCAGATCTACTTTAACATCGTCTGTGCCCAATACACCTTTAAGTGCAGCACTGGCTTCTTCGTCAAAGAATACGGTGTAGTTCAGACCAGCACCGATAAATGGGCGGAACTTGTCATTGGCACCAAAGAAGTGGTATTGCGCCAATAATGTTGGTGGTAAGTGCTTCACAGAAGCAATTTCTACGCCGCCTAATTGTGTACTAGGATTGCCTGGAATATAACCTTCACCTTCAACGGTATGAGAAAAAGGTGTGGCTGCAATTAGTTCAAAGACAATATTGTCATTGTACTGATAGTCAAATGTAATACCCAATTGTGTATCTGAGTCCGCTACCAGACCCGCTGTTTTGATTTCGTTGAGCGCTGAGCCTGTGTCACTTGGATTAACGTTAATCGCACCTACATTCACACTGAACTGAGCCTGAGCCAGTGGTGCAGTTAACATAAGTGTAGATAGGATAGCTGCAGTAAGTTTTTTCATTTTCATCTCCTGAACCTGTGCAAGGTAAATCTTTTTGTTGCAGCTATCATAGGGCGATGAGGCTTTTCAAAAGCTGTTCTAGATCAATATTCAAATTGCGAATTTTCAGAAAAAATTGAAAATTTGATTTAGATTAAGTTTTGCCAGCCAAAACGGGAGGCTATGTGCAAAAAACAGCCATTCAATCGGAACTTGCGTGTTGTGTCTGATCTGAATACTTTATGGTATCGAGGTGAATGACAAGCACATTTCTAAAATCTGGACCAAGCTTTTTAAACCGTTTGTACTGAAAGAGAGTGAAAGAGTGGTTGAACAGCTACTGTCTTTGTGATTGAAAGGTGCGAAATTTAAGAGTAGATGTTTGCATGAGGGGGCAATAAATGCCCCTTCAGATACGATTGAGCATTATTTCAGGTATGCGCCAGTAATACGCCCTTGATTATTTGGACTGTTAACACACTTATCAAAGATTACTTGTACTTTTCTGTCGGACAGCTGAGCGGCCATGAGTAGCGAGAAAATCGCATCATATTTTGGATGGTTGCCTTCAAGCAGATAACGAGAACCAGAACAACCAGTAGCTACCAAATCTACATAGGTTGCACCTGAAGTCATGCTATAAATGTGTAGGTTTTTTGGTACTGTAGGTGCCGTTGTGGCAGCGAATGTGCTAGAGGACAAAAATGTGGCGAGCGCAATAAGAGTTTTTTTCATAATAAATTCTTCCAATGAAATTATAATAATGTTCCTTTATTGTACCCGAACACTGCCATTAGGTAAATGGTGGTAGGGCAAGTTGTTATTTAATTATCCTGGATTAGTTCTGTGTCGCATCCCCCCAGGTGTTTTAATAGTTCATTGAGGTGGCTTTTGGTGGCGTCATTAAGCATGTCACGATTGAAACGTAAGGCCAGTTGGCATATTTTTGTGTCGACAAACCCTTCCACTGCAACAATGCGTACAGGCATCGCGTATAACGGCGCAATCAGTAAGTTACCGCCATCCAGATCAAAGACATCCAGCTCCAGCTCGTAGGTACTAAACAAGTGCATTTCTCGACTATAAGGCGATTGTAATAACATGCCGGATTGACTGATGTTTTTCACATGGCCGGATAAGGTTCGGCTGCCAGTGCGGATCCGAACGCTGTGTTCTGGCAGTCCAGATAATCGGATGGCTCCGCGTCGACTGATGGTGCTCCAGGATTTATGAACGGCTTCTTCGAGTTTATCAGCAGTAAAGGGCTTCATCATATATTGCGATACCCCATTTTGGATAGCGCATACAACATGCTCTCTGTCACTCAGTGAACTCATCATAATGAAGGGGGTTTTACTGTGTTTCTTTGACTTTCTGACCCGCTTAAGTAGCTCTTCACCATCCAGGTTGGGCATTTGCCAGTCTGCAATAATGATATCGATATGCCGGGCATCGAGTAATTCGAGCGCTTCTTTGCCATCTTCTGCGGTGTAAACATTTTCGGCACCGAGTCGGTTGACTAAGGTGGAGCGCACTAAATTTCTAACCAGCTGGCAGTCGTCGACGACCAAAAAACTGACATCCTGCATCACTAGTTCCTTATCTCGCAGCAATCATAACGAAAGGGGGAGTTCGTTAAACTAAGGTTAGATTATCAATTCTAACCCTCACATAGTTAGTTCTAGCACACACAGGGCAATTGACAACTCGTTATCGAAATTGACCAATTTATGGCGAGGTCATTGGGCTTTATTGAGTGCTTAGTAATGCGTTTTGTCACAAAACTGCCTTACAGACGACATGAACTGGTCACGCTCAGGCGATGTAATCGAAGTTAAACGAGTCACCATAGGGTACGCAGCGACCCGTCAGTGAATGACTGAACATCTGTTCAAGGTGCTTAAGATCAAAATACAGGAAATGTATGTTATGTCTTCCCACGCAATAAAGCCTTCAGCGAAACCCAATCCCAATACAGTCCAAACCTTGCGACGTCTGATCAATGCGCCATCAGTGACACCTAATGATGCAGGTACAATTGACTACCTCGCAGAGCGTTTGAACCATCAGGGCTTTGAATGTGAGCACCTCGATTGTAATGGAGTACGTAACTTGATTGCCTGGCGTGAATTTGGTCCGGGCCCTGTGATGGCCTTTGCGGGGCATGTTGACGTAGTTCCTGCAAATCCTCAGGGCTGGGTGGCGCACCCATTTGCAGCGGCTGTGATAGAGGACGTGATATACGGACGTGGGGCTGCTGACATGAAAGGGGGAGTTGCAGCCATGTTGAGTGCAACCGAGCGCTTGTGCCAGCAGGCTCAGCAGTGTCGGGGCACACTATTTTGGTTGATCACCTCAGATGAAGAGGGAGAAGCTGAGTATGGCTCAAAAGTGATGGCTGAATATCTGGCACACAAAGGCATAGTACTGGACGCTTGCCTCGTTGGAGAGCCAACCTCACATCAGCAAGTGGGCGATACCATTAAGAATGGGCGTCGTGGTGCTATCTCAGGGCGGGTACAGATCCGCGGTAAGGCTGGACATGTAGCCTATCCGGAGCAGACCATCAATGCGGCACATATCGCTGGCGAGTTGGTAAATGAACTGGCAAATATTAGCTGGTGGAAAGATGTGCGAGGCTCGCAAACCAGTTTGCAGGTAACCGGTCTGACGGTGCCGGATATCGTTGATAACCTGGTGCCGGCTAGCTGTGAGATCACATTCAATGTGCGTTACAGCCATGCCTATAAGAGTCAGGAGATTTATCAGGTCGTTGCGCAGGCACTGGCCCCCTGGCATGACAATGTCAGTGTGCAATGGGAACGTCCTTGCGAATCCTATTACACGGGCAGTCGTGAGTCAGCGTGTTTTCTCAACGTGGTTGAGCAGGCTATTTTACGTGTACGCGGTCAGTTTCCGGCACTGAGTACTGCGGGTGGCACATCTGATGGGCGCTTTTTTGCGTCGACTGACACGCAGGTCATCGAATGTGGTGTAAAGAATGATTCTATTCACCAGGTCAATGAACATGTGTCGGTGGCAGATCTCTACGCCATTGAAGAGATCTACGCGGCTATTTTGCACGATTACTTTGTCGCTTAAAGACACAATCAGTTCGTTGCTATTGCGCTAACTCACGGCGCAATTGTGCCTGCATTGCCCTTAATCCGCGTATTTTATCACGCGCTTCTTGCAATCGCTCAGGTGGCAATTGGTGTCTCACTCCTTTTTTGAGCAACGCCTCCAGTCGCGCTACCTTTTTATCAACAGCGGCAATATAGTCCTGCTTCATTTGTACAACCTGTGCAGATTGATGTGCCAGATAAGCCTGATGATCGGCCAGATCACCGTGGTAAGCTGGCGTAGGGGAGCTGGGAGATATAGGCGGAACATAGGGCTCGTTATCAATTACCTCGGGCAACGCGGAAACAGGCGGCACATCATCGGCGGCAATGTTGACAGGGGCTGGCTCGGCACTGATTGCTGGCAATGTAATATCTGTGGTCTTTTTGACAGGGGCCAAACGGTTTGTTTGCGAAGGAGGGGGGGTTGCCTGTTCGTGACTGAGCTGCAAAGGGGGCAGTGAGTACAGAGCCCAAAATGCGTAGCCCAGCCCCCCCAGGATCAAGACAAGCGCAACAGCCTGTGTCTGACGCATTAAAGTTTTACTCCGTGTTGTTGCTGCCATTGCTTAAACTTATTTTGGTAGGCGGTAATGGCATGTTCTGTGGTGAGAGACTCCAGTGCCTGATAGCGCACGGTCTCACTGTCTTCTGGGTAGTAGGCATATTGAGGTCGCTCAGTATAAACAATCGCCCAGCGTCCTGAAGGTGTACGTACCGGAGCGGTCACCTTACCAGGCTGACTACTAAAGGCCAGTTGTGCAAGCCAACGGTGCGTATGTTCTCGGGTAATGGTCGTCAAAGCAGCAGTGCCATCAGCGGCAAATTCATTTTCACGTTTGGCAGCCTTCAAAGCCGCTAATGGGCTTTTGCGCTGCGCCTGCTTGTAGAAAAGTTTTGCCTCATCCTGGCTGTTGAAGCGAAGAGCCAGCGCTGAAAGTTGATGCTTGTATTTGAAGTCATCACGGTGACGTTTGTAATAGCGCTGAATGTCAGTTGCAGAAATATTGGCTCTGATCTGCTCAAGATAGGCGCTACGTTCTCCATGCAGCTGTGCTTTGATCCCCATGAACGCCAGCATAGGTGGACGCAAAAGCTCTCCCTTTGCCAGAGTTTCCAGGCGCGTAAGTGTTAACCCTTGTGTTGCCAGCAAAGGTGCTGCAGCGTCTGTCAGCTCCGCATAATGGGCGCGCTCATTCAGCAGACGGGTGAGCAACTCAGTATCTCCTTGATGAAGACGAAAGCGATTTTGCATCGATTGGCTGGAAATGAGCTGGCTTAAAGTGATTCTGGGCATCTCAAGTAAGGTGATATTCGCCCAGTGTGTAAGTTGCTCCGTTTGATAGTGACCATCGGCTGGATAGGTGCCGAGTAGGTCAGATAACGCTGCTGTATCAAATGGCACTGTTGTCTGCTTTTTGGGAATAGATTTCAATGCCGGGAATTGGTGTGTGAGCAAGGTAACCATCAGGCGGCGGATATGGTAGTCGTTATCAAATCCAACGCTGGACTGTCGTACCAGAAGTTCGGGATTAAGCTGGCGTGCGGTTGCCAAAAGAAACTGGTTTTCGAGCAAGTGCTTGTTAAGCTTCGCGCTTGAAAGCGGACGGTCTTGCTGCTGATACAGAGACTGCATCAGAGCCAGTTCAGGTTTAGTAAGTTGGGTCAGTGATGCCCAACATGGCAGACTTAAACAGCCTGCCAGAAGTAATACAAGGTAATACATTAACGCGCTACCATCGCATGGTTCAGCATATGCACGACCATGGCAATTGCATGAGGGATAACCTGTCGTGCAGTTGTTACTCGATCATAGTGATCCTCTGAGTTCAGTACGATCCCACCTTGCGAATAGGAATAAGCACCGCCTTGCGTAAGCAGCGGCCGAATATCTTGATTGTTCGCGTCAGGTGCAGAAAAGCTATCCATAGCTTGTTTTACTAAGCTCAGATTATTGAGGTTTTCCTGGTCATAGTAGTCTTTCACCCAGGATTCCCAACCTGCATGGTTAAGGTCAGAGGTGGTCCAGGTATGATGGGGTTGCAACAGATCTGTGGTATGAAATACAAAACCTAGGATCTGTGGGTTACCATTTTGCAGGTAGTTTTGGTACCAGTACTGGCCAAGGTTATCGATAGGCTGGAATGGCATTTCTTCAAAGTCATCATACATGTTATAGGATGAGTGGCTGCCTATACGATAGTTCTTTTCGGTGATGCCATAGCTGTCATATTCGCTGTCGTCCGCACTGAACCAGCCCGTTTCACCGCCTTTGCCATCATCCAGGTAATCGCCTTTTAGCCAGGTGGCTGCCATATTGTCGATAGTGCCCCAAACCGTAAGTTTGTCATAATTATATCCACCAAAATCGTTACCATGGACATCAGCACCTTGAGTATGATTTTGGAAGTGCCAGTAACTGGTGTATTTGACAATACTTTTTGCAGCGCCCCATAGAGGAGCCTGTACACAGTCACCGGTAATGGCACCACAGAAGAAGGTATCTTCAAAGTCATCAACATCATAGGCAGCTTGTCCCATTACTTCGGCAAGCTGAGTCACACTCATACCGTGTGATTGAGCGTAGGCCTGAAGCTTAGCGAATTGAGTTGTTGAAGGGTTTTGCGCCATGTAATTAACTGCATCGATAACGATGCGCTTGTGTGTTTCCTGACTAAATGCCTGCACGCCATTGGCGGTCAGTGTCAGGGCAGAGAGTAATAATAGTTTTCTCATTGTAGTGTTATTCCATAGTTAGAATGTAAGCTCTATTCGAGCAACGGCAATTAAAGTGTGTTAAGGTTACGTTTTTATTAATTTTAGGTTAAATAAAATCTTATTGTCGCTGTCTTGTTGTACAGGTAGAGCTCAGGTATGATGGGGACTGAATTTAGGCACATATAAAAGCCACAATAACGATGAAAATTATAAAGTTACTTTCTGCTGTGCTGTTTTGCTTGTCACATCAGGCTTTTGCCGATGAC
Source organism: Pseudoalteromonas rubra (assembly GCF_005886805.2). Taxonomy (NCBI): domain Bacteria; kingdom Pseudomonadati; phylum Pseudomonadota; class Gammaproteobacteria; order Alteromonadales; family Pseudoalteromonadaceae; genus Pseudoalteromonas; species Pseudoalteromonas rubra. Next base: position 1,455,992 of record NZ_CP045429.1, read on the forward strand.
CATTCAGGTGAGCCTGATGAAGATTTTCTTGAAGACAATGGACTAGAGTGGCAACTGAGTATCGGTGCTTTCTATGCTGATATGGTACTCCCTAAGTTGGTTGGCGCAGATAACTCTCCGGCGCCACCTACCTTGCGAGCTGACATAAAACTACAATATAAGAACTTTTATCTGGTTACTTACTCTGGAGACTTTTTTGGTGGCTCTGACATTGGGTACCAGTTGATTCAGAAAGACGAGTGGGGGCTGGATATCATCTATGGCAGCTATCAGCTGGCTTTCACAGAGACGGGGTACTTTGACACTAAAGATCCGGTCGTAAAAGAGTTGAAAGGGATCAGGGACAGGGATCCTGATCAATCACTTGGCATGGCCTATTATCGCTCTGTGGGTGAGTATTTGGCCGTGGCTGAACTGGTTTATGATGTATTTGGCGATACTAATGGCTGGGTGTTCCATCTTGAAGCGACGCGTAATTTCGAACTGCGTAATTGGGATTTATGGCTCAACTTTGGCGCAAACTATTACTCCAGTAATTTCAATAACTACTTCTATGGTGTGACAGAGGCTGAGCAGAACGATTACCTGACACCTTATGAGCCGGGAAGTGGGGCATCAGCCTTTGTTCAGGCTCAGCTAAGTTATCCGATTGCTGAGGACTGGGAGTTTAGTGCAGGTATGTCATTTTTGGTTGGCTCCAGTGAAGCTAAAGATAGCCCGCTGCTGGAATCGAATCACGCCAGAGTACTGTTTACTGGAGTGAAATATGTATTTTAGACTCGCTTCAGCTATGACTATCGGCGTGCTGTATATGGCTTCAACCGCGCAAGCCGCGACACCAGACGATAGGAAAGGGATATTACAAGCCGCACCAAACAAGTGTGTTGCGCTACATAAAGGAAGAACTTGCTACACTGATGTGACATTTTCAATCTCTGCACCGCAAGTAGGTGACTATTGCATTAGAGACAGTAACTCAAAGAAGATTTTGCAGTGCTGGGCTAATGTGAGCCATTTTGAATACATGCTGGCGTTTGGCTCTGCGGAAAGTGTCAGTTACGAGTTAATTTCTAAAACCAAGCGTGACGTATTGGCTGTAACCACCATAAATGTTAATTGGGTTCATAAAGTACGCAACAAGAAGCGTCGCTGGCAGCGTTTGTTTTAAGCCTCACAATGTGGCAGGCTAGCCGAAGCTAGCCTGCAGTTATCTGTTTTATTGGCACTGTTCGACTAAATTTCTTAGATGCGTGCCTATATCCTCACTTTTATTCTGACCTTGCTCAAGTAGCGTTTCTACTTGTTGTTGTAATTCACTCAGCTCATAATTTGCCAGCAGCGTTTTCAGGTAAGACATGGTGTCTGCGCCAGCTTGCAGTAAGCTTGGCAAACTTTCCATAGAGAGCTCCTGATCGGCCAGGCCAGTGATGGTATCCATTAAATCGGCCAGGTTGGCACTGTCCTGAAGTGCGCCTTCAACTTCAATCATGGCGCCCATAGGATCGCTATTCAGTTGCTTAGCGACACAGCTTGCCAGCGTCCCCGCTTCGGCTGACTGGCTCATTGCTGCCAGACCATGTGCGCGGATATCTTCAATTACCTGCTCCAACTCCTGATTATTTGCCAGGTATTGCTGTTCGATCTTAGCCTTAGAGTCACCAAGAAAATCACAGCCAGACAGTGTAACTAAGCCGATACCGAAAATTAAAAAACGCTTCATATAAGTATCCAAAATCAATCCAATTGACCTCAGTTTACTGCCTTACCAGGCGGTTGTCATTATTGCTGTTTAGCCTGATGCTAGGGACGTAAACGGGCTCTGGCCTGATTGCGATAATGTGCCAGCTCGACGACATTTGAAATGCCAAAGAGCTCTGATTTGATGATGTTGGCAAACACGTGGAGTGCCCGTTTCCATGCATTGCGCACGGCCAGCGTAAATTGTGCGCCTAAATGGAGTTTGAGAACTTCCAGTAAACTATTGCAGAAGGTCGTGATGTCGTTTACCGAGGGGGCAAGTGCAGCTATCAAAATACTTTGTTGGCGCAAAAAGCGAGTTAATTCTTGTTGCCTGGGTAAGTGAACTAGGCATTGTTGCATAAAGTCATTTAACCGATACTCAAGCGACAGCATATGCCGCTCTGACTCGGGCAAAGCCATTGTAACCCGATGCTGTTTTAGTTTGTTATAAAAGCTGACACAGAAGCAATGAAAATTGGGTTTCAGCGTCGTAAAAGACTGGTTTAATAGCTGGTACTGATAAGGTGAAATACTCATAATCGCTCCACATACGATTAGAGCGAGTCCATTTGCTCAAGCAATTGTGCAGACCCAACGACTTGGCCCGTCAAGACAGGTCATCAAGCTCTACAGTAACTTGGGTAAAAGTTGTTATGGGGCACGCTGAAAAAGTGATCAGCCGTACACCAGCTTTATCAGTATAGGTAGACATTATTCTGTAGCGCAAACTTTATCCTGAATATTGCACTATCAAAGAGACAGAAAAGCTACCAGTCGAGCACGATTGCATGACTGGTAGCCTGTTTTGATTTATTTAATCGGTGCGAGTAGTTTCGGATCGGTGACTAGTTGTCTGACACCATGGGCGTGATCTTCTTCGAATACGTTGTCTTCACACCACTGTGCCAGGCTATTGATATCAACTTTCGCACAAGCAGGTCTGACACTCCAGGTGACCTGAAGCGGTGAACATTGCTTATCGTTGTAGCTCGGCCCGGTTGTTGAGCCCAGGAACTCTACCGGTTTGCCTGTGGTTTGTGGGATATATTTCGCCTGATGATATCCATCGACTACGTTACCGTCATAGCTTAAATCATTAAAATCTAGCGCATCTTCATCGTTTACGACGAGGAAAACCTGAGTCTCAACGCGCAGGTCCGGGTTGGCACATTCATTACTTAAACAAGAGCCTAAGCCTTTACCAGGCGCAACGTCACACGAACTGTGTACCCAATGTACTTCTATGGTGTCACCTGGTTTTACGTTTTTACAGACTTTGCCTTTTGGTGCTCGTAATTCAGCCTCTGTCAGTCTGCTGGTGGCGTTACACTGGTAGCCACCATATTTACCATTGCCGGCGAAAACAGAAAAGTCTTTTGCCTTATGCTCTGCGTTTTTATGAAAGTGGATATTACATAAGTTCATTTCACTGGCAGGCGGGGCGAGTGAAAATACGCGTTTGTTCTCCCCATGCAACTGGTCGATATCGCGTGGGGTTTGCGGACCAAACCCTTCGCAGCTATTCGCGAGGGTGTTAAAGGAAAGTAGTGTTAGCGCTGTCATCGAGACGCCTATAAATGCCTTTTTCATGACTGGTTCTCCATCATTTTATATTAACTCGATGGGCCGCCAGTATAGATGTTTAACTTTTAAGAACAAGCTAAATGGTAAAATATTGTGAATGAGTAGTTTTTTATAAGTTAATATCGATGTTTTTGTTCGCTATTCTCGATTGTTTTTATTGTAATGGTAAATTATTTTCGATCTTGTCTGTGGGAATGGTCGGTGTTTATTGACTTGTGGTGTGCAAGATGTTTTTACGCCATAGCATTAGGCATTTTGGTTAAAGGGCCTATCTAAGGTTGCGTATTAATACAACTCTCTCTATAATACACGCCAGTTGATGCAGCCTTGGCTGCACGTTGACGCGGGATGGAGCAGCCTGGTAGCTCGTCGGGCTCATAACCCGAAGGTCGTCGGTTCAAATCCGGCTCCCGCAACCAAGCTTAAGAAATGTTGTCGTTTCTTACAGTTCGCGCATTCCTTGTAATGCGCGTTTTGCGTTTAAGCATTCGCTTAATTTAGGCTGATACAGCCCGCAACCAAGCTCGGCCACTGGCCACACAGTTTGTTTTTGGTGTGACGCCCCGCTTGGTTCGGGGCGTTGTTGTATCTGGAGCTAAGCAACTCAGCCCAGCCCAGAAGCAAACAGCTGAATCATTAGGGCTTTTAGGCCCTTTTTTTGTTTGTATGGAGGTAATTTGTGACAAAACTCGAGCAAGAATTAACGACTATGTTAGAGCCGGCTGTTGAAGCCTGTGGCTTCGAGTTGCTCGGTCTGGAAGTGATGCAAGCCGGTCGTCATTCGACACTGCGCATCTACATCGATCATGAAAATGGTATCAATGTAGATAATTGTGCAGATGTGAGTCGTCAGGTCAGTGCCATTCTGGATGTCGAGGACCCCATTACAAATGAATATAACCTGGAAGTGTCTTCACCTGGTGTAGACAGACCATTATTCAAACAAGCTCATTATGAGCAGGCAGTGGGCGAAGAAGTACGTTTGCGTACTAAGCTTCCACAAGAAGGTCGCCGTAATTTCAAAGGCGACTTGGTTGCAGTTAATGGCGATATGATCACGCTAACCGTCGATGGCCAGGAGCATCACCTTATGCTCAGCAACATCGAGCGCGCGAACATGATCGCAAAATTTTAAAAGTTAGGTGCGAAGGAAAAAAGGGCAAGCGAGGCAATAACTATGGCAAAAGAAATATTATTGGTTGCAGAAGCTGTTTCCAATGAAAAAGCAGTCCCAAGAGAAAAGATTTTTGAAGCATTAGAGTTCGCACTAGCGACGGCCACCAAAAAGAAACATGATGGTGAGATCGAAGTACGCGTATCTATTGACCGTAAAACGGGTGAGTATGACACTTTCCGTCGTTGGATGGTGGTCAACCCACAAGAAGATGGCTCACTGGAAAATCCGTACGCAGAAATCACTTTTGAAGCAGCACAGGTTGAAGAGCCTGACATTCAGCTGGGTGATTTTGTTGAAGAACAGATCGAATCGATTCAGTTCGACCGCATCACGACACAGATGGCAAAGCAAGTTATCGTTCAAAAAGTACGTGAAGCTGAGCGTGCATTGATTGTTGATGCTTACAAAGATCAGGAAGGTGAGCTGGTAACAGGTGTGGTGAAGAAAGCGTCACGCGATACTGTGGTACTGGATCTGGGTAATAACGCAGAAGCCGTGATTTACCGCGAAGATATGCTACCGCGTGAAAGTTTCCGCCCGGGCGACCGTGTCCGTGGTTTGCTTTATGCTGTTAAACCAGAAGCGCGTGGCGCGCAGCTGTTTGTAACACGCTCCAAGCCTGAAATGCTTATGGAGCTGTTCCGTATCGAAGTGCCAGAAATCGGCGAAGAGATGATCGAGCTCAAAGGTGCTGCGCGTGATCCGGGATCGCGTGCTAAAATTGCGGTAAAATCAAATGACAAACGCATCGACCCTGTCGGCGCGTGTGTGGGCATGCGCGGTGCGCGTGTTCAGGCTGTATCTACCGAGTTAGGTGGCGAACGTGTTGATATCGTATTGTATGATGACAATCCGGCTCAATTCGTGATCAATGCCATGGCACCTGCAGAAGTGGCATCCATTGTTATGGATGAAGATACGCGTACGATGGAAATCGCAGTAGAAGCTGACAACCTGGCACAAGCGATTGGCCGTAACGGTCAGAACGTACGTCTTGCCAGCCAGCTGACTGGCTGGGAATTGAACGTGATGACAGTTGAAGACATGGAGCGCAAGAGCGCAGAAGAGTCTGACAAACTGATTAATCTGTTCACTGAAGCATTGGACATCGACGACGATTTCGCAACCTTGTTGATTAACGAAGGATTCTCAACACTTGAAGAAGTGGCCTACGTTCCTGTAGCTGAGTTCCTGGAAATTAATGGTTTGGACGAAGACACAGTTGAAGAACTGCGTAAGCGTGCAAAAGATGCGTTGACTACCAAAGCGTTACGCGACGAAGAAAGCCTTGAAGGGGCAGAACCAGCTGACGATTTATTAAATCTGGAAGGTTTGGATCGCCACCTGGCGTTTGTAATGGCCAGCAAAGGGGTAATCACACTGGAAGACCTGGCTGAGCAAGGCATTGACGAATTAGTCGAGATCACTGAATTATCTGAGCAACAAGCGGGTGACTTTATCATGGCCGCACGTAATATTTGCTGGTTTAGTGAGCAATAGTAGTTTATTAACGGGAGGTAACGCATAATATGGCAGAAGTGAGCATAGAGAAACTAGCCGAAAACATTGGTACAACTGTTGATAAATTACTCCAGCAGTTGGCAGATGCAGGGATCACCAAAGCCACTGGCGACCATGTTACTGAAAACGAGAAAGCACAATTGCTGGACCATTTAAGTAAACAGCATGGCGGTACCGGTTCTGATGGACCGGAGCGTATGACTTTGCAACGTAAGAGCAAGAGCACGTTAAGTGTGACTGGCTCTCATGGCAAAGCAAAATCCGTTCAGGTCGAGGTACGTAAGAAGCGCACTTACGTTAAAAAGAGCGCAATCGAGCAGCAAAAAGAGCAGGAAAGACTCGCTGCAGAGGAAGCTGCGCGCAAAGAAGCAGAGTTGAAGGCTCAGCAAGAAGCTGAGCAAAAGGCCAAAGAAGAAGCCGAGCGTAAGGCACAAGAGGAAGCCGAGCGTAAGGCAAAAGAGGAAGCTGAGCGCAAGGCTAAAGATGAGGCAAAACGTGCAGCGCAAGCTGAACGTCAAGCGAAAGAACAGCAGAGTGAAGAAGTGGATAGCGCCCAACAAGAGAAAGAGAAACTAGAAGCAGAGCGTCTGCGCAAAGAAGCAGAAGCAGCTGCCCTACAGAAAGCAGAAGAAGAAGCCAAGCGTAAAGCTGAAGAAGCAAAGCGTTTAGCCGAAGAGAATGAAGCCCGCTGGAAAGCTGAAGAAGAAGAGCGTGCACGTCGCGAAGCTTCTGCAGATCACCACCTTACGACGTCGACTTATGCGCGTGAAGCAGAAGACGAGTCAGATGCACAGGAAGAAAAAAGTGCGCGTCGTAAGAAGAAGAAAAAGCCAGCTGAAAAAGTGGCTCAGCCAGCGCGTGGTAAAGGTAAAAAAGGCAAGTTGAAGGCGCCTACCTCACTACAGCATGGTTTTAAGAAGCCGGTAAGTGAAGTGAAGCAGGAAGTTCGTATCAGTGAAACCATCACTGTTGCAGAACTAGCATCACGCATGGCGGTGAAAGGCGTTGAAGTCGTTAAGACCATGATGAAGATGGGTGAAATGGTTACTATTAACCAGGTCATCGATCAGGAAACCGCGCAGGTTGTGGCTGAAGAAATGGGCCACAAAGTTGTTCTGGTTAAAGAAAACGAGCTGGAAGAAAAAGTACTGAGCGAGCGTAACGAAAGTGAAGCGCTTGAGCAACGTGCACCAGTTGTTACCGTTATGGGTCACGTTGACCACGGTAAAACTTCAACACTGGATTACATCCGTAAAGCGAAGGTTGCAGCAGGCGAGGCCGGTGGTATTACCCAGCACATTGGTGCATACCACGTTGAAACTGAAGGCGGCATGATCACTTTCCTGGATACACCAGGACACGCAGCGTTTACGTCAATGCGTGCACGTGGTGCTAAAGCAACAGATATTGTTGTTTTGGTTGTTGCGGCGGACGATGGTGTAATGCCACAAACCAAAGAAGCGGTACAGCACGCGAAAGCAGCTGAAGTGCCTCTAATCATCGCTGTAAACAAGATGGATAAAGAAGGCATTGACCCGGATCGTGTTAAGAACGAACTGGCTCAGTTGGACGTTATTCCTGAAGAGTGGGGCGGTGACACGCAGTTTGTTCATATCTCTGCGAAAACCGGTCTGGGCATCGATGACCTACTGGAAGCTATCCTGATGCAGTCTGAATTGCTTGAGCTGAAAGCAGCACATAAAGGCATGGCATCAGGTGTGGTGATTGAATCTCGCCTTGATAAAGGTCGTGGTCCGGTTGCCACTGTACTGGTTCAGTCAGGTGAACTTAACCAGGGTGATATCGTACTGTGTGGTCTGGAATACGGCCGTGTTCGTGCAATGAAAGACGAAAACGGAAAAGACATCACGACTGCTGGCCCTTCAATTCCGGTTGAAATCCTGGGTATGTCGGGTGTACCTGCTGCGGGTGACGAAGCAACTGTTGTTAAAGACGAGCGTAAAGCACGTGAAGTTGCATTGTACCGTCAGGGTAAATTCCGTGATGTGAAACTGGCGCGTCAGCAAAAAGCGAAGCTTGAAAACATGTTTACCAACATGACTGAAGGCGACGTATCAGAAGTGAACGTGGTACTGAAAGCAGACGTACAGGGTTCAATCGAAGCCATCTCTGACTCTTTGGTTAAACTGTCTACAGACGAAGTTAAAGTGAAGATCGTTGGTAGCGGCGTAGGTGGTATCACTGAAACTGACGCAACCCTGGCTGCGGCTTCTAACGCAATTATTGTTGGCTTTAACGTACGTGCTGATGCATCTGCACGTAAAGTGATTGAAGCTGAGAACTTGGATCTGCGTTACTACAGCGTAATCTACGATCTGATCGAAGAAGTGAAGCAGGCAATGTCAGGTATGCTGGCACCTGAGTTCAAGCAAGAGATCATCGGTCTGGCTGAAGTACGTGACGTGTTTAAGTCGCCTAAGATTGGTTCGGTTGCGGGTTGTATGGTTACTGAAGGTGTGGTTAAACGTAGCGCACCTATCCGCGTACTGCGTGACAATGTTGTTATTTACGAAGGTGAACTTGAATCACTGCGCCGCTTTAAAGATGATGTGGCAGAAGTTCGTAACGGCATGGAGTGTGGTATCGGCGTTAAGAACTATAATGACGTTAAGGTCGGTGACCAAATCGAGGTATTCGAAACCGTTGAAGTACAACGTTCGTTGTAAGTCAGTCGGGGTTCAACCTTGAAATGGGGGCGTAAGCCCCCATTTGTGTTTGTGTTTCCTCTAGTGGGCGATTGTATGCATTGCCCGTTTTAATGATTAAATTGAAGTGGTGAAAATGAGAGAATTTTCTCGTACTGATCGTGTTGCACAACAGATCCAGAAAGAAATTGCCGTGATTTTGCAGCGCGAAATTAAAGATCCGCGTTTAGGTATGGTCACTGTATCGGCTGTAGAAGTATCGCGCGATCTGTCTTACGCCAAGGTGTTTATTACGGTTCTTGGCGGCGATGACGACAAAACCAAAGAAAACCTGTCGATTCTGAATGAAGCCACAGGCTATATCCGTTCTTTGCTTGGCAAACGGATCCGCGCGCGGATAATGCCTGAACTGCGTTTTGTTCTGGATAACTCCCTGATGGAAGGGATGCGTATCTCTAATCTGGTTGATGAAGTGATCCGCAAAGACAATGAAAAGCGTGGTGACGAAGAGCTGCCAGATACCAAAAGCGACGACGGAGAAGCCTAATGGCACGTCGTAGTAAAGGCCGTCCGATTGACGGGATCGTGCTGCTCAACAAGCCTCAGGGGATCTCCTCGAATAAAGCGCTGCAACAAGCCAAAGGCATTTATTTTGCGCAAAAAGCCGGCCACACGGGTGCATTGGACCCACTGGCAACGGGTATGCTGCCAATCTGTTTTGGTGAAGCCACTAAGTTTACTCAGTTTCTGCTGGATACTGATAAAACTTACGTGGTGCGTGCCAAATTGGGCGAGCGCACAACGACCTCTGACTCTGATGGTGAAGTGGTCGAAACACGCCCTGTGCAGATCACGCGAGCACAGCTGGAGCAAGATGTCGCCAGCTTCCTGGGGGAGTCTGATCAGTATCCGTCGATGTATTCCGCGCTTAAGTATCAGGGTCAGCCCCTGTACAAGTATGCCCGAGAAGGTATCGAAGTACCGCGTAAGTGCCGCAAGATCAATGTTTATTCAATTACGTTAGATGAGTATGACGATCAGGCACAAGAGATCCAGATGACAGTGCATGTTTCTAAAGGCACCTATATTCGTACCATAGTGGACGACCTGGGCGAGAAGCTGGGGTGTGGGGCGCATGTCATTATGCTGCATCGCTCTGAAGTGGGCCATTATCCGAGTGATAAAATGATCACGCTTGAAGAGCTTGAAGAAAAGCTTCAGCAGGCCAAAGCAGAAGATTTGCCGCCGTCGACTTACATCGATGCATTGTTACTCCCTATGGACACTGCACTGGTTGATTTGCCAGCGGTAGAGATAACGGCCGAGCAAGGTGTAGCATTCAGTCATGGTCAGACCGTGGTGGTTGGTGAGCTACCTGAGGGTGTATTGAAAGTGGTTGCTGATGGTCGTTTTGTCGGGATTGGTGAGCGCAATCAGCATGGGCACCTCAAGGCCAAGCGGGCGCTATCCAGCGCACAATAAAATTTTTTGTCAGCGGGGGTAATTGCTGGTACAATGCCGCCCGCTTTGTCGCTTTGGCTGAATTAGTGATCGGCTGAAGCATTACTTAAACAATTGGAGTTTATTATGTCACTAAGCAATCAAGAAAAAGCAGAAATCGTAGCAAAATTCGCACGCGCAGAAGGCGACACTGGTTCTCCTGAAGTTCAGGTTGCACTGTTAACTGCTGATATCAACAAGCTACAAGGTCACTTCGCTAACCACAAGCATGACTTCCACTCACGTCGTGGTCTGCTACGTAAAGTAAGCCAGCGTCGTAACCTGCTTGATTACCTAAAAGGTAAGAGCGTAGAGCGTTACTCTGCACTAATCAAAGAGCTTGGCCTACGTCGCTAAGAACTTGATTATTTGTCGGATTTTTATCCGATAAGAAAAAAGGGGCTAAATCGCCCCTTTTTTTGTGGGTATATACTCAGTATACTTATGCCCGAGCCGCCATTCTGGGGGTTCAGCGCCAAGTCTGCAGCCAATTGTAGTGCTTAAGCGGATCATCTAGCTCTGTTTGGTTTAATCTTTTTTATCAAATGGTTATTAGTCTCTTTAGTCCCCTTAAGACTGTAATTGGTCGTTGTTGGCGCTTATATGTTATTTTTGTAAGGAAGATATTTGTGCAAGCAATTATTAAAGAATTCCAACTGGGTCAACACACAGTAACCCTAGAAACTGGTGCCATTGCGCGTCAGGCTGATGGTGCCGTTTTGGCCAGCATTGGCGACACCTCTGTACTTGTAACGGTTGTAGGTAAGCGTGAAGCTGCACCTGGTCAGGACTTTTTCCCTCTGACAGTTAACTATCAGGAAAAAATGTATGCGGCAGGCCGTATCCCTGGTGGCTTCCTGAAGCGTGAAGGTCGTCCTTCAGACAATGAAACACTGATCGCGCGTCTGATTGACCGTCCAATCCGTCCTTTATTCCCTGACGGCTTTGTGAACGAAGTACAAGTTATCGCGACAGTGGTTTCTTCAAACCCTGAAATTCAACCAGACATGGTTGCTATGATTGGTACTTCTGCGGCGCTAGCAATTTCTGGCGTGCCGTTCAATGGTCCAATCGGCGCCGTACGTGTTGGTTTCACTGATGGTCAGTACGTACTGAACCCGTCAGTGACTGAACTTGAGCAAAGTAAACTTGACCTGGTAGTTGCGGGTACCGAAGGTGCTGTACTGATGGTTGAGTCAGAAGCTGAAATTCTGACTGAAGAAGAAATGCTGGGTGCGGTTGTGTATGGTCATGAGCAATCACAGGCTATCATCCAGGCTGTGAACGAGTTTGCTGAAGAAGCAGGCAAGCCGGCTTGGGACTGGGTTGCACCAGAGAAAAACGTTGAACTGTCTGACAAAATCGCAGCAATCGCTGAGCAAAAAGTGGGTGACGCTTACCGCATCACTGATAAAGTGGCACGTAAAGACGCACTAAGCGAAGCAAAAGCAGAAGTTGTCGAGAAGCTGACGGCTGAGCTGGCTGAAGACGAAGCGCTGGACGAGCAGGAAGTGTCTAAGCTGTTTAGCTCACTTGAAAAGAAAATCGTACGTGGCCGCATCATTGCTGGTGAGAAGCGTATTGATGGTCGTGAACCAGACATGGTTCGTGCGCTTGACGTGATGACGGGCGTATTGCCACGTACACACGGTTCTGCAATCTTCACGCGTGGTGAAACGCAGGCTTTGGTTACTGCTACCTTAGGTACAGAACGCGATTCACAAATGATGGACAACCTGATTGGCACGCAGAAGCATCACTTCATGCTGCACTACAACTTCCCTCCATTCTGTGTGGGTGAGACAGGTTTCATCGGTTCGCCTAAGCGTCGTGAGATTGGTCACGGTAACTTGGCTAAGCGCGGTGTACAAGCGGTTATGCCAACGCTTGAAGAATTCCCGTACTCTGTGCGTGTGGTTTCTGAGATCACTGAATCAAACGGTTCATCTTCAATGGCGTCTGTATGTGGTACGTCACTGGCTCTGATGGATGCGGGTGTACCAATCAAGTCATCTGTTGCGGGTATCGCGATGGGTTTGGTTAAAGAAGGCGAAGACTTTGTTGTTCTATCTGACATCCTGGGTGACGAAGACCACCTGGGTGACATGGACTTTAAAGTAGCGGGTAACAGCGCGGGTGTAACTGCACTTCAGATGGATATCAAGATTGAAGGTATCACAAAAGAAATCATGCAGATCGCACTGCGTCAGGCAAAAGCAGCACGTCTGCATATCCTGAGCGTGATGGACCAGGCAATCGCCAGCCCATCTCAGGACCTGTCTGAGTTCGCACCACGTATCTACACTATGAACATTCCACCGAAGAAAATTGCTGATGTAATCGGTAAAGGTGGCGCGGTGATCCGTCAGCTAACTGAAGAAACGGATACAACCATCGAAATCGAAGACGATGGTACCATTAAGATTGCTGCAACTAATGGTAACAGTGCTAAAGAAGCGATTGCTCGTATCGAAGCGCTTACCGCTGAGTTGGAAGTAGGTACTATCTACACAGGTAAAGTAAACCGTATCGTAGACTTTGGTGCATTCGTAAACGTACTGCCTGGTAAAGATGGCCTGGTACACATTTCACAGATCAGCAAAGAGCGCGTAAACAACGTAGCTGATCACCTGTCTGTTGGCCAGGAAGTGAAAGTAAAAGTACTAGAAGTAGACCGTCAGGGTCGTGTGCGTCTGAGCATTAAAGAAGCACTAGAGTCAGATGCGGCACCTGCTGCTGAGTAATATCTGACAAAGAAACAATGAGTTTCGATGAAAGGGGCTGAATGGCCCCTTTTTTTATGCTTTAATATTTGCTCGACAGTAATAGCGACAAGCGGATCAGAAATTCGCAACATGCCCAAAAGGGGAAATAGATTGAGACTGTTATTATTACCTTTGCTATGTCTGAGCTTACTCGGGTGTCAGTCAACTCAGCAAGCGGCGGATATGCCCAACGTGACGGTGCCTTTTGCCGTGCCATTGGCAGCTAATTTTCGCAATGAAATAGCCATCGCCAGATACAGCGAGTTGTTACAAAACAAAACGCTGGATAATGACCAACAGGCGCAGCTGTTTTATAACCGGGGTATGCTTTATGACAGCCTGGGATTAACCACGCTGGCACGTATCGACTTTAATCGCGCAGTCAAACTCAAACCAGATTTGGCAGAGGTATACAATTTTCTTGGTATACATCATACACTTCGACAAGAGTATGGCACCGCCTACGAGATGTTTGATGCGGTGCTTGAGCTTAATACAGATCATGAATATGCCTATTTAAATAGGGGTATAGCCTTATATTACGGGGAACGTCCAGCACTGGCAGTAAACGATTTTGAGGCTTTTCTGGCGCGTTCTCCTCAAGATCCGTACCGGCTCATGTGGCTTTATCTGGCAGAATCTAAAGTCGACCCGGTTGCTGCAAAAGCAGCTCTGAAGCAGCACAGCCAGGCCTTGAATAATGATGAATGGGCAACACAATTGGTACAGCTTTATTTGAATGAGCTGTCTCAGCAGGCCTTTCTCGCGCAAGTTGGAGATGGCGTTAAGTCGCAACAGGAGTTTGCAGAGCGCCTGTGTGAAGCCTACTTTTATCTGGCTAAGCGTTATCAGGCTGAGGGTAAAACGGGAAAAGCCATTGAATATTTTAAACTGGCCCTTGCAACTAATGTCTACGAATTTGTAGAACATAAATACGCCCGTCTTGAACTGCAAATTATCGCCGATGAAATGAACCGGGCGGATGTAGGCTGATCTGATGCCTGCTTTGATGCTTCGCTATGTAGTGTTACTGGTCTGTAGCACACTCATAGCGGGCAGCGCCTTCAATCCCTGGCACTTTAACTCTCCCAACGCGCGTCAGGCACAGCTTTCTTTGCTTAAGCGCAGCCCACAGAGCTTTTTCCTTGATGTTCGACGAGCAGGCTTGCTGCTACCTGAGCTCTCTGATGGCACGGTACTGGCGTTACGCAAGTTGGATGAGCCCGCGGCGGCGTTTGAATGGGCAATTCGGCTGATCGAACAGGGGGACTTAGATACAGCGCTCCTGCTGGCCAGAGCGCATTGGGAGGCCACTACCTCGCAAGCGCATCTACGGTTATTGGAGTCCCTGACAACAGCGCATGCAGTGTCTGAGATAAACCTGTTGGCCTCTCATTTTGCGCTGCCTCGACCTTATTATACGCTGTCACGGGTTATGCAGGGCGCTTCTGCCAATGAGCTGGCATCGGATGATTTGCAACAACTGACTATCCGAACTGTGAATGAGCTTCACTGGGATGATGCAAAGTGCATACGTCGGGTGGCCATGTTGAGTGATTCCTGGCTGGGCTTTAAAAAGCTGCAACAGTTGAAAGCGCAATACCTTAGTGCCCCTTTACCTCATTCGGGTAGCTATTGTTTTGCAGATCCTGTGTATATGGGATCTGATCTACAATGTCACCTGAAAGCACAAAAATTTGCTTATTGCGACCTTGCTGGATTGCCCGGCAGCGAGTACTGGTCTGTTGCCGATCATCTTGTCCTGATGACAAAACGTGGCGATGCGAATGTCAGCCGTGGCGTAATGACATTAAACTTGAACAGCGATTATGCTGTGTTTGTCCATGAACTGATGCACTTCAGTGGCTTTGAGGATGAATACGCGATTGATGAGGCAAAAGCACAATGGTTATGCGCAACTCCTGGGCTTAAAGCACCTAACTTATACGTTGGTAATACACCACCTAAGGGGTGGTATCCCAGTCAGAGTTGTGAGGCCGGGTTACTATCTGCTTATAAGCCCCAGCAGGCTATGTCTAACATGCAATATCAGAGTCTGGCGTTGTCCAAACGATACAAGGAGCTCTGGCTATTGGCATTTCAGCAACAGCGCGATAAACCCACAGATTTTCAGCGGTTTATTCAGGTTAAATTAGCTGCCAAGGGTTAAAAGCCCAGTTTATTTATGAATTTAATCTGAATTGTTTGTAAATGTTGGCTAAAATGGCAGCGTATAGAGCGCGAAAGTCTAGACAACTCAAATACTAATCAAGTATAACTGGTAAGCGTTATGTGTGATAAAAACGTGCGCAAAATAAATCAGATAGTCTATGCATAACACTAGCTACACACTGCGCGCTGTTCCGTTTATTTACGGTTATTGAAGATAAAAGGTTTTCTTTATGACATTGCTTTGGATACCCTTGCTATCCTTATTAGGCAGTTTACTCTCATCATTAACAGGTAAACTATCCCGCAATCAATCGACTGCGGTAACTTTACTTGCGCCTGGATTGGCACTTGCGCTGGCTTGCTACATGGCACCCGGCGTGTTTGCCAATGAACAGCTGCGGACCACCATAGAGTGGATCCCGTTGTTGGGCTTAGAACTCTCATTCCGCTTGGATGGTTTGTCTTTATTGTTCGTATTCCTGATCCTGGGAATCGGCATTTTGGTGATCTTCTATGCGCGTTACTATTTAAGTAGTAACGACTCTATGCCTAAGCTCTATGCTTACTTAATGCTGTTTATGACGGCGATGCTGGGCATCGTGATGTCGAATAATATTCTGCAATTATGGCTGTTTTGGGAATTGACCAGTATCAGCTCGTTTTTGTTGATAAGTTATTGGTGGCACAAGTCTGAAGCCCGAAAAGGGGCTAAAATGGCGCTGGCGATAACTGGTGGTGGCGGATTGGCGCTGTTGGCTGGTTTATTACTCCTGGGTGACATTGTAGGTAGCTACGACTTGGATATCATCTTAGCCAGTCGCGAGCTTATCCAGGCGCACGATTTATATGAACTGGCGCTCATCCTGGTATTACTCGGTGCATTCACTAAATCTGCGCAGTTCCCATTTCACTTCTGGTTGCCTCATGCGATGGCCGCACCTACGCCAGTCAGTTCTTACTTACACTCGGCCACTATGGTGAAAGCAGGTATTTTCCTGCTGGCTCGTTTCTACCCTGCGCTGGCAGGTACGGAAATCTGGTTTATTCTGGTTGGCCTCACGGGTCTTGCAACTTTACTGGTCGGTGCTTATATCGCGCTGTTTAAGCATGATCTGAAGGGATTACTGGCATTCTCGACTATCAGTCATTTAGGTTTGATCACGCTGTTATTGGGCCTGGATACTGAATTGGCCACCGTTGCCGCCATATTCCATATCATTAACCATGCAACCTTTAAAGCCTCACTGTTTATGGCAACCGGTATCATAGATCATGAAACCGGCACGCGAGATATGCGTAAGCTCAATGGCATGTGGCGATTTATGCCGTACACAGCAACCCTGGCAATGGTTGCCGCGGCAGCAATGGCAGGGGTTCCTTTATTGAACGGCTTCTTGTCAAAAGAAATGTTCTTCGCTGAAACTTTACATCAGCAGTTGCTTGGCTCAATGTCTTGGTTGATCCCAATCCTGGCAACGATTGCGGGTGCCTTTTCAGTGGCATACTCGGCTCGTTTTATTCATGACGTGTTCTTCAATGGCGAACCCGTTGACTTACCAAAAGAGCCTCATGAAGCGCCACGTTACATGCGTGTGCCGATCGAGGTTTTGGTTGCGCTGTGTCTGATTGTGGGCATGTTCCCAGGCTTTATCGTCAGCGATATCCTAAATGTCGCGTCTGCTGCGGTATTAGGTGGCGAGCCACCGCAATTTAAGATTGCGATCTGGCATGGTTTCAATCTACCTCTGCTGATGAGCGGAATAGCCGTGTGCGGTGGCTTGCTAATTTATACGCAGCGCCGTTACTTGTTTGCATTCCAGGCATCGTTACCGCCTATTAATGCCAAAAAGGGTTTTGAGCATACCATGTCCAAGGTAGTTGGCTGGAGCCGCGCCCGCATTGATGCAATAGAAAATGGTTCCTTGCAGCGCTATTTGATGTTGATGTTAATGGTGGTGCTGTTGAGTGCCGGTTGGCCGCTATTTGAAATGAGCCAGTTGGTTGGCGAAAACAAACCAACCCCCATTGATGTTCACAATGCTATTGGTGCTGGTTTGTTGATGATAGGTGCAATCGGTACTGTGATCTGGCATCGCACTCGTATGGTTGCCTTGTTGATGATTTCGGTGGTGGGCCTGATGGTCGCCGTTGCGTTTACACGCTTCTCTGCACCAGATCTGGCGCTGACTCAGCTGACGGTTGAAGTGGTCACTATCATTCTGCTGATGCTTGCGCTGTTCTTCCTGCCGCAAAAAACGCCCAAAGAAAGCAGCTCTGTGCGTGTGTTACGCGATTTGGGTATCGCCTCTGCGATTGGCGTGATTGTGGGCAGTATTTGTTATGCCTTGATTACACGGCCATTGAATTCGATTTCCGATTTCTTCCTCGCGAATGCGAAGACCGGTGGTGGTGGTACCAACGTGGTCAATGTTATCCTGGTCGACTTCCGTGGTTTTGATACCTTAGGCGAGATTATCGTATTGGGTATTGCTGCGTTGGGCATTTATAAGTTGCTAATAAATCTGCCACTGTTTATGCCGGGCAGTGATTCAGAAGGCCGTCCATGGGCACGCGAACGTTACCCAATTTTGCTGGCATCTATTTCTCAGAGTTTGCTACCTCTGGCGTTAATGGTGTCGGTTTATATCTTCCTGCGCGGTCATAATTTACCTGGTGGTGGCTTCATTGCAGGCTTGGTTACTGCCATAGCCTTTATATTGCAGTACATCGCGCATGGGTCTAATTGGATCTCGGAGCGCTTTACGCTCAATTATCGGAAGATCATCGCGTCAGGTATTGCTATTGCGATGATTTCAGGCTTGGGCAGCTGGGCATTTGACCGTCCATTCCTGACCAGTTGGTTTGATTACTTTGATATACCAGTGATTGGAGAGATAGAGCTTGCCAGCGCATTGGTATTTGACTTGGGTGTATATATTACGGTTGTTGGCGCGACGTTGATGATCCTGGCGAGTCTGGGTAAGTTGACAGCCAATGCACCTAAAGAAGAGGTAAATATTTAATGGAGCTATTGTATTCATCTTGCGTGGGCCTGTTAGTGGCCTGCGGAGTGTTCCTGATTTTACGTGCCCGGACTTTTCCCGTAGTGCTGGGTCTCACTATGTTGTCTTACGCGGTAAACTTGTTTTTGTTTGCCTCAGGTCGATTGACCATGAATAAAGCCGCAGTGTTGGGTTATAGCGACGGTTATGCTGATCCTCTCCCTCAGGCGCTGGTGTTAACTGCGATTGTAATCGGATTTGCGATGACTGCATTCGTGGTCATTCTGGCTATCAGGGGTCGTGCGGACTTAGGCAATGACCATGTCAATGGTATCGAAGTGAATACGGCTACGCGCAACAGTGGTTCCCAGCGTAAGGAGCAGGGTAAAGCATGATACAGCATTTAACTTCCTTGCCAGTACTATTACCTATGCTGGCAGCTATCTTTATGTTGATGCCGCCTTGTGGCAAGAACCTACGAGCACGGCGCATTGTGTCTGTCGGTATGGGGGCGCTCACAACTGTGGCCTCGGTAATTTTATTGCTGATGACCCGCGAGCATGGCACTTCAGTCTATGCGATTGGTAACTGGTCTGCGCCGTTTGGTATTGTGCTGATTGCCGATCCGCTGTCAGCATTACTGGTTACTTTGACCTCTTTCCTTGGTCTGGTGTGTGGCTTATATAGCTGCGCTGGTGACGATGAACGTGGCAGTTTTTTCCACCCGCTTCTGCATTTCCTGATTTTGGGCGTCAATGGTGCGTTTTTGACCGGAGATGCGTTTAACTTGTTTGTCTTCTTTGAAGTCCTGTTGATTGCGTCATACTCTTTGCTGATGCACGGTGGTGATAAGCGCAATACACGTGCCGCTTTACAGTATGTGATCCTGAACCTGGTCGGCTCTTCGGTTTTCCTGATCGCGCTTGGGATCTTGTACGGCACTTTGGGCACATTAAATATGGCGGATATGGCGCAAAAAGTGACGTTGCTGCAAGGTGATGATGTCTATCTGGCCAAGATCGGTGGACTGTTGTTGTTGGTCGTATTTGCGCTTAAAGGTGCATTACTTCCTCTTCACTTGTGGCTCCCTAACACCTATTCTACGGCAATGCCTGTGGTGGCAGCATTGTTTGCCATTATGACCAAAGTGGGTGTGTACTCTATGATGCGTGTGTACACCCTGATTTTTGGCGAAGAAGCTGGTGAACTGAGCCACATGGCGCAAAACTGGCTTTGGTGGCTGGCGATTGCCACTATTGTGATGGGGGCAATAGGGGTATTGGCAAGCCAAGATTTAAGAAAAATGGTCGCCAACCTGGTAGTTGTGTCTGTTGGTACTTTGGTAGCATTGGTCGCAGTACAAACTGTGCAAAGTAGCGCGGCAGCGATTTATTATCTGGTGCATTCGACCTTGGTCAGTGCCGCACTGTTCCTGTTAGCAGACTTAATTGCCCGACAAAGAGGTAAGGTAGCGGATAGGATCACCGCTGGTCGCCCGGTTTCACAGCCGCTATTGCTTGGCGGTGCATTTTTGGTCGCTGCAGTTGCCGTGATCGGCATGCCGCCTTTATCCGGGTTTGTAGGTAAGGTCTGGATCCTGAGGTCAACCTTGGACACACCTTATGGCAACTGGTTCTGGTTAGTTTATTTGGTGGCAAGCCTCGCGATTTTGGTATCGGTTTCAAAAGCGGGTAGCACCGTATTTTGGCATCAGACAGGCAAAGGTGATAGCGAACAGGAGCGAGCACATCCGGCACAAGTTTGTGCTGTGATGCTGCTGGTATTGTGTACACCATTAATGGTGATTTTTGCAGGCCCATTGAGTGAATATGCACTGCTGGCAGCTCAGGAGTTACATGATTTCACAGGACTACTGCAAGACGTGTTGGGAGGAGTACGCTAAATGCGTTTGGAAGCAAAATATAGATGGTTGCCAACGCCGTTCCGCAGCCTAATGTTATTTATCGTGTGGTTATTGCTCAATAATACGGTTGCACCGGGACATTTGATTTTAGGCTCTATTCTTGCTGTCGCAATTCCGCTTGCTACTTTTCCATTTCGTACCAAACAGCCTTTGGTACTGAAACCGGGCAAGGCACTGCAATATTTGTTGCTGGTTTTGTATGACATCTTAATGGCAAATATCGAGGTAGCCATTAAAATCCTGGGACCAACCCGAAAGCTGAAGCCCGGGTTTGTCAAAGTGCCAATTGACTTAGCACAGTCGATGCCGATTACTATTTTAGCCAGCACCGTGTCTCTTACACCAGGCACTGTGAGTGCTGAGGTCTATCCTTGGCCTGAAGATATGGCGGAAGACGCTGAACCACAACAACGTTATTTGTTGATCCATGTGCTTGACCTGGACGATGAGGCGGAGTTGATCGACACGATTAAAACGCGTTATGAAAAACCTATTAAGGAGATCTTTGCATGTTAGAGACGGTGATTTTGATTGTCTTTGCGATGATCGGTGTGTCTTTGTTACTTAATTTGTGGCGACTGGTTGTTGGGCCTTCCATTCCAGATCGCATACTTGCCTTGGATACCATGTACATTAATACCATTGCCTTGATAGTGCTTTATGGAATGAATATGGGCACGTCGCTGTATTTTGAGGCGGCTTTGTTGATAGCCTTGCTTGGCTTTGTTAGCACTGTGGCCGTCTGTAAATATTTGCTGCGCGGCGATATCATTGAATAGGAGCACCGAATGATGGAATGGGTTATTTCAATACTATTATTGTTAGGCGGCAGCCTTATTTTGGTGGGGTCGATCGGTTTAGTAAAAATGCCCGATTTCTTTATGCGTTTGCATGGCCCAACAAAAGCAACCACTCTAGGTATGGCGTGTCTGCTATTTGCTGCCATGGCCTACTATGGGTTTTATGGCGAAGGTGTCAGTGTGAAAGAGATACTGATCTCGATGTTCTTGCTTATTACCGCCCCTATCAGTGGCTATATGTTGATTAAATCAGCTATTCACCATAGATTAGACAGTATTGAGTCGACTCGTGGTAAAGACAATATCGAGGAAGACTGAACCTCCTTTTAATATGAGCCGCTGTTGTACACAAGCAGCGGCTCATCTCGTCGAGTATCCATTCAATTGAAATCTCTGAGCTATAGTTCCTTTCCCGTCACATCGTTATAGCGTCTGTTGCGTGTGCAATGAATGCGCTATTCATATTCTACGTAAAAAAAATATCGGAATAGTGTAGTCATAATTACTTAAAGCTGTCATTTTAGAATACGCAAGAAAGCGTAACTTTTGCTAAAGTTACCCGAATAAACAACCGTTTGTGAGTGTTTTATATGCAGCATATGTCCATCAAGAAAAAGCTCATCCTGTTTGTGATTACTTTGGTTACAGCCCTTGTTGCCTTGCTGGTATCAACCATGTGGATGAACCTGCAAAAAGAAAATAAAGTACAAAGCGCACAGCTTCGAGAGCTGGCATACCAAGAGATCAGAACGGGCTTAACTGCACAGGGGCAATATTATGCTCAGCAGGTTGCCGCATTTATAAACTCGGCATATCGGGTGCCATATACTCTGGCTGGAGCATTGAAAGAAACTTCTGTCCGCGACCCGCTTGAACGCACCCACGTTCAGCATCTGGTAGCAGGTGCATTAAAACAAAATCAATTTGTATCTTCTATGTATGCTCAGTTTGAGCCAAATGGCTATGACCAACAAGATCAGGCCCACACGTCCGGCGCAAGCCACTCAGCTCCGGGGGACGGCACCCTGGAATTATACTTCACGCGAGATTCAAGTGGCATTACTCAACACCAAATCGAGTCAGCGGCCGACAAGTACTTAGATAAACGCAACGAGTTTGGTTTGAGGGAAGCCGAGTGGTATCTGTGCGCACGTGACAATGTTGCCCCCTGTATTATGGAACCCTATCTGTACGAAATTTCCCCAGGTAACAAAATGCTGATGACGTCATTAACGGTGCCGGTAGACATCAATGGGCGTTTTCAGGGATTGGTTGGTGTGGATGTGAATTTACCTGTTTTCCAGCAGTTAGTTGACGAGTTATCTGAATCTCTTTACCAAGGCCAGGCGAAAGTTACTTTACTCAGTAACTTAGGCTTGGTCGTGGGGGCTAGTCACTACGATAAACTAGCCAGACCCCTGAAAGAATCCATTAACTCAGGTGTGGCAGATAAACTGCTGAAATTACATCAGACCGGCGGGTTTAGTGAGATGGATGATATGCTTGCCATTGCAGTCCCTATTGAAATTGAGCTTGCCAATACAACCTGGTCTTTGGTGATTGAATTGCCCAAGGATGTTGCATTGGCCTCAGTAACCCAAATAGAACAGCAGATTGAAGCGTCGACTAATTCATTAGGGCGTTGGATGTTGCTGTTAGGAACATTGGTTGCTGCAGTTGCTTTGGGTCTGGCGCTTGTCTTGATTAATACTATTGTTGGACCATTAACTTATATTGAGGAACGGGTTGAAAGTTTGGCTTCCAGTGAGGGTGACTTGACTCATAAGCTTGAGGTAAGCCACCATGCTGAACTGATATCCCTTGCACATGGTTTTAATCGCTTCACCGAAAAACTAAGAAGCATGATTATTGACCTCAAAGAGTTAGCCGAGGAATCATATACTCAATCACATAAAACCACAGAAGCCGCGATCAATATTAAAAATAAGGTATCGAATCAGCATCTTGAAATAGACAGTGTCGTTACTGCCATCAACGAGTTAAGTGCGACGGCAACAGAAGTGGCCAGAGCATCAGAAAAAGCAGCTTTGAGTACAAATCATGCTGTTGAAACGGTCCAGAGTAGCGAGCGCAGTATCGTCAGAACGACTGAGACTGTGCAGGAAATTGCTGAGCAGGTTTTAGATGCCAAAAATGCATTCGGTAAAGTGTCTGAGCGCAGCGGTGACATCTCCAAAATTTTGGATGTGATCCGAGCGATTGCAGAGCAAACAAATTTATTGGCATTGAATGCTGCGATAGAAGCGGCCAGAGCTGGAGAACAAGGCCGTGGTTTTGCTGTGGTTGCTGATGAAGTCAGGGCGCTGGCCTCGAAAACACAAGCGTCAACAGATGACATCAGCAAGCTGATCGACAATCTTCAAAGTGAAGTGACTGGTTCAGAGCAGATCATTGAAAAAACGGTTAGTCAGGGTGAACAAGCGGTTTCATACTGCCAAGAATCTGCTGGGCTTATGAGTAGCTTAGTAGGTGAGTTAAGCAGCATATCAAATGAAGTAACACAAATCGCCACGGCAGCAGAAGAGCAAAGCATGGTGACTGAGGAAATCAGCACTAACACGACGGGTATATCTGATGCGGCGGCTGAGTTATCTGGTTTCGCGGATGAGGTAGAGCAAGCTGCGAGTGCAATGACTTACATCGTGGAGCAAAAACACAAGCAGTTGAACTTACTTAAAACCTAAGCCCATCCTCAATCTCTTTGTCCGTTTGAGTCAACTCTGGCAATTGCTGCCAGAGTTGACTATCATGACTGTAAATACATACAGTTGTTTTGAAGAATGAAACTTTATATTGCCGAAAAGCCCTCTCTGGGCAGAGCTATCGCAGATGTTTTACCTAAACCACACAAGAAACATGAAGGCTATATTGAGTTAGCCAATGGAGACTGTGTTACTTGGTGTATTGGACATTTGTTAGAACAAGCTGCGCCGGAAGACTATGATCCGAAATATAAGAAATGGCAAATGGCGCACTTACCCATTATACCGGAATTTTGGCAGTTCAAAGCAAAGCCCAAAACCAAAAAACAACTGAGTATTGTGAAGAAGCTTGTCAAACAAGCCGACAACCTGGTCCATGCGGGCGATCCAGACAGAGAAGGTCAGTTACTCGTTGATGAGGTACTTCAGGAGGCGAAGTTATCCGGGCGTAAAAAACAGTCGACTCAACGGCTACTAATCAGCGACTTAAACCCATCGGCGGTAAAAAAAGCGCTAAATCAGATGCGTGCCAATCACGAATTCGTTCCTTTAAGTGTGTCTGCTTTGGCAAGAGCCCGGGCAGATTGGCTGTATGGTATGAACCTGACAAGAGCTTATACATTGGTTGGACAAAAAGCGGGAT
The DNA here is from genome assembly GCF_005886805.2 of Pseudoalteromonas rubra. Classification (NCBI taxonomy): domain Bacteria; kingdom Pseudomonadati; phylum Pseudomonadota; class Gammaproteobacteria; order Alteromonadales; family Pseudoalteromonadaceae; genus Pseudoalteromonas; species Pseudoalteromonas rubra. Next base: position 1,480,209 of record NZ_CP045429.1, read on the forward strand.
TTCAAGGCGTGCTCTCGGTCGGTAGGGTACAAACGCCTGTCCTTGGGTTGGTTGTCAGACGCGACATGGAAATCGACAACTTTGTTTCTAAACCTTTTTTTGAGGTGCTGGCGCATGTTCGAAAAGATGATGGAAGTGAGTTCAGTGCGAAGTGGAAACCCAGTGAAGCTTGCCAGCCATATATGGATGAAGAAGGCCGCGTGCTGGTGAAAGGTTTGGCTGAGAATGTGGCGGCGAGGATCCATGCTCAAGATGCGCAAGTCAAGAAAATCGAAGCTAAGCCAAAAAAGCATAATCCTCCTTTGCCCTATAACTTGTCGGCATTACAAATAGCTGCGAATAAACGATTTGGTATGTCTGCAAAACAGGTATTGGATGTTTGTCAGGCGCTTTATGAAAAGCACAAACTGATCACTTACCCTCGCTCTGATAATCGATATTTACCGACAGGTCATTTTGCTGAAGCGCAACAGGTGTTGGGTGCTGCGTTAAATAATCAAGGGTTAACAGAAGAGAAAGTAGCCGACGCCAATCTCAGCCTGAAAAGTAAGTGTTGGAACGACGCTAAAGTTGAGGCACATCACGCTATCATTCCAACAGCAAAGAAATTAAAAACGGCTCAGTTAGGTCAATATGAGCTGCAAGTTTATCAGCTGATAAGTACCCAGTATCTGGCGCAGTTTTATCCAGCCTACCGATATACTGAGACTAGAGTAGAGTTAGAAATTGCCGGCGGTGTATTTGTAGCAAAAGCAGAACAAATCTTAGAGCTAGGCTTTAAGCGGTTATTTAAAGCAGAAGAAAAGAAACCAGCTGTTCTACCCCAATTAGAATTGGGTGAGTTATTACACTGTTTTAAAGGAGAAGTGGTTGAGAAGCACACCCAACCACCCAGTCATTTTACAGAAGCAACTTTGCTAAGTGCGATGACAGGTATCGCCCGGTTTGTCGCCAATGCTGAGATCAAAAAAGTGCTAAAAGAAACCGATGGACTGGGCACGGAAGCAACCCGAGCTGGGATCATCGACTTATTGTTCAAAAGAGGCTTTTTGCAACGCAATGGTAAGAGTATCCGTTCGACAGAGTTAGGAGTGGCTCTGATAAAGACGTTACCAGAAGATGTTTCTTTGCCTGACAGAACGGCTCTGTGGGAATCACAATTGGCAAAAATTGCGATGAAAGAGCAGCCTTACCAAACTTTTATGAGCCCTCTTGAAAAAGAAATTACAGGTTTTATTGAGCGCGCTTGCGTAAGCGACAGCACATTGTTCACTGGATTAAAAAGTAGCAGAACTGGGTCGAAACCTCCATTTTCTAAAAAAAGATCGAAGAAACGCACCTCGACGAAAAGTAGTCGTCGTAAATCGGCAGCGTAATCAGGTTTTAAGCTTGCCTTGCAATTTGTGAGGATGTCACCATATAGATAAGCAAATATCATAGCTGGTTTGAACATGGAAAATAAAATTTCACTTACTCCGGAAAATATCCAACAGGTGTTAGCATCCGGGGACCCAGAAAAACTCGTATTAATGACGTTCTTCAGTGCACAAGAACCCAACTGTCTTGCACAAGCTGATATTCTTGATGCGCTTGCTCAGCAATATCCGAATAACTTAGTGGTAGCGACTGTCGATTGTGATCAGCAGCAAATGCTCGCTTCTCAACTTGCGCAACAAGTCGGCCTTCAGGCGTTGCCGACATTGGTAATTCTAAAAGGGGGAGCTCCTGTCGATGTTCTTCCCGGCGCTAAAACACAGGAAGAGATTTCTAAGGCTCTCTCTGAGCATTTGCCTTCTCCAGAATTGATTTTACTTGATCAAGCTAAGCAAGCTCTGGCTAGTGGCGAGTTGAACGAGGCATTTGCTTTGGCTAAGCAAGCGTATGGCGTAGCAAAAGAAAACCCAAGGGTTTTGTTGGTATTTGCAGACATCTGTATTCAGATAAAGAAAGTAGATGAGGCTGAGGCGCTACTAGGATCTGTACCAGCGGAAGCTCGGGATGCGTATTTTACCAATTTAAGTTCTAAACTTGAGCAAGCAAAAGAAGCTCAGGAATCGCCCGAGCTTAGGCGACTGTTGGCTGAAGTCGAATCTGCGCCGGGCGATCTGTCTCTATTGTGCCAGTTAGCTCAGGCTCAGATCGATGCGGGTAAGAGTGCAGATGCGCTTGAAAGCTTGTTTGCTGTGTTAAGAAAAGACATGAACTTTGGAGAAGCCAAAAAAGGTTACCTGGACATTATTGCATCATTGCCAGAAGGTGATGAGGTAGCAATGCGCTACCGACGTAAACTTTACAGTCTTTTATACTAATAATTCTTACTTTTGAAAATGGCGCTAAAAAAAGCGCCATATTTTCTTGCGTCTCATCTGAAATGTACAATACTTAGATCCCCTAGTAATTGGTTTGTGTCAAATGGGTGAATATTTGATGACAAAACCAGCTGTTTTGATGTGTTTAGTACGCAATTTAACCAAAAGTGTTGTTTTTATCACTTTCCTTCGAAAAAAGGTTGCGTCGGGTTTCGATTTCCCTATAATGCGCATCCACCGACACGGAGCACAACGCTGAAAAGCAACGAGTTAAGTGAAGGGAAAGCCAAACGGAAAGCTTAATTAAGAAAAATTAAATTTTCTAGTTGACTTTAAAAGTGAAGCGGTTAATATGGCGCTCCACTTCGCAGCGAGGCTGCGGTAACTAACGAAGTTTAGTTACATAGTTCTTTAAAAATATGAAGCAATCATCTGTGTGGGCACTCGTACAGATTGAGTTCTAACAGCGAATTTCAGTTTACTGAATGACGCACAAAAATTTAGAGTCTCAACTGAACTGAGTGACTATAACAGTCAATTCGATTCGAAAGAATCAAAATCAGAATTCATTGAGCATGGTTTGAAGTTTACTTCAAACAAAAAACTTTTAATTGAAGAGTTTGATCATGGCTCAGATTGAACGCTGGCGGCAGGCCTAACACATGCAAGTCGAGCGGTAACATTTCTAGCTTGCTAGAAGATGACGAGCGGCGGACGGGTGAGTAATGCTTGGGAACATGCCTTGAGGTGGGGGACAACCATTGGAAACGATGGCTAATACCGCATAATGTCTACGGACCAAAGGGGGCTTCGGCTCTCGCCTTTAGATTGGCCCAAGTGGGATTAGCTAGTTGGTGAGGTAACGGCTCACCAAGGCGACGATCCCTAGCTGGTTTGAGAGGATGATCAGCCACACTGGAACTGAGACACGGTCCAGACTCCTACGGGAGGCAGCAGTGGGGAATATTGCACAATGGGCGCAAGCCTGATGCAGCCATGCCGCGTGTGTGAAGAAGGCCTTCGGGTTGTAAAGCACTTTCAGTCAGGAGGAAAGGTTAGTAGTTAATACCTGCTAGCTGTGACGTTACTGACAGAAGAAGCACCGGCTAACTCCGTGCCAGCAGCCGCGGTAATACGGAGGGTGCGAGCGTTAATCGGAATTACTGGGCGTAAAGCGTACGCAGGCGGTTTGTTAAGCGAGATGTGAAAGCCCCGGGCTTAACCTGGGAACTGCATTTCGAACTGGCAAACTAGAGTGTGATAGAGGGTGGTAGAATTTCAGGTGTAGCGGTGAAATGCGTAGAGATCTGAAGGAATACCGATGGCGAAGGCAGCCACCTGGGTCAACACTGACGCTCATGTACGAAAGCGTGGGGAGCAAACAGGATTAGATACCCTGGTAGTCCACGCCGTAAACGATGTCTACTAGGAGCTGGGGTCTTCGGACAACTTTTCCAAAGCTAACGCATTAAGTAGACCGCCTGGGGAGTACGGCCGCAAGGTTAAAACTCAAATGAATTGACGGGGGCCCGCACAAGCGGTGGAGCATGTGGTTTAATTCGATGCAACGCGAAGAACCTTACCTACACTTGACATACAGAGAACTTACCAGAGATGGTTTGGTGCCTTCGGGAACTCTGATACAGGTGCTGCATGGCTGTCGTCAGCTCGTGTTGTGAGATGTTGGGTTAAGTCCCGCAACGAGCGCAACCCTTATCCTTAGTTGCCAGCGATTCGGTCGGGAACTCTAAGGAGACTGCCGGTGATAAACCGGAGGAAGGTGGGGACGACGTCAAGTCATCATGGCCCTTACGTGTAGGGCTACACACGTGCTACAATGGCATATACAGAGTGCTGCGAACTAGCGATAGTAAGCGAATCACTTAAAGTATGTCGTAGTCCGGATTGGAGTCTGCAACTCGACTCCATGAAGTCGGAATCGCTAGTAATCGCGGATCAGAATGCCGCGGTGAATACGTTCCCGGGCCTTGTACACACCGCCCGTCACACCATGGGAGTGGGTTGCTCCAGAAGTGGATAGCTTAACCTTCGGGAGGGCGTTCACCACGGAGTGATTCATGACTGGGGTGAAGTCGTAACAAGGTAGCCCTAGGGGAACCTGGGGCTGGATCACCTCCTTATCGACTTAGAACTAATTTGTTCGAAGTGTCCACACAGATGATTGTTGCTTGGTAAGGTAACTTACTGAGTGATATTGCTCTTTAAAAATTTGGAAAGCTGATATTAAATTCTCGGAATGACAATGAAAATTGTTGTTCTATAGAGTTTTCGAAAGAAAAATGCCGATTAATCATTTAGTTGATTAATTAGCGTCTACTTTAGTATTACTTAACTTCTGGCGAAGTTAAAACTGTCTTTAGCAGTACAATTCAAAACTATTTTGGGTTGTATGGTTAAGTGACTAAGCGTACACGGTGGATGCCTTGGCAGTTGGAGGCGATGAAGGACGTACTAACTTGCGATAAGCCTAGTTGAGCCAGTAAGAGGCACTTGAGACTAGGATTTCCGAATGGGGAAACCCGGCCCTTTGGGTCATCATGCAGTGAATACATAGCTGTATGAAGCGAACGCGGAGAACTGAAACATCTAAGTACCCGTAGGAAAAGAAATCAACCGAGATTCCGAAAGTAGCGGCGAGCGAAATCGGATTAGCCCTTAAGCTTTAATGTAGTTAGTGGAACATTCTGGAAAGTATGACGATACAGGGTGACAGTCCCGTACACGACAACTTATTTAAAGTGAAATCGAGTAGGTCGGAGCACGTGAAACTTTGACTGAATATGGGGGGACCATCCTCCAAGGCTAAATACTCCCAACTGACCGATAGTGAACCAGTACCGTGAGGGAAAGGCGAAAAGAACCCCTGTGAGGGGAGTGAAATAGAACCTGAAACCGTGTACGTACAAGCAGTAGGAGCCCATCACTAAGTTACTTTGGTGAACTCCTAAGTAAGCACAATGTTTGAATTAGCGTTAACGTCGACCTAACTTGTTAGCCGACGGTCAACCGCCAAAATCAAGCAGAGGTAGCTTAGTGATGGGTGACTGCGTACCTTTTGTATAATGGGTCAGCGACTTATATTCTGTAGCAAGGTTAACCATTTAGGGGAGCCGTAGCGAAAGCGAGTCTTAACTGGGCGCTTAAGTTGCAGGGTATAGACCCGAAACCCGGTGATCTAGCCATGGGCAGGTTGAAGGTCAGGTAACACTGACTGGAGGACCGAACCCACTAACGTTGAAAAGTTAGGGGATGACCTGTGGCTAGGAGTGAAAGGCTAATCAAACCGGGAGATAGCTGGTTCTCCCCGAAATCTATTTAGGTAGAGCCTCGGACGAATACTTACGGGGGTAGAGCACTGTTAAGGCTAGGGGGTCATCCCGACTTACCAACCCTTTGCAAACTCCGAATACCGTAAAGTACTATCCGGGAGACACACGGTGGGTGCTAACGTCCATCGTGGAGAGGGAAACAACCCAGACCGTCAGCTAAGGTCCCAAAGTGTATGTTAAGTGGGAAACGATGTGGGAAGGCTAAAACAGCTAGGAGGTTGGCTTAGAAGCAGCCATCCTTTAAAGAAAGCGTAATAGCTCACTAGTCGAGTCGGCCTGCGCGGAAGATGTAACGGGGCTAAACATACCACCGAAGCTACGGCTGCGAACTTAGTTCGCGGGGTAGGGGAGCGTTCTGTAAGTGGCTGAAGGTGTGCCGGGAGGCATGCTGGACATATCAGAAGTGCGAATGCTGACATGAGTAACGATAATGCGGGTGAAAAACCCGCACGCCGGAAGACCAAGGGTTCCTATCCCATGTTAATCAGGGTAGGGTGAGTCGACCCCTAAGGCGAGGCTGAAGAGCGTAGTCGATGGGAAACGGGTTAATATTCCCGTACTTGGTATAAATGCGATGGGGGGACGGAGCAGGCTAGGCAAGCATGGCGTTGGTTGTCCATGTGAAAGGCTGTAGGCTGGTGACTTAGGAAAATCCGGGTCGCTAAGGCTGAGAGTCGAGACGAGCCACTACGGTGGTGAAGTTGTTGATGCCCTACTTCCAGGAAAAGCCTCTAAGCTTCAGTTTATATCGAATCGTACCCTAAACCGACACAGGTGGTCAGGTAGAGAATACTAAGGCGCTTGAGAGAACTCGGGTGAAGGAACTAGGCAAAATTGTACCGTAACTTCGGGAGAAGGTACGCTCTTACTTGTGAAGACTTCGCGTCGTAAGCAGGCGAGAGCCGCAGTGACCAGGTGGCTGGGACTGTTTATTAAAAACACAGCACTGTGCAAAATCGTAAGATGACGTATACGGTGTGACACCTGCCCGGTGCCGGAAGGTTAATTGATGGGGTTAGCTTAGGCGAAGCTCTTGATCGAAGCCCCGGTAAACGGCGGCCGTAACTATAACGGTCCTAAGGTAGCGAAATTCCTTGTCGGGTAAGTTCCGACCTGCACGAATGGTGTAACCATGGCCACGCTGTCTCCACCCGAGACTCAGTGAAATTGAAATCGCAGTGAAGATGCTGTGTACCCGCGGCTAGACGGAAAGACCCCGTGAACCTTTACTACAGCTTGGCACTGAACATTGACCCTACATGTGTAGGATAGGTGGGAGGCTTTGAAGCGCAGTCGCTAGATTGCGTGGAGCCGTCCTTGAAATACCACCCTTGTAGTGTTGATGTTCTAACTTAGGCCCCTAATCGGGGTTGAGGACAGTGCCTGGTGGGTAGTTTGACTGGGGCGGTCTCCTCCCAAAGAGTAACGGAGGAGCACGAAGGTTGGCTAAGTACGGTCGGACATCGTACGGTTAGTGTAATGGTAGAAGCCAGCTTAACTGCGAGACAGACACGTCGAGCAGGTACGAAAGTAGGTCATAGTGATCCGGTGGTTCTGAATGGAAGGGCCATCGCTCAACGGATAAAAGGTACTCCGGGGATAACAGGCTGATACCGCCCAAGAGTTCATATCGACGGCGGTGTTTGGCACCTCGATGTCGGCTCATCACATCCTGGGGCTGAAGTCGGTCCCAAGGGTATGGCTGTTCGCCATTTAAAGTGGTACGCGAGCTGGGTTTAGAACGTCGTGAGACAGTTCGGTCCCTATCTGCCGTGGGCGTTTGAGAATTGAGAGGGGCTGCTCCTAGTACGAGAGGACCGGAGTGGACGAACCGCTGGTGTTCGGGTTGTCATGCCAATGGCATTGCCCGGTAGCTACGTTCGGAATCGATAACCGCTGAAAGCATCTAAGCGGGAAGCGAGCCTCGAGATGAGTTCTCACTTTGACTTTAAGTTAACTGAAGGGCCGTTGAAGACTACAACGTTGATAGGCGAGATGTGGAAGTGGTGTGAGCCATTGAGCTAACTCGTACTAATTACCCGTGAGGCTTAACCATACAACGCCAAAGTGGTTTTGTTTGTTAGAAGTTAAGAATTAAAGTAGACGAAAGAATTTAATACGCTTTTCCAGATTTTAGTGAGATGTTGATAAACATCTTGCGCAACAGTTTATGCTTGGTAACCATAGCATTTTGGAACCACCTGACTCCATGCCGAACTCAGTAGTGAAACGAAATAGCGCCGATGATAGTGTGGGGTTTCCCATGTGAAAGTAGGACATTGCCAAGCTCCAAATAAAAGAAAGCCCGATTCGAAAGAGTCGGGCTTTTTTGTGTTTATGATTAAAATTAGCGTAGTAGTAGGCATTTTGGAACCACCTGACTGGAAGGCCAGCCCCGCCCATGCCGAACTCAGTAGTGAAACGAAATAGCCGAAGGGTCGGCCCCGGCCGATGATAGTGTGTGGGGCGGACGGCGAGTCTTTCCCATGTGAAAGTAGGACATCGCCAGGGCCTTATAAGAGAAACCCGTTGCAGTAATACAGCGGGTTTTTTGCTATGTGCGATTTAAAAAAGTTGTAGACAGAGCGGTGTTGTCTATTCCTCCATGAAGCTGGTATCTAGCAGTCTTTGGGGACACTTCCCTGTGGAGGGCTCCCGGCTCGGCGTCCATGCCTCGCGTTCATTGCGCTGCGAAGCGGTGCTTCGGTCACAATTCACCCATGTGAAAGTAGGACATTGCCAAGCTCCTAATTAGAGGTCGACGAAAGACATTCATCCATGAATATCATCGACATTCGTACTTCCATGTACGTCAAACCCGTTTCAGCAATGCAGCGGGTTTTTTGCTTTGTGCGATTTAAAAAGTTATATAACTTCCCAGTCACAAAGCCCATACCACCGTTATCCGGCACTTGATGCGGAAACTGCTCACAGGCCACGCGGAGAGTATAAATGGCAAATCACTGCCAAGCGACTAATTAAGTTATTTTCGCCCTGTGCGTCTATGTAACCACATATCCAGATGTCTCTTATGACGAAGCGCGCTGAAGCTTTCTTCAGGTTCAAGTAATACAGAGAAAATGGTTTAACTGCTAACAGGTCAAACAGTAAATTTGAAAAGCACTACGGCCTGGCGATCATGGCAAGACACTTCGTTAAATTATTTTAAACAAGACAATCAAGCATGCATTATCGGGGAAGCGCACAAGTGTAGTATTATCGATATCCACCCGGATGAGTTTTCACACTTGTGCATGTTTCGCCTGAGGTTGTTTCTGGATGTCTAATGGCAGCGAGCGGTTAAATACAGTAGTAAGTCATGCATGGAAGCATAGAAGTGGGCGTGCAATTCTCACTGTCACAGAAATGACTGGGAGGTGGCAAAGCACCACAGATCTGAGGTGTTACAAGTTCTGGTACTGTTTTTAAGTCTGCAGATAAGCTTTTGACCTGCTTTTTATTGAGTTTTAGCTTCATCGTTCTTTCCTTGCAAAGATTAATTATCGTTGTGATTAAAAAGTGTACAGTTGGTTTTCGCTTTTGGCAATGCTTTTTATCATTACGCCTGACATTCATTATAAGCAAGGCCGGTGATATCGATGATTCTCCACATACTCAATACAGCTCCCAGCGCCCCTTCAGAATTGCACTCTATTGGCCTTCGCTGGGTAATAACAGCGTAAGACCGTAATATCGATTATGAAACCGCTATCATAACGACTCTTTACTCTCCTGAGGTTAAATGGCTGGGCACATTGAGGGGCAATAATACGTCGCTTTTTAAGATGAGAGGATATGGCAATTAGTATTTCTGGCTGGTTTAAAGTGTAAATAAACCTGATAACCAGTTGCTCAATGATCAAATCCAGCTCAGATCACCAGCTGCGCTGGTGATCTTTAATTGCAGTATAAAGGCTAAAAAGGGGCCTGATGCATTGGCTTATAGGTTTTTGGGTATAGCGCAATGCCTGGTTTTTGGCGTTCAGGGGCTGTACTCTCTTCAATCGTAAATCATACCACTTTCCCTCACGGTGTCATATATCACAACAAGTCGAAGCCACATTTATCCTCTAGGATTTGGCTCCAAGGAAGATTAAAAGCTATTTGATTAATATAAAGAAATTAGCCAGTGCTGTGGTTTAGTCTCTTACTAGATACCTTGTAATGGTGATATCGGCAATGCGGCAATTTTCCGCCACATAAATATTGGCCTCATTCTTGCTTTTATTTCATCAAGTCAATTTTTTGGAGTCGGGTTATGGCAATTAGTTTTGATAAAGCGTTGGGGGTTCATCCTCACACTATGCTGATCCGCTCTCAGCGTGCTGAAATTTTAGCAAGTAACATAGCCAATGCAGATACCCCTGGATATAAAGCTAAGGATATCGACTTTGGCCAGGCTTTTAAAGCGGCAAAATCGGCACAGCTAAGCGGCAATAAGATGGTCAGAACCAATGAGAATCATCTTAGTGGTGGGACTCAGCTGAACAATGGTGTTGAACTATATCGCACGCCAAATCAAGCAGATACAGGCGATGGTAACTCAGTGGATATACAAGTGGAACGAAACTTGTATGTACAAAACGCATTAGAGTACCAAGCTAGTTTGAATTTTTTATCTGGTAAATTTAAAGGGCTGAAGAAAGCCCTGAGTGGTCAAGGTGGCTAATCATGAGTTTATATAATGTTTTTGATATAGCGGGCTCAGGCATGAGCGCCCAAAACGTCCGTTTGAATACGACCGCCAGTAATATTTCTAATGCAAACAGCATCAGTTCTAGTCAGGATAAGGTGTATAGAGCTAGGCACCCAGTTTTCGCCGCGGAGTTGAATAAGGCTGCGGCAGCTCATCCGAATACCATGGGGTCTTCGGTAGGGGTGAAAGTACTGGGGATCGTAGAAAGCGATAAACCACTGCAGGTTGAGTACAATCCCAACCATCCAAGTGCTGACAAAGACGGGTACATCTATAAGCCAAATGTGAATGTGGTTGAAGAGATGACAAACATGATCTCTGCATCGCGTTCGTACCAAACGAATGTTCAGGTAGCGGATGCCGCTAAGCAGATGCTTAGCAAAACCTTGCAACTTGGTCAGCGCTAAGTGGGAGTATAGCCAATGAGTAACGAAGTCAATTCAGCAACCTCGACCTATGTCGATTCATTGCGTTGGCCTGACAAGCAGGTTCCGACAGAAAAGAATGATGAGTTGAAGCAGGAGGATTTCTTTGCGTTATTGACTCAGCAGTTGTCTTATCAGGACCCGAGCAAACCGGCTGATAATGATCAGATGATTGCACAAATGACAAACTTCACCATGGCCGAGGGTATCTCTGACCTGAACACGAAGTTTGAATCATTGGCTGATTCTATGACCTCGAATTCTGCTTTGCAGGCGTCGACTTTGATCGGCAAGAAAGCCCTACTGGAATCAGACACAATTGAGCACGGCCCGGACATGCAGTCGCGGGGTTCTATTATTGTGACCGAGCCTGTAGAAAAACTGACGGTCAGTATTCTTAATGATAAAAACGAGCTGGTAAGAACCATAGATCTTAAAGATCAAAATGCTGGTGCAGTTCGCTTTGACTGGGATGGTAAAAACACTGATGGTGACATGTTACCGCCTGGAGATTACACAATAAAGGCTGAGGGCTCTGTAAACGGTAAGTTTACAGCCTTGCCTACAGCGACTTTCAGAAATATTGAAAGCGTCAATGTCAATGGTGCAAGCGGCATCGTTATCAACACTAAAGCGGGTGCCGTGCGGCTTACTGACGTCGCGGAATTAGCCTAATTAAAAAGATTTAACCTTAATCGCAAGAGGTGAGAGTATGAGTTTCAATATTGCATTAACTGGTTTAGCTGCGGCTCAGAAAGACCTGGATACCACAGCTAACAATATCGCTAACGTTAATACGACGGGCTTTAAAGAATCGCGTGCTGAATTTGCATCTGTGTATGCATCTTCCGTATTTAGCGCTGGTAAGACAAAAAATGGTGATGGTGTGCAAACCACTATGGTTGCGCAGCAGTTTCACCAAGGTTCTTTGAACTTTACGCAGAACTCGCTGGACCTGGCGATTACAGGTGAAGGTTACTTTGCGATGAGTGAAGAGCTGGGAGCTCAGGACTTCACTTACTCTCGTGCAGGGGCCTTTAAACTTAACAAAGACAACTTTATCGTTGATGCTCAGGGTAATTTCTTACAGGGTTTCCCTGTTGACCCAAGTACCGGTGACACGACCTCAATCAGTTTAAGTACATCATCAGCACTGCAAATCCCAGATGCTTCTGGTTCACCACGCGCAACCACCAGTGTGTATTCATCTTTCAACTTGGACTCGCGTGCTTCAGCGCCAACGTTGGCATTTGACCCAACAGAAAGTGCAACTTACAACAGTTCTACTTCAACAACGATTTACGATAGCTTGGGTGAACCGCATATTCTTCAGCTTTATTTTGTAAAAGAAGATCCTGCAACCAACCCCAATGAATGGCAAGTGTATGCAACGCTTAATGGTACACAGTTTAATACATCGGGAGCCAGTGGCGCACCACTTGAGCCGATAACTGAGTTTCAGTTTGACCAAAATGGTTTGCCATCCACGACAGGTAACCCGCAAGTTGCGAACACAGGCACAACTTTTAACTCGTTTGCAATCCCAGCGGGTGCAGGTGCTGGTTTATCAACTTTGCTTACAAACGGCGCAACATTCCCAAGTAACGTGGAACTGAATTGGCGCGATGAAGCAAACACGTCAAACAAACTACCTACACAGTTCGCCAGCCGTTTTGAGGTTAAAGCGCTTGAACAAGACGGCGCTACAACGGGCCGATTGGCGGGGATTGATATCGGCGGTGACGGTAAAATTGTCGCATCTTACAGTAATGGTGACTCAACCTATTTGGGTCAGGTTGCCATGGTGCGTTTTTCTAACTCTCAGGGGTTGCAGCAAGTGGGCAATACCGGATGGAAAAAGAGTTTAACATCAGGTGAGCCTATTGCGGGAGAGCCTGGTTCAGGAACACTGGGTTCAATCAACTCCTCAGCATTGGAGCAGTCCAATGTTAACTTAACAAACGAGCTGGTAGACCTGATAAGTGCGCAGCGAAACTTCCAGGCAAACTCGCGGGCACTGGAAGTCAACTCAACACTTCAGCAGAATATCCTGCAGATCCGATAATCAAATCCAATCACCTCTTGAGGCCGCATTTAGCGGCCTTTTCATTTTCTTGACGATCATCTTGGCATCTATATTGCTTTATTCAGTATAGATTGAACAATTTTTAGGTCGTTCCCATGGATAAAATGCTGTATGTCGCTATGTCAGGCGCCAAACAAAACCTGGTTGGTGTCGGGCTGAAGGCAAATAACCTGGCTAACGCCAATACTACCGGGTTTAAGGCTGACTTTGCACAGGCCCGTTCAATGCAGGCATTTGGCGAAGGGCTACCGACACGCGTGTTTGCGATGCAGGAGCGCCCAGGCACTATGATGACAGGTGGTGCCATTACTGAAACCGGCCGGGATCTGGACATTGCGGTAGATGAGAAATCCTGGATAAGTGTTGTAGATGCCGCAGGCGATGAGGCTTATACGAAAGTTGGCACACTGAACATCACGGCAGATGGTGCACTGGTTACCAGTCATGGTCGTCAAATAATTGGCGAAGGTGGGCCCATTATATTGCCTTTGCCAGTAGAGAAGGTGGTGTTCAGTGATGATGGCTCAATTCAGGTGCGCCCTCAGGGGGCACCTGCCAACTTTTTAGAAGTGGTCGACCGGTTAAAGATTATTAGCGCAGACAATAGCAAACTTGAAAAAGGCAATGATGGTTTGTTCAGACCAAAAGAGGAGTTGCTCGAAGACGGCGTATGTGGGTTTTGTGAAATTTCACCTACCGCCAAAGTCATGAGTGGCTATTTAGAAATGTCCAACGTGAACCCGGTTCACGAGATGGTAGACATGGTAAACCTTCAGCGTCAGTTTGAAATGCAGATGAAACTGATGAAAACAGCTGAAGAAATTGATGAGCGACACACTTCGCTCCTGCGTATCGTTTAAGAGAGTGAGGTATAGATTATGAACCCAGCATTATGGATCAGTAAAACCGGCCTAGATGCCCAGCAAACTGATATTTCGGTGATTTCGAATAACCTGGCGAATGCCAGTACTGTGGGCTATAAGAAAAGCCGCGCAATATTTGAAGACTTACTCTATCAGAATATTAACCAACCAGGCGGTCGTTCTTCTCAGGATACCGAGCTTCCATCAGGCTTGATGCTTGGCGCGGGCGCCAAGGTGGTGGCCAACCAGAAGAACTTTTCGCAAGGTAACATGCTGAGCACTGAAAACTCATTGGACTGGATGGTTCAGGGACCGGGTTTTTTCGAAATTCAGATGCCTGACGGCACCATTGCATACACGCGAAATGGCCAGTTTACCACTGATGAAGAAGGTAGGATCGTGACCTCTGGGGCAGGCTTTCCGGTGCAACCTGAAATGAATGTTCCGGATAATGCAAATTCCATCACCATTTCTCAGGATGGTGAGGTTTCTGTCAGTATTCAGGGTGAAGCTGCCAATACGGTTATCGGCCAGCTGGTAATAAGCGATTTCATTAACCCATCTGGTCTTGAACCGATTGGTCAGAACCTCTACACCGAAACTGCTGTCAGCGGAGCGCCAGTTCAGGGGAACCCGGGTGTTGAAGGGCTTGGTTCTATTGTGCAGGGGGCGCTGGAAACTTCGAACGTTAACGTTACCGAAGAGCTGGTCAATTTGATTGAAACACAACGGGTTTACGAGATGAACTCGAAAGTAATCAAGTCAGTTGATGAGATGCTTAGTTACATTAATCAGCAGCTTTAAAAGATTGGGGGTAGTATGGACAAGTTACGTACACTAGGCCTGTTTGCGGCAGGCTGTATAGCACTTAGTGGTTGTACAACAACGCAAAATAAAGATGTTAAGCGGGACGATCCTTACTACGCGCCCATGTATCCGGAAGCTGAAGCTGCGCCAGTCGTGCCAACAGGTTCGTTGTTCAACGCTTACGCCAACGATCTGTACTCAGATAAAAAGGCGCTTCGAACCGGGGATATCATTACGGTGGTGTTACGAGAGTCAACTCAGGCTTCAAAAGCGGCCAATTCTAAACTGGATAAAGATAGTGAAGTGAATGTTGATCCTATTCTGGGTTTAGGCGGCGCTGCGGTCAACTGGGGAAGCAAAAGTATTCAGTTAGATGCAGGCTCAAATTCTTCATTTCAGGGGGATGCGCAGGCCAACCAGTCGAATAGTCTTATTGGTAATATCTCGGTCAATGTGATGCGGGTGTTGCCAAATGGAAACCTGGTGATAAGAGGCGAGAAATGGCTGACACTGAATACCGGTGAAGAGTTTATCCGTCTCGAGGGGTTAGTCAGACCACAGGATGTCAACGCTGATAATACCGTGGAGTCAAACCGTATTGCCAATGCACGTATTCAGTACTCAGGTAAAGGTGATACGCAGGAAGTGCAGAGTGCAGGTTGGCTGACTAAGTTCTTTATGAGCGCCATAATGCCATTTTGAGGAAGCAAACTATGAAATTATTTAATGTGCTCGTGCTAACGATGGCACTTATTGGCAGCCAGTTTGCGCAAGCAGAGCGTATCAAAGACGTGACCATGGTTGAGGGAGTTCGTTCAAACCAACTGGTTGGTTATGGTTTGGTAGTGGGCTTACCCGGTACAGGGGAGCAAACTCGCTTTACAGAGCAAAGCTTCAAGGGCATGTTAAACAGCTTTGGTATTACTATGCCTGCCAACCTAAAGCCGAAGATCAAAAATGTGGCAGCCGTAGCCGTTCACGCAGAGTTACCAGCCTTCGTAAAGCCAGGTCAAACTATTGACGTCACGGTGTCATCTATTGGTAGTGCGGGCAGTTTGCGTGGCGGGACTTTACTGCAAACGTTTCTTAAAGGTGTAGATGGTAATGTCTATGCGATTGCTCAGGGCAGTATGATCGTGGGTGGTCTGGGTGCTGAAGGGCTAGATGGCAGCCGGGTTGTAATCAACACGCCAACAGTTGGTCGTATTCCAAATGGTGGTACAGTTGAACGTGCTGTCAGGAGCCCGTTTACCCAGGGAGATCATATTACCTTCAACCTGAATCGACCCGACTTCACAACCGCGAAGCGTCTGGCTGATACAATCAATGATCTGGTGGGCCCACAAAGCGCACAAGCAATGGATGCCGCATCCGTGCGAGTCATTGCACCTCGCGACCCTTCTCAACGCGTTGCTTACCTGTCGACTCTTGAAAACCTGGAGTTCACACCAGCGGATACCTCAGCCAAGATTATTGTTAATTCACGTACTGGTACCATAGTGATTGGCAAAGAAGTGAAACTGCAGCCTGCGGCAATAACACATGGCGGATTGACAGTGACCATTGCTGAACAAATGAATGTGTCTCAGCCGCAGCCTTTGACAGAGGGTGATACTGTGGTGACGCGTCAAAGCATTGTCGATGTTGACCAGGACGATTCGCGGGCGTTTGTATTTGACCCCGGTTCAAGCCTGGATGATTTGGTCCGTGCAATCAATGCAGTGGGTGCTGCTCCTGGCGATCTGATGGCGATACTGGAGGCATTGAAAGAAGCCGGTGCAATACATGGTCAATTAGTCGTCATTTAATGCTTCTTTTATAATCAATTAGTTAGCCCCATTTTATGGGGCTTTTTTTTGGCTCAATAATTGCATTGTAATTGGTTATGTATATTGATGTGATTTCGAGCAATGAATACTGATCCAACTCGCAACCAAAGTTTCTATGACTTAACTGATCTGAACTCGTTAAGACAGGATGCACTGAAAAGTACCGGAGACGCCAATGCCTCTGAAGAAGCGTTGCGTAAGGCGGCTCAACAGTTCGAGTCAATTTTCACTCAAATGATGTTGTCCAGCATGCGAAAGGCCAATGAGGTTCTGGAGGACAAAGATAGTCCGTTTAATTCCAGCAGCGTCAAATTTTATCGTGACATGCATGATCAGCAAATGTCTATGCAGCTCTCCAGCGAAGGGAGCTTGGGTCTCGCAGATCTGATTGTGCAGCAATTATCGCCTAACCGGGATGGGTATATGCCCAGCTCTGTACTGCGCACCGGTGCGGAGCTACAAAGCGACCGGATCGCCAATGGTGAAGCTGCACAGGTGAAAGCTGAGCAACAGCCTGAGGTGATGGAAAGTGCATCTAAAGATGTTCAATTCGATGATCCAGAGTCCTTCGTTAGCCAGCTCTGGGAGCATGCTAAGTCAGCAGCTGCCAAGATTGGTTTGAATCCAGCTGTCATGGTTGCTCAGGCTGCACTGGAAACAGGTTGGGGCAAGCACATCATTGCCCGCCAGGACGGTGAAAGCAGTTTAAACCTGTTTAACATAAAAGCCGATAAGCGTTGGCAGGGTGACAGCGCCAGTAAAATGACGCTGGAATTTGAGCAAGGTTTACCAGTGAAAAAGCAAGCGAGCTTCAGAGCGTATGATTCGCTGAAAGATAGCATCAATGATTATGTCGATTTCCTGCAGTCCAATCCTCGTTACCAAGAGGCTTTAACTAAGACAGATAATCCGGACCAATACCTGGATGCGCTGCAACAGGCAGGGTATGCAACCGATCCAGATTATGCAGAAAAAATTAAACGTGTGTTGGACAGAGGAGAATTTCAGTCCATGTTGTCAGCGTCAGTGCATCAGGGAGTAAATTAAGATGTCATTTAATCTTATGAATATTGGTACTTCCGGGGTCAGGGCCAGCTCTGAATTACTCCAGACGACCAGTAAAAACATCGCAAACCTGAATACCAAAGGTTATGTTCGCGAGCGGACTGAACACACCACTATGGTCAACAACCAGGTGGGACGTGGTGAAACCGTGCGCCTACTCAATGAGTTTGCTCAGAAGCAGCTTAATCGTGATCTTTCGAGTGAGGCTTACTACGAACAGTTTGTGACGGAAGCCACTCGGGTTGATACCTTGTTTGGTGAAGAGTCTAATAATCTGAATCAGAGCATCAACTCGTTGTTCAATAATATGCAGGAAGCGATGAATTTACCTTCCTCAACGGTTGCGCGCTCCCTGTTTTTGACGGATGCACAGAACTTAATTGATCAGATGGATCGATTATCAGGCATTGTGTTTGATCAGAGCAATATCGTAAATGAGCAATTGTCGATTTATTCTGATGAAGCCAATAACCTGATCCAGAAGATCAGTGACATGAACGCCCAAGTTGCGGCGCTCAATGGTAATAACAGCGATGGCAGCGGCAGCTCCTTGCTTAATCAACGAGATCAGGCCATCAGAGATCTGGCTGAATTGGTAGACATCGAAACCCTGGATGGCAAGAATGGTGAAAAACTCGTTTTTCTTGGCTCCGGGCAATCTTTGGTCATGGAAAATGGCAGTTTTAATCTCTTCTCAATGGATGGCGACCCCGATCCGAACCACAAAACGTTGACGCTGGATGTGACTGATGGTGCCGCTGTGGCGTTAGAGGTGGATCATGTCAGTCTTAGAGGAAAGATTGGCGGCCTGATGGCATTTCGTGATGATATTTTGGTGCCAGCACAGACTCAGCTTGGTCAAATCGGACTATCACTTGCCGATGCTTTTAACCAGCAAAACCAGCTGGGTATGGACCTGGATGGTAATCTTGGCGGTAACATATTCACGCTACCAACGGTCGGCGGATATCCGTATGAAAGCAATACCAGTACCGCACAGTTAACGGCTACGGTTGAGCCTGGTAAAGGTAAAGAAGTCCCGGCGACGGATTTCAGAGTCACTTATACCGCAGCAAACACCGTCGAAATTGCAGCGGTAGACAGTAAGGGCAATGTTCAGGGAACGCCCGTAACTGCAAACGTGATTGGCGGGGTGATAGATTCAAACTCCGTTGCGGCAGGTGTCGACATGTTTGGTTTGCAAATGAACCTGACAGGGACCGCTAATGTGGGTGACAGCTTCCTGGTTAAGCTTAACTCGGGAACTGCGGGGAATTTACAACTTGCAACTGATAGACCTGAAAGTTTAGCACTGGCTTCACCAATACGGACGGAGACTGCGGCCAGTAATGTGAGTACGGCAAACATTTCTGTAGGCTCTGTTACCAACACAGATCCTGCTACGAGTAACTTTACAGCGGCACCACCGAGCCTGACCAATGGCACAATCACACTGACTAAAACGGCAAACGCCAATGAATATCAGATTGTCGATGGCAATGGTACTAATACTTTTACCATTACACCGCCAGCTGAAAACTTGCTTGCCCAGGCGGGTGGTGCGTATGCCAGCTATGGCTTCGATTTTAATATTGAGGGGACGCCAGCGACGGGTGACACATTCACCATTGAGTTTAATACCGGCGGTTTTGATGATAACCGTAATGGCCTCGAGCTTAGTAAGTTACAAAGCGCGGAACTGGTGCGTCAGAACGTAGTGACGACTGCAACCGCAGATAATCTGAAAACCTTTAATGAAGCGTACGCCGGACTGGTAACGGAAATTGGTGTTGTGGCCAATCAGGCCAAAACCAATGGTGCGGCTTACGAAGCACTGGCAGCCCAATCTGAAGCTTGGTATGAATCTATGGCGGGCGTTAACCTGGATGAAGAAGCGGCAAACTTGCTGCGTTTTCAACAATCTTACTCAGCAGCGGCACAAGTACTTACTGCAGCAAGAACTGTGTTTGAAACCTTATTAAGTGCGGCGAGGTAATTATGCGTTTATCTCAAAATATGATGTATCAGAATAACCTGAACTCAATTCTCGATAGTCAGCAAGATGTGAATAAAGCCATGCAGCAGGTCAATACGCAAAAGCGTGTTTTGACTGCATCAGATGATCCTTCTGCAATGGCGCGGGCCTTATTGTACACAGATAGGATCCAGACCAATGAACAGTACACAAAAAATCTGACCATGCTTAAAGGTCGTCTGGATACACAAGAGGGTGTGCTGGATAACATTAAAGACTCATTAACGCGTGCTTTGACCCTGACCGTTCAGGCCGGTAATGGCTCTTTGGTTGATGTCGACAGAGCATCGTTGTCTGAAGAGCTAAGCGCTATCCAAACGGCAGTGCACGATTTGATGAATGCGAAAACGGAAGATGGCCGATACATTTTTTCCGGTTATCAGGATAACACAGAAGCCTATTCGTACAACAGTACACAACAGCGTTATCAATACAACGGTGATCAGGGGCAGCATAAAATTAAGGTTGCCGAAGGGGTTGAAATTAAATCCAGTGATAATGGGTTTGATGTTTTTGAGAGCGTACCAACACGGCTCAATGTGGCCTCCAATACTGCGACTGTGTCGGGGGGGGTCGTGAGCTCGGATGTGTATGTAACCAAACAGGGACCATTTGACCAATTTCATCAAGCCAATTATAACCCGGACCCAACAGCGCCAGCCGGCTCGAATACATTTAGTCTGGTACTTACAGCGGGAACACCTAATACCTATTCCTTACAGCAAGGTGCAACGGTATTGGCAACGGGTAGCTATGAAGAAAATCACATCGAGGTTGAAGGAATGGAGTTCAGCTTTACGGGGAATGCGCCCGCGCAGATTGACTTTGATCTTGAAGCACCAGAGCGAGATAACGTACTCAATATGCTGGATGACCTGGTTACGGCATTGAATGATACGACACTCAGTGAAAAAGATTATCGCCAGGTACTGGCTGATTCGATGATTGGTATAGATAACGCAAAAAACCGCGTTTCACAGACTCAGTCTGGTCTGGGGGGCAGGCTCAACACCGCAACGCGTATCACCGATGCGAATGCTGATCTGGATATTAACAATAAGATTGCAAAAGCAGAGCTGGTTGAGCTGGATATGGCCGAAGCCATTACCGATCTGACCAAACATGAAACTGCACTTCAGGCATCGCAGGCCACCTTTGGCCGGTTGTCTAATCTATCTCTACTCGACTACATCAGGTAATCCGTCCTGGAAGCGGCTTTTAGGGTTTACCCCTACCGCTTCCATTTTCCCTCTCTTTTATTCAATTTAGATTCTAACCTGCTCACTTTTATAGACTTTGTTGCAGTGCTTCAGATTTATCTGGGTAGTTTAGGGTGGCAATTTATTTCCCACTTTATGCCACTTTAGAAATTAAAAATCTTTAATAAACATATGGATGAGATTTTTTTAGAAAAATTTCTAAAGTATTTTTGCCGCTGCCCGATAACTTAAGTAACCAAGCCGGAGAGTGAAAACAAACCTCGAAGGCTATGAGAGAAAGTTTTAGAAGTTTGAGAGTGGGCACTTACAGAGTAAGCACTCAAAGAGTAAGCACTCAGATTATAGTGGGAGAATCACCATGGCACTTTATGTAAATACTAACGTAAGTTCATTGAATGCTCAAAGACAATTAAACAATTCAGGCAACTCGCTGGATGTTTCCTTCAAGCGTTTATCATCGGGCTTTCGTATCAACAGCGCTGCTGACGATGCAGCAGGTCTACAAATTTCAGACCGTTTGACTTCACAAATCAACGGTTTAAACCAAGGTAACCGAAACGCAAACGACGGTATCTCGCTAGCGCAAACCGCTGAAGGTGCGATGGACGAAGTTACCTCAATGTTCCAGCGTATTCGTACCCTGGCACAACAGGCATCAAACGGTTCAAACACAGACGAAGACCGTTTGGCAATCCAGGAAGAAATCCGTTCACTGTCTTCAGAAGTGAACCGGGTAGCAGCAGATACAACCTTTGGTGGTCAAAACCTACTGGACGGTTCTTACTCTGCAAACTTCCAGGTTGGTGCTGATGCAGTACAAACCATCGGCTTCAGTATGCAAAATGTTGCCGGTACGGCCAACGACATGCAGGCAAACGGCGGTTTCACACTATCAGGTATCGCAGGTATTGCAAGTGGCGTAACTGGTGTTGCACTGAGTGCGACTACAGCTACCATCAGTACAAACATTGGCACTGAAGCGGATGCAAAAGTATTCTCTAACGTATTCACTGAAACAGGTATTTCGGTATCATCTCAGGCAAATGCGCAGGCAGTACTAGCTGGTATGGATAACCTGATTGCGGTTGTTGATAAGAAACGTGCAGAATTAGGTGCGGTACAAAACCGCTTCCAGTCTACGATTCGTAACCAGTCGAACGTTTCTGAGAACCTGTCAGCTGCGAAATCACGTATCAAAGATACTGACTTTGCTCAGGAAACTGCAAGCTTGACTAAAATGCAGATTCTGCAACAGGCGAGCCAGACAATCCTGAGTCAGGCTAACCAGCGTCCTCAGGCTGCACTAAGTCTACTGGGATAAGTTAGGTAGGAAAACAGGTGCCCGGACTTGATGGGGTATTAGCCAGGGCACCCAATTGGATGATAAAGCGGAGGAGCTTAAATCCAATTACAGTTCATCAAAACAATGAACACGTTAATATTAGCACTTTCCGTGCCAATATTATGAAAAAATATTGACACCCACTCTCAAACTTCAAAAAAAGAGGCTGCCAGGCCTCTTTTTCTTTATATTTATTATTCAGATACGTGGGGTGGTTTGTGGTATAACACCGTTCAATACATCTGAAAGGCCCTTCCTTACAGGCATTACACTGATGTTAGCTTTATATAGAGTATAGTTCAGTTCACGATATTACGATTCCCTGGCACGACATTCACTTTGTCAAAATTTGTTGGCACACACTTTGCTTTATTCATTCCAGAAGAAATTTAGTTTGTACAAGCGGCATTGGATTGCCCCTTCACTGAGCCCCGGCCAGTGATAACAATTGCCTCCTTGTACGCCAATGAACAGCTCAATGCTGAGCATTTGTATAGAGAGAGTGAATCATGGCTTTATTTGTAAATACCAATGTCAGTTCCATTAATGCGCAACGACAACTACAAAATTCCGGTGTTGAGCTGGATACGTCCTTCAAACGCCTATCTTCTGGTCTGCGGATCAACAGTGCGGCAGACGATGCAGCAGGTTTGCAAATCTCGGACCGACTACAATCGCAGATCCTGGGTCTTAATCAGGGTAATCGAAATGCTAACGATGGTATTTCACTTGCCCAGACAGCGGAAGGGGCAATGGATGAAATTACCTCTATGTTCCAGCGGATCCGGACCTTGTCACAACAAGCAGCGAACGGCTCGAATACGGATGAGGACCGTCTGGCAATTCAGGAAGAAATTCGTCAGCTGGCGGCAGAAGTAAATCGGGTTGCAAGTGATACCACGTTTGGTGGTCAAAACCTGCTAGACGGCTCGTACTCGGCTAATTTCCAGGTAGGTGCCGATGCGGTACAAACCATTGGCTTTAGTATGCAGTATGTGGGTGCTACAACTAACTCTATGGCTGATAATGGTGGCTTTACCCTGTCAGGTGTGGCGGGTGTTGCTAGTGGAGTATCGGGCGCTGCACTGAGTGCGACGACAGCAACCATCAGTACAAATATTGGTACTGAAGCGGATGCCAAAGTGTTTTCAAACGTCTACACAGCAGCTGGTATATCAGTGTCATCGCAGGCCAATGCTCAGGCTGTTATGGCAGGTATGGATGCTCTGATTGCGGTTGTAGATAAAAAGCGGGCTGAGCTGGGTGCGGTACAAAACCGATTCCAGTCGACAATCCGAAACCAGGCCAATATTTCAGAGAACCTGGCTGCTGCAAAATCTCGGATCAAAGATGCGGACTTTGCGATGGAAACAGCTAAACTAACTAAAAACCAGATCCTACAGCAGGCCAGCCAGACTATACTAGGTCAGGCAAACCAGCGTCCGCAGGCGGCTCTGAGCCTATTACAGGGTTAATAACACAAAAAAAATAAAATAATTTGCAAATAAGGCTAAAGCTTTCGCTTTATCAGTCGATAGCGGACTTAGAGAACTATAAATCTAGGACTCTAAATCATCGCTGCTGGCAGGGTAGGGGTATCCCGTCTCAGCGAGTTATATTGATAAAGCGGAGGCTATTATGGCTTTATATGTAAATACCAATGTGAGTTCATTGAACGCACAGCGGCAATTAAATAAATCCTCAGGAGCGTTAGATACGTCTTTCCAACGCTTATCATCGGGTTTGCGCATTAACAGTGCAAAAGACGATGCTGCAGGTATGCAAATCACCAACCGTCTAAACGGTCAAATCAATGGTCTGAATCAAGGTATCCGAAACGCGAACGATGGTATCTCACTAGCGCAAACCGCAGAAGGTGCGCTGGACGAAACCACTCAGATGTTCCAACGGATCAGAACACTTGCGCAACAGGCATCTAACGGTTCAAACACCGATGAAGACAGACTGGCACTGCAAGAAGAAATTCGCTCTCTTTCACAGGAAGTAAACCGCGTTGCAGCTGACACCACCTTCGGTGGTCAGAACCTGCTTGACGGTACATACGACGCGAACTTCCAGGTAGGTGCCGACGCAGTACAAACCATCGGCTTTAGTATGCAAAACGTTGCTGCTACAACCAACGACCTGCAAGCCAACGGTGGGTTTACCTTGTCTGGTATTGCGGGAATTGCCAGTGGTGTAACCGGAGTGGCACTGAGTACCACCACAGAGACCATCAGTACGACGGTAGGCGCAGCTGCGGATGCTAAAGTGTTCTCCGATGTGTTCACTGAGGCGGGAATTTCGGTGTCTTCACAGGCCAATGCACAGGCAGTACTGGCTGGTATGGACAATCTGATTGCGGTTGTAGATAAAAAACGTGCGGAGCTGGGTGCGGTGCAAAACCGATTCCAGTCAACCATTCGTAACCAGTCAAATGTTGCGGAAAACCTGACTGCTGCACGTTCTCGTATTCAGGACACCGACTTTGCTGCAGAAACGGCGAGTTTGACCAAGATGCAGATCCTGCAACAGGCAAGTAGTTCAATCCTGAGTCAGGCTAACCAGCGTCCTCAGGTCGCCCTGTCGCTCTTAGGCTAATAACAGTGTAACGTCAAGTTTGCATGAGAAATCGCGAAACTTGGCGTATACTTACAGTTAGACTAGAGATTGGAGGTGTATTGTGAAAGAGATTCAGGCAACATTAGGGCTTGGTTCGAATAATGCGGTGCTCACTCCTGGTCAAATTAAGCCTGAGGAAAGTGCAGAGACGCTTCGGGCTGTGGAAAAGTTAACCAAGTTGGTTGATAACCCCTCAGTGCGGGCTCAGGACAAGCAAAAGGAAGAAGCTGACCCTGATGCACAGGACAAATTATTCGCCCAGGTGAAATCTGATCTGGCAAAGCTGAATGACTTTATACCGGTCACGGCAACTAATTTGTCGTTTGAGTTTGATGATAAAGGCAATCCGCCTTTCATCAGAGTCATCGACAAAGGCAATGATGAAGTGATCCGGGAAATTCCCTCAGAGGAATTTCGCGAAGTTGCTAAGGCTTTGGAGGAATTTGCCGATAAAGTATCAGGAAAAGGTTTGCTGTTTGACAGGACAGCATAAATGAAAGTGAATTGGAGGTAGCAAATGCCACTTATAACGTCTGCAGGCGTCGGCTCAGGTCTGGACTTGGAGAGTATTATTAAAGCATCGGTTGATGCCGAAAATATTCCCAAGATGCAGGCCTTCGTCAAGAAAGAAGAGTCTTTGAAAGTAGAGCTCTCTGCCTTGGGCGAGGTTAAGTCTGCTATCTCCAAACTCAATGACACAGTTAAAAAGCTAGCTGACCCTGAAAACTTCGGTAAAAGGGTCGCTAATATCACGCAGCCAACATCTGGTGACATCATCAGTGTGACGCCGACTTCAGAAATTTCAGTTGGTAACTTTGATATTGCCGTCAAACAATTGGCACAGGGGAGCCGTGCCGTTTCGGCAGATGGTGCTTACACGTCAATTGACGATGTTGTGAGTGCCACCGGAGGTACGTTAACGTTTGGCGCCGGGGCCGATAATAATTTCACGCTGGATGTGACAGCGGGTATGACGCTGGGTGAATTACGAGACGCGATAAACGCGTCTGAAACAAACTTTGGCGTGACAGCCAACATAGTAAACACCGGTACAGCAGCAGGGTCAAAGTTGATATTGACATCCAATGTTAGTGGTACAGGCAATGACCTTACCGTGACGAATGACAATGCAGAGCTGGATAAAGTATCGATTGGTACCACTGGCGGGATGACCATTGCCACAGACGATGCTGCGCGTAACTCAATCATCACGGTTGATGGTTTGGAAATACAAAGCGATACCAACACCTTTAAAGACGCGGTTCAGGACATGACTATCAAGGCGTTGGCAAAGAGTGAAGGGAACGATACCGATGGCTATGATACGGCGAGTCTCAATGTCGACTATGACAGAGACTCAGTGAATACGCTGATTGATGAGTTTATCTCGAACTATAACAACCTGATTGGGAATATCGGTTTTCAGACTCGGATTGGTAAACCGCTAAACGGCGATTCATCGATGCGGACGCTTAGTGACCAGTTGATTACTACCTTATCCACTAACCTAACCGATGCGGGTCCATTTGAAACCATATTCGATATCGGTTTAGGGGTAGACAATGATGGTTACCTTGAAAAATCGTCGTTAGTACGTAGTCTTAATGATGCAATGGATAGTAACTTCGATGATATTGGCACAGCGTTTGCAGGAGATAATGGTGTCGCCAAGCAGCTAGAGTCGTTGCTTGACAATTATGCAAGCTCGAGCGGTTTGATTAAAGATCGAGAAGATGGTTTGAACGGCCAGCTCAGCGATTTAGAAGACGATGTGGAGAATCACGAATTTCGCATGGCGTCTTTAGAAGAGAGATTACGAAAGCAGTATGCGGGGCTGGATGTATTGATTGCCCAGATGCAGCAAACGCAATCTTATTTGGGCGCTCAGCTCGCGAATTTGCCAGGGTTCACCAAGTCTAAGTAAGGAGCCATTATGTACAACGCAAGAGTTAAAAATTATCAGAAAGAAGCACTGAAAACGCGTGTAGCCGGTGCTGATCGGTACGAAATTATTCAAATGCTAATGGCTGGCGCAGTAGAGAAAATGGTACTAGCCAAAGTCTCAATTGAAAAGCGTCACCTGGAAGCAAAAGCAGAGCATATTTCAAAAGCCTCTGCGATTTTAGAAGCACTTCGTGGCTGCCTGGATTTTGAAGTAGGCGGAGAAGTGACCGAGAATTTATACGCTTTGTATTCTTACATGATAGACCGGCTACTGGATGCAAGCATTCAGAATGATCCAGCGATCATTGACGAAGTGTCAAATCTGTTAAAGGAAATTAAATCAGCCTGGGATGCTATCCCTGTCGACGTTCGTCAGCAGACATTGAATGACAATGGCGCTGATGCTAATGTCGGTTAACTTTGCGGATATAGAAGCATCTTTAGAAGCGGTAGATGCGGCTTGCCAGGCCGGCGAGCTTGAGGAGGCGCAGCGCCTTTTTAAACAGTTTGACGAACAACTCCGCTCAACATTAACAAGTGACATGCTAGCTGAATCAGAAACAATTCAGCAGGCAGCGTTGACGCTTTTTAACCATATCCAGACACTCACCGCCACACTACAGCAAAATAAAACGACAGTCGCAAAAGAGCTGTCGCAGTTTGTTGGTAACCAAAAAAAGATCAAAGCGTATAAAAGTACTTAATACGACATTGGCTGATGTATGAACAAAGACCCCATATCACAACAACTAGAGTCCCTCAGCGAAAAACTCTCCGAAACAACAGCGCACCAGGCTCGCGAGGCGAAATTCGCAGAAGAAGCTAACGTGCGTTTCAGCAAAAACCTGCAAAGTTTTGAGAAATACTATCCAGATATTGCTAAGGCCATTAACAATCACAGTGTTAGAGAGGAGTTTTGTCTCCATGTGACCACGTCAGGTCATGGTAACTTCGTCCCCAAAGACAGCGATGCGCCCATTTATTCTCAGTCGCCGATAGAGCAAACCACAGAGCAGGTTGAACGACAGCTTCGCAAGCCCGTTTTGAGCCTGACCGATTATACTGGGTACGGCGAACATCAGGAAGATGAGCGTTTGCATGTTCGCTACATGACTGAGCTGACGAAGCTCATGATCGATATCCGCGAACAAGGGGCTGCCCCGCTCAGCACCATGCCTGAGCATTTTCCCAGTGCCATTATTTTCGGCATTGGTCTGGGCTATCATGTGCCATTGTTGCTTGAGCGAACCCAGTTCGATTACATCTTTCTGATTGAACCTGATTTTGAGCAGTTTTTTGCCAGCCTGTTTTGTACTGACTGGTTCCAGATTATTGCCGATATCGATGAACAGGGTGGGTGTTTATTCTTCCATTTAGGGATAGATCACAGTTTATTTATTCAGGACGTAGAGAAAGTAGCCGAAGACGTAGGGGCATTTGCCCTGGTGCGTAGCTTTTGCTATCAACATACTCCAGGAAAAGAGCTTAATACACTGATAAAACAGTGGATTAAGGATTATTTTCGCTTCCAGTTTGGACATGGCTTTTATAATGACGCCGTGACAGGCCTGGCACATGGTATCCATCATATCCGTAATCAGGCTGCCTGGCTTACCAAAGAAGCCCAAGATCTGAACAAGGATACGCCTGTATTCATCATTGGTAATGGACCGTCACTGGACGAAGCTGAGGCGTTTATCAAGCGCAATCACAAAAAGGCCATTATTATTGCTGCGGGCACCTCTATTGCGACCCTGTACAAAAAGGGGATCCCGGTTGATTTTCATGTACTTGTCGAGCGGCCTTATTCCAACTACAAGATCTTTGGTGAAATAGTGCCACCGGAGGTGTATGCCAATACTAATTTGGTTGGTCTGAGCACGCTATACCCTGATACAAACCATAGATATAAATGGTCTGGCATTGCCGCAAAAGGCTCAGAAGCAGGCACGTCTCTGCTAGATATATTGGCCTTACAACATCTTTCTCAGACCTTACCTAAGATCCCATATAGTAACCCGGTCGTTGCAAATGCAGCGTTATCGTTCGTGTTATATCTGGGATTTCGTAACGTGTATCTGTTTGGAGTGGATAATGGCAAGGCGCCGGGTGGTGCACATCACAGCAAAGACAGCATCTACCGGGCACGAAATGACGACACCGAGGGGGAAGGCTTTTACCACCTCGAGATAGAAGGACACTCGTTACCTGGCAATTTTGGTGGCCATGTTCTGTCGAATGACCTGTTTATGATAGCCCATGCTCAGCTGGAAAAATTGCTGAGATATTATGATGTAACGACATGCCTCAATGTGGGGAGCGGTGCAAAAATTGATAAGGCGATGGCAGTACATGCAGAAGATCTGCTCGATATTGAAGGTCACTATGATATTGAAACCACGGTTGAGCAGATAAAAGCAGAGTGCTTTAGTACATTCCCGCTTGACGATGTTAGCGAAGAGGCCATTGCGCTGGATGGGCTAAAAGAACTGACCGAGCATATTTGCAGTATTGCTGCAGAGCCTGTTACAAGTCGCCAAGAAGCTGCTGATCAACTCAGACGTCAAGCGCGCTATTTGTACGCTTACAAGCAGTCGAAATGGGGCCACTTATTTCACGTAATTCGAGGGTCGTTGCTGTATTATCATTGCCCGTTGATAACGCTGTTATATACCTATGAAGACGAAGCATTTTGTCTTGAACAAT
The DNA here is from genome assembly GCF_005886805.2 of Pseudoalteromonas rubra. Taxonomy (NCBI): domain Bacteria; kingdom Pseudomonadati; phylum Pseudomonadota; class Gammaproteobacteria; order Alteromonadales; family Pseudoalteromonadaceae; genus Pseudoalteromonas; species Pseudoalteromonas rubra. Next base: position 1,509,508 of record NZ_CP045429.1, read on the forward strand.
ATCAACGATTAAATCAGCTTTGGATGAACTATATCAAAGAAATCTATACACATTTTTGTGATCATTACACTGAGAAGTGTGATCTGGGACTGGAGTAACTCAAGTGTCGTATCAAGAAACAGAAGCGTTTTTTAATGACCTTTACGATGAGCTGTTTCCTATCCTCAGATCGATCACCGGTCCCGGGCTGAGGCAAAGCTACGATATTTTTGGTCGATACCTGCCTCTGGAGCGACTCTCAATTCCTTCCGGAACCGCGCTGTTTGACTGGCAGGTTCCGCAGGAGTGGCATTGTGATGAGGCATATTTACTCGGTCCAGATGGTGAGCGCATAGCGGATATGCACAGACTTAACCTGGAAGTTGTCAACTATTCTGAGCCGGTGGACACCACACTGTCTCTGGAAGAATTGCAATCTCATTTGTACAGTTTGCCTGAGTTACCCGAAGCCGTCCCTTATGTCACCAGTTACTATAAAAAGCGCTGGGGATTTTGTCTTAGCCAGACACGTCGTGATCAGCTCAAACCGGGTCAATATCGCGCGGTGATCAAGAGCCGCTTTGTAGACGGACACCTGGATATAGCTCAAACCGTCCTTGAAGGACAGTCAAAGCAGGAGGTGTTACTTAGCTCCTACCTGTGTCATCCCTCAATGGCGAACAATGAACTGAGTGGGCCACTGGTATTACTGGGCCTTTATCACAGGATAAAACAGTGGCCTAATCGCCGCTATACATATCGATTTATGCTGCACCCGGAAACCATAGGGAGCCTGGGGGTGCTGCATTTGATGCAGGAGCATTTTCGCCAAAACTTGGTGTCAGGATTGGTATTGAACTGTTTAGGGGGAGACCCTCTGGAGCTGGTGTTTAAACATAGCCGTAATGACAACGGGTTACTAGATAAACTCTTGTATCACCTGAGTGAACAAGGTCATGGCCATAGTAATATCCCTTTTAGTCCGCTCAGTGGCTCTGATGAGCGCCAGTATAATGCGCCCGGTTTCCAGTTCCCCGTATGCTGTGTGAGCCGCAGTTTTCATACTGGTTATAAGGAATATCACACCTCATTGGATAATAAATCGTATATGGGGATCAAACCACTGCTGGATAGCATTGATAAGCTTGAAAAGATTTTCCTGGCGTTTGAGCAAAGTGCGCGCTTTGAAAATACCCACCCCTACGGTGAGCCTAATCTGGGGAGTCGGGGCTTGTACCCGACGTTGAGCTTTTTCAGTGAAGAGCGGACTCGTCAGCTGGATGAGCTGAATCATATTAAGATGCTGCTGTGTTACAGCGATGGGCAACATGACACCATAGACATCGCGGGTAAGTACAATCAATCTGTCACGGAATTTGCAGGTGCAATCAGTAAACTGGAGGCGCATGGTTTGTTAAAAATGTTGCCACCCCAGAGTCAGTTGGAGGCGTAGTTATGGCAAATAATCAGGCAGTTGTAGTAGGCGGTGGCATTTGTGGCATGGTTGCGGCTGTGCTTTTAAAACAACGATTTGATCAGGTGGTACTGATTGAACAGGCCGACACTGTGGGGGGGTTGTTTTGCTCTGTTAAAGACAGCTCTGGCGCTGCCTATGATATGGGCTCACACATTCCCAACGCGACAGGTGTTGCGGAGCTGGATGACATTTTGTTTGCCGATGCGGATACTGACAGCTGGCATAAAATTGCCAGGTTGTGCTCAGGGAACTACTTTGCTGGTAGCTGGGACTTGAATAGCCCATTTCCGGATGCGTCAAAACTCCCACAAGATATCTACCAGAAGGGCTGCGGCGAGCTTATCAATCATACCGACTTGCCAGAGTCTGGCTTGATTTATGAGTATTGTGCCAATTCTTTGGGAATTGTGTTCACAGAAAGCATTGTCGTGCCGATATTACGCAAACTCTATGGTCAGGATGCTCCCCTGAAGCGTCTGACTATGGCAGCAGGGTTATTTGGCTTTACCCGCATTCTGGCGTTGCCAGCCGATGTCGCTGCAACCCTTAAGCAGCTACCGGCCTTCGATGCCAAGCTGGGGTATCAGCGAGAATCTGATTTTCAACAGCGCAAAGCACAGGATAACCTGAGTGAGGTAACGTACTATTACCCGACGACCGGAGAGGGGATTGGTTACTGGGTCACGCAGCTACAAAAACGTGTAGAGCAGGCTGGTGTTGAAATCATCACATCAGAACGCGTTGCACAGATAGTTCACCAGAACAACAAGGTAACGAGTCTGACCCTGGCGAATAGTGCGCGCACTTTGGCATGCGATTTTCTATTCTGGAGCGCGCCTCCTTTTATCGCACTGGGTGCGATGGGACTGACGCCAGCCAGAGGTCAGGTGACCTTGCGTACCGCACTTATTTTCCACCTCAACTTTGATCGGCCTTTGCTGGATAAAAAGTCACATTATTTGTGGGTCTGGGACGCGAACAGCGCTATTTTTCGATTGACTTTGTACCCTAATCTAACCGGGCAAAATCAACACCATCATTTATCCGCAGAAATACTATGCAGTCCTGATGAGGTGGCGTCCTTTTCAGAATCTGAGATCATCGAACAGCTAAAATCTATGGGCATCGTCGATCCGCACGCGCAATGTGTCAGTGGGCAGACTCAGGTCATTAACAACACCTTCCCCGTACCGACAACAGAATTCCAGGCTGTCAATCAGCAGAACTATGAGACCTTGACAGGATGCGTTGATAACGTCGTTGTCTCGGGTCGTTTTAGTGGTAAGTGCTGGCGTCAGGCAGAAGTATTGGTTGAGGCGTACGAGTCAATTATGCGGGCAACCGACGCAAATTAAGCGTCGGTTTTGTCCAGCCGGATGTGAAAATACGGTTCGACGTTACCACCAAAGCTCAATTTGAACCACCCCCGCTGTGGACTGTTGATCCCCTCTAAGTCTAACTTTGACACGCCTTTTTGGGCGAGTAGCGGAAAAGCCTGCCATAACACCGCGGTGCCAGTATGGCTGTCTCGCATTTCAGGGTGATTTGCACCATAAAAATAATAGGCCGTATCCCCCTGGAGTAAGTAGGTCGCAAAGCTGCCTATTTCCTGGTTACTGGTGTGTGCCTGATACATACAGAGCAGGCCCTGTTGTGCCAGGCTTTTGATTCTCACCGCGAGCGTATCCAGTTGGGCTGGGCTAATTTCAATGCCCTGGCGTGCCATGGTGAGGCCGTAATAATGGGCAAATAGTGTAAAGTCGTACGACTCACTGAGCGTCACCTGTTTCTTAATACCGTAGCGGATCTCCTGTCGCCTTGATACCGAGCTATTGTTATAGTTGTCTGAGTGCTCAAGTGCTGACAAAGGCGCGGCAAACTCATCTAACTCAAGCACGGACGTGTAGCGAGGCGTGACAGCATATTTAGGGCCATCGTTGTGGTAGTTAACCCATAAGAATGCGCGAATGTCCTGGATGGCCGGATGTAGCTTCAGGGTTACCTGAGCATAGCGCTCAGCAAGGTACTCAGCAATGTACTCTTGTGCAGCAAATAACTCCGAATGACGCTGGGCGCGATTCAGGTGATCTATATTGCGATGCATAATCCCGTCATGGATCACGTCATGATGACCGACGACGCGTTGTTCATGCTCATCCACGATCAGTAACACCGCGGCAATTTTCTCGTTGCCCTTACAGCAGTAATAAGCGTGGTATTTAACGTCCAGTAAAGCGATAAATTGGCTGTGAACAAACGGGGTACCATGGGGTGAAGTTGCAATGAAGCTGTCCCAGTTTTGGTCCAGCTCACACGGCTCAAGGCTAAACTTATTCTTCATGAGCGGGCTTTTTTAATACCATACTCCACGCTGCGTGGACGCCATCACTGCCATATTCACTGGATTGACCGTGACTGAGCGAGACAATATCAAATTTTGCGACGAGCTGGTGGATCAGCTCAGCGTCGAAAAAGTTAACATTGCCGACATCAGCAAACGGGCCCCAGGTGTAACCGGTTTTGGTATAGTGATCGACCGACTCTGGTGCTTTGGCGTAGTCAGAATGCTCAGTGCTGAACCAGTCTGTGATCAGTATGACACCACCGGGTTTGAGTCGGTCATACGCCTGTTCAAGATAGCGTTGAATACTGCTGGCCGGATTATGCACAGATGCGCCCCGGTCAACAATTAAGTCAAATTGTGCCTCAAAAGGCCAGGGTTGTGTAAAGTCGCCGACATATAAGTTATCAGCAATGTCACTGAACCGCTTTTTTAGTTCTCCGATGATAAAGTCACTGCCATCAATGCCATACACGTTTGGGCAATAACTCAAGAAAAATGGAAAATTTGCGCCAGCACCACATCCTACTTCCAGAATAGTAAATGTTTCATCGCCGTCTCTCAGGCGGGTATTACGCAACGCACCACTGACAACTTCACTCCATGGCCACACGGACATGTGCTGATTGCTGCGGTAGAGTTGATCCCAGTTTTGACAAAATGACATATGTAAATCCTTCGAAGTAACTATGCTGTGATTAAGCAAGGTTTGAGCCAGTATTGCAGGTGTGATGCGCAGTCTGTTTGGCTAGGTTTTGCGCGTGTGCGTAGCTTTGTGGAGTACCAATATCAATATAGTGGTCGTCTACTCGCCAGCCTTGCAGTTTGCCAACCATATTCGGCACTATATCGATACTCAGCTCATAATGCTGATTGGGTTTTAGGTCAGAAAAGTACCGCTCGTATACCGCGGGTCCAAATATAAACAGGGCACCACTGGCAAGATTTCCGGGTGGGTTTGCGACTTTCTCATGAAACTCCTGGATGACCTGATATTCGTCCAGCTGCACAATGCCGCAGCTTTGCGGTGTTGGTGTTTCAAACAGTAACAGAGTTGCATCGGTGTTTGCCTGGCGCTGGTGATGTGCTTCAAGCATGCCTTGTAGCGAGCTTTGACAATAGTTATCAGCATGGATCACCAGGCAAGTTTCTCCCTGCCAGAACCTTCGGTTAGCGACCAGCGTCCCGGCTGTACCCAGCAGTTCAGTTTCATAACTTAATGTGATGCGGGCATTGTGAGGGTGCGCAGCCACATAGGCTTCAACCTGCTCACTGAAATAGTGTGTATTGATCAGGATCTCTTCTACCCCTAGTTGAACTAGCTTGTTTATCCACAAGCCAAGCAGGGGCACATCATTAATGGGAACCAGGCACTTTGGCAGTGTGTTGGTAATGGGCTGAAGGCGGGTACCAAGACCAGCAGCGAGTAAAATGGCTTTCATATTAACTAAATGAGTCCTTGACGGCTTTTTCCAGTATTTGACAGGACAACGGGGTGTTGCCCAGAGATGCAACCTGACAAGCGGCTGCCAGACTCCCCAGATAGCAGGCTTGCCATATGTTGGCACCTGCAACCAGTGCTAAAGAGCTGGCTGCCAGCAGGCAGTCGCCAGCGCCCGCAGGGTCAACGGCGTTTGGGTTCAGTGCTGGCAGGCGATCATTTTCCCACTTTTGCAAGGGCAGATCGGGTTTATGCACCAGTATCCCTTCCTCAGCCAGCGTAATCACCAGATTCTGACTTTGTGTTTTCTCGATCAGTTTTTGGGCCAGGACCACCAGGCCATCATCGGTATTATTCAGTGCAACGCGCACTTCTCTTTCTGTCGGCGTTAGCAGGTCCATTCCACAATACCGTGAAATGTCACCCACCTGAGAGGAGGTCTGGCTGTCCGCGACCATACGAATGTTACGCTGCCGACACGCCGTACTTAAGCGTTCAACAAGCGGTTGAGGTAATACACCATAATTAAAATCGGAAAAGACCAGCAGATCTGTCGAATCCAGCTTTTGTTCTATGGCACTGTAAATTTGTTCCTGTAATTCACGGGCAATTTTGTGCTGCCTGACCTGATTAACACGCAGCAGTGTTTTGTTACCTGCCCGATATCTGGTTTTTAGTGGGGTAGGGCGGCTTGTGTCGGTAAAGAACAAGGGCTCGACCTGATAACCTGAGATATTCTCAGTGGCGTAGAAGGCCGTATTATCCTCACCCAGCACCGAAGCCAGTGTCACCTCTTTGGCACCCAGTGCTTTGATATGCCCGGCAGTGATGGCTGCCCCACCCAGAAACCTGTCTTTACGGTTAGGTGTCATCACTATGGTGGGGTCTTCCTGAGATAATCCGACGGCTGTACCTTGCACGTACTCATCGACAATGACCTCACCAATCACGAGTACCCGTAAGGCCCGCATACTTTCAAACAGGCTGACTAAGTCGGATTGTGTGATGCCATGACGCTGTGCAAATTGCTTGGCTTCCTGGTAGTCAAAGTTTCGTCCAACTGAGGTGGTGCGGCGAATATAATGGTCAGCATTGGTCTCAAATTCACCAGAGCCGAACACCAGTTTACCACCATATTGCTGCAGCGCGCTCAACTCGGCATTGTGCCGGGTTTCAAACTCTTTCCCTTTAACTACAATGGCCGGTTGGTGTTGCTCTACGACCTGCTCCGGCGGCTGATCGGTCAGAAAAGCCTCGTCAACACATTCAAGCGACTGCACAATTTCCAAACGGTGTTTTTCTTTTACCCGGCTTTTTACGGCCATTGCTGAATCAGTATTGATTGCGACAATGAGCTCATCACCGCAATCCCGGGCGAAATTGAGCAATCTGATGTGACCCGGATGGAGCACATCAAAATTGCCCTGTACTAACACGCGCTTTGGCTTATGAGTCATTTTTTCCATTGCCCGATACCGGTTTCAATACAAGTTTGCACAGAGGTAAAACTAAACTCAGAGAAGCGTGCAGAGTTTATCATGGTTGTGTTCAGAGGGCGCTTACCACTTGGGTCCAGCTCTGAAAAACGGATTTTCTGAAGCGGTGTACCACTTTGTAGTGCCGTGGCTATCATTTTAGCCAGGTCATAGCGACTGAAGGACTCTGGGTTGCAAAAGTTAAACACACCTTTAACGTTTTGCTCTACCAGGAAGTCGACAGCACGGACAATATCCTTGACGTCAGTCGGATTAAAAATCAAATCCGTGGCGGCTTTGACCGGATCCCCCGAGTTTATCTGGCCTGCGATATCATTGAGGATCGTTCCGTCAGCGCCAGGGCTACCAATGATTTTTGCCAGCCGTATGACAGTGGCCTGACCTTCAGTGAGTGACATCAAAGCCGTCTCTACACGGCGTTTTTGCTTGCCATACTCAGATACGGCAGGGGCTAGGCTATCATCGGTATAGCCTCCCTGATCACCGGTAAAAACATTGTCAGAAGAGACAAAGATAATCGGGATCTGCTGTTCATGGAGTTCGTTGATCAGGGCAAGTGTTGCGTCAACATTCACTTTGGCTGCTTTTTGGGGATCCGCGTTAATTGCACCAATGTTGGTGAGCGAAGCACAAATGATGGCTATATAGTGACACGACGAATTCAGTGTTAGATCGGCCAGCGTGTTTTCCTGAAGCTGAAACTGTTGCATGCCTGGTTGTGGATTACGGGCATAGGTGCCAATTGAATTCGGCCGTGTCTTTATGAAATGGCTAAACAAGTGGCTGCCCAGTAACCCGCTGGCACCAAATATAATTGGCGTTAATTGTTGATCTTTTGCCATATTGCCTCTGCAAGTTGAATGTCGGATAGTGCCGCACTAGCAGCGATTGGGCTGCTAAGATTATGCTGTTGCAATGCATCAAGAAACGCCTGAGCTTGCTCTTTAAATGCCCAGGACCAGGGAACCTGATACTGGGTTTTTTCGCTGATCTCACCGTTGCGCTGCAATTCGACCCGGGCAGGGACATTACGTAGCAGAGCGGGTGGCAAAGTAAGCTGCAACTGACCATGTTCAAACACAAATGTGCACTGTTCCTGCCAGTCTTTTTGCTCGACTTCACCCGTATGCAAAGTCACGAGCTGGCGGTCAGTCCGCATAACACACACATGGGCTTTTGCCGATACAAAGTTAAAGTACTCGACGCCCAAGTCACAGTCTAGAAAATACCTGAGTAAATTCAACAAGTGTGAGTGTACATTGACATAGCGCGCGAACAGCGGACGATGTTCATTAGTGAGCCAGTCAGGTGCAAAGTCGGCCTCATCAGGCATTTGCGGCCGCGCCTGTTGTGAGTGAATATAGCCACCGGCTTTGCAATAACTATCACCCATGTAGCAGTGTGCGTTGACCTGCAGTAATTCGCCTAACTCTTTAGTGTCGATCAGCTGTGAAAAAACGGCTTTTGCTTTTATTACACCGGCATCAAAGCGTTTCATGTAACCCACGCAGTAAACGAGCCCTCGGGCTTTGGCCAGTTCGACTAACGCACTGGCATCTTTACTGTTACCAGCCATGGGCTTTTCACTGAATACATGCTTCCCGGCGAGCAGACAATCTCTGACCACTTCTACGGTGTGAGCACGTGCTGTTACGACCACAACGGCATCAATGTCATCGTCTTCAAGCAGCGCATGATGATCGGCATAGGTGTGATTAAAACCAAACTTGCTGGCAACTTGTGCCAGCAATTCTGGGCGCAGATCCGCTATTCCGTGCAGTTCACAGTCAGTCAGTTGAGCATAGTTCTCAATATGCGCAACCTGGCCGATGAAACCGGCGCCAATGAAGCCCAGTTTTATTTTAGCGGATGAAGTCTGCATAGTTCTCTTTCGTGATGAGTACGACCTGAGGTGTCAAGGTTAAAAATGCACCGCCTTGTTCGAGATAATCCAGGTGCTTTCTGACAATGGCTTTGGCATGGATCCAGGCCAGTATCACGGTTAATTTTGGCATTGTGTCCATTAGCTTTTCGGTTGGCTCAACTAAAATGCTGTCGCCGGGTGAGTAGCGTCCAACTTTTTGTGCGTGGTCATCATAAATTTCTGTGATGTCAGCGCCAATGTCATATTGAGTTAACAGCATAGGGCCACTACGTGCCGCGCCATAAGCTGCGATGATACCAGGTTGGTGCTTAGCAATCAGGGCTTTGGCTTGCTCCTTCATGGTGTCAAAGCGCGCAACGAATGCATTCATTGTGGTCATGCTGTGCAAGTCACTGGCGTCCTCTTGTTTGACCATCTCAGCAACAGAAGGCTGAGTCGGGCGAGGGCCTGATTTGTGCTGAGCGAATCCGATAATGGAACCACCCTGGATCGACACATGCTCAACATGGATCACTTCCAGCCCTTCTGCGGCAAGAAAGTTGATCATAGGTTTAAGAGAATGGTTGCATAAATGTTCATGGAAGATGGTACCAATAAGCATCTTATCTATGATGTCTTTGAGATAGGATACTTCAAACACAAATAACCCATCGGCTGCCAGGGTTGTTGCAATTCCTTTGAGCAGGTCACGCATTTCGTCCGCATGTGCAAACACGTTAAAAGCGGTTACTAAAGAAGCCTGACCGTGCTGAGCAACGATTTTTTGGCCGTTTTCGGCAGTCATTAAGTCCGCGATTGTTTCGATCCCATTGCGGGTTGCCTGGGCTGCAATATCGCTGGCCGGATCAATGCCTAGTACTTTGAAGCCTTTTTCTTTAAAGCACTTTAAGAAGGTCCCGTCATTGCTGCCTACATCCAGCACGAAGGGCTTAGGAAGCGGACCATATTTGTCGAGGATCAGTTCTGAAACGTCTTTAAAGTGATCGATGATCCCCTGAGTCTGACCTGAATGGTAAGTGTAATCAGCCCACAGGTACTCAGGTGCAATCACATCTAATATTTGCACATGGCCGCAATCCTGACAGATATAGAGATCGACAGGAAACAGTGGGCAGGTATCTTTTTGTTGTGAGTCACTGTACTTTTCAGCAATCGGTGTTGGCTTGAAAGGGATAGCTTTGACCACGTTTTCGCTGAGGCATAATCGACAGTCATTTCTGTGATGAAAATACTGCTTTGCCAATTCACTCTGACTTTGGTTCATAAGGGTTCTCATTATTTTAAATCAGCTTTCATTGAATCTAAAAAGTAGGCTTCTACTTTTAGGAACGCTTCATAAATGATTTGCGCTGTTTCGATTGTATAATTTTCATTTAGATAGAGATTAAAAGAGGCATCTCTTGCTGCAATAGCGTTAGGTGTTTTTTTGTCCGGTATCAGGTGTTTTTTCGCCCAGGGCCACTGGGATACCACAAAACGGTAGTGTGGGTTTAGTTCAACCCCTTCTCCGAGCAGTGCATTACAGAACGCGTCTTTATCCAGAGTATGATCATCTGTGTTTAAATACACCGTCAGGAAAAAAGGCGAGGTGCCATCAATAAACGCCGCTGCTGTGCACAGTTGCGTGGAATTGATGAGTTCTATCATCCGTGAGCAGAATAGCGCTCTTTTTTTGATGGTGTCGTCTAACCTCATCAATGAGGCGATGCCGATGGCGCAAGAGAGCTCGTTGGTGTTCCAGTTAAGGGCGGGGAACATGTACGTTTCTGCATTGCGTTCCTGATAATCTTCACTGGCAAAATCTTTCCCTCTGTCGCCGTGGGCAAGGACTTTATAGTACAAGCTTTTATCTTGGGTATAAATAAGCCCGCCACTTCCCCCGGAAGCCAGACTTTTTCTGTACATGGTTGACAGTGCTGCAATATCGCCAAATGTGCCGAGTTTTTTCCCTTTGCAGTGTGCGCCGGGAGATTGTGAGCAATCCTCCAGTAACTTGATACCCCTTGCTTTTGCTTGTTCAGCAATCAGTTCGATATCTGCGGCAATGCCAGCGCAATGGACGAGCAAAATAGCGCTTGTTTCGGGTGTGATGACTTGTTCAATCTGAGCCCATGAGGTATTCAAACTACCTGGCTCAGTGTCTGCCAGAGATACCTTATAGCCGTTCAAAATTGCCGCATTCAAGGAGCCAGGATCTGTAATTGGCGACATGACGATATGGCTACCTTCAGGCAGCTCTAATGCAGCAAGTGCCACGAATAAGGCGCCTGTACCCGTTGCTACAGCAGCCGTAAAGCCACCGCCCATATACTCGCTGAATTTCTCACAGTAGCTATTTTCAAATGGGCCAAAGTAGCCCGGGTCAACATCAGAGTTAGAGTAATAGCTGACCGCTTCATTTAACGCGTTCACCTCTGCCTCACCAAAAGCGACACGCTTTGGCATTCCCTGGGTGATCAGTTTCTCACCCCCATGAATGGCTAGTATTTGTTTATTACGTTTCATCGTTCTTATTTTCTAAATAGGTATCTTGCAATGCTTGATAGAATTGCTTTAAAGCAGTTGGCTCTTGTGGTTGCGGTGACCATGGTGGTATCGCCACATCTTGCTCTTTGTCATAAGGGCCAGCATATATTTCATGGTAGATGGCGTACTCACTTGTGCAAAGTGGCAGATGCCAAATATCTCCATTGATACGCTGGATCAGTGATCGGTTTGGATTTTTACTGTTAGAGCTAAGATGCATGATGTCGATTACGGTGCCATCATCATCAAACAGGAAAGTGCTAAGCTCACCGTCAATTAAATGGATCGACTCACTCTTGCCGGGTGGATGTTTATGCACCGGAAATAATGCACCTTTCAATACCACAATGATCATTTCCTGAATAAGGCTGTTAGTGTCCTGATGCAGACAAAGTCGATAGTGATTGCTGCCCGATGATTGCGCCTTGAGCAATAGTTCTTTAATTTTTTCCTGGCCAATAGCTAAGTGAGGCGATGTATTGAATTCAGCAAGTTGACTCATATTGTTGACCGCTCCATATATGAGTATGGCGCAAGAGTTGCGTGCGACGAGGATGCAAATGCCTGTTTGACAACGTGTGACAACACACTGACATTCACCAGCGTGACATCATACTGACCAAAGTGGAAAACATGTATGCCATCAGAGCGATGTAACCGTGAACCAAACTGATGAAAATCACGCACTCGCTTGGTATGTCTGTGTAGCCGATACTCAGACGGGTTGCCTGATTTATCCACCAGGGTATAGTTTTCCAGGTTTTGTGCCAGATAGATTTCAGGCGCAAACATCTCTTCGAAATGGTGGATATAGGTGCAGCTCTCCAAAGCTACACCCAGGTGCAATATGTAGCACTGATCGCGTAGCGCTGAGTTTTCTATTATGCCGTATGGACTATGCACAGAGCATGGGCCAGGGTCCAGATGGTGGGCGGCTGTTATCTCGTAGGCATCTCGTCCTATTGCCGCTACTGAATGGGTAGGGTGAAGGCTTCGGTGAGTTGCGAATTGAGTACGAAATAACTCAGTCATAACACCGGTATGTGAGCGTGTCTTGTGCCAGTCAAATACCGGATTTTGCGGTGTGACAGTGCGCCAGCTCATGGTTGGCATGATGACGTTGCCGGTTTTGCAGTGTTCCACCAGGGTTTCACACAATGCAGCAGGGTCAACCTGATGTTGGGCAAGGGGCCTAAAAGCACTATGCACGATTAAAGTAGCGTTTTGTGTCACTCCCCCAGTGCGCAATGCCCGGGTAAGAAAGTCATAAAATTGCACTAGTTACTTCCTTCCAAACGGCTAATTTGAGTGTCAAAAGCAGTGGAGATAGACTCATAGGTCTCCTGCTCCAAAATAACCTGATGAAGGCCATTGTGTGCAAAAAACTGCTCGCGCTTACTGGTGCTTATCCCGGTTTTTTCCACATTGGATTTGCTGGTGGCAAAATGGCTTTCACTCACGGGCGTGAATCGAATAGAAGAACATCCAGGAATGAAGTAGTAAGCAAAACTGGGCCCGGATGAGGCGCTAAAGTTAATGTAGGCTGCATCGTAAAACGCGAGCCTTAACGCAAAATTGATTGAAGCGGCAGGCAGCTCAATCACTTTATCCGAAAACACTGGCTTTGAAGTACATTCAATCGTATCTCGCATCACCACTGGCAGGTATTTGTCGAAATCTAATTCTTCTATGAACGTTTGCCATGGTGCAGTATCTGAGTTTCTCTCTGGATGAGTCTGGGTATTGCGAAACGTGAAGGTCAGCAGCTTCTTGTTCTCGGCACCGTAACTTTGTATCAGGTTGTTCACTAGCTGTTTGGCAAACGCACTGATACTGAGTTCTGGCATGTTAGTTTCAATGTTGTCGTACTGCTGGAGTTTAGCCAGGCCAAAAGCAATACCTGTGTCGGTTGCCAGAAATTCATCCGGGAAAATGAATTTTTTATCGCCGAGTATATGTTTTGATTCCTGACGCGAGGTAAGCTCAGTGACCCCAACCACGGACCCCAGGCTTTCAAATATTGGTTTGACAATATTTCTGATCCGCCACGTATGTTCTTGTAGCGGGTAGTTACTGCAAAATGCCAGTTTATCGTCAGTGCTATATTTTGGGATGATCACAAAATGTATGTGCTTGAGGCCGAGGCGCTTGCGCTCTGCCTCAGCGACTGCGGTAAAGCTTAGCGCATCATAGCAAGGGAGGTTCAGTTTGGTATCGTAAACAACATACAGTGTGCTATCCGTATTGATTTGGGGAGATACCGCGTCAATACAGCTTTCTATCTGACAGCTAGCGATGTTGTAAAAGAATAGTTTTTCCAGCGGAAATCCCGCATCCAGCAAAGTGTTGGCAATATCGTCAACAAACATCGAACAGATAATCACTTTGTCAAAAGACGCAATGCCTGACGCCTGGATTTGCTTGATACTGACAGCCATTCTGTTTTTTGATAATTCACCGCCTCGCGTTGTAACAAGCGTCGCGTTGGGGAAAGTCCCCAACAGCTGTTCTGTAATACTGTTAACGCCGTACAGAATGACATTTTGTTTACCCATATTGTTAGAAATCGCTCCCTAAGTAGATAAAGTGATCACTATCCAGCGGCAGTCTGGCTTGCTCTTTTTGAATAGGTGCCTTTAGTTTAGGTCTGGCGGATTGTACAAATTTTTGATAGTTAACACGCCAATCCACGGCATTTTCATCAAGGTATTGCATTTGGATCGGGCTCTTATTTGCTGTTGAGTTTTCACCTTTTTCAGCAACAACAATAACATGCATTAATCCATTGATAGATTTACAGGCATCAATGTAATTGTAAGCTCCCCCTCTGGTGAAATCAGGCTTCCATTCGTATAAGTCAGTTTTAAACTTATAGACGCTATCAGATGCATCTCTTGCAACTGTCACGTAAACCTTGCAATCGCGGAATTCATTGATTGAGTAGTAACTGAAGAACCATTCGGGCGAATACATCAGGTAAGCACCGGCAACTGAACTGGCACACTCTATGTGTATGATCCTGCCACCAGGCTTGAGCAGGTGGGTGGTATTTTGTAAAAAGGAGACGGGGTTAAAGATATTATCCATACAGCTGCCGTTGTATATGGCATCAAATTTACCCACTAACTCGGCGCTCAATGGCTCATTCATATCTTGAATGATATCCGCCCCTTCATAATCAGAGCGATCCAGGCAATGGTAGTTGAGATTTGGCGACAGGGCACTGAGCAAGTCGTGATCATACAATGATTGATTGCCATGGCGTGTAGCGGAATCAAATTTTTCATCAGAGATCAGAGACTTTACCTTGCTGGTGTCTAGTTGATGATCTTCCATCAACTGCACAATATCATTCAACTCAACATTGACCGTTTGTTTTCCAATACACAGAAAATCACCCGCAAGTTCTTTGAACTGGTTTTCCAACAGCATCAGTTGAAAAGTTTGTCGATTTATACCCATAATTTATGCCTTAATTTTTGGAAGTGCATAGAGCACTGTTTCTACGAGCCCACCATCGTGCTGCCGTAAATAAAACTGGTAGACACCCGGCGCAATCGCTTCAACCTGTTGTTGCAAAGAGAAAATGTGCTCGGGTTGGTGGTACGCTGAAATTGCCAGCGCAGGCGTCTCTTTTGCAATGAGCGTTTCTGCGCCTGCCAGAGCAAGAGGCTCAAATGCTTCAATGTTCATTTTGATTAGTGTCGGGGTTGCATCAGCGAGCTCTGTATCTAAATTGGTAATATCCACGGCGACTTCTCCTGCATCGGTAAACAGCGATGCCCGCTCTTTGTTCGCAGAGAAATACAAGGTGCTGACTTTGTCACCAACGCCTTTGTTGATACATGTGACTTTGCCTGACTCCGAGGTGTTAGCAACCAGTCTTTCGAATGTCGAGGGATCCGGTTCAAAAGCGAACACTTGTTTAACACGCTCTGTGTATCTGGACAAATGCAGCAAGACACTGTCGCCATCATAAGAGCCGCAGTCGACGTATACTTCGGCAAAGGGCGTGAGATCGATTGCTCTTGGCTCATATAACTGCCAATCGACAATGGGATCGAAAACGGTGGGTACACCAAAGATACGATAGTTTAAACAGGCTTCTAAAACCTGCACTGAGGTTTCATCAACCAGGGTATCAGCAAGCTGCGTGATATCATCTACACCTGATTTGAGGATTTCCAGCATGTTTTTATGAAAGAAATGGGGCTCAAAGGTGTCAGGGTAAAGCGTTTGCAAATGCAAAAACGGGGTAACGGAGCGTGCTTTTGACTCCTGACAAAGCTTATAGGCATTCAGCGTTCTGTGAGTGGCGAGAATGACGTGTGCATTGCAAACGATTGGATCCGAAAAGGGCTGAACCAGATACTTACCCAACAAGCATTGTCCTTTTTTGGCTGGGTTCATATCAACTATGGTTACGTCGGATGCCCCCATAGCGTCTAAAATCTCTAATAATCTCACGCCTTCGTCTGCGGCACCTAAAATTACTACGGGTTCTGACTGTAGTTGTTTAAGGGTGACACAGTTTTTTCTTTGTTCAGCTCTGATAGCCTCAATGTCATTGTTTTTCAGGTATTGGCCGAATTGTGCCAAGTTTAAATAGTCTTGCATCAAATTACCTGCTTTTCCAAGTGTTTAGCCTGTCGATTCGGTTGTAAAAAGTGAATTCTGCGGATTGGCGAATCAGTAAGTTTCCTTCTTGTCTCTCTGTGAAGCTGTTTGAAGCCCAGCGGTCACAGTTTTCACAAAAAGGCACTTTACTCCAGTCACCATTTTCATGGTGTTTGCGGATTTCGTTTAACTTGTCGCCTTGCCATACGTTTTGAACGCCTTCTTCCACGGCATTACCCACCACTACGTCTTTAAATCCGTCCAGACAACAAATTGAGACATCACCATTGGTGTGTATTGTCATCGTCTCATACAACTCTGCGCATGGAATTCTATCTTCAGGGTTAATTTTAATATTGGGGAATTTACCGTTTTCGAAAATCTCACCCACCCGAACAAAATCCGCTATTTCGGTCCACTTTTCTATGAATTCTTGTTCTTCATGCTGATTTTCTGGTTGTTTTGTGAAAGAGACGCCTATTCTTGGTACTGCTGAGTCGCCACGTATGGCTAGTAACTGCAAGACGTGGTCCTGGATCTTTTCAAGCTTTTCGACGCCACGAATTTTGCTCAACGTTTCGTTCGTTGTTGAGTCAATACTGATGGTTATGCTGTCAACGCCGATTTCCACTAAATTGGTTGCGGTCTTTTTGTTGAGCAGCAGTGCATTGGTATTCATAGACAGCGTAAAGCCGCGACGTTTCATACTTCTCAGGTGCATCATGATGTCCCGACCCATAAGTGGTTCACTCCACAATCCAGGTCCGATGGTGGTTGTATGACCAACTATCTCATCAAGTATTTGCTTCGCGTCCGTTGCCTTCATTTGTTTTTTTATGATGGCATTAACTTTGGGATTATCGGTATCACCATGAACGACACACATCGGACATTTCAGATTGCAGTCCGAGCTCAGATCCATCAGAACACGTTTTGGATACTTGGTTAGCTTCGGTTTATTGGTACTCATAATGACCTCCCCGGTAATCAGCTGGCAATTTCGATCACGGCCCGGATAATTTTTTTGTTTTTCAGATCTTCCAGGGCTTCATTTACTTCATCCAATCGATACACTCGACTAAGCAGGGCTTCCAGGTCGACCTCATTATTCTGGTATAGTTTGATAAACTTAGGAATATCGACATCTGGCTTGGAGCCGCCACCCCAGCTACCTCGGATCGATTTACCTCTGTGGAATGCATGTGGTTCCAGTGCTATCTTTTCTTCAGCACGAGGGTGTGAGGCGAATATACACTGGCCTCCATTGTCCTTCACAGACTCAAAAGCTTGCTCTATGGTGCGTGTGGTACCACCTGCTTCAATACTGTAATCAACACCGACGTTGTTTGTCAGTTTAATGATTTCAGAGACCGGATCGCAGCTGCTGGCATCTATGGTGTGTGTGGCACCAAGCTGTTTGGCTATCTCAAGTTTTTGCGGGCTGACGTCCACGGCAATCAGCTTCGTAGGAGAAAAGAGTTTCGCTGCAAGTAACGCACTCATGCCGATCCCACCCATGCCAAAGATGGCGATGTGTTTTTCTGGTTCAGGCTTTAATTCGTTAAACACAATACCCATGCCTGTAGGGAGTGCACAGCCAAACAGGATCGCGATTTTTTCCGGAAAGTCAGCAGGAAGTTTCACCACTCGGTTTTCGGCAACGATGCTTTTTTCACTCAGGGTGGTGGCGCTGCCTGAATTGATGAGGTAACCATCATGCGGGTATTTTCCGCCAGGTGCATCAAGGCCATCGCCTTTGAGCCAGCCTATTACGACTTTATCTCCGGGTTGTACTTTGGACACTCCCTCTCCGACGCTTTCGACAATGCCTACGCCCTCATGACCGAGCAGATGAGGAAGGTACTTGTCTTCACCCCGGCCGCCGCTGACTTCCATTAATTGTGAATGACACAAGCCGCTGTATAGGATTTTGACCTGAACCTGACCTGTGGTTAATTCCGGAAGCGCAATGCCATCAACAATTTTTAAGGGCTGACCTGTTTCGAATAATATAGCTGCTTTCATTTAACTGTCTCTAAGTAGGTTCTGTAATTGATGTATTTTATGGTCAATTTGTTCAAAATAGCGTTGGCTCTTATTGAGTTGCTGTAACTGCATCTGCTGCAGTTTTGCTTCCTTTTCTTTTAAGCAAGAAATGTTCCAGGAAAACGCTCTGCGCATTTGTACATCGGGTAAAAATTCATTGAGCATGATCAGGCACCACTTGAGCAAGGTGAGCTCATAGATGGTTTTGAGTGTGGCAGGCTCTGATGCTTGCGCCTTAAATAATGGCGACTGCAAAAATTGTGGCAAATAGGAGAGTGCAACAGGCAATGCTGGCTGAGCAAAGAAGTCGCAAAGCAGTTTCCAGCTGCTGTCTGTGCCCGCATACTCAAAGTCAATAAAGTACATTTGGCCTGCACTTTTAAGTGCGTTGTGAAAGCCAAAATCGGAGGGCGAAACCACATCTTTAGGGCATGCTTGTTGCCAATCGATGCCAGGTGTCGCGCTAATGAGCTGGGTGCGGGTTTCTATTTGTGTCAGCAGTACATCCAGGTCCTGATTGCCTCTGTGCGCTTCAAATCGTGTCAGACGGTTCGTGATCAGATGAATAAAATCTGCCAAAAGGGCAGGGCTGTCTGTCGCTTCATTCAGTGCAGCACGGGCAATATTTGGCCCATTAATGGCCTGAATAAAATCATAGGCAGCGCTGATGTCATGCTGTGTGATTTGTTCAACAGCCTGGCCATCAATAAATTCATAAATGGCAGAAAGTGTTGCCGGGCAATAGTTCAGGGGTCGAGCGATCTGAGTAATGCCTGCTGCAGACAACTGACAGCTAAACTGATATTCATTGTGAAGTTTGTTGAGTGCTCGTGCGCCTGGTGCAAAGCACTTCAGGAAATATGGTTGGCCGCCCGCACTAAGCTTGTAGCCCTGATTATTTGCACCCTGAGGCAAGTCTGAGCAGTGCCAGTCTTCCTGACCCAAAGTGCAGCTAATAAAGTGTGTTAGTTCGACTGAGAACATAGCCAGGCATCCAGAGCTTGCCACTGGTTAATATACGCGCCGTCGTGGTCCGGGTGTTTATCTGGCGCAAACAAAACGCCCTGGCATTGGGCGGGAAAATCGCTGTGAGTCAGAATGCTGGGTAAATCATCGATAAATACGGCGCAGTCGAGTTGTGCAATACGCGCGATCTTTTGCTCTTTGGTCTCATTGAAGAAAACAGCTTCAGAACAAACAGGTGCATCAATTGAGCCGATAAACTTATGGCTTATGAGCCACTGGGTCGCCGCTTCATGAAAGTCGACCCGTTTTCCGATAATCGGGTATTTCGTTTTATGTGATACTATGGCCAGTTGGTGACCATGAGCTTGCAAGCGCTGCATCGCATCGAGTGCGCCTGGATACGGCTGTGCCTGAGTAATTTCTTTGCCGTAGACGATGCCTTGTAACTCAGTCCATCTGGCTTCGTTATCCTGGCTGATAAAGTATTGCTTGACCTCATTTTTACTTTGGCCAACCGACTCAGGTAACCAACCAAGCGCACAGCCGACGCGATAAAACACGCCGGTGTAGTCGGCAATGGTGTTATCAAAATCAATACCGATGATCACACTACACCTCGCTCTGATAAGGTATTCATAATATCAGTCACAGTCAGGCCTGCTTTCGCTCTGGCATCCGCGGTAGAGTGCACCTGATCGATAAAGCGGTCGGGGATCCCGAAACGGTGTACCCGTGGCCAGTTTACCTGTTCGCTAAAGTATTCCAAAACCGCACTACCGAAGCCACCATTGACATTGTGCTCTTCGAGTGTGATCACGTGGTCAAAACGTGTCATTGCGTCGTTGAGGTAATCCTGGTCCAGTGGCTTAACGGTGTGGAAGCTCACCAGCTCAGGTGACACACCACGTTCGTTTAAGGTGTGCACTAATTCCTGTGCCAGTGGCATAATGGTGCCGCTACTGAGTACGGCAATACGCTCACCGGGGCGCATCACATGCACCTTGCCAAAGGTAAGAGCAGGTTTACCCTCGTGTACTGCTGGCTCGTTCTTTTTACCGATCCTGAAGTAACAGGGCGCATTGAGCTTGATTAGCTGTGGCATCAGTTGCTCTAGTTCATAGGCATCAGCCGGGCAGATCACGTGCATATTTGGCAAGGCACGCATCAAAGCAATGTCTTCGAACGAGTGATGAGTCGGGCCCAGGTTGGCATACGATAAGCCAGAGCCGGTACCGACGATGATCACAGGTTGATTCTGATAGGCGATATCAATCTTGATCTGCTCAAAGTTCCGTGACGTGGTAAACGGGGTGATAGTATAAATAAAGGGTTTGTGGCCCATCATTGCGCTGCCTGCGGCCATAGAAGCCATATTGGCTTCGGCGATCCCGGCATTGATGGTACGATCTTCTGCAAACTCTTTTAACGGGTTAAACAACCGATTGCCGATATCTGCATAATAAAGCAGCAGGCTGTTGTCATCTTTGGCAAGCTCAGTCAGGACTCGTGCAAATGCGTTTCTCATGATAATCCCAGCTCCTGTTTCGCGTGCGCCACTTCTTGTTCTGTTGGAATACGGTAATGCCAGTTATTGTCGTTTTCCATAAATGACACACCTTTGCCTTTTATAGTATCCGCGACAATGCATACAGGTTGTTGGATGGATTTTGCGGCTTCCAAAGCCTGTACCAGCGCACTGAGATCATGACCGTCGACACGCATTGTATGCCAGCCGAATGCACGCCATTTCTCTTCCAGTGGCTCCAGATGCATAATTTCGGTACTTTCACCAGTACCTTGTAACTTGTTAAAATCGACAATGGCAACCAGGTTACTTAAGTGCTTGCCGGCCGCAAACATCGCCGCCTCCCAGACCGTACCTTCATTGATTTCGCCGTCGCCCATGAGCACATAAAAACGGTTATTGGCCCCCTGGAGCTGTTTACTGAGTGCCATACCTGTTGCCAGAGACAGCGCATGGCCCAGAGATCCTGAGACTGTTTCTACACCATCAGGGGCATGGATCCCCGGGTGCTCCTCAAATCGACTGCCGGTGCTGCCGTGCTGATATAAATCTTCAACAGGAAAGAACCCGCGGTAGGCCAAGCTTGTATATAAAGCGCTGGCGGCATGGCCTTTACCAAGTAAAAAATAGTCTCGCTCCGGATGCGTTGGCTGATCAGGGTATATGTTCATCACGTTCCAATATAAGGCTGTGAGAATATCTACACATGACAGGCAGCTACCCAGGTGAGGGGTTTTTGTTTTGTTTGAAACATCGCACAAAGTATGGCGAATTTGAGCTGAAATTAAATGGGTCATATTAATTTACTTTCTTACTTATTAATTGCTCAAAGTACTGCAAAGTCGACTTGGGCGTATCGTGAGCGCTTTGTCTTTTACAGGAGGCGAAGCAGTTGGAAAATGCCATGACTCGTTTATCAGGATTGTTAATCCGCAGATAATCGGACCATACTAACGCAAAGCACCCGTTGGTTGACATTGTGTCAGATAATACAGTTTGCATACTGCTTCTCCTCTTCAAGAAAAACGTCACTTATTTAGTGAGATTACTTTGGTTGGTATGAGTGAATCACTTTCACATGAGAGCCAAATCCATAGTATTCTCTGTCGTTAAACACTATCTGGTATTTATCACAAATATCAGTCCATGCTTTTTGTTGTCCAAACAAAGGTGAATTGTTGTTACAACTCCAATCGTCAAACATTAATACCGCACCTGCTGATAGCATATTGTTGGCTAATAAGTGCTCAAGTACTTGCATTGTGGATTCATACAAATCACAATCTAAGTGTACTAAGCTAAATTGCGTGCCAGAGGCAATAGTGGGTAGCGTTTCGTTAAACCAACCTTCGTAAGTTTGAAAGTTGTTAAAATCAAGCTGTGAGCGTATGGTATCGCTCAGCGTGTCCGCACTGATTGAAGCACAAGCACATTCACCCCATACACCCGCTTGCACTAGCGGAGACTCCAAATCAACTTCACTTTTAGAAACGGGCAGTCCTTCAAAACTATCGAACAAATGCAGTTTGCTATTTGTTCCGTAGTAATTATTACAATCGCGCATTGTTTTGCTGAGCATGTAACTAGACTGGCCAGTACCACATCCAAACTCTGCAATGTCACCTTTGATATCTCTCGAAATAACCAGTTCGGTATATTTCGCAAGCGTTCTAAAGGTTTCTTCTCTGAGCGACACATAAGGTTTGTAATCTGGCTCTTTATGGTCTGAGTAAACGTGGAAAATATTATCGTTTACGCTGGTTCCGTCCATCAGGTTTTGATGGGCAACTTCAATTTTGTCAGGTGAAATACCGAGTGACTCTAACTGTGGTCTTATTTGTTTTCTATACTGACTGGCAATGATTATTTTATCAAAGTCCAGCCCTTGGAGTTGCTCTGGTGCCATAATCTCAACACCAAACATCTCGGTATACCAAATAGACTCATTGTTATCGGAAAAAGCAACTACGTTTATATCACTCTGGGTTTTTAAGAGTTGATATGTATTGCTTCCGCCTTTTCCTGCTCCAAATATTACTACTTCCATTTTTTTGTCCTTACAGCTTATTGGGTAATTCACACAAGTTTGGTTTGTTCCGGTTAAGGAATAAACCAATAAAAATCGCCACTATATCCGTTGTCGCGGAAGAACTGCTTCCAGTCATCCACATGCATTATTGTTTTGGCGGTCAGAGCCCATTCCATCATGCGCTCTTTTTCTTCGTTGTTGCGATATGCATCAACGGTAATAAAAGATTTGCCACGGCTGACGCGCTCAATTTCACGCAGTGCCATGGCGCACTCATTTTCTTCCAGGTTATGAATGGTGTTGATTGACATCACGACGTCAAAGCTATTGTCTTCGTAGGGCAGGGCTTTGGCATTGCCTTGCGTCAGTAGATCTTTGACTTCTTCTTTGGCATGTTCCAGTGCGTATTCTGAAATATCCAGTCCGCGCAATGTCATACCTGGGATCAACTGTTGCAGGTCGTACAGCATAAAGCCTTTTGCACATCCCACGTCCAGCAGGCTGGAGCCTGAATCGAGGCCGAAGTGTGCTTTGAGATCCGGTACCACGGGTTGCCAGAAACGGGGTAAGTAACTAAAGCCACCATAACCATAGGTACGATCGCCATCAAAGAAGTCCTTGCCGTATTGTCTGGCAATTTCACGGTCCGCTTCGGTGATTACGTTGGCGCGGCCTTTGGTATCGCGCTTAGATTTAGGGTAATTTCTTAATAAATCGATTTCTTGTCCGGACATGGGGATCTCACGCTTTATGAATGTAGTCATGGGGTAATGTGCCAAGTTCGCTCTGGTACTGTTTCACCCAGGCGATGGTGCGCTCCAGGCCGTTTTCCAGCGAGACTTGATCCTGCCAGTTGAGTTCTGAGCGGACCTTGTTGCTGTCCAGCAGGTAAGCTGCATCTTTGCCGAGGCGGTCTTCTGTGACAGCGCAGACCTGCTCAAAGGGCACTTGCAGCATATCGCAGATAAGCTCAACTAATGCGCGAATGGTGATCATGCGCTCGGTCGAAATATGATACGTCTCGCCCAGTGTGCCGTGATTGCCTATTTTCAGTGTGGCATCTGACACATCATCGATATGAATAAATGAACGGGTAGAGTGACCGCCGCCATGCAGGGGTAATACCTTACCTAACAAGGCAAACAAAATGGTTCTTGGGATGATGCGATAAAGTTGTTGGCCTTCACCATACACATTCGCTGCACGGGTAAATAATACAGGGAATTTGTAGACATCAAAAAACGTATGCAAGCTCATATCTGCTGCAGCACGAGACACCGCATAAGGAGTGCTCGGTTGGTAGTTACGGTGCTCTTGGACCAGGCCTTCGCAGCTACCGTAGACCTCAGGCGTGGAGATATGCACGTACTTGTCGAGGTGATCTAGGTCCTTGAGCTGATTATGCAGCTTGATGGTCGAGACTGCGTTGGTCATAAACCAGTGTTCTGGATATTGCCAGCTTTGTCCCACCATGCTCTGTGCAGCAAAGTTATAGACAGTATTAACTTTATGGCGTTTGATGAGCGCCATAATGTCGTCCAGCTGGTGGTTCAGGTCGAGTTGATGAAAGTCTGGCTGGTTTGCCTGCCACTTGTAGGGCAATAGCGCGCTATGTGGTTCTGCTGAGCGGCTGACAGCCAGCACTGAATGTTCTTGTTTTAGTAAATGGGCGCAAAACGATGCGCCCGAAAAGGAGTTACTACCGAGTACAAGGATTGGCGCATTAGCCATGATTGAGCTCCTGATAAAGGGCTTTCATTAAAATATGTCCGATCACCACTTGGGTATCCTCAGAGATCTGCATGTCCTGGATCGCAAAGTGAAATGCCTGGTCGACCAGTGGCTTGGCTTTACCACCATCAAAACCGAGTATCCCGACGGTATGCATACCGAGCAAGTGAGCTTGCTCTATAGCACGAATGATATTGCCTGAATTGCCGCTACCTGAGAGCACCATCAGCACATCGTGCTTACTTGCTTTTACCTTAAGTTGATGGGCAAAAATGTTGTCGTAACCGATGTCATTGCCGAGGCAAGTTAACACTGAACTATTTGCTGCCAGCGCCTCAACTTTGAGGGCATCTCCTTGAGGGTGAACACCAAATGTAAAGTCGTTCGCAAGGTGGATGGCGTTGGCCGCAGACCCGCCATTACCACATAAATACAAGGTACCGCCTTTGGCTTTCATATCCAGTAAAGTACTGACCAGCTGTTTAATTTCATTGCCATCGAGCTGCGTCAGCACCTGACTCAGTGTATGCACATAGTCTTCGGTCAGGGCGACAATGGGATCCCGGCGAGGGATTGGGGCGACGATGCCTTGTTGCTTGCTCATAATACTTCCCGCTGCATCCATTTAAGGTTATAGAAGCGATCTTCATTTTTTAACTGGCCTGCGCGATACGCGGCGATCAGCTCTTCAATCGCAGTGGCGACATTTTTAGTTGGCTTAAAGCCGGTCTCAAGGAGTTTGTCTGAGTTGATGCGGTAACACCTTGGGTCGTTTGAAGGTGTCACTTCAATGTCGCACTCCACCTGAGCTTTTACCATGTTCGCGATATCCATGATGGAGATATTCTCAAAGCCTGCATTGAACACCCCACTGGTTTTCTCTGGGTGTTCCAGCATATAGATATACAGGTCAGTAATATCGTCAATATGGATGTTTGGCCTTACTTGCGCACCACCAAAAACGGTGATTTTGCTATTTTCAAGTGCCTGCATCGTCAACATATTGACGGACACATCCAGTCTTTGACGGGGCGATAAACCACACACGGTGGCAGGGCGAACAATTTGTACAGCCATATCGTCGGCATAGCTTAGTAGCACACGCTCGGCGACCATTTTGGTTTTGTTATATTCTGAGATGGGCTCTAAAGTTAAGTCTTCAGTGACCTGCTCTTCATCTTTCACACCGTAAACACTGCCTGAAGAGGCGTAAATGAATTGCTTGATACCGGCACGTTTCGCTTTGTCTGCCAGCTGCATTGTGGCCAGTGCGCTTACTTCCCAGGTCAGTTTAGGGTCCAGGTCTCCACAGGGGTCATTGGCAATCGAGGCCAGATGAATAATGCTGTGTACACCACCCAGTTCAATGTCTGAGGTATGACGCACGTCACCTTTAATCACAGTGAGGTTTTCGTGTTCAGGCAGGAAGTTACCGAACCATTGGGTGTCCAGCGCGATAACCTGGTAGCCTTTGGCGAGCAGCTTAGGTACTAATACCGTGCCCTTATATCCGGTGGCACCGGTCACTAAAACGGTTTTATTGCTCATTTTTCTCTCTTTTTGAATATTTTAATCACCCGGTATGACAATGCTAACGCAAATATCGTGCCTAAAATGCAGGTGTCAAAGACCTACTCTGTGCTAAACAGTTTTTTGTTCAACGTGCTTATTTATATCGGCAAGGTGGGGATGATTCTTTAATGTTTCTAACAACTCGCTGTAACCAAAGTCGAGGCGGTTATCCAATTGCTGATATATTGCCTTAATTGCGGTGTAGTCGTCCGGCTCGTCTAGTGTCAGCCGATAGTGGCTGTGGTCGTCGCCTGCACTGATGATGTGGCTATTCATGGTATTGAACTTTGCCATACCTAAAGTGACATGCTCTCTGTCTGGTGCGCTTGTTGCGAGCTGGTGTGTGCGCGCCAGCAATCGAAATGCGAATACACAGGTATCGAGACCGCGAGGAAAACCGCTATGTGGGCCGAGGCTGACCATATCTACGTCATGATTATGGTAGTAAGTGATGGCTTGACGAACCAAATCAGCATCAATGAGAGGACAGTCACTGGTCAGGCGTACAATGGCGGTATTGTCTTGTGCACCAAACTGACGGGCTGCCAGATAGTAGCGACTCAGTACATCTTCAGTACTGCCCCGAAAATACTTCACTCCAAGACGTTGACACAGAGCGACAATAGGGTGTTCGCTGCCATCGTCGGTCGTTGCTACGATCACATTTTCCGTCAAATCTTGAAGTCGCTCCAACATCACTTGCAGCACAGTGCTAGTACACAGTGGCAGCAGTACTTTGCCGGGTAGACGAGTAGAGGTCATTCTTGCCTGAATAATGATCTGAACTTTATTCATTGAAGTCATTGTTATCATTGTAATTGAGATCAATATAGCAAATGATTACACTCAAAGACAGAGACAAAGTGGCGTTGAAGCGCGCGAACCTATTGACTTTGGACAATGTTTATTCATTTTTTCAAAAAGGGCGCACTTTTTGCTTAACTTGATAGAGATGCCAGCGTAAAACAAGAAGGCGTACAGTGAATTTTCAGAAACAGATTACCATAGTAGGTGACCAAGTTGGCCATGACCAGCCCTGCTACATCATTGCAGAAATGTCTGCAAATCATGGCCAATCTTTAACCAAGGCCAAAGAGTTGGTTTATGCGGCAAAAGAAGCAGGAGCCAATGCGATTAAGCTGCAAACCTACACCGCAGATACCCTGACCATGGATTGTAAATTGCCACATTTTGAGGCTACGGGCCCATGGCAGGGGCAATATTTGTATGACCTCTATAAAGGGGCCTACATGCCCTGGGACTTTCATGCTGAGTTATTTGAGTTGGCTGAAAAAATTGGTATTACCTGCTTCTCATCCCCTTTTGACAAAACGGCCGTTGATTTGCTGGCTCAGCTGAATGCGCCGGCCTACAAAATTGCCTCGCCGGAGTTAATTGATCATCAACTTATCCGCGATGTGGCAGCAACCAACAAGCCTGTGATTATGTCGACAGGGGGAGCGACTTTGGTTGAGATTGCTGAAGCCGTAAAGGTGGCTGAGGAAGCGGGTATTAACGAGCTATGTTTGATGAAGTGCACCAGCACTTACCCTGCGCCCGCTGACAGCATTAATCTGCGTACCATTCCGCACATGCGAGAAGCTTTTGGTTGTCCTGTTGGCTTGTCTGATCATACCCTAGGCAATGACGTTCCATTGGCGTCGGTGGCTGTGGGCGCTTGCATGATTGAAAAGCACTTTGTGATGAGCAAAGAGGACGATACCGCTGACAGCTTTTTCTCAATGACACCTGATGAACTAGCAGCCCTGGTGCATGGCGTGCGGCAAATAGAAATGGCGATGGGGCAGGTTCATTACCCGAGTGAGGCGTCCAAAGCACGCCGCTGTGTTTACATCGTTAAAGACATTCAAGCAGGTGAGCGGATCACTGCAGAGCATGTGGCACAGATGCGTCCGGGTGGCGGCGAGATCATGCCCAAATCGTTACCAGATGTGATTGGCCGCACGGTAAATAAGGCGCTGATACGCGGGATGCAGTTGAGCTGGGGAGATATGCTATGAGCATACAGCGTGAAGCCGTAGTGGTTTTGTTAAAAGAGTTTTTCGAAGTGCGCGCTGTGGTTGTAAGCGAAGCGGACTTTGAGTCCTTCGACTTTATTGCCGCAGGGGTGCTGGACTCTTTCGAAGTATTGTCGATGATCATGCATATTGAAGCGCATTTTGGGTTGTCTGTCCCACCGGAATTGCTGCTTGAGTCAAGCAATGCACAAGTGGGTAATTTTGTTGATGCCATAGTGGCACTCGCATGATAGCAATTCGTGTGGATACGCGCTGTGGCCTGGGTCACTTTATGCGCATGAAGTGGCTGGCCAAAGCGCTGATTGAGCAACATCAGCAAGTGGTAATGCTGGTGGACGAAAACACGGTGCCCGCGCGCTTTTATCAAGATATGAATATCGTATTGGTTGAAGTACCGCAGCAGCCGGATCCGGTCAGTGACGCGCAGTTTGCACTGGATATTTTGGCGCATCGAGGTGATTTGGTCAGTCGCTGGGTGGTCGATGGATATGGTTTCGATGTGCGCTGGGAATCACGCATCCGGCAAAGTGGCGTGCCGTTGTTGGCAATGGATGACTTAGCCCGGGAGCACGTCGCCGATTTAGTGGTTGATGCTAAATGGCAGGGGTCACAAACCGCTGTGCGTTATGATGGAAAGCTGGCAGCACACAGCCAGACTTTACTGGGGCCGGATTACAGTATTTTGGCACCAGAATATCACTGTCCAGCGGCTCAAACGCGTGATGGCGGACTATTATTTTCGCTGGGTGGCGGCGGAGATTGGCATGTGCCAGCTGCATGGATAGACCGTTTACTTAAAACGCCTCCACAAGGGCTTGAAACCACAGCGATAAAAGTGGTGATTGGACCTAAAGCGACAGGCACTGAACAACTGCGCTCTTTGGCAGCACAACACCCACGGCTGACTTTAATTGAACAGGCAACTAGTCTCGCACAATATTATCAGCGCTGTGGCCTGTTTGTGGGGGCGCTCGGGACATCCCTATATGAACTGGCCGCAACACAAACGCCTGCGCTGAGTTTTAGTCTGGCCGATAATCAGAATAATGCCCAGGCAGATTTGGAAGCGCTGGGTCATTATCTCCATATTCCCAACCTGTTGACACATGCTACGCATAAAGTGGTTGAGTTGATCGCCTCGTTATTCAGTGCACATACTCGGGTGCAACAATTGTGTTCAGAGGCTTCTGTCATCGTGGATGGGATGGGGGCTAAACGTATCGCGTCTGTACTCTTAGGCAACGCTGTATCGGGTTTGACATTGGCGCGTAGCGCTTCGAGCGAGCCTGGAGTGAGCTGGGCGCTTGCAGATAACTTACACTTGTATCCTGTGATAGATAAACACATCAACAGCTACCTTAACGCACGTAATCGCAGCGACAATGCCTGGCGTATGACTATTACCGATCGCATTGATAAAGTTGATCATTATCGCTGGTGGTTCCGTCAAACACGTGACTCATTTGTGCTGTCGCAAGACGGTGAACCATTACTCTATGTTTGGCATCAATGTGCGGAAATAGCAGGGCAGACTTATCTGTTTGGTGGCTGGTTTGCAGCCAGTGATAAGGTGAATTTTGTGCATGCGCAACTGATCTTGCAATGGCAGCTATCACACACGGCTCAGGTTTATCCTGATGCAATTTGGGTGGCAGTGATCAACAAGCAAAACCGGTTTGTCAACTTGCTGAACGAGCGCGCCGGCTTTGTTGCGTTGACTGAAAATGAGCCCGGTCATGACGCCGCGCGGCTGCTTTTTCCCAATGCCAGTCCCGCAGACTTTAATTTTGTTGCCAAATATCCATAGAGGACAGATTGTGAGTAATATCTATCAAATTTTTGCACAGCATGTGCAGTCTCAGCCAGATAAAACCGCATTGGTGTTTGAGCAACAGACTTTGAGTTATCAGGCGCTGAATGCTCAGGTATTGAAGCTTTGCGTGCATTTTGATCGTTTAGGATTACGGCCTGGTCAACGGGTGGCGTTGTTTGCTCCGAATGGCCTTGAGTATCCGGTTGTGATGCTGGCGGCGGCCCGCCTGGGCCTGGCCATTGTGCCTTTGCCTATCAGTCTCAAAGGTGATGCGTTGTCGGTGGCGCTGAAGAAAACGCCGGTTGCGGCAGTGATCGCTTGGCCTTCTATTGGTCGAACTTTACTGGCAGACGCCGTCATTGACCCCACTAACTTAATCAGTTTGTCACAGCCTGTTGCGGATGAGCCCTGCTGGCACGACATTATGTCAGAGGAGTCGGTGGTGCAGTCGGTGAGTGCACCAGCGCAAAAGATTGATGTCAATGACCCCTATATACTAACCATGACATCCGGCTCCACAGGTCAGCCCAAACCGATAGTACTAAGCCAGCAATGTAAGATCAGCCGTGCCTATGACGCCACGATAAATTACTACGGGTTAACCCCAGACGAAGTCGTGCTGGTTGCGACGCCACTGTATCACTCACTTGCCCAGCGGGGGGTATTGATGCCCCTGATGTTAGGCGCAACCAGTGTGATCTTGCCTAAGTTTACGTTATCAAAGTGGCTCTGTGCTATTGAGACGCATCAAGTTAGTTTTCTGTTTGCGGTATCGGCTCAATTAGAGAGTTTGTTAAGCAGTGACGAAGAGGCTGATTTGAGTTCGTTGCGTTGTGTGGTGTCCTCCTCGGCGGTGCTGTCAGCTGAGTCCAAGCAGGCTTTGTTGCGCAAGTTACCCTGTCGTTTTCACGAGTGCTATGGTGCTTCTGAAGTGGGTGTGGTCAGTGATTTTTGTGTTAGTGAACGACGAGATAAAAACGGCGCCGTCGGTGAGGCTTTGCCGTTTGTGCAGGTTAAGATCCTGGATCAGCAGGGACATGCCGTGGATGAGGGGGAAGTGGGCGAAATTGCGTGTCAGACGATAACTGGCTTCAGCGGTTATCTGAAAATGCCTCAGCAAACTCAGGATGCATTTGATCCGCAGGGCTATTTTCTGACCGGCGACTTGGGTTATCTGGATGAAGATGGCTTCCTGTATTATGTTGGGCGAAAAAAAGAAGTGATCTCCAGTGGGGGGATCAATATTTTTCCTCAGGACATTGAGGCGGTTTTCAGAAAGCATCCGAAAGTGGTGGATTGTGTGGCTTTTGGTTGTGCAGACAGGCAGTTGGGTGAGTACATCAAAGTGGTCTATGAGCAACAGGATGACACGGATATCAGCCGTGAGTTAAGGCTACTGTGTTTGTCTGAGCTGACGGACTATCAGCAACCGCGCTCGCTCGAACGCATTAGTGCGCTGCCAAGAACGCCGATGGGGAAGGTTCTCAGAAATGATGTGAAAACACGTTTTTCAGAAGTGTGATCCGGGTGTCAGGCTCAAACCTGACACCAACTGTGTTGCTCATTCGAAGTGACTGCTGCTTCAAACAGCGCCATACTTGCCTGAGCCTGAGCGAATCCAAACACATACTCGTTCTTAGGGGCTGTGCCTGCCAGATGTGCAGATAAAGCCTGATGAATGTCAGTGTATAGATTTGCAAACGCTTCAACAAATCCGGTCGGATGACCTGGTTTCATTCGATTGTACCGGAACTGGTTGGCATACTGACACTGACCTGCACGGTCCAGTATCTCACGTCTACCATCACTAAACTGCAGCTGTAATTCATCTGGGTTGAGTTGTACCCAGGTAGCACTACCCGTTGTACCATAGACCCTAACCTGCAACCCATTTCGGTGGCCGATGGCGGTTTTTGACATCCACATGCTGCCGTGGATCCCGTCAGGGTATTTTAGGAGCATTTGCACATCGTCAATCAATCCCGGATAGTCTGAGTGATTGGCAAACTGAGCACAGGTTTCTGTGGGTTCCCGTTCCAGTAAATAGCTCGACAAGTGATGTAAATGGACGCCCAAGTCAAGGCAGATAGTAGGGACCTGATAGTCCTGAAGTCGCCACGCCTGAGGCTTGGCTGGTTTGCCTGCGATATCGGGCGGGCGCTTGAAGCCTTCCTGGGGCATCTCCAGGTGAATTTTTTGGATCTGACCTAACTTTCCCTGAGCAATTAGGTGCTTGAGTTCACGAACCATAGCATAGCCACTGTAGTTATAGGTTACAGCCAGGAAATGTTTAGCCGGGTCATACACAGTAGCCAATGCTTGTGTTTCAGAGGTACCACAGACCAGTGACTTTTCGCAAATGATCGGAATATTTTCATTCAGTAATGCCGTTAGCACCTCCAAGTGATGAGGCGTGGGCGTAAGCACCACCACGGCGTCCACCTGATTTTTTTCTTGTTTAATAAGCGTGCGCCAGTCGCTATAGGTCCGCTCAGGGGCAATGTCCCACTGCTGTGCGGTCGCTTCATTGGCGCTATGATCGCGACTGAAGGCACCTGCAACCACTTTGAAGCGATTGTCTAGTTGTGCAGCGGTAAAATGTACGTAGCCAACGGCCGAGTTCGTTCCTCCACCGATAAAGGCAAGGTTTAAAGGCTTAGTTGTCATGGGCTGCTACTCCTTCAGTGCTGTTTGAGTGTGTTGCCAGTCGCAGAGTAGCTGACTAAGGGTGTCAACGACCTGTTGTTGCTGTGGTGCTGTTAAAGACGGAAATAAGGGTAGAGTGATGGCACTGTGATAGTACGCTTCGCTGGCCGGGCAATAACCAGCCTTAAACCCTTGTTGTTGATAGTAAGGCTGCAAATAGATCGGGATATAGTGCACATGAGCAAAGACCCCTTTTGCTCTCAGCTGGGAGACCAGATACTGGTGTAATTGCCGGGTACTGTCAGCAATTCTGACGACATAGAGGTGATAGGCGCTGTATTGGTTTTCTGATTGAGCCAAAGGGGTTACGCCTTCCACCTGCGCAAACAGAGCGTCGTAGTGTTGTGCCAACTTGTTACGCGTGGCAACAAATTGATCAAGCTGCGCTAGTTGGCTCAAACCCAATGCAGCATGTAGATCGGTCATCCGATAATTGAATCCTAGTGCTTGCTGTTGATAATACCAGGGCCCATGACTTGGCTCGGTCAGCAGCGCCGGGTCTGCAGTAATACCATGACTACGCAATGAGCGCATACGCTGCGCAAGCGCCTCATTTTGTGTGACGGCCATTCCACCTTCTGCCGATGTAATGATTTTTACCGGATGGAAGCTGAATACACAAATATCCGAATAGTCGCAGTGGCCGACAGGATTACTCTGATAGCGTCCCCCGATGGCATGGGATGCATCTTCGATGATTTTAAAACCATACTGCCTGGCCAACTTCGCGATGGCTTCCATGTCACAAGACTGGCCTGCAAAGTGTACGGGGATAACCACATCGGGTAAGCGGTCGGTTTCCTGTGCGTGCCGTAACTTTTCTGCCAATGCAAGTACACACAGGTTGCCCGACGTCTCATCGATATCCACGAAGTCGACGGATGCGCCGCAATAGAGCGCACAGTTTGCCGAGGCAACAAAAGAATTTGGCACCGTCCAGACCAAACTGTTTTGTGTGACATCGAGTGCCATACAGGCAACGTGTAAAGCCGACGTGGCACTATTTACTGCCACGGCATGTGGCGCTTGGCAATATCTGGCGACGGCTTGTTCAAACTGAGGTACAACCGGTCCTTGGGTCAAAAAATCAGACTGCAACACCGCGACGACTGCGTCAATGTCCTGTTGTGCGATGTTCTGTTTGCCATAAGGGATCATGCTGTCCTCCTGGCGTATTAAGCTAATGCCTGAGCATTGAAAGCTTTTATTTCTTCTATAGAGAGATAGTCTGGATTACTGAGCGAATTATACTCAAAGCCTGGTGCGACAGCATGGCCTTGCTCGCCCAGGGCATTGGTATCGAAATCATTGCTACGGCTACTGAATTTGATACCGGGTGCAATTACAAAATGGTCACTAAATTCAAAGGTGTCAAAACAAAGGTCTTCGGGACACATCACTTCGTGCAATTTTTCTCCAGGGCGTATACCCACGATCTTATGCGGCAGTTGCGGTGCCATTGCAGTGGCAAGGTCAACAATACGAATCGAAGGTATCTTAGGTACGAAAATCTCACCCCCCATCATTCGTTCAAAATTCTTCAGTACAAAGTCGACACCTTGCTGGAGACTAATCCAAAACCGGGTCATGTCAGCATGGGTAATAGGGATATGGTCACACCCTTCATCGATAAAACGCTGAAATACGGGGACAACCGACCCTCGAGAGCATACCACATTGCCGTACCGGACAACTGAGAATAAGGTCTTATGACCACCGGCGATATTATTCGCAGCAACAAATAGCTTATCAGAAGCCAGTTTAGTTGCACCATATAGGTTAATTGGGTTTGCTGCTTTATCTGTTGACAGGGCGATCACTTTTTCAACATTGTTGTCCAGCGCTGCTTCAATGACGTTTTCAGCCCCATTGATATTGGTTTTGATACATTCCATGGGATTGTATTCAGCTGCTGGCACCTGCTTGAGTGCTGCCGCATGGATCACATAATCTACACCTTGCATCGCTCGATAAAGGCGGCTTTTGTCTCGGACGTCACCGATAAAGTAGCGCATACAGGGATCGTTGAATATCTGCTGCATCTCAAACTGCTTTAATTCATCACGAGAAAAAACAATAATTTTCTTTGGCTTGTATCGGGTTAAAAGCGTTTTGACATACTTTTTACCAAATGAGCCTGTGCCGCCTGTGATGAGAATAGTCTTATTGTCAAACATAAAAGTCCACCTAAAGGTGCATTGAATTCTTTACAGTATAGAAAAAGGTATGACTGTAACAAAATTCCCTTAAAAAGATAAAAAAGCGATTACTCAATACTTTATATCAGATATTGATAATTTGCAGTAAATATACATAGACTGCTATTCAATTTCTGACAATAGATGACTTTTTGAACACAAAGGGGTAGACTTAGAGGTAATAACACCTGATGGGGAGGCGTTATGCAGATAAATTCTCAAAGTACTAGTTTTTTTAACCGGGTTGATCAAACCAATAACAAGCTTAATCAACAGCTTGCAAGTGGTAAAAAGGTCAACTCAGCAGCCGATGATGCAGCAGCGTTGCAGATAATCAACCGTCTGACATCTCAGCAGGAAGGCTACAATCAGTCTATCCGCAATGCTTATGATGGTATTTCTTATTCGCAAACAACCGATTCTGCCTTGTCTGGCGTGAACGATGCTGTATCGCGGATCCGAGAGTTGTCACTTCAGTCTGGCAGTGGTGCGCTGACAGACAGTGACAGGCAAGCTTTGCAAGACGAAGTGTCGCAGCTTCAGTCGCAGATCTCAGATACCTTCGCTAATACAACGTTTGGGGGACAGGCACTGTTTGATGGTAATCAGACAAGCTTCCAGGTGGGGCCAGATGCAAATACAACGCAAGGTTTCACGGCGTCTGATGGCAGTTTCGCTAACCCGATCCTGAGTGTAGACATTTCGACTCAGGCTGGCGCACAAACGGCGATTGATGCGGCAGATCAAGTGTCGGAGGCGCTCAATACACAAAGGACTCAGCTGGGGGCGTTTGAAAACACACTCAATAGCACCATACGTGGCCTGGGAACACAAAGAGACAATATCGCAGAAAGTCAGAGTCGTATTCAGGATACTGACTACGCAAGTGCGGTTGCCGAACAAACGGCCAACGATATTTTATCTCAGGCGTCCATTGCATTGCGCGGACAGGCAAACCAGTCTGCTTCATCGGTGCTCGGGCTGTTGTAAGTCAAACGTTGGTTAGTACAGTGTTTTAAAAGAGCCGGCAATTTAATGCTGGCTTTTTTATTGTTTTTCGCGCCTCAGACACGTTGAGCTTAGCGTCGTCAGCATGCGGCTGTTTTTAAAATAGTACCAGGTTCCAGAACGCCATTGTTGCGACGTTATAGGTTATTCTGAGGCGTTCATCTCGTCCCTTATAAAAGTACGCCTCTCTGATTTTTCTAAATTTTAATCCTTAAGTATTGATTTGGCGCATAGGCAGCGGCGTTTTTTTGGCGTTGATGTCAAAAACTTGCCACTTAGGTATTGCATCCCCATGTCACTGACTTACAATCATTACTATTGATATATACGAAGAAGTTGGATCTTGCGGGCATGATTACGATCCTGGATAACAATAATAACAGAGCAGCCGGACTGGCAGCGGCATTGAGTTTCGTTGGACAGCCAGCACAGGTGATTGCGGAGTCGGAATTTTCCGCCGATCTGTTGAATAACCTACAAGAGCCAGTGGTTATCTTGGGGGCTCTGTCACAACTAAATCATGAGGCGTTGATCAAATCTTTGCCCGCAGTACCGTTTTTGCTGATTGGCGAAACTCTAAGGCCGCTACTATCGTTGGCAAACGTGATTGGTCTTATCACGGAGCCATTTAGTCAGGAAGTGACCATGCAGCTATTGCATGATTGTCAGCAATACCAGCGCATGTTGCCGGGTAAGTCGACTCAGCTGAATGATGCGAAATCGTTTGACGGCCTGGTGGGAGATACAAAAGCCGTCAAAGAAGTGCGTTTTTTGATTTCTCAGGTTGCGAAAACAGACGCCAATGTCCTGATCCTGGGCGAATCCGGAACCGGTAAAGAGGTGGTTGCGCGAAATGTGCACTTGCTATCCAACCGCAATGCAGGTCCCTTTGTGCCTGTTAACTGTGGCGCTATTCCCGGAGAGTTACTTGAGAGTGAGTTGTTCGGACATGAAAAAGGAGCCTTCACCGGTGCTATTTCTGCACGTAAAGGGCGTTTTGAATTAGCGCAAGGTGGTACATTATTCCTCGATGAAATCGGCGATATGCCTTTGCAAATGCAAGTTAAGTTGTTACGTGTCTTGCAGGAACGCAGTTATGAGCGTGTTGGTGGTACTAAGCCTATCCAGGCGGATGTACGAGTTATTGCTGCAACGCACCGTAATCTGGAAATCATGATTGAAGAAGGTAAATTCCGCGAAGATTTGTTTTACCGTTTAAATGTGTTTCCCATTGAAAACCCCTCCCTGCGTGAACGTGCTGATGATATTCCTTTGCTATTAAAAGAGTTATTACGTCGTGTTGCAGAGCAGGGCGGCAGCACGGTGAAGTTCACTGATCGCGCGATTGACAGTCTCAAAGCACATAGCTGGCCCGGGAATATTCGTGAGCTTGCAAACCTGGTGGAACGCATGGCGATTATGTTTCCTGAAAAAGTGGTCGATGTGACCGACTTGCCCAGTAAGTATCGTTATATCGAAGTGGAAGCCTATGAGCCGGAATATCCGGAAGAGCTGCTTGAAAAAGACGTCTTTAATGAGTTGTTCAGTGATGGCTTCAGTGACTTTGACGATGAAGAAGAAACACTCGATCAGGATAATATGGAACCGGGCCTGGGGTTACTGCCTGATGAGGGTATCGAGCTCAAAGAGTATCTGGCTGAGATGGAAATTAGTCTTATTACTCAGGCTCTTGAGCGTTACGACTATGTGGTTGCCAGAGCGGCTGAGATCCTCGGTGTGCGCCGTACAACCCTGGTCGAAAAAATGAAGAAGTACAATCTGAATCGCGATTAGAAAGAGTGACTAATTGCGTAATTACGGCACCCTGGAGGTGCCGTTTTTTATGGGGGCTAAAATGTGATGTGCCACACTTATGTGTTTGTTATAGTGTTTGTGAGCTAAACACAAAGAGCTTGGCTGCGGTTAAATGATAAGGCGCCTCACATCATAGCTTGCTAAGCTGCGCTTTAATATCCAGCGTCTTGTTTGCCTCTAATATGGGTGCCTTGCAAAAACAGTCATCATGATGATCATTGACCATGCCACAGGCCTGCATATGCGCATAGACTGTGGTGGGCCCAAGAAATTTGAAACCACGCTTTTTTAAATCTTTGGCAAATTGTGCGCTTATCTCTGTGGTTGCCTGATAGTCTTCGGGACTGTGAATGGTGTTTATGATTGGCGTAAAGTGGACAAATTGCCACTGATAGTAAGCAAAGCTGCCGAACTCCTGTTGAATTTCGATAAATCGTTTTGCGTTATTAATGGTTGCCTGGATCTTCAATTTATTGCGGATGATCCCGGGATTGTCCATCAGCCTGGTCACATCGTCCTCTGTCATTGCTGCAACTTTGTGCGGCTCAAACTGATGAAACGCCGCTCGATAGTTATCACGTTTTTTTAATATGGTATACCAACTGAGTCCAGCCTGAGCAGACTCCAGAGTAATAAACTCGAACAGTTTATCGTCATTCAGTACCGGCTTTCCCCATTCTTCGTCGTGATACGCAACGTAATCAGGCTTGCTTAAATCGACCCAGTGACAACGTGTGGTCATGATATTGTCCTTAATGTTGACAGTGATTAGAGTCAGTTTAGCGCATTATTAATCGCTGTACAAATAAACAGTGTCAAACTTTTGAAGGCATCCTTACGATTTTAATTTATTGAATATATTGAGTTTTAAAGTTGGCATGGAGATTGCTTTTTCTGTATATCTAGATTTATGAGAGCAACGTCATGGCATTAGCAAAAGTGATTAATCCACAATTTGTGCCAACCACTCAATACAACCCTTGCTTATTACAAGAAGCGTATATGGGTGAGTTGAGCGATTTGCGGCAACAGGCCAGTTGGCTGAGTCATCTGGTCGATACCATGCCAGCGGGTGTGGTGGTATTAGATGGGCAGGGTATGATAGCCAAAGCCAATCAGATAGCCATTGATATGCTGGGTGAGCCACTGGAGGGGGAGAAGTGGTTTAATATTATCCAGCGTTCTTTTTGTCCACAGCAGGATGATGGCCATGAAGTGTCTCTCAAAGACGGACGTCTGATCAAACTTGATATTACCGCCCTGACGCCGGAGCCCGGTCAACTGATCCTGATGACGGATCTGACAGAAACGCGACGCCTTCAGGCACGTGTTGCACATATGCAGCGTCTCAGTGCTTTGGGCAAAATGGTGGCGTCTTTGGCCCATCAGGTACGTACACCTTTGTCAGCAGCGATGCTGTATGGTGCAAACCTGGGCAGCAGCAAACTACCTGCACAGTCACGAGATAAATTTCACACTAAGCTGATGTCGCGCCTAAAAGACCTTGAAAATCAAGTTAACGATATGCTGCTGTTCGCAAAAAGTGGCGAACAGCAGGTCATTGAACGTGTGTCGATGCAACAGCTATTGAGTGAGGTCAAAGCCGGCGCAGATGCGATGGTGTCATTGCACAAAGCCGAATTGACAGTGACTTTACCTGAGCCGGATATTGAAATTCTGGGTAATAAAACGGCACTGGCAAGCGCTATTCAGAATCTGATCCATAACAGTGTGCAACACATTGGCGCAGGGGCCGAAATAGAGATTTGCGCCCAGCGTGATGCCGGAACAGACATTGTGCGCATCAGTGTGTCTGACAATGGCCCAGGTGTTGACCTGAGTCAGGCAAGCAAACTATTTGAACCTTTTTACACGACTAAGTCACAAGGCACAGGCCTGGGGTTAGCCGTTGTGAATTCTGTCGCCCACTCCCATAAAGGTCGGGTTGACGTTAGCAATAATGAAACCGGAGGCGCATGTTTTAGCATGTTATTGCCTATTACCAGCGAACATTCATCATTACAGGAGGCCGTATGAGCAACAAAATTTTAGTTGTCGAAGACGATGCCGGATTGCGCGAAGCACTTATCGACACACTTGAAATGTCGGGGTTTGAGTGCGTCGAGGCGGATAGTGCTGAACAGGCAGTGATATTGTTAAAACAACAAGTGTTTTCACTGCTTGTCAGTGACGTACAAATGGGCGCTATGAGTGGCTTAGACCTGCTCAGGACGGTGAAGCTAAATTACCCAGATTTACCTGTGCTGATGATGACGGCCTACGCCACCATAGACGATGCGGTTGAAGCGATGCGCCTTGGGGCGATTGACTACATGGCAAAACCTTTTGCGCCCGAAGTATTGCTGAATATGGTTAGCCGCTACATGCCTGAAAAAGCGAAAGAAACCGATGGTCCGGTAGTGGCAGATAGTAAAAGCCTGGAGTTACTTGAACTTGCCAAAAAAGTGGCGCGCTCAGATGCCAGTGTGATGGTGCTGGGTCCCAGTGGTTCTGGTAAAGAGGTTCTTGCGCGTTATATTCATGACCGTTCAGAACGTGCTGATCAGCCATTTGTGGCAATTAACTGTGCTGCCATTCCCGAAAATATGCTTGAGGCTACACTGTTTGGATATGAAAAAGGGGCTTTTACCGGTGCGATTACAGCTTGCCCAGGTAAGTTTGAACAGGCACAGAAAGGAACTATATTATTAGACGAAATCACTGAGATGGACCTGGGTCTGCAAGCTAAGCTGTTAAGGGTATTGCAGGAAAGAGAAGTCGAGCGGCTGGGTGGTCGTAAAACCATTGAATTGGATGTTCGGGTTCTGGCAACCAGTAACCGTGATCTTAAAGAAGCCGTGAATGACGGTGTTTTCCGGGAAGACTTGTATTACAGATTGAACGTCTTTCCATTGACTTGGTTGCCGTTGTCAGAGCGCAGCGGAGATATCGTCCCACTTGCAGCGCACTTGTTACAGCGTCACTGCGATAAAGCCGGTAAAGAGACTCCTGTATTGTCTCACTGTGCCAAAGACAAACTACTTAGCCACGCTTGGCCTGGTAACGTCAGAGAGTTAGATAATGTAGTTCAGCGGGCGCTTATTTTGCAGCAAGGGTCGGTCATTGCAGCAGACGATATTTTTATCGAGAATTTTGCGCCAATGCTCACAACCGCAACACAACCGTCACTTACGGAGCCTGCTGAATTTACCACAGGTGTTCTTGAACCGGCTGGCGAGATCACAGTGAACATGAACGAGGATGCAGAGGGGCTGAGCTACAAAGAAGAGCTGCAGGATAAGGAACATCAAATTATTCTCGATACGCTGAACCGTTGTAATGGCAAGCGCAAAGACGTTGCTGAGTTACTTGGGATCAGTCCCAGAACACTCAGATATAAGCTGGCCAGAATGCGCGATTTGGGTTTACCTGTGCCGGCCTAAGTATTTAACTAAGACATCCGGGCAACTACTTGCCCGGATTCATGACCTTCCTGTGACCGGTTTGTGTCACTGTCAAAAATTCGACCCTTAAAAACCTTTCATAACCTATTGTTTTAATTTAAGTTTAATTTGGCATGCTTTGTGCATTATTCATGTTATGTATAACTCACAAAGTGAGCCAGATCATGAAAATTCAATCTACCGGACTTTATCAGGAAATGCAGGCAATGGCCTCAGAGGCCGGCCGTGTCAGACCCCAGGACCCGAATAAATTGCCTGTCCAGGCAACGGCGGCAACCTCAAGTGCCCAGTTTGGCGATTTACTCAGTGATGCACTTAATACGGTTGCAGGACTACAGCGGGATGCCAAAGAGAAAGTGACCGCGGTTGAAATGGGTGACCGCAGCGTCTCTCTGGCGGAAGCAATGATAGCTAAAAACAAATCATCAGTGGCCTTTGATGCAACCATGCAGGTCAGAAATAAGCTCATAGAAGCATATAAAGACATCATGAGCATGCCGGTATAAACAGAGTTTAGTGGAGAGTAATCGTGGCTACCAATCAATCAACCGATCTGGCACTTGCTGATGGACAATCCGTTCCAGGAGCTGGTGCTGATGCAGATACGCAACAAGAGCAAAAATCAGGCTACTTTAGTGCTTTGAGCGGTGTTGATATGCTCCGCCAGATTACTTTGGTGATCGCACTTGCTATCTGTCTGGCAATCGCTATCTTCATCATTATCTGGGCACGTCAGCCAGATATGCGTCCGTTAGGTCAGTACCCAACCGAAGAGCTGGTTCAGACACTGGACTTTCTGGATGCACAGAAAATCGAGTATGACCTGGATGGCAATACCATCATGGTTGCAGAGTCTGACTATCAAGATATTAAGCTGAGAATGGCCCGTGACGGGTTCAGTCAGGCACCGAGCAGTGGTACTGATATCCTGATGCAGGATATGGGGTTTGGCGTGAGCCAACGTCTTGAACGTGAACGTCTTAAGCACAGCCGGGAACAACAGTTAGCGCGTACCATCGAAGAGCTGCAAGATATTAACCGTGCGAAAGTCCTGCTGGCGATTCCAAAAGAAAACGTATTCGCGCGACGTGAAAAGCAGCCGTCAGCGACAGTGGTGCTCACATTAAAACGTGGTCGTACACTGGATAGTGAAGAAGTTGATTCAATCGTTGATATTGTTGCTTCAGCGGTACAGGGCCTGACGCCGGCACGTGTTACTGTGACAGATCAGAATGGTCGTTTGCTTAATTCTGGCTCCCAAGACTCTCTGGCTGCACGCTCTCGTAAAGAATATGAAATCGAGCGTAAGCGTGAGCAGGAATATCTGGAAAAAATTGACAGCATCATGATCCCAGTAGTGGGGCTGGGTAAGTATACCGCTCAGGTTGATCTGACGATGGACTTCAGCGCGGTGGAAGAAACCCAAAAACGTTTCAACCCCGACTTACCCGCGGTGCGCAGTGAAACCACCTTTGAAGAAAATAATGTCGGTGGCCTGGCTGTAGGTATCCCAGGTGCACTTACTAATCAGCCACCGGTGAACTCCAATATTCCTGAAGTGGCAGGCCAGGGCAATGGTTCCGGCACGACACCGTCACGTGTCCACAAAGAGGCCACACGTAACTATGAACTGGATACCACCATTTCACACAAGCGTCAGCAAACTGGCGTGATCCGTCGCATCAGTGTTTCAGTGGCGGTGGACTACATGAATAAGCCAGATGCCGAAGGCAACATGGTAATGACTGCGCGCTCACAGGAAGAGCTCAACAACATACGTCGTTTATTGCAAGGTGGCGTAGGCTTCGATATGCAGCGTGGTGATGCGCTGGAAGTGGTGACCGTACCTTTTGTACGTGAAAATATTCTTGAAGAGAGTGACTTGCCACTGTGGGAGCAGGAATGGTTTATGAAAACCATCCGCCTGGTTATGGGCGCGCTGGTTATCATCGTACTAATACTGGCGGTTGTCAGACCTATGCTGAAGCGTCTGATTTATCCAGAGGATACGCTGGAAGATTATGATGAAGATGCGCTAACCTCAGGTGTAGACCTTGGCGACAGTACTTTAGATATGCTAAACAATGACTTTGATGAATCAGCAGTTGGCTTCTCTTCCGATGGTACATTACAATTGCCAGACTTACATGGCGATGAAGATTTGCTTAAAGCTGTTCGTGCACTGGTTGCTAACGAGCCAGAGCTGTCTTCTCAAGTAGTCAAAGCATGGTTAACTGAAGATGAGTGATGAAGAACAAAAACAACTGCCGCCGGCGTTTGATGTAGATAAACTGGATGGGGTCGACAAAGCCGCTATCCTGCTACTCAGCCTGACGGAAGAAGATGCCGCCCAGATCCTGAAGCATCTTGAACCGAAGCAGGTTCAGAAAGTGGGTATGGCGATGGCGGCACTCGATGACTTATCGCAGGCCAAGATCAGTGCGGTACATAATCTGTTTATCGAGCAGATCCAAAGTTTCAGTACCATAGGCTTCCAGTCAGAGGACTTTATTAAGAAGGCACTGACCGCCGCACTTGGTGAGGACAAAGCCGCCAGTCTGATCGATCAGATTGTGATGGGCTCTGGCGCCAAAGGTCTGGACTCTTTGAAATGGATGGATTCTAAGCAGGTGGCGAATATCATCCGTAACGAGCACCCGCAGATACAAACCATCGTACTGTCTTATCTCGAACCGGAGCAGTCAGCTGAAATATTGTCGCAGTTCCCTGAGAAAGTGCGGCTTGACTTGACAATGCGGATAGCAAATCTTGAAGAAGTTCAACCTGCGGCATTGCAAGAACTGAACGAAATCATGGAGAAACAATTCGCAGGTCAGGCTGGTGCGCAAGCTGCGAAAATGGGCGGCC
This sequence comes from Pseudoalteromonas rubra, assembly GCF_005886805.2. Taxonomy (NCBI): domain Bacteria; kingdom Pseudomonadati; phylum Pseudomonadota; class Gammaproteobacteria; order Alteromonadales; family Pseudoalteromonadaceae; genus Pseudoalteromonas; species Pseudoalteromonas rubra. The sequence goes on from NZ_CP045429.1 coordinate 1,553,050, forward strand.
TAAAAGCCGCTGCGGATATCATGAACTATCTGGATACCAACATCGAAGGTCAGCTCATGGATTCAATCCGTGAGCATGACGAAGAAATGTCTCAGCAAATTCAGGATCTGATGTTTGTCTTTGAGAACCTGATGGATGTAGAGGACAGAGGCATTCAGGCTATTCTGCGCGAAGTTCAGCAAGACGTCCTGATGAAAGCCATTAAGGGTGCCGACGATTCGCTGAAAGAGAAGATCATGAAGAACATGTCTAAGCGTGCAGCTGAAATGATGGCTGACGATCTGGAGGCAATGCCACCGGTACGGATCAGTGAAGTTGAAGCAGCGCAGAAAGAGATCCTGGCAACAGCCAGACGTCTTGCCGACTCGGGTGAAGTCATGCTCGGTGGTGGTGGTGGTGAGGAGTTCTTGTAAGCCATGGCTGAGAAGAAGTTATATCGTGGTAAGCCAGTGAGCTCAGAAGCACTGGATGAGCTGCTTGAAAACTGGCCAATCCCTAATGTGGATGAGGATCTGAGTAAGTACTCCGGACGTTCGACCGCCATGGGTACCCCACTTGAAGAGCTCTATCAACAAAAAGTTAGTCAGCCAGAGCCAGAGCCTGAAGCCGAAGAAGTCCCTATGCTCACACTCGAAGAGTTGGAGCAGATCAGGCAGGATGCCTATGAAGAAGGTCTGAAACAGGGTCACGAGCAGGGCTATATCGAGGGATTTGATAAAGGTGTCAGTGAGGGGAAAGAAGCGGGCTACAAAGAAGGAGTAACGCTCGGTAAAGAGCAGGGGATAGAAGAATCAAAGCCGCTGATTGAAGAGCGATTACATTCTTTGTCCGCGTTACTTGAAGCCACTCAAAAACCCCTTCGCCAGATAGATGAAGCTGCCGAAAAACAGTTGTTGCAACTCGTCAATTTATTGGCAGAGCAAGTGATCTTTGAGCAAGTAAAAACTCGTCCTGAGCTGATTTTACAGGCCCTTAAGAGAGGCATTGATGCTTTACCGCTGCATGACACACAGATGCGGATCAACCTGCACCCGGAAGATTTAGCCCTGGTTAAAGAAGCCTATGGTGAGGAAACCATCGCTGAGCAACACTGGCAGTTAGTGCCAGAGCCGACGCTTGAACGCGGTGGCTGTCATATCAGAACACCAGAGTCGTCAATTGACCTGAGCCTTAAAAATCGCATTGCTGAAGTGCTTGGCAGTTTTCTGCAAGCCAGTGGTGCTGACACCTGAATCTAAGCACAAGGCGGCGTACTGATTTAGTCGCCGCAAAAAATGTTGGAGAGATTTTTGCATAAGTGAATTATCTGAATTTTTTCACTGACAGCAAATGACCGTATCTAGTTCGACAGAGCAACCCTTGGCTGAGCGCCTGCAAAAGTTTCAAAAACATATCCAGCCTTACGGTGTCGCCGTTGCGGGCAGTTTGACTCGGGTCGTTGGTCTCACGCTTGAAGCCAAGGGCCTCAATGCCCCGGTTGGCAGTCAGTGCAAAATTGAAACCATTCGTGGTTTTGTCGATGCCGAAGTAATCGGCTTTAATCATGACACCCTCTATTTAATGCCTAACGATCATATATCAGGTGTGTTACCTGGCGCTCGTGTTATCCCGCAAATCAAAGAGGCAGGCTTGCCCGTTGGGATGACCCTGTTGGGCCGAGTTGTAGATGGCCTGGGTCGTCCTTTGGATGGGCTCGGGCCGATTGAGGCAGAAACCCACCTGAAATTTGCACAGGCTGCAATTAACCCTCTGGCCAGAAGGCCAATTAAGGAACCAATGGACGTCGGCGTGCGTGCCATTAACTCCATTGTAACGGTTGGACAAGGGCAGCGAATGGGTCTGTTTGCCGGTAGTGGTGTCGGTAAATCAGTGCTGCTAGGTATGATGACGCGTGGTAGTGAGGCAGACGTCATTGTGGTTGGTCTGGTTGGCGAGCGGGGCCGGGAAGTAAAAGAGTTTATAGACGAAATCCTCGGTGTTGAAGGGCGACAACGTTCCGTCGTCGTCGCAGCACCGGCCGATGCATCCCCCTTGATGCGATTGAAGGGGTGTGAGAGTGCAGTCACGATTGCAGAGTATTTTCGTGATCAGGGGCTGAACGTATTGTTGCTGCTCGATTCGGTGACTCGTTATGCCATGGCGCAGCGTGAAATCGCGCTGGCAGTGGGTGAGCCTCCGGCAACCAAAGGTTATCCACCTTCGGTGTTTGCTAAATTGCCGGCTTTGGTCGAACGGGCGGGTAACGGTGGGGAAGGTCAGGGGTCGATCACGGCTTTCTTCACGGTATTGAGTGAAGGGGACGATATGCAAGACCCGATTGCAGATTCCGCTCGGGCAATTCTTGATGGGCACATTGTTTTGTCGCGGGAGCTGGCTGACAGTGGTCATTATCCGGCCATTGATATTGAGAAGTCCATTTCACGGGTAATGCCGCAGGTGGTATCGGAAAGTCACATGCAGCAGGCGCGTGTGCTCAAACAGGTTTATTCTATGTATCAGCAAAATAAAGATATGATCACATTGGGTGCCTACCAGCAAGGGAGTGATCCCATGTTGGATCAGGCTATCAATATGATGCCCAATATCAACGCCTTCTTGCAGCAAGGAATGAAAGACGTGTTGCACTATGATGAATGCCTGCAAGGTCTGGCACAACTTCTGGGACAGGGCTAATGGCAAATAACAAACTTGACTTATTGTTCAAACTTGAAAGCGAGAAAGAAGAAAAGCTACGCCTTAATTTTATTCAGGCGGAGCAAAATTTTCATGCGAATCAACAAAAGCTCAATGGCCTGAATGATTTTCGTCTTGAATATAGTCAACAGCTTCATCAAAAAGCGCAGCAAGGTCTCTCGAGTGCGGGGTTTGGCCAATATCACGCTTTTATCAGTAAGATTGAAGAGGCCATTCGGCAGCAGGCTAATACCGTTGCCACCGCTAAGCGAGTGGTGGATCAGCGTCGTAAGTTATGGTTAGAGCAACAAGTGAAAGCCAAAGCGATTGCCAAGCTGATAGAGAAAAAGGCGTTTGAAGAACAACAAAGGCTGGCCAAAGCAGAGCAGAAAATGCTTGATGAGTTTGCTACCAATATCTTCATGCGTCGCAAGCTCGCACAATAATAAAAGGTGTCAAAAATAGTTCATGAATGGCGTGCTTTTTGCAATGTTAATCCAGTATATCAATTTAATCCGGTTAGCGGCGCAAGTTTGCCGCACATATAGGTGGAAATATGGTCAATGTTTCGCTAGAAGTAGCAATCAATAACGGAGTTTCGGCGAAGGGAAAAGATCAAACGGAACAAGCGGAAGAGTCAGGGTTTCTTGCCATGCTTGCTCAGGCAGAGCAAGACAGCGGTGATGAAACGTCTCAGTCTGATGGGCAAAACGCGGGCGAATTTGCCCCATTGCCTGAGGGCCTGGACCGCCGTTTAGGTCTCGATGATAGCCATTTGCCGAAAAAACAAAATACCGCGCCGGATGAACCTTTACGGCTGGATGACTCCGAGTTACCAGGCAAGGGAAGTGCGGCAGCAGGTAGTGGTGCAAACCCCAGTGATGCTGATGAGCTGCTTGCTCAAATCACTTCCTCTAACGCGCAAAGTACAGACGTTGCCCACAATTTGGCACCAGTTCCCAAAGCGCTAAAAGATTATTTGGGTAAAGAAACGCTGGTGGTGCCACCTGAAACGAAAAAACCGCTCGACAACATTGGACCTGGACCGGTTGTACCAGCTCCTTTGGGTCAGGGGGAGTTGAGTCAGACTGACGACGCTGTGGATCCTAAGCTGCAAGAAGCGACATCTAAATCTGTCACCGCAGGCGCAAATGCGCTTCCCGATGGTAATCATCTGAAAGGCAAAATTCAGGTGGAGAGCGTGGATGAGTTAGTTATTCATAAACGGATTGATCGTGTGGGGCCTGGTATCATACAACCCAGCGATTCGTCTGGACCGGTGGCTGATGAGCTGCTTGCCAAAGGCGAAGGAAAATCTGCCAGTATCATGGAAGCGTTAAAATCTGACAATGCTGAAATAAATTTGAAAAGCAGTGACAAAGCGCAGGTCCAGGCCAAGTCTGTGAATGCTGAGCAGCCGCTTCCGGATGCTAAACTAGCTACTACACAAGCCGCGTCTGTACAAGCGAACCCTGCAAACGCAAACCCTGTAAATGCTCAAGAGATCTCATCGCAGCACGAACAAACACCTGAACAGGTTGCCGTGCATAAAGTGGTAACAGAAAAAGTGCCGTTCGACGGTAAAATCGCTCAGCGCCCGGTTGATCAGGTAGGCCCGGTGATAACAGCACCTCAGGGCGACCAGAAAGAGACCAAGCTCAGTGATAAAGTTCAGAGTGAGCAGAGCGAGTTTTTGCGCAATAGTAAATCTCAGGTGTCAGTCGCCGATAATGTGACTAAAGCACAACAGCCTGTGCAGCCACCTCAGGGCGCAAATGTAAACAGCACCGCTGACTTGAAAGCCATGGTTGACACACTTACTCCGCAGCAAAAGCAAACACTTG